>NZ_JBPAXY010000004.1:0-565047 GCF_050897975.1 Pseudooceanicola aquaeponti
GCAAAACACCCGGTCCCTTCCCGAACCCGGAAGTTAAGTGCCGTCGCGCTGATGGTACTGCGGCTTAAGTCGTGGGAGAGTAAGTCGCCGCCAGACCTAGAAAAAATCCAAAACGATGTAACAATAAAACCCGCCGAGCCAGAAATGGTCGGCGGGTCTTTTGCTGTTCGGGGCTCACATATCGGAGTTCGGACGGCGTTACGTGTCGCCCTCGGTCAAGACGTGCGGCCAGCGATCAACCAGACGCCCCGGGCGTAGCGCGGCGACCCGGCTCACCCTTCGCTTGCTCCTGTCCCTACCTTGCCCGTCCAGAGACGCCTGCGCGCCGATCGGGCGATGCAAGCGGATGTGACGCCCGAAGGGGCGTTAAGGAGTTTGTAAGACTTTCGTAGCTCGGACTTAACAGGGCGTTTACACCGGCTTCATCAAGACATTCTGAGCCGGAGCCCCGCCATGGATCCCCACGCCCTGCTGACAGCGGGATTGATAAGTGTTGCCGATTACGACAAGAAACTGCACCTCTTCGCGGGGACAGCCATTGCCCTGGCCGCCCGTGAGGTCGAGATGACGCCGCTGGAAACCTGTCTGCTGACCCTGGGCGCCGGGCTGGCAAAAGAGGCCTGGGACGCGCGCGGCCATGGCACGGTGGATTTCGGCGACGTGGCCGCCACCGCCTTTGGCTGCCAGATCACCCTGCGGTTCTAGGCCCCTACAGACGTGCCCGCCCGAAGCTAAGCCGCTGTTTCACCTGGTGCCAGCCAAGCGCCGCCCAGACCCCCGTGGGCCAGAAGGGTTGGAAGGGGACCGGGCGGATCGGTGTCACCGGCAGGGGCACCGCCTCGGGGCGGTCGGTCACCAGCGCCTCGGCCAGGCGCGGCCCCAGGGCCGTGGTCAGGGCCACGCCGCGCCCGTTGAACCCCACACAGGCCAGGCCGCGTCCGGGCAGGGCGTGCAGATGCGGGTAATGGTCGTCGGTCAGCGCCAGCCGTCCGTTCCAGCCATGCGACCAGCCGTGGCCGCGCAGGGCGGGCCAGATCTCTTCGGCCAGCCGGGTCAGGTTGCGCGCCGCACCCGGGCCACTGGCCGGGCTTTGCGGCCCCCGGCCGCCAAAGACCAGCCGCCCTGCCGCATCGATGCGGTAGTAGACGGTGACGAAACTGGTTTCATAAAGCACCTCACGCCCCGCCAGCAGCCGGGCGCGCAGGCCCTCGGGCAGGGGATCGGTGGCCACCACGGTGCTGAAGATCGGCAGGACCGCGCGGCGCAGCCGGGGCAGCACCCCGCCGCTATAGCCATTGGTCGCCATCAGGATCCGCCGCGCCCGCACCCGGCCCCCGGGCGTGCTCAGCTGCCAGCCGTCGCCCTCGACCCGCGTCTCGGTCACCGGGGTTGCGTCGCAGATCGTGGCGCCCGCTGCCTCGGCGGCGCGGGCCAGGGCGCGGGCGTATTTCAGCGGGTTCAGCTGCCCCGCCTGGGGGTCGAACAGGGCGCCGGTGTAGCGGTTGGTGCCCGTGGCCTGGGCGATGCGGGGGGCGTCAAGAAACTCGGCCGGGATGCCATGGCGGGCGCATTCGGCCACCAGAGCCTCGGCCTCGCGGCTGCCTGTGGAGTCGCGCGCCGCACGGTAGCCGCCGCCGTTGACGTAGTCGCAGTCCAGGCTCAGCCGGGCGACCAGATCGCGCACCACCCCGGGCGCGCCATAGGAGAACCGCACCGCCTCGGTGCCCAGATCTTTCGCCACCTGGTCGGGGCTGTATTTCAGGCCCGAATTCACCTGCCCGCCATTGCGCCCCGAGGCGCCCCAGCCTGCGGTGCAGGCCTCCAGAACCAGGGGGGCATGGCCGCGCTCGGCCAGGGCCAGGGCGGTGGAAAGGCCCAGGATCCCCGCGCCGATGATGACGATATCGGCGTCGCGATCCCCCGACAGCGGCGGGCGCGGCGCCTCACTGCTTTCGCTGGCGTAAAGCGAGGGGGGCAGGGGCTCGGCGGCGCGGGTGTGGTGGGTGTCGATCAGGGTCATGGGCGGGTCTTCGATCTGGCGGGCGTCTGGCGCAGGCTGCCAAGGGCGCCGGGCAGAGGGAAGGGGCCCCGAAGACCCCGGACCAGTTTTCGCGCAGTCCGGGGCAGAAAGCGGGCAGCCTAGCCCGCGTGATCGGCCAGGATCAGGGCGGCGGCCTTTTCGCCCACCATGATCACCGGGGCATTGGTATTGCCCGAGGTCAGGGTGGGGAAGATCGAGGCATCGGCGATGCGCAACCCCTCCATCCCATGCAGGCGCAGGCGGGCGTCGACGACATTGCCCTGATCCAGCGGGCCCATGCGGCAGGTGCTGACCGGGTGAAAGACCGTGCCGGCGCGGGCGCGGCAATCGGCCAGCATCTCGGCGTCTGTCTGGGTGGCGGGGCCGGGGGTGATCTCGGCCTCGATCAGGCGCGACAGCGCGGGCGTGGCGGCGAAGCGGCGCAGAAGGCGGGCGCCCTCGACGATTTCCTGCCGGTCATGGTCAGTCGCCAGGTAGTTGGGGTGGATCTCGGGCGAGGCGTCCGGGTCGGCGGATCGGATCGCCAGATGCCCGCGACTGCTGGGGCGCGTGGGTTGCGCCGACAGCAGGAAGCCCGGGAAGGGGTCGGGGTTCATCAGCGGCCGCTTGCCCGGCGGCGCCTTGGTATAGCTGAGCGGCGAGAAGAAAAGCTGCATGTTGGGTCGCGCCAGCCCGGGGCGCGAGGCGACGAAGCCGCCCGCCTGGTTCACCCCCAGGGCCAGTGGCCCGCGCCGGGTCAGCACATAGCGCAGCCCCTGCCACAGCTTGCCGTACCAGGGCCGCAGCTGATCGTTCAGCGTGGGCCGCGTGGCGCGGTAGAGGTGGTCGATACACAGGTGATCTTGCAGGTTTTGCCCCACGCCCGGCAGGTCGTGGCGCACCTCGATCCCGTGGCGGCGCAGCAGGGCGCCCGGGCCGATCCCCGACAGTTGCAGAAGCTGGGGCGAGTTGATGGCCCCCGCCGAGAGGATCACTTCGCGCCGGGCGGTGGCGGTCTTCTCTACCCCCTTCTGGCGATAGATCACGCCGGTGACACGCCGTCCCTCGCAGATCAACTGGGTTGCCAGGGCGTGGCCCTCCACCCGCAGGTTGGGGCGTTTGCGCGCCGGGCGCAGATAGGCGCGGGCGGTGGACATGCGGAAGCCGTCGGCGGCGGTGATCTGATAGGCGCCGACGCCGGTCTGATCGGCGCCGTTGAAATCGGCGTTGCGGGGGTATTGCAGCTCGGCCCCGGCGGCTATGAAGTCCTCGCAGATCGGGTGCAGGTCGCGCGCGGTGGTCGAGACCCGCAAGGGGCCGCTGTCGCCGCGCCAGGCGTCGCCGCCGGTGTCGTTGGCCTCCATCGCGCGGAAATGGGGCAGGACGTCGTCCCAGCCCCAGCCGGGGTTGCCCGCGTCCTTCCAGTCTTCGAAATCCTGCGCATGACCGCGGATATAGACCATGGCGTTGATCGCGCTGGACCCACCCATCACCTTGCCGCGCGGCCAGTAAGAGCGGCGGCCCTCCAGCTCGGGCGAGGGTTCGGTCAGGTACATCCAGTTGACGGACGGCCGGTAGAAGGTCTTGCCATAGCCAATGGGCATCCAGATCCAGGGGTGCAGGTCGCTGCCCCCGGCCTCCAGCAGCAGGACGGAATAGCGGCCGTTCTCGCTCAGCCGGTTGGCCAGCACCGAGCCCGCCGAGCCGGCGCCGACGACGATGAAGTCATGCTCTGACA
This sequence comes from Pseudooceanicola aquaeponti, assembly GCF_050897975.1. Classification (NCBI taxonomy): domain Bacteria; kingdom Pseudomonadati; phylum Pseudomonadota; class Alphaproteobacteria; order Rhodobacterales; family Paracoccaceae; genus Pseudooceanicola; species Pseudooceanicola aquaeponti. Next base: position 3,759 of record NZ_JBPAXY010000004.1, read on the forward strand.
TGGGCAGGATTCCGGGCCCTGGGTTACTTGGCTGCGTCGGGGGTGATGATGAACAGCTTGCGCATATGTTCATGGATCACCCATTCGCCGGTCCAGCCCTGGGGCAGCACCAGCAGGTCGTCGGGGCCGATCTCGCGGGTGCCGCTGCCATCGGCATTGGTGACCGAGGCGCGGCCCGACAGGATGTGGCAGTATTCGCCCGCCGCCGTGCGGTCGGCGGTGAAATGGCCCGGGGTGCATTCCCAGACCCCGATCTTGGTCTGGCCATCGGCCGAGCTCCACAGCATGGCGCTGGCCTCTTCCTGGCCGGGGGTCAGGGTGGTGGGCTTGGGGGCGAAATCGCCAAGCGGCTGGTTGGCCAGGGCGGCGAAGGTCTTCAGGTCGGTCATCGGTTGCTCCGAATAGAGTTGCGAGGCCGCGCGGGCGGCGGCCCCGGAAAGGGGATCAGTCGCCGCCGGGCTGGCGCGCCTGGCCGAAGATCTGCGCCAGCACCATCATCACCGTGGTCACCAGGATCATGATGGTCGAGATGGCGGCGATGGTCGGGTCGATCTGGTCGCGCAGGGCGTTGAACATATTGCGGGTCAGCGTCGGGTTGTCGCCGCCCGAGATGAACATCGCCACCACCACCTCGTCGAAGGAGGTCAGGAAGGACAGCAGCGAGGCCGTCACCACCGCGAATTTGATCTGCGGCAGGGTGACGGTCAGGAAGGCCTTCCACCGGGGCGCGCCCAGGGACCGCGCCGCGACCTCCTGGTTCATGTCATAGCCCTTCAGCGCCGACCCGATGACGATCGTCACCAGCGGCAGGGCCAGCACGGTATGCGCCAGGACAAGGCCGGTCAGCGTGTAGAGGATCTGCAACTTCACGTAGACATAGAAGGCGCCGATGGCCACCAGCACCAGCGGCACCATCATCGGCGTGATCATCAGCACGAAGGCCGCCTGGACGAACCGCACCCGCGAGGCGTGCAGCCCGTAGGCCGCCAGCGTGCCCACGGGCGTGGCCACCAGCATGGTCAGGAAGGCGGTCAGGAAGGACGTGCGCGTGGCCTGCATCCATTCGGACGAGCCGAAGTAGTTGCGATACCAGCGCAGCGACCAGGTTTCGGGCGGGAACTCCAGGTACTGGCTGTCCGAGAAGGACATCGGGATCACGATCAGCGTCGGCGTGACCAGCAGGACCATGATGATCACCGCGAAGACATAGAGCCACAGCCGCTGCCCATGGGTGATCTGGGTTTCCGTGGCGGGGGATTTCAACCAGCGCAGCATCAGTGCCCTCCTCCGGCGATCTGGTCGAGCTTCAGGAACCGCGAGGCGACCCACAGGATGATCATCGTCAGCACCAGCAGCACGACGCCAAGCGCGCTGGCCGCGCCCCAGTTCACGAAAAGCTCGATGTTCGAGACGATCTTCATCGAGACCATGATCACCTTGCCGCCGCCCAGCACCGCGGGCGTCACGAAGAAGCCCAGGCACAGGATGAAGACCATCAGCGCCCCGGCAAAAAGGCCCGGCGTCGACAGCGGGAAGAACACGGTCCAGAAGGCGGTGCGGGGCCGCGCGCCCAGGTTCGAGGCGGCCTTCATGTAGTCCTGGCTGATGGCGCGCATGGCGCCATAGGTCGGCAGGATCAGGAAGGGCAGCATGATATGCACCATGCCGATCAGCGTCCCGGTCATGTTGTGGACCATCTTGATGGGTTCGTCCCACAGGCCCAGGGACATGGCCCAGCTGTTTATCAGCCCCTGTTTCTGCAACAGCACCAGCCAGGCGTAGGTGCGCACCAGCAGCGAGGTCCAGAAGGGCAGCAGCACGGTGATCATGCACAGGCTGGCCAGGCGGGGGGGCAGCTGCGACAGGAAATAGGCCAGGGGATAGCCGATCAGGATGCACAGCCCCGTGGTCAGAAAGCTGACCTGGAAGGTGGTGATGAAGATCCGGGTATAGGATTTCCGGCTGACCATCCGTTCATAGTTTTCCAGGCTGAAACTGCCGTCGGCGCCCACGAAGGACACGTAGAACAGCCAGCCCACGGGGATCACCAGGATCACCAGGATCAACAGGGTGGCGGGCGAGGACAGGCCGAACAGCTTCAGCCGTTCCAACCGCTCGTCCCGGCGCAGCCCCTCTTCGTTTGCGCGTATCGCCCCCATGTCAGACCTCGCGCCCGTCGATCAGCACCGTATCCTCGGGGGCGACCGTCAGGGTGATCGCGTCGCCGGGGGCGGGCATCGAGCTGGCTGTGGCCCCGCGCATGGCGCGGCGCAGGGTGATCTCGGCCCCGTCGGCCAGACGGGCCTGCACCAGATAGCTGTCGCCCTGATAGACCACGTTCTCGGCGGTGGCGGCAAAGTTGTTGGCGCCCTCCACGGGGCCGCTGTCGGACAGGGCGATGCGTTCGGGGCGCAGCATCATCACCAGATCGGCCGTGTCGGGCGCGGGCGCGCTATGGGCCAGGGCCATGTCGCCCCAGGTGATCCGGTCGCCCTGGCGCGTGACCTTCAGGAAGGTGCTGTCACCGATGAAATCCGCCACAAAGCGGTTGGCGGGGCGTTCGTACAGGTCATGGGGCGTGGCCAGCTGCATGATGCGGCCATGGTTCACCACCGCGATCCGGTCCGACATGGTCAGCGCCTCGCGCTGGTCATGGGTCACGTAGACGGTGGTCATGCCCAGCTTCTCGTGCAGGCGGCGCAGCTCGATCTGCATCTGATCGCGCAGCTTCTTGTCCAGCGCCGACAGCGGTTCGTCCATCAACAGGATGCGCGGTTCAAAGACGATCGCGCGGGCCACGGCCACACGCTGGCGCTGGCCACCCGACAGCTGGTCGATGCGCCGGTCGCCGAAGCCGCCCAGTTGCACCGTCTCCAGCGCCTTTTCGACCCGTTCGGCGATCTCGGCCTTGGGGCGTTTGCGCAGGCGCAGCGGGTAGCCCACATTGCCCGCCACGGTCATATGCGGGAAGAGCGCATAGCTTTGAAAGGTCATGCCCACGTCGCGCAGGTGCGGCGCGGTGCGGATGACCTCGGTGTCGCCGAACTTCAGGCTGCCGTGATCGGGCCGGGTGAAACCCGCCAGCACCATCAGCAGGGTGGATTTGCCAGAGCCGGAGGGGCCGAGAAGCGTCAGGAACTCCCCGCTTTTCACCTCCAGCGAAACGTTGTCGAGTGCGTGCACCTTGCCGTAGGTCTTGGTGACATTGGCCACGGTGATCGGCAGTGCGTCCTTGCTTGCGGTTGCCAAAGCTACCCCCATTCAAATGAAAGCCCGGCGGGCGCGCAGGGACGCCCGCCGGGTCTGGTGGTGGGACCGGATTATTCGGTCAGCATTTCCTGGTACATCTCGGCCGCGACGGTTTCCCATTCGGCGTACCATTCCAGCGAGACGGGCAGTTGCAGCGCCGCGTTTTCCGGCGACGACGGCAGGGTCGCAGCCACCTCGGCGGTGATTTCGCCGGTGTCATAGGCCGCCTTGTTGGTGGGGCCGTAGGTGATGTATTTCGGCAGGTCGTCCTGATACTCGGGCTTCGAGATCTCGTTCAGGAACTCCATCGCCACGTCCTTGTTGGGCGCGCCCTTCGGCACGGCGAAACAGTCGTAGTCCAGCAGGGCCTGGTTGAAGGTATAGGCGACCTTGGCGCCATCGGCGGCGGCATTGTCGAAACGGCCGTTCCAGCCGGTGGTCATGTCGACCTCGCCGTCCTTCATCAGCTGCGCATGCTGCGCGCCCGAGGACCAGAAGACGTCGATGTTGGGGCGCAGCTCGCGGATCTTGTCCAGGGCGCGTTCGATCCCCTCTTCCGAGCTGAGCACCTCGTAGACATCTTCCGGTGCCACGCCATCGGCCATCAGCGCCGGTTCCAGCGCACCGGCGACCGAGCCGCGATAGGCGCGCGAGCCAGGGAATTTCTCGACGTCCCAGAAGTCGGCCCAGCTTTGCGGGCCCTCTTCGCCGTAGGTGTCGGTGTTCCAGGCAAAGACGGTCGAGAAGACGTCGCCGCCGATGCAATACTTGGAATAAAGCGTGGGGTAGAAGGTCGAGACGTCGATGACGTCATAGTCCAGCTCTTCCAGCAGGCCTTCGGCCCCGGCGCGGGCGGCAGAGCCAGAGCCCGAGGCGACGATGTCCAGGGTCACCTGGCCGGTCTGCACTTGCAGGCGCACGTCGGACATGCCGCCATAGGTTTCCTGTTTCACGTCATAGCCCGCCGCGGCGGCGGGTTCGAACAGCGCCTTGCTCTGCGCCTCCTGATAAGAGCCGCCCCAAGAGGCGACGGTCACCGACTTGTCCTGCGCCAGTGCGGTGGTCGCCAGCAGCGAGGCGGCTAGGGTGGTGAAGATCTTCAGTTTCATGGATGGTCTCCCTGTGTGGATGGGCCGCGCGCCGGGCGCGGTCGGGGCCGATTGTTTTCGTTGTTCTCGCCTCGGCTCGGCAGGGACCGGGCGAGAAAGGTCATGAGGCCTCCAGCGCGCGGCGGTATTCGCGCCGGTCCTGCCAGCGGTAGTAGGCAACGGCGGCGGGCAGGAACCAGGGCGTGCCGTTATAGAAGGGCTGGCTGCCGTGGGGCAGCCCGTCGAAGGCGGTTTGCCCCTCGGCCAGGCCCAGCACCTTCTGGCCGACGCGCATCCCCAGATAGCTGGCCATCGACACGCCAGAGCCGCAGTAGCCCAGGGCGTAATGCACGCCGTCGTGAGTGCCGGTATGGGCCAGGTCATCGAAGCTGTAGGCGACCTTGCCGGACCAGGAATGGGTGATGGCGCGCCCTTCCAGCTGCGGGAAGATGCGGATCATGTTGTGATAGAGCAGCGGTCCGCTTTGCGCGGTGTCGGTCTCCCGGGCCGAGACGCGGCCGCCAAACAGGATGCGCCGCCGGTCGGGCGAGGCGCGGTAGTAATACAGCACCTTGCAGGTGTCGCTGGCGATGCGGTCAGTGGGGAACAGCTCGTCCACCAGGGACACGGGCAGCTCCTCGGTGGCGATGACATAGCTGCCGATGGGGATCACCCGGCGGCGCAGCCAGGGCGAGACTGCGCCGGTATAGCCATTGGTGGCGACTACCACGTCGCGGGCCTCGACAACGCCCTTTTCGGTGCGTACGCGGAAGCCCTGGCCGGTCTTTTCGATGCCCAGGGCGGCGCAATGGGGCAGGACGTCGACGCCGAGGGCCAACACGCTGTTCAGGAAGGCGCGGTGCAGCCGCGCCGGGTTGACCGAGCAATGGTCGGAAAAGACCACCCCGCCGAAATAGGCATCGGTGCCCAGCTCGCGGCGCTGTTCGGCGCGCGGCACGGCGAAAGAGGGAATGCCCTCTTCGCGGCTCATCAGCGCGGCGTCGCGCACCAGGGTTTCGTATTGGGCGGGGGAATGGGCCGCATGGAACCGGCCCGAGCGGCGGAAATCGCAGTCGAAGCCTTCGCCCTCGACCACCGAGCCCAGCCAGTCCAGGGCGCGCTTGCCCTCTTCGCGGATCGCGCGGGCGGTCTGGGCGCCAAACTTCGCCGTCAGCTCGGCCAGGGTCGGTTTGACGCTGGTGCTGATCTGGCCGCCGTTGCGGGTCGAGCAGCCGAAACCGGCATCGCCCGCGTCCAGCACCAGGGTGCTGCGCCCGGCGGCGGCGGTGATGCGCGCGGCGTTCAGGCCCGTATAGCCCGATCCGATGATCACCACATCCGCAGCGCGCGGCAGGGCGGTGGCCAGCTGCGGCATCGGGCCCAGGGTGTCCTGCCAATAGGGGGTCTGCTTGATGTCAGGCCGGATCTTGTCAGCCATCGGGTCCTCCATGAACGGCGGGCACCACGGCGGATGGGTGGCGGCCCTGCGAAACGCTATGTCAGGATTGGCATAGGCTTCATATCCAATCTGACAAAACGATCAGACCAATTTATTCCGCAGGGCGGGCAGGTCGCGGATCTGCTCGATTCCCGCCACGATGTCTTCGGGCGTGGCGCTGCCGAAACCGAAGACCAGGCCGGATTGCGGGATCGGCTCCAGGCAATAGCGGCCCAGGGGCGCCAGGGTGACCCCGCGCTCGGCCGCCTGGGCCACCACAAGGTTCTCGTCGATGCCCGGCGCCAGGAAGGCCGGCGTGTGAAAGCCGCTGGTGGTTTCGGCCACGCGCAGCGTGTCGGGCAGGCTGCGCGCCGCCTCCATCAGTGCGGCGTAGCGCGCCTTGTAAAGGCGCCGCATCAGGCGGATATGGGCGGCGAAATGCCCCTCGTCCATGAAATCGGCGACGATGGCCTGGGTGGCGGTCGACGGCCCGCTGGCCCAGGCGGTAAAGGCCGCGTCGAAGGTGGCCACCATGCGTTCCGGCACCAGCACATAGCCCAGACGCAGCGAGGGAAAGAGCGTCTTGGAAAAGGTGCCGACGTAAAGGACCCGCCCGCTGCCGTCGATGCCGCGCAGGGCGGGCTGGGGCGTGTTGCCATAGTGGAACTCGCCGTCGTAATCGTCTTCGATGATCAGCGCCTGGGCCTCTTCCGCGGCCTTCAGCAGCTCCAGCCGCCGTTGCAGGGACATGACATGCCCCAGGGGTTGCTGATGCGAGGGCGTGACGAAAGCCAGCCGGAAATGCGGCGCGCGGGCCAGTCCGTCCTTCACGTCAAGCCCTTGATCATCCACGGAAACAGGCACCAGCTCTGCCCCTTCGGACAGAAGCGCGTTGCGCGCGCCAGAGGCGCCGGGGTTCTCCATCCACACCCGGTCGCCCGAATTCAGGAACAGCCGCCCGATCAGCGAGAAGGCGTGTTGCGCGCCCGAGGTGATGAAGATCTGATCGGCGTGGCACTGAATCCCCTTCAGCGTCGAGAGGTGCGAGGCGATGGCCCGGCGCAGCGCCTCCAGCCCCTTGGGCTGGCCATAGCCCATGATGTCGCCCCGCTCGCCGCGCAGGTGCCGGGCCGAGATCCGCGCCCAGTGCGACATCGGGAAGGCGTCGAAGGCGGGCAGGGCGGAAACGAAGGCCCCGGCGCGGTGGGGCAGCCAGCTGCGCTGCGCATAATCCCGTTCGGCATGGTTGATCGTGTAGGACAGGCGCGGCGGGGTCTGCGGCTGCGCGGCCTCGGGGCCTTGCGCGGGGGGCGGCGTCTGACTGGCCAGGGTGTCGCTGACATAGGTGCCCGCGCCGACGCGCGAGACCAGCATCCCTTCGGCCACCAGCCGGTCGATGGCATCAATCACCGTGGTCCGCGACACCCCCACCTCGCGCGCCAGGGTCCGCGTCGCGGGCAGCCTCTCGCCCGGGCGCAGCCCGCCGCCCAGCACCAGCGCGCGCAGCGCCATGTAAAGCTGCACGCCGACGCTTTTCTTCGAGCTGCGATCCAGCTGGATCGACGAGAGCAGGGCGCCAGCGGCCTGTTTCATGCGAAGGGTCCCGATAATTGGTCTACTAAGGTTGCGAAAATGGATATGTCGAGTCCACCAATTTTTCGCCAGTTTCGCCCTCAGTCCAGCAAGAAAGCACGGCCGAGAGATGCGACTAGAGAAAATCGAGACCTTTTCGAACGAATTTATCTGCTTCGTGCGGGTCACGGCCGAAGGGGGCGCGCAGGGCTGGGGCCAGGTGGCGCCCTATAATGCCGATATCACCGCCCAGGTGCTGCACCGCCAGGTCGCGCCCTTCGCCCTGGGGCTGGATTGCACGGATGTGGACGCGATGATGGATATCGTCCGCGACCGCGAGCACAAGTTCCCCGGCGCCTATCTGCGCCGCGCCATGGGCGGCGTCGATACCGCCATCTGGGACATGCGCGGCAAGCTGGAGGGCAAGCCGGTCTGCGCGCTGATCGGCGGCACCCCCGGCCCCTTCCGCGCCTATGCCTCCTCGATGAAACGCGACATCACGCCCCGGGACGAGGCCGACCGTTTCCTGCGTCTGCGCGATGCCCACGGCTTCGACGCCTTCAAGTTCCGCATCGGCGCCGAGGTGGGCCGCGATCAGGACGAATGGCCGGGTCGGACAGAGGAAATCGTGCCGACGATCCGCCGTGCCCTGGGCGATGACGCCACGCTGCTGGTGGATGCCAACTCCTGCTATTCGCCCGCGAAGGCCATCGAAGTGGGCCGGATGCTGATCGACCACGGCATCAGCCATTACGAGGAACCCTGTCCCTATTGGGAATTCGAGCAGACCAAGCAGGTCACCGACGCGTTGGCAATCGACGTGACCGGCGGCGAGCAGGACTGCATGATCGCCAACTGGAAGGGGATGATCGACGGCCGCATCGTCGACGTGCTGCAACCGGATGTCCTCTATCTGGGCGGCATTGCCCGCACCCTGCGGGTGGCCAAGCTGGCCGAGGCGGCGGGGATGCCCGTCACCCCCCATGCGGCCAACCTGTCGATGGTGACGATCTTCACCATGCACCTGCTGCGCGCCATTCCCAATGCCGGGAAGTACCTGGAATTCTCGATCGAGGGGCTGGACTACTACCCCTGGCAGGATGACCTGTTCCTGAACGATCCCTACCAGATCACCGATGGCCAGGCCCTGGTCACCGACGCGCCCGGCTGGGGGGTGGAAATCAACCCCGAATGGCTGGCGAAATCCACCTATCAGGCAAGCGAGCTGGGCTGACATCATGAACATCGACGCCATCCTGTCCGGCGCGGAAACGCCCGCGCTGCCCGAGGGACATTTCATTTCCGGCGCCTTTACCGGCCTGGGCCCCGACGTGCTGGAAAGCTTCGACGCCGGGCGCGGCCAGGCCTTCGGGCGCTTCGCCAATGGCAGCGCCGAGGATGTAGACCGCGCCGTCCTGGACGCCCGCCGCGCCTTCCGCGACACCTGGCGCCACACGGCCCCCGCCGACCGGGGCCGCATCCTGATGCGCGCCGCCATGCTGATCCGCTCGCGGGCCGAGGATCTGGCGCTGGTGGAATGCCTGGACAGCGGCAAGCCCATTTCCGAGGCGCGCGGCGACGTGGGGGGCGCGGCCCGGGCGTTCGAATATTACGCCGGGGCCTGCGACAAGTTGCAGGGGGATACCTTCCCGCTGCCGCGCGGCTACCTGGGCTATAGCCAATACGAACCCGTGGGCGTCACCGCCCATGTGATTCCCTGGAACTTCCCCATCTCGACCGCCGCGCGCGGGATCGCCCCCGCACTGGCCGCTGGCTGCGCGGTGGTGGCCAAGCCAGCCGAGCAGACTCCCTTCTCGGCCCTGATGCTGGCGGGGATTCTTTACGAGGCGGGCCTGCCCGCCGGGGTCTGTAACGTGGTCACCGGCCTGGGCCGCGACACCGGGGCGGCGCTGGTGGCGCACCCTCAGGTCGACCAGATCACCTTCACCGGCTCGGTCGGCACCGGCCAGACGGTGATGCGGGCCGCCGCTGACAATGTGACCCGGCTGGTGCTGGAACTGGGCGGCAAGTCGCCCGTGGTGGTGCTGGACGATTGCGATCAGGATCAGGCCATCGAGGGCGTGCTGGGCGCGATCTATGAACATGCGGGCCAGGTCTGCTCGGCCGGGTCGCGGCTGGTGATCGAACGGGGCATCCATGATCAATTCGTCGAACGGCTGAGCCAGCGGGCGGCGCAACTGTCCATCGGTCACGGGCTGCGCGATCCGAAGCTGGGGCCGGTGAACTCGCCCGAACAGCTGGAGAAGATCGGCGGCTTCGTCGACCGCGCCCGGGCGCGCGGCGCCGAGGTGCTGACCGGCGGCGCGGCGACCGCAGACCCCGAAACCGGCGCGGGCTGGTTCTATCAGCCCACGATCATTGCCGACCGCCCGCGCGATGACGAACTGGTGCAGGAAGAGATCTTCGGCCCCGTCCTGACGGTGCAGATCGCCGAGGATGCGGAACACGCCCTGGCCCTGGCCGATGACAGCCAGTTCGGCCTGGTCGCGGGTCTTTATACCGGCGACATCACCGCAGGGCTGCGCCTGGCGCGGGATCTGGACGTGGGCCAGGTCTTCATCAACGAGTATTTTGCCGGCGGGATCGAGGTGCCTTTCGGCGGCAACCGGATGTCCGGGTTCGGTCGCGAAAAGGGGCTGGAAGGGATGAAGAGCTATACCAAGCTGAAAAGCGTCGTGGCGAAGATCGACTGAGGGCCGTCCGGGCGGCGCGGCGAATCAATTTCGCCCGCTGATTCGCCCGGGCCTCCGCATGTTAGCGCCCTGACAGCCTTGCGCTTTTCCGTTTGGTATACGTCGGTGCACGAAATCTGCCCCGTCTGATGCGGCAATCTGTCGGCCTCCCGAGCCGCGCAGCCCCAGTGGGCCGCGCGGCTTTTGCTGTCGTCGCGGAAGGCTAAACGCCTGACCTGCTTGAACTTCAGTTGCAGGTGTCAACAAATTCACAGATTGACTGGATCTCTGGGAAATAAATTTACAGAGAAAAGTAGCATTTACAAAACACTAGAAAGAACTTTTCCGTTTCGTTATCCCTTTGTTGACGTCCCTATGCCTGCGCCAAGAGGAGGCCGCGGCATACGGATCACAAGCAGAGGGAGGAGACCCGATGAACGTCGCAATGCCCGCAAGCGGGGTTGTCCCGCCGTCCAAAGAGTTCGTGGCCCAGGCCAATGTCGATCTGGCCACCTACGACGCGATGTACGAGCGTTCCGTCACCGACCCCGAAGGGTTCTGGGCCGAACAGGCCGAGCGTCTGGACTGGGTCACCCGCCCGACGACCATCAAGAACACCTGCTTCGATTTCGGCCGCGTCAGCATCAAGTGGTTCGAAGACGGCTATCTGAACGTCGCCGTCAACTGCATCGACCGGCATCTGGCCACCCGCGGCGATCAGACCGCGATCCTGTTCGAACCCGATGACCCCGAGGCGCCTGCCCAGCACATTACCTACAACGAGCTGTCGGACAAGGTGAACCGCATGGCCAACGTCCTGCTGAGCCAGGGCGTGATGCGCGGCGACCGGGTGGTGATCTATCTGCCGATGATCCCCGAGGCCGCCTATGCCATGCTGGCCTGCGCGCGGATCGGCGCCATCCATTCCGTGGTCTTCGCGGGCTTCAGCCCCGATGCCCTGGCCAACCGGGTCAACGACTGCGGCGCCAAGATCGTCATCACCGCCGACACCGCCCCCCGGGGCGGCCGCCGGACGCCGCTGAAATCCAATGCCGACGCGGCGCTGCTGCACTGCTCGGACAAGGTGCGCTGCCTGGTGGTGAAACACACCGGCGACCAGACCAGCTGGATCGACGGGCGCGATGTGGACCTGAACTACCTCATGTCCCATGCCGCGCCGGATTGCCCGCCGCGCCCGATGAATGCCGAGGATCCGCTGTTCATCCTCTACACCTCCGGCTCGACCGGCAAACCCAAGGGCGTTGTGCATACCTCGGGCGGCTATCTGACCTATGCGGCGCTGACCCATGAGGTGGTCTTCGACTACCACGAGGGCGACGTTTACTGGTGCACCGCCGATGTGGGCTGGGTCACCGGCCATACCTATATCGTCTACGGCCCCCTGGCCAACGGCGCGACCACGGTGATGTTCGAAGGCGTGCCCACCTACCCCGACGCCAGCCGCTTCTGGCAGGTGGTGGAAAAGCACAAGGTGACGCAGTTCTACACCGCCCCGACCGCCCTGCGCGCGCTGATGGGCCAGGGCGACAGCTTCGTCGAGGGCTGCGACCTGTCCTCGCTCCGCCTGCTGGGCACTGTGGGCGAGCCGATCAACCCCGAGGCCTGGAACTGGTACAACGAGAAGGTCGGCCAGGGCCGCTGCCCCATCGTTGACACCTGGTGGCAGACCGAGACCGGCGGCCACCTGCTGACCCCGATCCCCGGGGCGCACGCGACCAAACCCGGCTCGGCCATGAAGCCCTTCTTCGGGGTGCAGACCGTGGTGCTGGACGCCACCACCGGCGAAGAGATCACCGAACGCCCCGCCGAGGGCGTGCTGGCCCTGAAGGACAGCTGGCCCGGCCAGATGCGCACCGTCTGGGGCGATCATGAACGGTTCGAGGCCACCTATTTCCAGCAGTACAAGGGCCATTACTTCTCGGGCGACGGCTGCCGCGCGGATGCCGATGGCGATCTGTGGATCACCGGCCGCGTCGATGACGTGATCAACGTCTCGGGCCACCGCATGGGCACCGCCGAGGTCGAGTCGGCCCTGGTCGCGCACCACAAGGTCGCCGAGGCCGCCGTGGTCGGCTACCCCCACGCGGTGAAGGGCCAGGGCATCTATTGCTACGTGACCCTGATGAACGGGGTCGAACCCTCGGACGAGCTGGTCAAGGAACTGCGCGGCTGGGTCCGCAACGAGATTGGCCCGATCGCCAGCCCCGACCTGGTGCAATGGGCGCCGGGCCTGCCCAAGACCCGTTCGGGCAAGATCATGCGCCGCATCCTGCGCAAGATCGCCGAGAACGACTATGGCGCGCTGGGCGATACCTCGACCCTGGCCGACCCGTCGGTCGTCGACGATCTGATCGAAAACCGCATGAACCGCGACTGAGCGGGCAAGGGAGGACTGGATATGGACGGACAAGGCCCCAATACCCCCGACGCGCCGCCCGTGGTGATCCTGCTGGGCCCGCCGGGCGCCGGCAAGGGTACCCAGGCGAGGCTGCTGGAACAGCGTTTCGGCCTGGTGCAGCTGTCGACCGGCGACCTGCTGCGCGACGCGGTGGCCCGCGGCACCGAGGCGGGCCAGGCGGCCAAGGCGGTGATGGATGCGGGCGGGCTGGTCTCGGACGAGATCGTGCTGGCGATCCTGACCGACCGGCTGGGCCAGCCGGACGTGGCGCAGGGCGTCATCCTGGATGGCTTCCCGCGCACCACTGGCCAGGCCCGGGCGCTGGATGATCTGCTGACGGCGCGCGCCGCCCGGGTCGATACCGCCATCTCGCTGGAGGTGGACGACGCGGCCATGGTCGACCGGATCTCGGGCCGGTTCACCTGCAAGGGCTGCGGCGAGGGCTATCACGACCGGTTCAAGCCGACCAAGGCCGAGGGCGTCTGCGACGCCTGCGGCGGCACCGAGATGGTGCGCCGCGCCGATGACCGCCCCGAGACGGTGGCCGCCCGGCTGGAGGCCTACCACGTCCAGACCGCGCCCCTGGTCGCCTATTACGAGGCACGCGGCGCGCTGGACCGGGTCGATGCCATGCAGGACATCGCCGAGGTGTCGCGCCAGATGGCCCGGATCGCGGAACGCGTGACGGCCTGAGCTATTCCCGGCCCCGGTCCGCGCCTGGCGCGGGCGGGGGTCATTTCAGAACGACTAACCCAATGGAGGAGGTGGGAAATGTCACCCGATACCGGACGCGGCAACGCGTCGGACGGCAAGGCCTACTGGGCCGCAAACGTCCGCATCATCAAGATCAGCCTGATCATCTGGGCCCTCGTGTCCTTCGGCTTCGGCATCCTGCTGCGGCCGCTGATCTCTGGCATCCAGGTCGGGGGTTCCGACCTCGGCTTCTGGTTCGCCCAGCAGGGCTCCATCCTGGTCTTCCTGGCGATCATCTTCTTCTACGCGTGGAAGATGAACCGGCTCGACCGCGAATTCGGCGTCGAGGAGGAGTAAGAGGCCATGGACCAGTTTACCATCAACCTGCTGTTCGTGGGCGCGTCCTTCGCGATCTACATCGGCATCGCGATCTGGGCCCGTGCCGGGTCCACGTCCGAATTCTATGCCGCCGGTCGCGGGGTGCACCCCGTCACCAACGGCATGGCCACTGCGGCCGACTGGATGTCGGCGGCCTCTTTCCTGTCCATGGCGGGCCTCATCGCCTTCGTGGGCTATGACAACTCGGCCTTCCTGATGGGCTGGACCGGCGGCTATGTGCTGCTGGCGCTGCTGCTGGCGCCCTACCTGCGCAAGTTCGGCAAGTTCACCGTGTCGGAGTTCATCGGCGACCGTTTCTATAGCCCGACCGCGCGTCTGGTGGCGGTGATCTGCCTGATCATCTGTTCCGTCACCTATGTGATCGGCCAGATGACCGGCGTGGGCGTGGCCTTTGGCCGCTTCCTGGAGGTGGACAACACCACCGGCCTGCTGATCGGCGCCGTGATCGTTTTCGCCTATGCGGTCTTCGGCGGCATGAAGGGCGTGACCTACACCCAGGTCGCCCAGTACATCGTGCTGATCCTGGCCTACACCATCCCGGCGATCTTCATCTCGCTGCAACTGACCGGCAACCCGATCCCGGGCCTGGGCCTCTTCGGCACCGACCTGGCCTCTGGCGAGCCGCTGTTGCAGAAGCTGGACGCCATCGTGACCGAGCTGGGCTTCAACCAGTACACGGCGCATAACGGCGATACCCTGAACCTGGTGCTCTTCACCCTGTCGCTGATGATCGGCACCGCCGGTCTGCCGCATGTGATCATGCGCTTCTTCACCGTGCCCCGCGTGGCCGATGCCCGCTGGTCCGCCGGTTGGGCGCTGGTCTTCATCGCGCTGCTGTACCTGACGGCCCCGGCCGTGGGCGCCATGGCGCGGCTGAACATCACGCAGCAGTTCTGGCCCAATGGCACCGACGGCGCCGCCGTCTCGCTGGAGCAGATCGAGACCGACCCCACTTACGACTGGATGGCCACCTGGCAGCAGACCGGGATGCTGGGTTGGGAAGACCTGAACGGCGACGGGCTGATCCAGTACTACAACGACGCCGATCCCGCGATGCAGGAACGTGCGGCGGCTGAAGGCTGGGAAGGCAACGAGCTGAACAACTTCAACCGCGACATCCTGGTGCTGGCCAACCCCGAGATCGCCAACCTGCCCAGCTGGGTGATCGGCCTGATCGCGGCGGGCGGCCTTGCGGCGGCGCTGTCGACGGCGGCGGGTCTTCTGCTGGCCATCTCCTCGGCGGTGTCCCACGACCTGATGAAGGGGCAGTTGACCCCCAACATCTCGGAGAAGGGCGAGCTGATGTCGGCCCGGATCGCCATGGCCGTGGCCATCGCGGTGGCGACCTGGCTGGGTCTGAACCCCCCGGGCTTCGCGGCGCAGACCGTGGCCCTGGCCTTCGGCCTGGCGGCAAGCTCGATCTTCCCGGTGCTGATGATGGGCATCTTTACCAAGGTGAACAACAAGGGCGCCGTGGCCGGGATGCTGGCAGGTCTGCTGCTGACCCTGCTCTACATCTTCCTGCACAAGGGCTGGTTCTTCATCCCGGGCACCAACAGCTTCACCGATGCGGAACCGCTGCTGTTCGGGATCAAGTCGACCTCCTTCGGGGCAATCGGCGCGCTGGTGAACTTTGCCGTGGCCTTCACGGTGTCGAAAGCCACCACGCCGATCCCGGCAGAGATCGAAGAGCTGGTGGAAAGCGTCCGCATCCCGCGCGGCGCAGGTGCGGCAGCCGCCGATCACTGATACCCTACCTTCCGCAGGGGGCCGCCACGCGCGGCCCTCTGCCCCCACCCAAAGACCCAAGGCCAGATCGAGAGGCGCCAGATGGACAGCATCGCCAGTTTCCTCTCCGGCTTGCATCCCTATTCCACCCTGACCCCCGCCGCCCTGTCGGATGTTGCCGTCCGTTTCCAGGCGCGCGACCTGGCCCCCGGCGAGGTGGTCTTTGCCCAGGGCGACCCGGCGCCGGGCCTCTTCATCATCCAGGGCGGCGAGGTGGCGATCCGCGATGCCGCAGGCGCTGAACTGTCGCGGCTGAAGACCGGCAACTCTTTCGGTGAACGCGGGCTGATGCGCGACGGCATCGCCGCCACCACCGCCGTGGCGCGCACCGGCTGCAAGCTGCTGCTGCTGCCCGCCGAGGATTTCCACGCCCTGCGCCAGTCCGAACCCGCCGTGGCGCGGTTCTTCGAACGCGGCGAGGCGCGGCGCGCGCCGGAACGCCCGGCGGCGCTGGCCACCGCCCGGTTGGCCGATCTGATGACGCGCGGGCCGCTGACCTGCGCCCCGGACACTCCCGCGACCGAGGCCGCCCGAATGATGCAGGAGGCGGGCATTTCCTGCCTGCTGGTCACCGAAGGCGAGCGTCTGACCGGCATCGTCACCATCCGCGACCTGTCGGGCCGGGTGCTGGGCCGGGGCCTGCCCCCCGCCACCCCCGTGGCCCAGGTGATGACGCCCGATCCGCTGACCCTGCCGCCTTCGGCCCTGGGCACGGATGTGTTGCACCTTATCATGGAACGCCGCATCGGCCATGTGCCGGTGGTCGAGGGGGGCCGCCTTCTGGGCATCGTCACCCGGACCGATCTGATGCGGCAACAGGCGGTGACCTCGGGATGGCTGATCTCGTCGATCGCCGAGGCCGAGGGCGTGGCGCAGATCGCCGCCGCCACCGCGCGCATTCCCGCGATGCTGCTGCAACTGACCGGAGCGGGCAACCGCCACGACGTGGTGACCCGGCTGATCACCGATGTGGCCGATGCCGCCACCCGCCGCCTGCTGGTCCTGGCCGAAGAGGCCCTTGGCCCGCCGCCCGTGCCCTACCTGTGGCTGGCCTGCGGCAGCCAGGGCCGGGCGGAACAGACGGGCGTCTCGGATCAGGACAATTGCCTGATCCTGGATGACGCCGCGCGCGAGGCCGACCTGCCCTATTTCGACGCCCTGGCGGCAAAGGTCACCGAGGGGCTGAACGCCGCCGGTTACGTCTTCTGCCCGGGCGAGATGATGGCCTCGACCCCGCGCTGGCGGCAGCCGCTGTCGGTCTGGCGCAGCTATTTCCAGGGCTGGATCGACCGCCCCGTGCCCGAGGCGCAGATGCTGGCCTCGGTCATGTTCGACCTGCGCCCGATCCGGGGCGAGACGGGGCTTTACGAGGCGTTGCACCGCGACACGCTGGAGGCGGCCTCGAAGAATTCCATCTTCGTGGCGCACATGATCGCCAACTCGCTGAAGCATCAGCCGCCCCTGGGCCTCTTCCGCTCGATCGCGCGGATCCGCTCGGGCGATCACAAGGACAGCGTGGATCTGAAGATGTCGGGCGTGGTGCCGGTGGTGGATCTGGCCCGGCTCTACGCCCTGATGGGGCGGCTGGAGCCGGTGAACACCCGCGCCCGGATCGAAAGCGCAGCCGGTGGGCCGGTCTCGGCCTCGGGTGCGCGGGATCTGCTGGACGCCTACGACCTGATCGCCGAAACCCGTCTGCGCCACCAGGCGCGGCAGATCCGCGACGGGCTGGCGCCCGACAACTATCTGGTGCCGTCAGAGCTGTCGGATTTCGAACGCGCGCATCTGCGCGACGCCTTCGTCGTGGTGCGCACAATGCAATCGGCCATCGGCCAGGGCCGTGCTACGGTCGGCTAGGGCCGAGGGGGGACACTGATGTTTTTCGAGATGATCGCCGTGATCGTGGCGGGCTTTGCCGGGGCGGGGCTGGCGCTGATCCTGGCCAAGGCCTCGGGCGGGCGGCTGCCGCGCTGGCTGATCCCCGTCGCGGCGGGGGCGGCGATGATCGCCATGGCGATCTTCAATGAATACGACTGGTATCCGCGCACCGTGGCGGGGCTGCCCGAGGGGGTCGAGGTGGTGGTGACGGCAGAGGAAAGCGCCCTCTGGCGGCCCTGGACCCTGGTGGCGCCCTTCACCTCGCGCTTTATCGCCGTCGACACCCAGTCGCTGCGCGCGCTGCCCGGCGCGGGCGAAGGCGCCGCGCCGCTGCGGGTGATCGACATTTTCGCCTTTGCCCGCTGGCAGCCCACCCGGGCCCTGCGGGTGGCGGTGGATTGCGCGGGCGGGCGCCGTGCCGACATCGGCCCCGAGGTGGCGATCACCGACCAGGGGCTGACCGGTGCCACCTTCCGCCCCATGGGGGCCGACGACCCGGTGGTCGCGGCCACCTGCGCGCTGTAGCGGCGGGGCAGGGGGGATGGACCGGCTGAGCCTGCGCCTGCGCATCGCACTGTTCTTCCTGGGGCTGGGTCTGGGGGCGCTGGCGCTTTTGGCCCTGGGCCTCTGGGCGGGCTATCGCCACGGCGCGGGCGGCGCGCAGGGCTATGTCACCGCCGGGTTGGCGGCGGGGTTTTCGATCTCGGGGCTGGTGGCGGGGGTCTGGTATCTCTTCGATGAAAACGTCGCGCGGCCCATCCAGGGGCTGGCCACCGACATGCGGCTGCGGGCCCATGCGGGCACCGGCGGCATCGACACCGCATCCGCCCGCTACCTCGGCGATCTGGGCCCCGCGGCCCATGCCCTGTCGGGTCAGCTGGGGCAGGGCGCCCTGTCGGCGGTCGAGGATCTGGCGGGCGAGGCCCAGCACCTGCGCGGCGAGCGCGAGCGGCTGACCGCGCTTTTGTCCGAGATCCCCCTGGCGGTGATCCTGCTGGACGATGCCGGGCGGCTGCTGCTTTACGATGGGCAGGCCGCGCGCCTGCTGGAGGCCACCCGCCCGCCGGGCCTGGGCCAACCCCTGTCGCATTGGTTCGACATGGCCGAGGTGATGCGCCTGCTGGCCGATCTGGGCCCGGGGCAAAGCGCGCCCATTCGCCTGGCCAGCGTGGACGGCCACCAGGTGCAAGAGGGCGAGATCCGCCGCATGGGCCCCGGCGCGGGCTGTCTGCTGACCCTGGAGGCGGGCAGCGCCCATGTGGCCGAACGCCCGCTGGCCTATGACTTCTCGCTGCCCGCCCGCGCCGCCGGGCCGCTGCGCGAGGCCGAGCTGGCCGACCTGACCTTTGTCATCTTCGACACCGAAACCACCGGGTTGCTGCCTGCCCGCGACGCGGTGGTGCAGATCGGCGCGGTGCGCGCCATCGGGGCGCGGCTGGTCCCGGGCGAGGTCTTCGACAGTTTCGTCGATCCCGAACGCCCGATCCCCGAGGCCTCGACCCGGATCCACGGGATCACCGACGCCATGGTGGCGGGCGCACCGCCCATGGCCGAGGCCGGGCGGCGGTTCCTGGACTTTGCCGAGGGCGCCGTGCTGGTGGCCCATAACGCGCCCTTCGACATGGCCTTCCTGGGCCAGCACGCCCGCGCCACCGGGGCGGCGCTGGATCATCCGGTGCTGGACACCGTCCTGCTGGGCGCGGAACTGCTGGGCAGCGACAAGCCCCTGACGCTAGAGGCGCTGGCGGCGCGGCTGGACGTGCCCTTCCCCGAACATATCCGCCACAGCGCCCTGGGCGATGCCGAGGCCACGGCCCAGGTCTTCGCCAAGATGTGCCGCCTGTTCGCGGCGCGCGGCCAGACCCGGCTGGGGGATCTGATCGCGGCGCAGAAACGCCATGCGCGGCTGCTGCCGGATCTGAACCCCGACTGAGCGGGGCGGGGGCGCTGGCGCGCGCCCGGCCTCAGCCGTGCTGCGCGTGGCGGTTGAACCGCAGGGACGAGATGAAGGACAGGGCGATGATCCCCGCCCCCAGCAGGCCGGTGATCACCTCGGGGATATGCACCACGCTTTGCGCGAACATCACCACCGCCAGGGCCAGGATCGAATAGAAGGCCCCGTGTTCGAGAAAGCGGAACTCGTTCAGGGTCTGCTTTTCCACCAGCATGATGGTCATCGAGCGCACGTACATCGCCCCGATCCCCAGACCGATGGCGATCAGGAACAGGTTGTTGGTCAGGGCAAAGGCCCCGATCACCCCGTCAAAGCTGAAGGAGGCATCCAGCACTTCGAGGTAGAGGAAGGCACCCAGCCCCCCGGCGCGGGCCGCGCTTTGCACCTCGTCCTCGGCATCCAGCACATGGGCCAGGGTTTCCACGCACATGAAGACCACCAGCCCCAGCACGGCGGATTTCAGGAAGGTGGCCTGATCGGCGGTGCCAAGCTGGGTGGAAAAGCCCAGGATCACCACCAGAACGATGCCGTAGGTCACCCCCTTGATCGTCCCCATCGAGCGCAGGCGGCGTTCGATCCGGTGGATCCAGTCGACCTCTTTCGCCTCGTCCATGAAGAAGGACAGGGCCACCATGGCCAGGAAGGCGCCGCCGAAGGCCGCGATGGACAGGTGGCTTTCCTCCATGATGCGGGCGTATTCCTGCGGCTCGCTGGCGGCCAGGCGCAGGGCCTCGATGGGGCCGACGCGGGCGGCGATGGCGACGATGGCCAGCGGGAAGATGATGCGCATCCCGAAGACGGCGATCAGGATCCCCCAAGTCAGGAAGCGCTGCCGCCAGACCGGGGTCATGGTCTTCAGCTTGTTGGCGTTGACGATGGCATTGTCGAAGGACAGCGAGATTTCCAGCACCGCCAGCACCGCCCCGATCAGCAGGAAGGACAGCGCCGCGCCCAGGGTGCCGTCATAGCGCCAGCCCAGCCAGAAACTGCCCGCCAGCCCCAGCAGGGTGACCAGGAAGGCCCATTTGAAATAGTGGAATGCGGTGGCCATGGGAGAGGTCCTTTCGTCGGGGCGCGCGGCGTCAGCCCGCCGCCAGGGCCAGACGCGCCGCGCGGCGCTCTGCCTGCACATCGGGGTCGCTGTCCAGCCCGGCGGCCAGCAGGCGCTGCGTATAGGGCGCGCGCGGGGCGTTGAAGATCTGGGTGACCGATCCCTGTTCGACAACCTCGCCCCGTTGCATGACCAGCACGCGATCGGCGAAATCCCGCACCACGGGCAGGTCGTGGGCAATAAACAGAAAGGCGATGCCCAGCTCATCGCGCAGCTTGCCCAGCAGGTCGATCACCTGGGCCTGGATCGACACGTCCAGTGCGCTGACGGCCTCGTCGCAAATGATCAGATCGGGTTCCAGCGCCAGGGCGCGGGCGATGGCGATCCGCTGGCGCTGCCCGCCCGAGAACTGGTGCGGATAGCGTTGCGCGTGGTCAGGCGACAGGCCCACCTGTTCCAGCAGTTCGGCCACCCGTTCGGGCCAGCGCGCCTTGGGCAGGATGTCGGGATGGATCACCCAGGCCTCGGAAATGATCTGAAAGACCGACATATGCGGGTTCAGCGATTGTGTCGGATCCTGAAAGACCATCTGCAACTGGCGGCGCAGCTTGCCCATCTGGCGGGGCGACTTGGTCAGCAGCTCTTCGCCCTTCCAGCGGGCCGACCCGCTGGTGGCCTCTTCCAGGCGCAGCACCAGCCGCGCGATGGTCGACTTGCCGGACCCGCTTTCGCCCACGACGGCCAGGGTTTCGCCCGCCCGCATGTCGAAGCTGACGCCCTTCAGGGCCTCGAAGCCGCCGTACTCTTTCTTCAGGTCGCGCACCTCGAGGATCGGGGCGGGGCTGTCGTCGGGCACCCGCATCTCGCCCTTGCCGGGCGCGGCGGCCAGAAGTTTGCGCGTATAGGGGTGCTGGGCGTTGTGATAGAGATCGCGCGGCGTGCCGGTTTCCACCACCAGCCCGCCTTCCATGACCACGGCCCGGTCGGCGGCCTCGGCCACCACGCCCAGGTCATGGGTGATCAGCAAAAGGCCCATGCCGGTCTCGGCCTGCAATTCCTCCAGCAGCGACAGCACCTCGGCCTGAACGGTCACGTCCAAGGCGGTGGTCGGCTCATCCGCGATCAGGATGTCGGGTTTCAGGGCCAGGGCCATGGCGATCATCAGCCGCTGCCGTTGCCCGCCCGAGAACTGGTGCGGATACTTGCCCATCGAGGCGCGGGCGTCGGGGATGCCGACCCGTTCCATCAGCGCCAGCGCCCGGTCATAGGCCTCGGCCTTGCCGCGCCCGTGGGCCATGGCGGTCTCGGCGATCTGCCAGCCCACCGGATAGACCGGGTTCAGGTGGCCCAGCGGATCCTGGAAGATCATCGAGATCCGCTTGCCGTTCAGGCGGCGGCGTTCCTCGTCGCTGGCCTTCAGCAGGTCGAGGCCCTCGAACAGGATCTCGCCGCTGGTGATCTCGCCCGGGGGCATGTCGATCAGGTTCATGATGGCCGAGGCCGAGACGGACTTGCCGCTGCCGCTTTCGCCCAGGATCGCCAGGGTCTCGCCCCGGTCGAGGTGCCAGGAGATGCCGTTCACCGCGCGCACGATGCCCTGGGCGGTGTGGAACTGCACCGAAAGGTTGCGGACCTCCAGAAGGTGATCAGTCATTCTTCTTCCCTCCGATCTCCAGCCGCCAGCGCTGCGTGGGGTTCAGGGCGACGCGCATCCAGCTGGACAGCAGGTTCAGCGACATGGTGGTCAGGATGATCGCCAGGCCGGGCCAGAAGGCCAGCCACCAGGCGTTGGTCAGGTAGGCGCGGCCCTGGCTGACCATCAGGCCCCAGGTGATCTCGGGCGCCTGGATGCCGATGCCGAGGAAGGACAGCGCGCTTTCGGCCAGCATGACAAAGGCGAAATCCAGCGTGGCGATGGTCAGCAGCGTGGGCAGGATCACCGGCAGGATGTGGCGGAAGATGATCCGCCGACGCGAGGCGCCCATGACGGTGGCGGCCTGCACGAACATCCGCTTGCGCACCTCCAGCACCTCGGCGCGGGTGGTGCGCAGGTAGATCGGGATGCGGGTGATCGCCAGGACCAGCACCAGGTTCCCGATGGAGGGCGCCAGCATGTACAGCACGATGACGGCCAGCAGCAGCGAGGGGAAGGACATGATCACATCGGCCAGCCGCATGATCACCTCGCCGGTCCAGCGCCCGGCATAGCCCGCGATCAGCCCCAGGGTGGACCCGATCAGCATCGACCCCGCCACGGCGCCCGCCGCGATCAGCATCGTG
Organism: Pseudooceanicola aquaeponti; assembly: GCF_050897975.1. Taxonomy (NCBI): domain Bacteria; kingdom Pseudomonadati; phylum Pseudomonadota; class Alphaproteobacteria; order Rhodobacterales; family Paracoccaceae; genus Pseudooceanicola; species Pseudooceanicola aquaeponti. Next base: position 26,261 of record NZ_JBPAXY010000004.1, read on the forward strand.
TTGCGCGCCGCCATCACGATGCGCGCCAGCAGCGGCCGCCCCAGGGCGTCACCGCCAAGGATATAGGCAAAGCCGCGCTCCAGCTCGAAGGGGGGGGCATTGCGGGCGCGCAGGTTGGTGCCAGAGGCCTGATCGGCCAGGAACAGCGGGCCCAGGATGGCGCAGGCCAGCACGATCAGCAGAAACAGCGCCGACAGAAGGGCCAGCTTGTCCGCCATCAGCATCCGCAGGATGCGCCGCCCCCCCGAGGGGCCGGTGCCGGGCATGGCCGGGACCTGTTCGGCGGGCACCGCCTGCTGGTCGGTCTGGTGGGCGGAAGGGGTGGTGGAATTGCTCATGTCCCGCGCCTCAGGTCCGGATCCGCGGATCGAGCAGCGCATAGGCGATGTCGATCAGGATGTTCATGATGAAGATGGCCAGGGCGGTGACCATGATCGCCGCCAGGATGACGTTGAAGTCGCGTTGCAGGATCGAATCGATCATCAGCTTGCCGACACCGGGAAAGCCGAAGATCGTCTCGACCACCACGGCACCGTTCAACAGCGCCGCGGCCTGGTCGCCGATCACGGTGATCACGGGCAGCATGGCATTGCGCAGGGTGTGGACGAAGATCACGGGGCGGTTCTTCACCCCCTTGGCGCGGGCCGTTTTCACGTAAGCAGAGCCAAGCGCGGTGATCATCGAGCCGCGCACCACCTGAAGGATCAGGCCGAAGGGGCGCACGAAGAGGACCGAGATCGGCAGGATCCAGTGCCAGATCGTGCCGGTGCCCGAGGTGGGCAGCCAGCCGAAGCTGACCGAGAAGACCACGATGCCGATGATCGCGATCCAAAAATCCGGGGCCGAGGCGCCGATGAGCGACAGGACCGAGGCGAAACGGTCGAAGGGGCGGCCCACATGGAAGGCGGCGACAGAGCCCACGACGATGGCGGCCGCGGTCACCAGGGTCATGGTGATCAGCGCCAGCCACAGGGTCCAGACGAAGGCCTCCAGCACCACGTCGATGGCGGGGCGGGCCTTGCGCAGGCTCTCGCCGAAATCAAGTTGCACCAGATCGCCCAGATAGCGGCCGAACTGCACGATGACGGGGTCGTTCAGCCCGTGGATCTCGCGGAAATTGTCGCGCATCGCCTCGGAGGCGTCGACCGGCAGGTACAGCGCTGCCGGGTCGCCCGTGAGGCGCGACAGGAAGAACACCAGCACGACCAGGGCCAGCAGCGAGACCAGGCTCGACAGGGCGCGTTTTCCCATCATCCCGTTCATGGGCATCTCCGTCTGAGGGCTTGGGACGCGGGGCGCGCGCCCGTCTTGAAACTTTGGGTCTTGAAACCTGGGCCCCGGGCGCGCCCGGCGGGCAGCAGGGGCGCGAACGCGCGAGCCCTGATGGCCCGCGCGCCGCCTGTCTGTCAGCTTACTTCAGGCCGATCTCGGCCAGCTGCAACTGGCTGTTGGTGGCGATGGTGGGGGTGAAGTCCACGCTGTCGCCGACGCGGGCATGGCCGACCATGTGGAACAGCAGCACATCGGCGATCACCTCGTCATGCAGGTAACCGAACAGCTCGGACCACAGCGCCTCGCGCTCTTCGCCGGTGGCCGCGGTGGCCGCCTCGATCAGCTCGTCGGCCTTGGCGTCCGCGATGCCGGACTGACGGCCATCGGAATGGTACTTGAAGTACATCGAGAAGACCGGGTCGCCGCGCGAGTTGTCATGCTGCGCGCCCACCAGGACCGGCTGGGTGTCGACATAGGGTTTCGAGTAGTACTGCTCATGCTCGGCCACTTCGACCATTTGCAGGCGGATGTTGAAGCCCGCGTCCGACAGCATCGACTGGATCGCCTCGTAGGTCTCGGTCGCGCCGGGGAAGTTGCCGGTGCGGCCCACCAGAAGGATTTCCGTATCGACCGGCACGCCGTCCGCCTTGGCTTCCTCCAGCAGCGCCTTGGCGCGGTCCAGGTCATAGGGGCGCGCCTCGGTCTCGGCGTTCCAGCCCAGGGTGGTGGGCACGTTCAGTGCCGTGGCCAGCTGGGTGCCCTCGGCCAAGATGGTGCCGACAAAGGCCTCGCGGTCGATGGCGATGTTCAGCGCCTCGCGCACCCGGACATCATCCAGCGGCGCCATGGACTGGTCGATCCGCAGATAGGTGGTTTCCGAGTTGGGATAGGACATGTCCATTTCGGTGGTGGCGTCGATGGCCGAGATCGAGGGCGCAATGTCGGCCTCGCCGGTGGCGATCATCGCCGCGCGCACCGACGGGTCGGCGCGGAAGACATAGTTGGCCGATGCCACCTCGGGGGCCTCGCCCCAATAGTCGTCGCGGCGTTCCAGGGTGATGCTTTGCCCCGGCGCCCAGTTGGACAGGGTGTAGGGGCCGGTGCCCACGGGTTCGCGGGTGAACTCGATCGGGGTCTCCGACGGCACGATGGTCAGCAGCGTCATCAGCAGCGGCAGGATCGGCTGCGCCGGGTCGGTGGTAAAGTCGATGGTGTGCTCATCGACCACCTCGGGGGTGATCTCGATGCCTTCGTAATAGCGCGAGATCTCGCAGGTGATCTGGTCGCTCTGGGCGCGCTCGAAGGAATGCTTCACGTCCTCGGCGTCAAAGGCGCTGCCGTCCGAGAAGGTCACGCCCTCGCGCAGGTGGAAGCGCCAGGTGGCATCGCCCACCATCTCCCAGCTTTCGGCCAGGCGGGGTTTCAGACCCTCATCGCCGCGCACGTCCAGCTCGGTCAGGGTTTCGCTGATGTTGCCCAGCACGATGCGCCCGATGTTCGAGCGGGTCGCCATGCAGGGTTCCACCAGGTCCGGTTCCTCGCCCAGCACGATGGTCACGCCCGCGCCCTCGGCAAAGGCAGGGCTAAGCGCGGTGGTCGCCAGCAAGGCCCCTGCCATGAAAATGGTTCTCTTCATTTCTTCCTCCCTAAGGCCCTTGGCCTTTCGTGCGGGGCGCGTCCCGGCCCCTTTGCGCGCCAGCGGACAGCCCGCGGCAAGGCCGCCTCCCGCGGCCCCTGCGCCTCTGGATATTGGTAAAGTTGGAAAGTCTTGTCAAACCTGAATGCTGGGGTGTGGGGATATTGGGTATATATCATTGAATATAGGTAATTAAATTTAGAAGGCGCTGAGCGTTTCGCGCCGGAATCGTGCCGTGTTCATTTCACAACTTGACAAGTTGTATGGCGATCTGGTCACTTGTCACCTGACGAATTCAGGGAGGAGGCCGGGCATGACGCCGGAGGAGATCGCCAGCAGGATGGATGGCGCGCTGGAGCCGCGCGAGGGCGGGCAATGGGCCGTGCTGCCAGCCGAAACGGTGCAGAACCACGCGGCTTTCCTGGCCCGTCTGCCCGATGGCGCCCTGCTCTGCGCCTGGTTTGGCGGCACCCTGGAAGGCAAGTCCGACATCTCGGTCTACGCCTGTTTGCTGGACGAGGGCGCCGGGCGCTGGGGCCCGCCCGCGCGGCTGACCGACGATCCCGACCGGTCCGAGCAGAACCCTGTGATCTTTACCGATGCCGCGGGGCAGGTCTGGCTGTGCAACACCGCCCAGCCTGCGGGCAACCAGGACGAATCGCGGGTCTTCATCCGCCCGCTGGAGCGTCAGGGCGACCGGCTGGTGGCGGGACCTGCGCGGGATACCGGCCTGCCGCCCGGCACCTTCATCCGCGCCCGCCCCTACCTGCGCGACGATGGCGCCTGGGTGCTGCCCCTGTTCCGCTGCAACCCGCGCCCCGGCATCCGCTGGACCGGCGCCTTCGACACCGCCGCCATCGGTATCAGCCAGGACGGCGGCCAGACCTGGCAGGTCGAAGAGGTGCCGCACTCGCCCGGCGCCGTCCACATGACCCCAGTGCCCCTGGGCGGTGACGATTTCGCCGCCTTCTACCGCCGCCGCCAGGCCGATTTCGTGCATCGCTCGGAAAGCCGGGACGGCGGGCGCAGCTGGTCGGCGCCGGTGCCGACCGATGTGCCCAACAACAACAGCTCGATCGGGGTTGCGGCCCTGCCGGGCGGCGTGCTGGCCATGGTCTGCAACCCGATCTCTGCGGCGCAATCCCAGGCGCGGCGCGCCTCGCTTTATGATGAGCTGGAAGAGGCCGACGACCGCCCCGAGGCCGCCGAGGGCTGTCAGCCGATCTGGGGTGTCGAGCGGGCGCCGCTGGCGCTGTGCCTGTCGGCCGATGGCGGCCAAAGCTTCCCCCTGCGCCATGTGATCGAGGACAGCCCGGGCACCTGCCTCAGCAACAATTCCGAGGATGGCCGCAACAAGGAGCTGTCCTATCCGGTGATCCTGCCCCGCTCCGATGGCGGGCTGGACATCGCCTATACCCTTTATCGCCGGGCGATCCGCCATGTGCGCCTGACGCCCGAGGCCGTCGCCGATCTTGTCCAACAGCTTGCCGGAAAGGAGTGACCCATGTCGTCCATGGATCGCCTGATCACCATTCATCAGCCCCGCCGGCTTGAAATCGGCACCGGCGCCGCCGCCCGGGTGGGCGAGGCCGCCGCCCAGGCCGCCCGCCCGCTGGTCATCGCCAGCGGCCCGACCGCGCAATATGTCGACAGGCTGGGCCTGTCGGGCCAGGTTCTGGTGATCGACGATGTGCCCCCCGAACCCGATCTGCCCGCCTTCGAGGCGGTGCTGGAGCGCGCCCGCGCCTTCGGTCCGGACCTGGTGGTGGGGCTGGGGGGCGGCTCTGTCCTCGACATCGCCAAGCTGGTGGCGGTGCTTTGGGATGGCGATCAGACCCTGCGCGAGGTGGTGGGGCCGAACAAGGTGACGGGTCGCCGGGTGCCGCTGATCCAGGTGGCCACCACGGCGGGCACCGGGTCCGAGGCGGGCATCCGCGCCCTGGTGACCGACCCCGAGACCAAGTCGAAACTGGCGGTCGAAAGCCCCCATATGATCGCCGATCTGGCGGTGCTGGACCCCGAGCTGACCTATTCCGTGCCCCCCGCCGTGACCGCGGCCACCGGGGTGGATGCCATGGCCCATTGCGTCGAGGCCTTCACCAATATCAAGGCCCATGACCTGATCGACGGCTACGCGCGCATGGGTGTGGCCCTGGTGGGGAAATACCTGAAGCGCGCCGTGGCCGATGGCCGCGACAGCGAGGCGCGGGCCGGGATGATGCTGGCCTCTTATTACGGGGGTATCTGCCTTGGCCCGGTGAACACCGCCGCCGGGCACGCCCTGGCCTATCCGCTGGGCACCCGTCTGTCGCTGCCCCACGGGCTGGCCAATGCGATCATCTTCCCCCATGTGCTGGCCTTCAACCAGCCGGTGGCGCCCACCAAGACCCAAGAGGTGCTGACCGCCCTGGGCCTGGGCGCGGCGGACTCCGTCGAGGCGGTGAAAGAGGCGGCCTTCGGCTTTTGCCGCGACCTGGGGATCGAGATGCGCCTGTCGCAGCATGGCGCGACAGAGGGCGATCTGGCGACCTTCGCCGAAGAGGCCCATGCGATCCGCCGCCTGATGGACAACAACCCCCGCGACATGAGCGTGGCGGAGGTTCAGGGCCTTTACCGTGACGCGTTCTGACAGGGTGACGGTGTAGCGTTCGCGGCAGGCGGCGTCCCGAAAGGGGCGCCGCATTTGCTTTCAGGCGATCACATCGACAGGTCGAGCATCCCGCCGCCGAACAGCCGCTCGCGCGAATGGGTGACATGGGCGCGCATCACCGCCCGGGCGGCCTGGCTGTCGCCGTCGCGGATCGCCTCGTAGATGGCGCGGTGCTCGTCCAGCACCTGTTCCAGCGCCGCCGCCCCGTCGGACATCAGCGCGTCGCCGTGCATCTTCATCCCCACATAGATGTGGTCGCGCAGCGCCTTCAGGGTTTCGGCGTAATACTGGTTGTTGCTGGCCCGGGCGATGGCCAGGTGAAAGGCGAAATCCGCGTCCTCGCGGTGCAGGCGCGAGCCGGTGGCGTCCGACAGCAGATCCAGCGCCTCCAGCATCTCGTCCAGCACCGCCTGATTGCGGCGCTGCGCGGCCAGATCCGCCGCGTCGACCTCGACCGTCAGGCGAAACTCGTAGCAGCGCTGGATATCGGCGATGGTCTCGACCGGGGTAAAGCCAAGCGCCGCTTCGCGTTTCACCCGCACGAAATTGCCCGCCCCCTGGCGCGATACGATCAACCCGTCGCCGCGCAGCTGTTCCAGGGCGGCGCGCAGCACCGGGCGCGAGACGCCATATTGCACCGACAGATCCTTTTCCGCCGGCAGTTTCTCGTTGGCGCCATAGTCGCCGCGCGAAATGCGTTGCTTCAGCGAGGTATAGACCTTTTCCGACAGCGAGGGGCGGCCGGTGCGGGCGGTGCCGTCGTCCTGCGGGGCATTGCTTTGCTGGTCCATGGCTCTGTCCTCTCTGCCTCTCAACTTGTCCGCGCCTCGGCCAGGATCTCGGCCAGCAGGTCGGGGGCGCCGAAACCGCCTGATTTCGTGACAAGATCGACGGGGCCCCAGCCTGTGTCGATGCGACACAGGGGCAGGCCGGGCCGCAGCTCGGCGATGATTTGTAAACTGGTTACCGACAGCCGGTCCAGTGCCGCTTGCGCGCTTTCGCCGCCGCAGATCACCAGGGCGCCGGGGCGGGCGGCCTGGGCCGTGCGGGCCAGGGTTTCGGCAAAGCGGCGGGCGGCCTCGGCGCCGGGCAGGGCGCCGCCGCCCTCGGTGATGGCCAGGGCCAGGGGCTGGCCGGGGGTGATCGGGGTGTCCGGCGCGGTGCCGTCCGGTGCCGCGACCCGGGGCAGGGCGGGGGGCAGGGCGTCGATCTGCGCCCGGGTCAGCGGGTCGCGCGATCCGCTGGCGATCATCACCGGCCCGGTCAGCCCGGTGGTGGCGGGGGCGGCCACGCCCATGCGGCGGGCCAGGGCAAAGGACAGGCCGCGCGCCCCGATCCAGAGGGTTCTGGTGGGATCGCCCGCCACCAGCGCGTCCAGGTCGACATCGCAGCCCACGTCCGGCACCTCGACGGGGCTGTCGAAACAGGGGGCAACGGCAATGGGGGTCGCCACGCCCGCACCCAGCAGGGCGCCGCCCTCGACGCGGCGGCCCATGTCCGGGATGGCCGGACAGGCGATCTGCCGGGCACGCCCGGCCCAACGGGCCAGTTCGGCGGTCTCGGCGCCGGTGTTGCCCTTCAGGCGGCTGTCGATCTTCTTCATCACCAGGGCGAAATCGCCCGCATCCAGCCCTTCCAGCGCCCGGGCCACCCGGGCGGCGGCCTCGGGCGCGGGGATCTCGCGGCTGGCGGTGTTCACCGCCAGGACATCGGGCCGCGCGTCGGGGGCATCGCCCCAGGCCTCGGCTGCCGCCTCGGGGCTGCGCGCCACCACCACCCGGCGCCCGGGCGCGGCAAAGCCCACGGCGGAATCCAGCGCCCCGGTCAGGTCGTCCGCGATGATCAATACCTTGCCTGGCATGGGGCCTCCGCTGCACTTGTTGTAAAGTTATATAATCAGCGCGGGCACAAGTATTCTACCCCTTTTCACAGGGGCTTGCCGGGAAACTGCCCTGGGAGCCTCTGGATGTGTTGATACCTCTTTACCCATAGGTTAAAGAAAGGCGGTATCGCTGCCGACGGAGGAGTAGGATGAGCGAAAAGATCGTGATCACCATGGGCGATCCCTCGGGCGTCGGCGCCGAGGTCACCCTGCGCGCCGTGGCCGAGCGGGATGCCGCCCTGCGCGCCGAAACCCATGTTATCGGCGACCGCGACACCATGGAACGGGCCGCGAAGGTGCTGGGCATCGACCTGCCGATCCTGTCGCCAGAGGCCGAAGGCGACGGGATTCGCGTCGATCACGTACCGGTCGAGGGGCTGCCGGGGCAGTTCGGCGTGCTGTCGCCCGCCTGTGGCGAAGCCTCTTTCCGCTACATCGAACGCGCCGTGCAGCGCGCCATGGCGGGCGAGGCGGCCTGTATCGTCACCGCGCCGATCAACAAGGAGGCGCTGAATGCCGCCGGTCACCACTACGACGGGCATACCGGGATGCTGGCGCATCTGACCGGCTCGGCCTCGTCCTGGATGCTGCTGGCCTCGGAACGTCTCAGCGTGGTGCATGTCTCCACCCATGTGGCGCTGCGCGATGCGATCACGCGCGCCACCACCGCGCGGGTACTGGAGACCATCCGCACCGGGCACAGGCACCTGATCCGCATGGGCAATCCCGCGCCGCGCATTGCCGTGGCCGGGCTGAACCCCCATTGCGGCGAGAACGGTCTGTTCGGCACCGAGGATGACGACCAGATCGCCCCCGCCGTGGCGGCCGCCCAGGCCGAGGGGATCGACGTGCAGGGCCCGATTTCCGCCGACACGGTCTATCACCGCGCCTATCAGGGGGCCTTCGATCTGGTGATCGCCCAGTACCACGACCAGGGCCATATCCCGATCAAGCTGGTGGCCTTCGACACGGCGGTCAATGTGTCCCTGGGTCTGCCCATCGACCGCTGCTCGGTCGATCACGGCACCGCCTTCGACATCGCGGGCACCGGCCGTGCGAACCATGCCAACATGCTCTGCGCGCTGGATTATGCCGCCCGCATGGCCACCGCGAAGAAGGAGGCCGTGGCATGAGCGACAAGGAAGCCTACGTTGCCCTCGTCACCTGTTTCAACGACGACGAGACGATCAACTATGCCGCCACCCGCGCCCAGGTGCGCCGCCAGGTGGCGGCGGGCAACAACATCATGTGCGCGGGCACCAATGGCGATTTCTCGGCGCTGACCTTCGACGAAAAGGTGCGCCTGACCGCCGAGGTGGTGGACGAGGTCGGCGGCCAGGCAAAGGTCATCGTCAATGCCGGGATGCCCGCGACCTATGAAACCACCCTGCTGGCGCGCGAGTTCGACCGGATCGGCGTCGATGGCATCGCCGTCATCACGCCCTTCTTCATCGCCTGCACCCAGGACGGGCTGATCCGGCATTTCACCTCTGTCGCGGACGCGGTGGAAACGCCCGTCTACCTCTACGACATCCCGGCGCGCACCCAGAACCATATCGAACCCGCCACGGCGCAAACCCTGGCCGCCCATGGCAATATCGCGGGCATCAAGGATTCCGGCGGCGCCCAGGACACGCTGGAGGCCTATCTGGCCGTGGGTCAGGCCGTGCCCGGCTTCGACGTCTATTCCGGCCCCGATCATCTGGTGCACTGGTCGCTGAGCAATGGCGCCAAGGGCTGCATTTCCGGGCTCGGCAACGTCATGCCCGAGGTGCTGGCGCGCATCGTCTCTTGTGTCAACGCAGGCGACGAGGCGGGCGCGGAGGCGGCGCAGAAGACCTTCGGCGACTTCCGCGTGGCGCTCTACAAGCTAGGCTATCCGCCCGCGCTGGTGAAGCGCGCGCTCTACCTGCGCGATCCGTCCGTCGGCGCCTCTCGCCAACCCGCGCTGCTGCCCGACCCCGCCACCGACCGCGCCATCGAAGAGGTGCTGGCGGCCTTCGACCTGTAAGGGTGCCCGGAACAGAAAAACGCCCCGGTGCCTGCGCGCCGGGGCGTTTGTCGTCTCTGGCCGGGGCTCAGCCCTCCAGCGTGTCGGCGCAGATGTATTTCAGCTCGGTAAAGGCCTCCATCCCGTGGCGCGAGCCTTCGCGGCCCAGGCCCGATTGCTTCACCCCGCCAAAGGGGATCGGCGCGCCGGTGATCGAGGTGCGGTTCACGGCCACCATCCCCGCCTGAAGGCCCCGGGTCAGCCGCGCGATGCGGCCCGCGTCGCGGGTGTGCAGATAGGCCACCAGCCCGTATTCGCTGTCATTGGCCCGCGCCAGCGCCTCGGCCTCGGTGTCGAAGGGCAGGATGGCGGCAACGGGGCCGAAGGTTTCCTCCCGCAGGATCTGTGCCCCTTCCGGCACGTCCACCAGCACCGTGGGCTGGTAGAACAGCGGCCCCTGCGGGTCGCGCGCGCCGCCGGTCAGCAGGCGGGCACCGCGCGCCAGGGCGTCGGCCACCTGTTCCTCTTGCTTGGCCACGGCGCCTTCGTTGATCAGCGGGCCGATGTCGGGGTCGGTGATCCCCGGCCCGGTGGTCAGTCGCTGGGTCGCCTCGGCGAAACGGGCGCAGAAGGCGTCGTAGATGGGGCGCTCGACGTAGATCCGGTTGGCCGCCAGGCAGTCCTGCCCCGAGGTGGCGAATTTCGCGTCCACCATCTTGGGGATCACCTGGTCCAGGTCGCTGTCGGCAAAGACCAGCGCGGGGGCATGGCCGCCCAGCTCCATCACCAGGCGTTTGACCGTCTCGGCGGAACGGCGATACAGCAGCTTGCCCACCCGGGTAGAGCCGGTGAAGGACAGGGCGCGTACGCGCGGATCTTCCAGCCAGGGCTCGGTCACCTCTTCGGGCTGGCCGGTGACGACGTTGAAAACCCCGGCGGGCAGGCCCGCGCGTTCAGCCAGCTCGGCCAGGGCCAGGGCGGAATAGGGGGTTTCGTGGCTGGGGTGCGCCACCACGGTACAGCCGGCGGCCAGGGCGGCGGCGGCCTTGCGGGTCAACATGGCCGAGGGGAAGTTCCAGGGCGTGATCAGCGCGGCAACTCCCAGAGGCTGGCGCGTCACCTTCATCTCGGCGCCCGGCAGATGCGGGGTGACCCCTTCCACGTCCGGGCGGCGGGCGGCCTCGGCGTAGTATTCGACGAACCCGGCGCCATAGCGGATCTCGCCGCGCGCCTCGGACAGGGGTTTGCCCTGTTCCATCACCATGATCAGGGCCAGGTCCTCGGCGTTCTCGGTGATCAACTCATACCAGCGGCGCAGGATCGCGGCGCGCTCCTGCGGCAGGAGGGCGGCCCAGGCGGGAAAGGCGGCGTCGGCTGCGCTGACGGCCCCTGCGCTTTCGGCGGCGGACAGCGCCGCGACCTCGCCCAGGGGCGCGCCGCTGGCCGGGTCCAGCACCGCGAAGCTGGCGCCAGAGGCCGCCGACTGCCAGCGCCCGTTCACGTAAGAGAAGCCGCGCATCAGGCGGGGGTCACGCAGGCGCGATTGCAACGGCGCGTGATAGGGGGCGTGGCGGGTGTCGGGCATGGGGAACCTCCGGCGGAAAGGGGCCCTGCGGGGGCCCGTGGCTTTCCCCCATCCTAAGGCCGAGGGCGCAGAGGAACCTTCCGAAGGCAGGCGCCGGGCCAGAGGAACCGCCTGTCTGCGCCGCCCGGCACAGAGGGTTTCTCTGCCAGGCCCCGGCGGCCCTAATCGCCCAGATCGTCCGGCAGGCGCGGCATCTGCCGCTTCACCTGCTTGGTCACCACATAGGTGTAATAGCGCGCCAGGCCGACCCCGGCCTCCAGCAGCCCATCCATGAAACGTTGGTAGGCGTCGATGTCGCTGACCGCCACCAGCATCAGGTAATCGAACCCGCCGCCCAGGGCCCAGCAGGCGGCGATCTCGTCGCGGGCCTCGGCCAGGGCCTCGAAGGCGGCGAAATCGGCGGCCTTGTGGCGTTCCAGCTCGGCGGTGACGAAGACCTGCACGCCGGGCACCAGCATCTTGACGTCGATATCGGCGTGATAGCCCCGGATCACCCCCGCCTCTTCCAGCCGCCGCAGCCGTTCCCAGGTGGGGGTGGGCGACAGGTTCACCCGCTGCGCCAGGTCAGATTTCGAGATCCGCCCCTCGCGCGCCAGAATGCGCAGGATGGCGATGTCCCGTTGGTCGAGCTTCAAGGCTGTCTCCGTCGTCTGGGGTGTCGGGCTGCGCGGACATCCTAGGGCAGGGGCGGGCCGGGGTCCACGGGGGCGGGCCGGGCTGCGCCGGACCCAAACAAAAAAGCCCCGGGCCGAAGCCACGGGGCGTTTTTGTTGGTTGCGGGGGTAGGATTTGAACCTACGACCTTCAGGTTATGAGCCTGACGAGCTACCGGGCTGCTCCACCCCGCGCCAATCTCCGTTGGGGCGTCGCCCCGTCGGTGGAGCACGATCTATCGTCTCGGCCAGGGAGGTGCAAGGGGCTGTGACAGGATTTTTGACAAAAACGTAAAACTTCGCCTGTTGCGGTCGGGCGGGGGCGGGGGTGCGGGCCGAAAGGCATGAAAAGAAAAGGAAAAACAAAGGGATATTTCTGACCTCCGCCAGCGTGGGCTGGCGCGGGCGCATCGGGGGCGGGGTGGAATTCGCCGAAACGGCGCCGCGCGGCGCGCATCTGGCCAGGGGCGGGGGCGACTCGGCGGCGCTGCGCGCCCCGGCGTAGCCCCGCCCGGGGCGGGCCCGGCGTTGACCCGCCGGAAAGGGCTGGATCGCGGCCCGGCCTCTCTCCTATGGTGGCGGACGGAGAGGAGACCGGGGATGCAGAAGCTGGAGGAGACAGGGCAGGCGCCGGGCCGGGGCATGTTGACCGACCCGCTGCGCGAGGCGCGGGTGCTGGTGGTCGATGACGAGCCGGGGATGCGCAACTTTCTGGTCAAGGCCCTAAGCCCCTGGTGCCGCGAGGTGGCCGAGGCCGCCGATGCCGCCCAGGCGGGGGCCTGCCTGGCGGAACGGCATTTCGACGTGATGATCCTCGACAACATGATGCCCGGTCAGACCGGCATCGACTGGCTGGCCGAGCAGCGCCAGCGTGGCGGCTTTACCGACACGATCATGGTTACCGCCTATGCGGATCTGGAAACCGCGATCGAGGCGATGCGCGCGGGGGCGTCGGATTTCGTGCTGAAGCCCTTCCGCTCGAATCAACTGCTGAACGCGGTGCGCCGGTCCATGCAGATGGCGGCGCTGCGGCGCGAGAATACCCTGCTGCGCCGCGAGCTGGAGAATGCCGATCCGGGGCGGCGGCGGCGCTATGAGCTGGTTGGTTCGTCCCGGGCGCTGGACGAGGTGCGCGAGACCTTGCAGCGGCTGAAGGGGATCGACACGCCGGTGCTGATCACCGGCGCCTCGGGTACCGGCAAGGAGGTGGCGGCGCGCCATCTGCATCAGATCTCGGCCCGGGTCGGGCGGCCCTTCGTGCCGATCTCCTGCGGGGCGATCCCGGCCGAGATGATCGAGATGGAGCTGTTCGGCCATGCCCCCGGCGCCTTTCCCGGCGCCCAGGGCGGGCGCGAGGGGCTGCTGGCCTCGGCCCAGGGTGGCACGGTCTTTCTGGACGAGGTGGCCGGGCTGGGCCCGGCGGCGCAAAGCGCGCTGTTGCGGGTGCTGGAGGATGGGGTGATCCGCCCCGTGGGCACCGAACGCACCGTGCAGCTGGACCTGCGCTTCGTCCTGGCGACCTCGCGCGATCTGGCCCGCGAAGTGGCCGAGGGGCGGTTCCGCGAGGATCTGCTGTTCCGCATCAACGTGCTGGAGCTGCGGATGCCGCCCCTGTCGCGGCGCGAAACCGATGTGATCGAACTGGCCGAGCTGTTCCTGGAGGAGCTGGGCGCGCGGCTGCGCCTGGCGCCGCTGAGCATCGACAGCGCCACCCGGGCGGCCATGCTGCGCCACGACTGGCCCGGCAATATCCGCGAGCTGCGGAATTTCATCGAACGCTCGCTGATCTTCGGGCGCTTCCCGCTGGAAACCCTGGACCCGCCGGTGGCGGATGAGATCGCCCCCCTGGACGAGGTCGAGCGGCGGCAGATCCTGACCGCGCTGGATGCCGTGGGCGGCAACCGCACCGAGGCGGCGCGGCGCCTGGGCGTGTCGCGCAAGACCATCGACCGCAAATGCGCAGCCTGGGGCCTCTGACCCGTGGCCGTGGGGATTCGCCGCGCGGTGCGGATGCGTCTGCTGGTCATCGCGCTGCTGCCCATGCTGGTGCTGCTGCCGATGATGCTGGGCTCGACCATGCTGCGCTGGTCGGGCAAGATCGACGATATCCTGATCACCAAGGTCAATGGCGACCTGACCATCGCCGACCAGTACCTGGGCCGGCTGCTGGAGAACTCGGGCGAGCGGCTGGAGGCACTGGCGGGATCGGTGGCCTTTCATGCGGTGCTGGAGGCGCCCGAGGCCCGCGCGGCCCTGCTGGCAAGGGCGCGGGCGGCGCAGGATCTGGATTTCCTCTATCTCAGTACCGGCGAGACCGATGACGCCTGGCCGGTGGTGCGCCAGGCCCTTCAGGGCCGCGCCCGCAGCGCCGTGGACATCATGCAGGCCGCCGACCTGGAGGCCCGCGCCCCGGGTCTGGCCGAACGGGCGGCGATCCGTCTGGTGCCGACCCGCGCCGCGCGCCCCTCGGAACAGGAGATGGAGACCCGCGGCATGGTCATCCATTCCGCCGCCCCCCTGACCCTGCCCGATGGCCGCGCCGCCGCCCTGGTGGGCGGGCGGCTGCTGAACCGCAACCTGGGCTTCATCGACACGATCAACGCCCTGGTCTACCGCGAACAAAGCCTGCCCGAGGGCAGCCAGGGCACCGCCACGCTGTTTCTGGACGATGTGCGCATCTCGACCAATGTCCGCCTGTTCGAGAACGTCCGCGCCCTGGGCACTCGGGTCTCGGCGGCGGTGCGCGCGCGGGTGCTGGACGAGGGGCAGACCTGGCTGGACCGGGCCTTCGTGGTGAACGACTGGTATATCTCGGCCTATGAACCCATCGTCGACAGCCACGGCGAAAGGGTGGGGATGCTTTACGTGGGCTTCCTCGAAACCCCGTTTCGGCAGGCCAAGCTGACCTCGGCCCTGACCGTGGTGGCGTTGTTCCTGCTGATCGCCGCGCTGTCGGTGCCGATCTTCCTCAGCTGGGCCGGGCGCATCTTCCGCCCGCTGGAACGGATGACCCGCACCATCGCCCGGGTCGAGGCGGGCGACCTGTCGGCGCGCAACGGTCCGGCGGGCGACAGCGGCGAGATCGCCCAGGTGGCGGGCCATCTGGATGACCTGCTGGACCAGGTGCAGGAACGCGACCGCCAGCTGCGCCACTGGGCCGAAAGCCTGGAACAGAAGGTCGAGGCCCGCACCGCCGATCTGCGCCGTGCCAAGGCCGAGCTGGAGAAGACCACCGAACGGCTGATCATGTCGGAAAAGCTGGCCGCCGTGGGCGAGATCACCGCCTCGGTCGCCCATGAGATCAACAACCCGATCGCCGTCATCCAGGGCAACCTGGAGGTCGCCCGCGCCCTGCTGGAAGACGAGGCCGCGCGGGTCGAGACCGAGTTCCGCCTGATCGACGATCAGGTCTATCGCATCGGGGCCATCGTCTCGAAGCTGCTGCAATTCGCCCGGCCCGAGGAATATTCCGGCGCCGCCAATGTGATCTCGCCCGCCGAGGTGGTGCGCGACTGCCTGGTGCTGACCCGGCATCAATGCGACGCGGCGCGGGTGAGGGTGGAAACCGACCTGGCCAGCGAGGCGCGGGTGCTGATGGCGCGGACCGAGCTGCAACAGGTGGTGGTGAACCTGGTGCTGAACGCGGTCCATGCCATGCCCGGCGGCGGCGTGCTGCGCCTGTCGGTGGCCGAGGTCGCGGAAGAGGGACAGGCGGGGCTGGAGCTGCTGGTGGAGGATACCGGCACGGGTATTGCCCCCGAGATCCTGGCGCGGATCTTCGATCCGTTCTTCACCACCAAGCGCGCCGAGGGGACCGGGCTGGGCCTGTCGATCTGCCAGACACTGGTGAGTCGGGCAGGCGGGCGCATCACCGCGCGCTCGACCCCGGGGCAGGGCAGTTCCTTCCGAATTTTCCTGCCGCGCGCCGAAAGCGCCTGATCTGGACAGAATGTCCGCTTCCTGACCCTGGGCCGATCCGGCCCCGGACAGATTGTCCCGCTTGCGGCGCCGGGCGGGGGGCGGGCGCGTCACTATGTCCCGTAATGATCTCGCAAGTCATTGATCTAGATATATATTCCATTTGACCTATCAAGGGATTTGCCGCCAAAACCACCCCGTGGTCCCAAACCCGCCGGAGGAGCGGGCCGGGCCGCCTACGCATTTGGCCCGCCGCCTACGGCGCGGGCCGGACACGGACAGAACGGGAGGAAAAGTCATGTCGAACGCGCGCTCAGGCGGCGCCCTGGGGTTCCTGTACAAGGAACACATCGTTGCCGAACCGGGATACAACCGCTGGCGGGTGCCCCCCGCCTCCATCGCCATCCATCTGTGCATCGGCTCGGTCTATGCCTGGTCGGTGTTCAACCCCGCGCTGACCCGCCAGCTGGGCGTCGTGGCCCCGGCCGCCGATGACTGGAGCCTGGGCTCGGTCGTCTGGATCTTCTCGGTGGCCATCGTCTTCCTTGGCCTGGCCGCGGCCTTTGCCGGCAAGTGGCTGGAAGATGTGGGTCCGCGCATGGTCGGCGTCGTGGCGGCCTTCCTCTGGGGTGGCGGCTTCCTCATCGGCTCGGTCGGCATCGCCTCGCATCAGCTGTGGCTGATCTACCTCGGCTACGGGGTGCTGGGGGGCTGTGGCCTGGGGCTGGGCTATGTCTCTCCGGTGTCGACCCTGATCCGATGGTTCCCGGACCGGCGCGGCATGGCCACCGGCATGGCCATCATGGGCTTCGGCGGCGGCGCGATGATCGCGGCCCCGGTGAAGGGCTGGCTGCTGGCGAAATACGCCACCCTGCCCACCTTCGTGGGCACCCAGGACGCCATCGCCACCGTTACCGAGAATGGCCGTGTCTTCGCCGAAACGGCGACGGGCAAGATCGAGGTCGTGCTGGCCAATGCGGCCCAGGTCGCCTCGATGGGCGGTGAGGCCGGGTACTATGCGGTCGGCACCGGCGACACCGGCGCCTCGCAGACCTTCGTCACCCTGGGCGTGGTCTATTTCATCGTGATGATCCTGGCCGCCTTCCAGTACCGCGTGCCTGCGGCCAACTGGAAACCGGCGGGCTTTACCCCGAAACCCGTTGCCTCGGGCATGGTCAGCCAGAACCACGTCCATATCGACCAGGCGCTGAAGACGCCGCAGTTCTGGCAGCTGTGGATCATGCTGTGCTTCAACGTGACCGCCGGGATCGGCGTGATCGGCGTCGCCAAGACCATGATGTCGGAAATCTTCGGCACCGTGATGCCGCTGGTGGTGACCGCCGGTTTCGCCTCGACCTATGTTCTGATGATCTCGGTCTTCAACATGGTGGGGCGGTTCTTCTGGGCTTCGACCTCTGACTATATCGGGCGCAAGGCGACCTACATGTGCTTCTTCGTGCTGGGCACGGTGCTGTACCTGTCGATCCCCTATTTCGCCTCGGCCGTGGCGACCAACCCGGCGCTGATCTACCTGATCGGCTTCTACGCCGCGACGATGATCATCTTCTCGATGTATGGCGGCGGCTTTGCCACCATTCCGGCCTATCTGGCGGATATGTTCGGCACCATGCATGTGGGCGGCATCCACGGGCGTCTGCTGACCGCCTGGTCCACCGCGGGCGTTCTGGGGCCGCTGGCCATCACCTCGCTGCGGCAGATGTCGGTCACCAAGGCGATCAACGACCTGGCGGGCAAGATCGACCCCGACGCCTTCGCCCAGGCCTTCGGCGCGCCGCTGGCGCAGCTGGATCAGCTGGTGGCGGCCAAGACCGTGACCATCGCCCGTCTGATGGAGATCGCCCCCGCGGGCACCGTCGACCCCACGCCCAGCCTCTACAACACGACCATGTACTGCATGGCCGCGCTGCTGGTGGTGGCCTTCTTCGCCAACCTCGCCATGCGTCCGGTGAAGGAACATCACCACCATGACGAGCCGGGCCTGGATCCGGTGCCGGGCGAGTAAGCGCGGGGCAGAGGCACCCGGGCCGGACGGTCCGGGGTGCGATGCAAGGTCAAGGGGCGCCCTGCGGGGCGCCTCTTTTGCGTGGCAGGGGGAGGCTGCGTTGGGTAAATGCTCGCACGATGGGCATTTACCCGGATGGCGCCCTGGGCTACGCAGACGTATGGCCCGCCTGTTGCGGGCGAATGGGGGATGGCGAGATGTCCTGGCTTGGCATCTTCATCGACAGGGCAGAGATCACCGGGCTGCTGACCGACGACAGCGGGCGCTGCCTGGCGCGCGACAGCCTGCCCCTGACCTGCGTGCCCGGTGCCCAGGGGCAGGACGAACAGGACCCCGCCGATTGGTGGGCCGCGACCGTGGCGCTGATCGACGCCCTGCAAGAGGCGGATGCCGGGGCCCTGACGGCGGTGCGCGGGATCGGCCTGGCCGGGCATGGCGAGGGGCCGGTGCTGCTGGACGGGCAGGGCCGGGTGCTGTGTCCCGTGCCGCTGGGCGGGGCGGCGATGGCCGCGGGCGAGGGCGCCCTGGCGGCGTCCCTGGCCCGGCTGCGGGCGCGGGATCCGGCGCGGCTGGCGCAGCTGGCCCTGATCCTGACACCGAAGGACTACCTGCGCCACCGGCTGGCCGATGACCTGGCCCGGGTGGCGGGGGCGGCGCGGGCCGAGGGGGCGCCCGGGGCGGTGACCGATCCGGCCAGCGCCAGTGAATGGCACCTGCTGGACCCCGCCGGGCGGAACTGGTGCCCCCAGGCCCTGGCCCGCGCCGAGCTGACGGCGGCACAGCTGCCCGCGCTGCGCGATGCCACCCGGCCGGTGGCCCGGCTGTCGGACCTCTTGCGCCGCCGCTGGGGGATGCGGCAGGCCGTGACCCTCGGCACCGGCTGCGGCGAGACGGCGGCCCTGGCCACCGGGCTGGGGCTGGTGGCGCCGGGGCAGGGGGTGCTGTCGCTGTCGGGCACCGGCTGGGTGCTGGTGGCCGATGGCGCCGAACCGGCGCAGCCGCTGCCCGGTCTGCGCTGCCTGCGCCATGCCCTTCCCCGGCGCTGGCTGCATATGGGGGCGGTGCCGATGGCGGGCGACAGCCTGGCCTGGCTGGGCCGTGCCGCCGGATCCTATCCGACCGATCTGACGCGGCTGGCGCAACAGGGCTTTCGCGGCCCGGGGGCCGAGCTGTTCCTGCCGCCGCCCGCGCCCCAGCCCTTCGCCTCGCCCCTGCCGGGACCGGGGGCCGCAGCGGCCCCCGCGCTTGCCCCGGCGGCGGCCTTTGTCGGACTGGCCGGGCACAGCGACTTGCCCCGCCTGGCCCAGGCGGTACTGGAAGGGGTGGCCTGCGCCCTGCGCGAACTGTGCGACCGGCTGCGCGCCAATGGGGTGCGGCTGGAACGGATGCAGGTCATCGGCGCAGGCGCCCAGTCGCGCCTCTGGGTCGAGATCCTGGCCACCCAGCTGAGGCTGGACCTGTGCCTGCCCGCCGCCGGGGTCTTCGGCGCCGCCCTGGGCGCGGCGCGGCTGGCGCAGCTGTCGGTCAGCGGCGTGGCGCCGCCGGTAATCTGCACCGCACCGCCGGTGCTGGACCGGGTCATGCCGATGTCCGATCACGGCGCCGCCTACGAGGCGCAATACCGCCGCTTCCGCGCTGTCACCGATCAACTGCGCGGCACCCTGCCGGGCGACGGCGCCGCGCCGGGCGGCGGGGCCTAGCCGGGCGGGCGCCAGAACCGGCCCGCACGCGCGCCCCGGGGCGGCGCGGTTTTCCGCGTTCCGGGGGGATCACAAAAATTTTTAAGTGATTTTGTCACGTTCTCTGCGACGGACAGGCCAAGTTGTAACGTACCACAGCTATGCGTCGCCCGGCCCGGCCCCCTCCGCCCGGCCCAGAACGAATATTCGGAGACTATATGCCCCGTCCCGCCTCTGGCCCCCGTGCCCCCCTGCCGTCCCCGTCCCGCCCCGCGCGCCGTCGCGGCCTTCTGCTGGCCCTGGGCCTTCTGGCCCTGCCCCTGCCCGCGCTGGCGCAGTTCGGCGGGGGTGGGCCGACCGAGGTCGGGGTGATCGAGCTGGAGGTTTCGGCCGCCCCCTATCAGGTGGTACTGCCGGGCCGCGCCGTGGCCCATGACCAGACCGAGATCCGCCCCCGGGTCGAGGGGCTGGTGGAAGAGATCTCTTACCGCGCGGGGACCCGGGTCGAGGCGGGGGATCTGCTGTTCCGTCTGGAAACCGATACCTATGACGTGGCCCTGGCCGCCGCAGAGGCGCAGCTGGCCAGTGCAGAGGCCACCCGCAGCGCCGCCCAGGCCCAGGTCGACCGTTACGAGCGGCTGGAAGGGGTCGGCTCGACCCGGTCCGACCTGGATCAGGCGCGCGCCAGCCTGGCCTCTGCCGAGGCCAGCGTCGCCGCCGCCGAGGCCAGCCTGAAATCGGCCCGTCTGAACATCGAACGCACCGAGATCCGCAGCCCGATCGCGGGGATCGTCGATCTGGCGCAGGTGTCCGAAGGGGCGCTGGTGACCGCCAACCAGTCCCAGGCGCTGACCACGGTGACGACGATGGACCCGATCTATGTCGACGTGCAGGAAAGCTCGGCCCGGATGCTGCGGGTGCGCAAGCGGCTGGACGAGGGCACGCTGACCCGCGCGGGCGATCTGGACATCGGCCTGGTGCTGGAAACCGGCGACACCTACGAAGGCATGGGCCGCATGGTCAGCCCGCGCAGCGAGGTTTCGACCACCACCGGCACCGTGGATTTCCGTATCGAGTTCGACAACCCCGAGCGGGTGATCCTGCCCGGCCAGTTCCTGCGCGTGACCATCACCCTGGGCGAGACCCAGGCCATCCTGGTGCCGCAGCGCGCCACCTCGCGCGGGTCCGACGGATCGTTGACCGCCTTCATCGCCGAGGGCGAGACCGCGCGCCAGGTCACCCTGACCGCGCAGGGCACCTGGCAGAACGCCTGGATCGTCACCGAGGGCGTTTCGGCGGGCGACCTGCTGATCGTCGACGGGTTGCAGAACCTGCGCGACCGCGGCGCCGTCACCACCGTGCCGGTCACCATCAACGCGGCGGGGCTGGTCGAGGATCAGGCCCCGGCGGGGGATGCAGGCTCTGAGACCGGCGCCGATGCGGCGGCGGGCGAGTAACCTCCCATGGTCAATTTCTTCATTCACCGCCCCATCTTCGCCTGGGTGCTGGCCATCATCACCATGCTGGCCGGCGCCTTCGCCTTCACCCGCCTTCCCGTCTCGCAATACCCCGAGATCGCGCCCACCACGGTGCGCATCTCGGCCAGCTACAACGGCGCCACCGCCGATGCGGTGCAGAACTCTGTCACCACGGTGATTGAGGATGCGATGACCGCCCTCGACGGGCTGCTTTACATGGTCTCCTCCTCGCGCGAGGGCTCGGCCTCGATCACCCTGACCTTCGACGAAAGCGTCGAGCCGGTGGATGCCCAGAACGAGGTGCAATCGCGGGTCAGCCAGATTGAAAGCCAGCTGCCCGACCGGGTGCAGGACAGCGGTGTGCGGGTCTCGCGCTCGTCCTCTTCCATCCTGATGGTGGGGGCGCTGGTCTCGCTCGACGGGCGCTATTCCACCGTCCAGCTGGGCGACATCCTGGACAACCAGGTGACCGGCCCGGTGCAGCGGACCGAAGGGGTGGGGGGCATCAACGCCTTCGGTTCTGGCTATGCCCTGCGCATCTGGCTGGATCCGCTGTCGCTGGCCCAGTACCAGCTGACGCCCGCCAATGTGACCTCTGCCGTGCAGGCGCAGAACACCACCGTCTCGGTAGGTTCGCTGGGCGAGCTGCCCACCACCGAGGGCCAGCAGTTCACCGCCACCATCACTGCCCAAAGCCAGCTGACCACGGTCGAAGAATTCGAACAGATCCTGCTGAAGACCGAAGAGGACGGCTCGGCCGTCTTTCTGGGCGACGTGGCGCGGGTCGAGATCGGGCAGGAAAGCTATGGCTCGAACTCGATCTTCAACGGCATCAATGCCGCGGGCTTCGGGGTGAACCTGGCCACCGGGGCCAATGCCATCGACACCGCCGAGGCGGTGCGCGCGACGCTGGACCGGCTGTCCACCGCGCTGCCCGAGGGGGTGGATATCCGCTATGCCTACGACACCTCGCCCTTTGTCGAGAAGTCGATCGAGAAGGTCTATCACACGCTGATCGAGGCGGTGTTGCTGGTGCTGGCGGTGATCCTGATCTTCCTGCAAAAGTGGCGCGCCACGCTGATCCCGATCATCGCGGTTCCGGTGGTCCTGCTGGGCACCTTCGTGGTGCTGGCGGCCTTCGGCTACACGATCAACACCCTGACCATGTTCGCTATGGTGCTGGCCATCGGCCTGCTGGTGGATGACGCCATCGTGGTGGTGGAAAACGTCGAACGGGTGATGGAAGAGGACGGGCTGTCGCCGCTGGAGGCGACGGAGAAAAGCATGGGCCAGATCACAGGCGCCCTGGTGGGCATCGCGCTGGTCCTCTCGGCGGTCTTCCTGCCGATGGCCTTCATGGGCGGCTCGACCGGGGTGATCTATCAGCAGTTCTCGGTCACCATCATCACCGCCATGGTGCTGTCGGCGCTGGTGGCGCTGATCCTGTCGCCCGCGCTTTGCGCCACGATGCTGCGCCAGACCCATGGCGAGGGGCCGGGTATCGCCCGCTGGTTCAACCGCAACTTCGACCGGCTGGTCGGTGGCTATTCCGCCACGGTGGCGCGCCTGCTGAAGGCGCCGCTGATCGTACTGGTGGCCATGGTCGCCATCCTGGGCGCGGCCTGGTCGCTTTACCAGAAGATCCCCTCGTCCTTCCTGCCGGCCGAGGATCAGGGGGTGATGATGATCATCGTCAACCTGACCGAGGGCTCGACCACCGCCCAGACCCGCGCCGTGGTGGCCGAGGTCGAGGACTGGCTTCTGAACGAACAGGCCGAGACGGTGGAGTCGACCTTTACCTCGCTGGGCTTCTCTTTCGGGGGCTCGGGCCAGAGCCGCGCGATGCTTTTCGTCAAGCTGAAGGATTTCGACGCCCGCGCCGAGGGCGGGCTGAGCGCCACCGACCTGGTTGCGGCGGGCAATGCGCGTTTCACCGGCAACCGCGCCGGGCGGATCTTCTTCATCCAGCCGCCCGCGATCCCGGGGCTGGGCAATACCTCGGGCTTCGAGATGTACCTGGTCGACCAGGCGGGCAATGGCACCGAGGGGCTGCGCCAGGCGGCCTCGACGCTGGAGGACATGGTCAACGCCGACCCCCGGGCGCAGAACCTGCGCATCCAGGGCAATGACGACGAGGCGGTGCTGCGGATCAACATCGACCAGCAGAAGGCGGAAAGCCTGGGCGTCTCGCTGACCTCGGTCAATGCGATGCTGTCGACGATCTTTTCCGGGGCTTCGGTCAACGATTTCAACATGAACGGCAACCTGCGCCCGGTCATCGTGCAGGCCGACGCGCAATACCGGATGCAGCCCGAGGACATCGAGAAGTGGTATGCAGTGAACGCGGGTGGCGAGGCGGTGCCCTTCTCGGCCTTCATGGAAACCGAATGGGTCGCCGCCTCGCCCTCGCTGGCGCGTTATGGTGGCACGCAGGCGATGTCGATCTCGGGCGCGCCGGGGGCGGATGTCAGCTCTGGCGCGGCGATGGACGCCATGGAGGAACTGGTGGCCCAGATCCCCGGCGGCTACGGCGTGGCCTGGACCGGCCTTAGCTTCCAGGAACAGCAGTCGGGCAACCAGGCGCCCTTCCTCTACGCCCTGTCGGTGCTGGTGGTCTTCCTGTCTCTGGCCGCGCTGTACGAAAGCTGGTCGGTGCCCTTCTCGGTGATGCTGGCGGTGCCCGTGGGCGTGCTGGGCGCGCTGCTGGCGGCCTGGGTCACGGGCGGGTCCAATGACGTCTACTTCAAGGTGGGCATCCTGACGACCATCGGCCTGGCGGCGAAGAACGCCATCCTGATTGTCGAGTTCGCCAAGGATCTGGAAGAGAAGGGCCGGGGCCTGATCGAGGCCACGGTCGAGGCCGCCAAGCTGCGCCTGCGGCCGATCCTGATGACCTCTTTCGCCTTCATGCTGGGTGTGGTGCCGCTGGCCATTGCCTCGGGCGCGGGGGCGGCAGCGCAGAACGCCATCGGTGTGGGTGTGCTGGGGGGTATGGCCGCGGCCACCTTCCTGGGCGTCTTCGTGGTGCCCAGCTTCTACGTCATCGTGCGCAAGGTGACCGACAAGCGGGTGCGCCGCGCCTCCTGAGCGGAGCGCAAGCAAGAGAAAGGCCGGGGTGGTTCGCATCATCCCGGCCTTTTCTGTCTGCGCGTGGCGCCAGCGGCCCTGGCCAGTGCTTCAGTCGAAGTCGAAGATCTCGCTCAGCAGCGATTTCCGTTTCTTCTTCTTGTAGTACTTCTTGTCATAGCGCGGCTCGCCGTAGTGGGCGGCGCGCGGGTCATAGCGGCGGTCGTGCGCCTCGGCCGGGTAGGGCTCTGGAGGGGCGGCACGGCGCTGCGGCTGCGGCGCGGGGGCCAGCTCTTCGGCGCTGCGTTCGATGATCTTGTCCAGCTCGCCCCGGTCCAGCCAGACGCCCCGGCAGGTCGGGCAATAGTCGATCTCGACCCCCTGGCGGTCGGTCATCAGCAATTCGGTTCCATCCACCGGGCAACGCATCCGGGCATCTCCTTTACATCTTGGTCGGGCCTTCCTTCCAGATGGGCGCGGGCCCCTCGGGGCGCAACCGTCGCGCGGCAGGCGTTAACCAAGTGTCTGGAAAATTTGACACTTATCCTTTCGTATAGATGACCGGGGCGGGGTAAACAGGATATGACTTACTCATCGGACCAAGGGCAGACGCCCCGGTCCGCGAGACGGGCCCAGGGGCCCGATGCGAAAGATCCTGATCGACGGTGTGGGCCGCAGATGCCCTCCGTCGGCGGCCATCTCTCTCTTCACATCGTCGATCCAGATCGTAGGGATGAAAAGGAGAACGGGATGCGCCTTCTGGTTGCCGATACCACCTGGAATATTGCGGGCCTGGCCCATGCCATGCGCAAGGAAGGGTTCTACATCACCGAAGGGGGCTCGGGCGCCGAGCTGCTGGAATATGCCTCTTCGGCCGAGCAGAACGCGATCCTGATCGACCCCGACCTGCCCGACATGGACGCGGGCGAGCTGATCGCCCGGCTGCGCGCCGCCCATCCCCGCATGGTAATCGTCGTGGTCAGCCGCCGCATCGAAGAGGCGATGCGCACCAAGTTCATGATCCGCGGCGCCGATGAGCTGATCGAATGGCCGTCGAAACCGGTCGAGATCGCGGCCCGCCTGCGCGCCTATATCCGCCGCGCCTGCGGTTTCGCTACCCCGCTGCTGGAGGCCGGCGCCCTGTCGGTCGATGTGGAGGGGCGCGCGGTTCGCTGGGGCGAGATGCCCCTGCATCTGACGCGGCTGGAGTATGAGCTGATCGAGATGCTGGTGCTGCGCGCCGGGGGCATGGTGACCCGAGAGCAGATCATGCTGCAACTCTACGCCTGGCAGGACGAGCCGGACCCCAAGATCATCGACGTCTACATCTGCCGCATCCGCGCGAAACTGGCCGCCATCGGCGCGCCCGAGGACGTGCTGGTGACGGCCTTTGGCCAGGGGGTGCGCATCCCGATGCTGACCCCGCCTCGCCGTACCGCCAAGGCGGCCTGAACAGGGTACCGGGGCGAGCGGCATGGCACCGCCGCCCCGGCCCTTGCCTCGGCGCGGTAAGGCGTTGTTAAGAAGTCGGTAAGGGAATCTTAGGAAAAGTGATGCCATGTGGCGTCGCTTTTCCTTTGTTATCAGTTCATTAACCAAGCCCCGCCACGCTTGCCCCGACCGCCGGGGGTGCGGGGCTGCCGCCCGCGCCCCCGGCGGTCGGGGAGGCGCCGATGTTTCTCCGACTTCTACTTGCCTGTCTGTTGCTGCTGCTGGCGGCAGCGCCCCCGGCGCAGGCCGGGGCCTGGCCGCGCGGCAAGGGGAACCACTTCGCCTTCGCCGCCCTGCGCGCCATCGGCAGCGAGACAGGCGAACTGACCCCCAGCTTTTCCTATTATCACGAATACGGGCTGACCGATCACCTGACGGTCTCGGCCGATCTGGGCGGCGCGATCTCGGGCTTCGACAAGACCGTCGTGGCCCTGTCCATGCCCCTGCCGCTGCCCGAGTTCCTGGGGCTGAAGGCCGGGGTCCAGCTGGGCTATGGCGAGATCGCGGGCCAGCAGGTGATGCGCCCGGGCCTGTCCCTGGGCCGCGGCTTTGCCCATCCGCAGGGCTGGGCCTCGGTCGATCTGGTGGCCGAGATCTTTCCCGAATTGCTGGCCATCGACTGGAAGGTCGATCTGACCCTGGGGGTGACATCGCAGCGCGGGCACAAGTATTACCTGCAATGGCAGACGGGTCAGCAGATGGGCGATCCGGTCTTTTCGCGGCTCGAAGGGTCGGTGGCCTGGCAATTGCGCGACGGGCTGTTCCTGGACGTGGGCGCCGCCGCCGGGCTGGCGGCGACCGATCCCTACCGGGTGAAACTGGGCCTGTGGCGCGAATTCTGACCAGCCCCTGCGACAGCGTCTGGTGCATCCGCGCGGCGCGCGCTAGACCGGGGCCATGTCCGAACAGACCCCCAAGACCGACCCGATCCGCCCCACCGATGACGAGGCCCGCGCCCTGGCGCGCGGCCTGATCGACGAGGCCCCCTTCGCCGCCCTGGCCACGGTGACCGAGGGCGCGCCCATGGTCACCCGCATCGCCCTGGCCTGCGACCCGGCGGGCGTGCCCCTGACCCTGGTCAGCCAGCTCGCCGCCCATACCGCGCCGCTTCTGGCCGGGCGCCCCGCCTCGCTTATGGTGGGCGAACCGGGGGGCAAGGGCGACCCCCTGACCCATCCGCGCCTGACGATCCAGTGCCGCCCCGAGGTCATCGCCCGCGACAGCGAGGCCTTCGCCGCGCTCTCGGACCACTATGTGGCCGAGCGGCCGAAATCGAAGCTCTACATCGGGTTCGCCGATTTTCTGCTGGTGCGGTTCCACCCCGAAGAGGCGCTGCTGAACGGTGGTTTCGGCAAGGCCTTCCGCCTGACCCCGGCCGATCTGGGCCTCTGAACCCGGGCACAGTCCCACGCGAAAAGGCCCCGTATTGCGGGGCCTTCTGTCATTTCGGATCTGTCTGTCAGTTCAGGCCGGATCGTCCATCCGTACCCGCAGGCTGACCGTGCCTTTCACGGCCTCTTGCCAATGCAGGGTCACCTGATCGCGGTCGGCACCCTTCTCGACCTCGACATAGGGCATCCCGAAATGGGCCACGTTCGCACCATTGGTGATCTTGCCCCGCGCCACCACCGCGTCCACGTTCTGCGCCCAGCCCCCAAAGGGCAGTTGCGGGGCGCAATCAACGGTCCAGGTGCTGGCGGCGCTGGCCTCGGTATGGGCGACGGGCAGGGGGTTCACCGTGCTGACCGAGATGGCGTTGTACATATTGCCCTCGAAGGTGACGTTCTTGTTGCGACCGTAGTCCAGATCCGCATGGGTCGTATCCACCTGCTCGACCCTGTCGATTGCGCCTTGGATGGTGCGGAAGATATTGCCGTTCACGTTCAGCCCGTTCAGGTAGTGCCCCGGCCCGTAGGGCTTGACCACGATGAAGCTGAACCAGGGAGCGACCGAACTGCACAGGCAGATGTTGTCGGTGATGTTCAGCCCCGAGAAACTGTACTCGCTGGAAAACTCCGGCGCCTGGTCGTGCTCGTTGCCCCATTCGATGAAGAAGTTGTCGATGTAATTGCCGTTGATCGTCGCCCGCGCATTGGTCCGGCTGAGGACGATCCCGGGCAGGCGCAGCCCGGCGCTGGCATTGTCACCGCCGAAGAAGTGGTTGCCGGTGACGATGGTGCCCGTGCCCGCCAGGATGGCGAAATGGCGCATCTGCTGCACCCGGTTGTTGCGCAGCTTCACGTCATTGGCGTTGACGTTCAGGGCGATCGACACCCGGTCCTGGCTCAGCGTGCCGCTTTCGTCGGTGATGAACTGGCAGCGGTCGATCAGCATCCCCTGACAGCCGGTGCCATGGCTGGTGATACCGCGATCCTTGGGGCGGGTGATGAAACAGTCGCGCAGATGGAAGATCAGCCCGGTCTGCGCCAGCAGGATGGCGCTGCAATCGCCGGAACACTGAAACTCGATATCCGACATCGAGAACTTGTCGAGATAGTCGAAGCCGCTGAAATCCAGCATGTATTTGAAGCGCTTGAAGGTGAAATTCTGGGTGCCCGCCGCGTCATAAAGGGGCAGCGACAGCTCGATCTTCTGCTGCGCCACGTCGACCGAGGTCACATAGACCTCGCGCCCCACGCCGTTGCCTTCGATCAGGGACCCGGGCTGGATATTGGCGACATTGGTCACCCCCGTCAGCTCGGTCGGTTTCGCCGGATCATAGGTGCCCTGGCTGGCGGTGATGTCGGTGTCCCAGGCGCTGCCGCCGTGGCAATCGAACTGGCCGTTGCAGATGTGGCGGCGCTGCGCATAGCTGGTCTTGTTGGCCACCGCCGCCTGCATGTCGATCGGTTCGGTCACCTTGATACGGCGCCCGCCCAGGTCCAGGCTTTCGTGATCGGCATTGTTCAGCAGCGACTGGAAAGCCTTCTTGAAGGCCAGTTCCTCGTCGCCGAAGGCGTCGATATAGGCGGGCAGGTGAAAGTTCTGCGTCAGCGACAGCATGGCGCTGGCGGGCATGGTGACATGGCCGTCGAACTGGACGCGGTTGTCGAAGGTCATGCTGCCCGACAGATAGTAGGTGCCCTCGGGCACCTTCACCAGCCGCCCGTCTGCGGCGGCATCGGCGGCCTCGAAGGCGGCCAGGTCGTCGGTGACCCCGTCGCCCGTGGCGCCGAAATCGCGCACGTCGACCCAGGCCAGCATGTCGCGCAGGAAGACATCCGTCACATCCTCGATGCGGATATCGTCGATGCGCACGATGCCGCCATTGGCGCCGGTCAGGTCCAGGCCGAAATGGCCATAGACCGGCTGAGTGCCCCAGGGCATATCCACCCCGTCGCGGTCTCCGGTGCCGACGATGGCGCTGACCTCGACCACCTCGCCATAGCTCGACAGGACCACCTCGGGGCCGGTCTCGACCAGGCCGGTCACATGGGCGTCGCCCACATCGCCCGCCCAGCCCGCGATGCGCACGATAGGAAAGTTGCCGCTGACCGCCTTCACCCGCGCCGAGATCCGCAGGTAGCAGCCCGGCAGGATCGGCGTCTCGCCCATATAGCGCAGCTTCTGGGTCGACGATCCTTTCAGAAGCTCCAGGCAGCCCGCGAAATCCTGATCCGCGGCGATGATTGCGGCGTTGGGATCGCCGACATAGGTGTCGGACCCCGGGGTGCCATCTCCGCTCGACCACTGGCTCAGACCGTTCTCGAATGCCGGGGGCATGAAGTTGATGCCCTCCGTGATCGCCTTGTTCATGCCGTATCCCTTTCCTCTCGCGGCGCGGGCAGGGGCCCTGTGCGTCGGAGGGAAGGGGTATCAACGGCTGGTTAACGGGGACCGAGAGCACCGCGCGCCCACAGGGGCCACGCGGGAGGGGGCAGGGATGTCAGAGGGGCGCGAGCTCAGACGCTGGGCGGGGCCACGTCCATCAGGCGCACCGCGTCGATCTTCCAACCGGCCTCGGTGCGCAGCATGAAATATTCCAGGGTGAAAAGCCGCCCGGCCTGGTCCTCGACCTGCACGGGTTGCACCTGGCGCAGCTCGGCCTCTGGCCGGTCGGCCAGGAAGAAATACTCGCGCGGGCCGATCACCATCGGATAGCCACCGCGCAGCATGGTCTCGAAATTCTTGGCGTTGCCGAAATAGCTGCGGATGCCGGGCGAGGCGTAATCGAAGGCGCCCGCGAAGTCGCCGGCACGCAGCGCGTCCATCTGGCCCGTGATCGTCTCGCGCAGCTCCGGGCTGGCCTGGACAGGCAGGGCAAAGGGGATCGTCAGGGATAGTGCCGTCAGAAGTGCCGGAATGGTCCGCATTGCGCCGTCTCCACGCGTCCGATCACAAAGAGGATAGGCGGCGATTACGATGCGTCAAGAAGCTTGGCGAAAACGCGGCGGATCCGTGCCGAGGCGTCGGCCTCATAGGGGGCGCCATGGGCCAGCACCGCGCGCGCGGGCGCCCAGGCCAGGATCGCCTCGACGCTTTGGCGCAGCAGGGCCTTGTCGAAGGTGGCGTACATATCCGGCGGCATCCGCCCGTCGGGGACCGAGATCCCCGCCAGCCGCACCAGGCGACCGAAAAGCCAGGGCAGGTGCCGGGGCTCGAAATTCTCGATGAAGTCGGTCAGCACCACGGTCCGCGAGGGCGCGTGAAAGAAGACCGCCTCTTGCAGGACCTTGCTGCCGCGCACCAGGTGGCTGTCGAGCACCCCTTCCCAAGTGGTGCCGGGGGCCAGATCCTCGGCCGGGCCCAGCTCGACCTTATGGGCCTTGGCGCGGGCGCGCACGCCCGGCGCGACCCAGGCGCGGGCCTCGGGAAAGCGGGCCTGCCAGTCGCCCAGATAGGCGTAGTGGATGGCATTGGGCGCCACCAGATGGGTGACCGGCCCCAGGGCCTCGACCCGGGCCAGCAGGGCCTCGTCCGGCTTGATCGGCGAATGCACCCAAAGACCGCCCGAGGGCAGGCGTACCAGGGTCATGCGGGTTGAAAAAGGCAGTCCGTAGAAGCGGATATGCGGCCCGTCGACGATCCAGATCTCGGGGCCGAAGGGTTTGGGCACCCCCAGGGGTTCGTATCCCGTGGCTCTGTTCATGACGTGGTCCCTCCGCTGCCGGGCGTTGGCGGCACCATGCCCAGAGGGGCGGCGCGGTGCAAGCGCCGCGCCGGTATCGCCCGTGCCGGGCAATGCCTCCGGCGGGGATATTTTCGGCAATGAGAAGAGGGGGCTGGCGCCTTGCGGGCGGCGGGCGAAAGGGCGCGGGGCCGAGAAAAAAGGAGGGCCGAAGCCCTCCTTTCAAGTCTCTTGCGGTTCTGGTGGGCCTTAGCCCTCGATCATGGCGCCGGACAGGGCGCGGTCGATCAGATCGGCGGTTTCGGTGACGCCGTAAAGGGCGATGAAGCCGCCGAAGCGCGGGCCCTGGGTGGCGCCCAGCAGAACCTCGTAGAGGCAGGAGAACCAGGCCTTCATCGGATCGAACCGCTCGCGGCCCACGGTATAGACCACCGATTGCAGCGCCTCGTCAGTCCGCTCGCCGTCGTAGGCCCGCAGCGCGTCGCGCAGCGCCTCCAGCGCCTCGCGTTCGGCCTCGGTGGGCAGGCGGAAGACCTTGGTGGGCTTCACGAAGTCGTTGTAATAGGCCACCGCGAAACCGGCCGCCTGGTCCATCTGCGGGTTACCCTCGGGGCTGGCCTCGGGCGCATAGCGGCGGATGAAGCCCCAGAGCGTTTCCTTGTCCTCGGCGCCCGACACAGAGGCCAGGTTCAGCAGCATCGAGAAGGGCACCACCAGGTCCGAGGCGGGCACATCGCCGTTGTGGATATGGAACACCGGGTTCGCCGCCTTGCCCTTGGCATCCTGGTCCGGATAGGCGCGCAGCTGTTGGTGGTATTCGTCCATCGCCCGCGGGATTACGTCGAAGTAAAGCCGCTTCGCTGTCTTCGGCTTCTGGTACATGAAGTAGGACAGGCTCTCGGTCGAGGCATAGGTCAGCCATTCGTCGATCGAGATCCCGTTGCCCGAGGATTTCGAGATCTTCTGGCCCTGGTCATCCAGGAACAGTTCGTAGGTGAAGTGTTCGGGCTTCTTGCCGCCCAGGATCTCGCAGATGCGGTCGTAGATCGGCGTATTGGTCGAGTGGTCCTTGCCGTACATCTCGAAATCGACGCCAAGCGCGGCCCAGCGGGCGCCGAAGTCGGGCTTCCATTGCAGCTTCACGTTGCCGCCGGTGACGGGCAGGGTCCATTCCTTCCCGTCTTCGTCGTCGAAGGTGATCGTGTAGTCCTCGGCGTTCACCTCTTTCATCGGCACGTAAAGGACGCGGCCGGTTTCGGGGTGGATCGGCAGAAAGATCGAATAGGTCGCCGCGCGCTCTTCGCGCAGGGACTTCAGCATCACCTTCATGACGTCATCGTATTTCTCGACGGCGCGTTTCAGCACCGCGTCGAACTGGCCCGACTTGTAGAACTCGGTGGCCGAATAGAATTCGTACTCGAACCCGAAGGTATCGAGGAAACGGCGCAGCATGGCGTTGTTGTGGTGGCCGAAGCTTTCGAACTCTTCGAAGGGGTCGAAAACGCTGGTCAGCGGCTTCTGGATGTCCTCCTTCAGGCGCTCCTGGTTCGGCACGTTGCCGGGGATCTTGCGCATCCCGTCCATATCGTCCGAGAAACAGATCAGGCGGGTCGGAATGTCGCTGATCACCTCGAAGGCGCGGCGGATCATCGTGGTGCGCAGCACCTCGCCGAAGGTGCCGATATGGGGCAGGCCCGAGGGGCCATAGCCCGTCTCGAACAGGACATAACCCTTCTCCGGCGCCTTCTTTTCGTACCGTTTGGCAAGGCGGCGGGCCTCTTCGAAAGGCCAGGCTTTCGATTCCAATGCGGCTTGGCGCAACTCGGACATGTCTCTCTCCTTCGGGATTCGGCCCCGGACGGGCCCCGCGCTTCCTATTGTGCGCAGGCAGCAGGGTCAATAATGTGGCCCCGTTGCCCCGCAAAACAACGTCTTCGCGAAGGATCGCCCGCCGATGGCCATTGATATCCCCCACTCCCTTTCGGTCCAGGATTGCCTCGTCCTGCTGATGATCTCGGTCTCGGTCTCGGACGAGACGGTGCGCACCTCGGAACTGATCAAGATCGAAAGCCAGGTGAACACCCTGCCGATCTTCGCCAATTACGACGACAGCCGGATCAAGCTGATGTCCTCGATCGTCTTCGACCTGTTCGCGGAAGAAGACGGGCTGGATGCGCTTTTCGGTCTGGTGCGCAACAACCTGCCCGAGCGGTTCTTCGAGACCGCCTATGCGCTGTGCTGCGACGTGGCCGCCGCCGATGGCACGTTGCGCGAGACCGAACTGCGGATGCTGGAAGAGATGCGCTACGAGCTGGATCTGGACCGGCTGCACGCCGCCGCCATCGAACGCGGCGCCCGGGCGCGACATCTGACCGAATAAGCGCCGGCAGAGGCCCCCGGGGCGGTCTGTGGCGGGGGCTGCGGGCCGTCAGCGCGGGGCGTGGATTTCAGCCCTGAAACACGCATCGGCAAGGGTGTGCGCAGGGCGCGCGGTTGGGCGCCTATGGGCGCAGGTCAGGAATACCCGCATTGATCGGGCGCCCGGTTGCCCCATATCAAACATATGACCTTGTTTGAGAATTTCACCGGAATGCGCCGTCTTGTCCTTATCCTGGGCCTTGCCCTTCTGTGCCTGGTCCCTGTTCTGGGGGCCTTCGTGCAGCCTTCGGGCCTGTCGGCCCATACCCTGCCCGCGGCAGAGGTGACCCGCCTGCCGGGGCCCTCGGAAAGCCACTAGGCCGCGGCCCCGCGCGCGGGCCTTACCCTTGGGCGTAAAGCGCGCCCCAGCGTTGCACCATCACCTGTTGCAAGCCGCGCGCCCGCGCGGTCCAGGCGCGCCCGCCCTGGGGCCTTTCGCGTTCCGACCGGCTAAGCGCGGCGCGGCGCGGCAGGTCGCCCGAGATCACCGCAAAGGCCAGATCCTGCCCGCCGGGGCCGGTGACATAGCCCGCCAACCCGCTGACGAAGTTCAGCGTGCCGGTCTTGGCCGCCACCTGGATGCGCGGCGCGGGCAGGGCGCGGCCCTGGGAATCCAGCAGCTTGATATCCTTCAGCAGCGGCGCCAGCCGTTCGTGCACGTCCGGGTCCGACAGCATCCGCACCAGATCCGAGGCCGCAAAGCGCGAGGCATCGCCCAGCCCCGAATGATCCACCATCGCCACATCGCGCAGCCCGTGTGTGGCGCGGGCCCAATCGCTCATCGCCTTGGCCGAGGCGCGGATCGAAGCCGGGCGGCTGCCCTGCTTGGCGCTGGCCGCCAGCCCCAGAAGCTCGGCCGTCAGGTTGTTGGAATAGTGCAGCATCAGCTTGGCGATCTCGACCAGCGGGCGGCTTTCGTGGCGCGCCAGTTCCGAGGCGGCGGGCAGGCCGCGGGCCTCTTCGGCCACCGGCAGGACAATGCCATTGGCGCGCGCCATGGTCGCGAAGACCTCGGCGGCATAGGCGGCCGGGCGCCGCACCGGCAACCAGCGCGAACCGCCATTGCCCAGGGCGCCCTGCGCCACGGTCCATTCGTCGCGGCCCTGACGGTCGGCATAGGTATAGACTGGGGTGGTGCGATCGACGACCTGCATCCGGGCAATGGTCACATCGGGGCGGTAGTCGCGGGTACGCGCATCCATCGTCACCGCCCATTTGCCCGCCTGCCGGGCCCATTCGAAATGCACCCGGTTGTAATTCAGGCTTAGCGCCGAAACCCCGGGGTTATAGCCCACATGGTCGGGCTGGTCGGCGTCGATCAGCCGCGCCTCGGGCAGGGCGCCGCCGTAGAACAGGAACTTGCCGCGGATCTCGCGCAGGCCCGCCGCCTTCAGCTTGCCCGCCAGACCCGCCAGATCGGTGGTGTCCAGCCCCGGATCGCCGCCGCCGACCAGGATCAGGTCGCCCTCCAGCCGGCCGTTGCGCAGGGCGCCGGTGCCCAGCACCCGGGTGGCAAAGCGGTGTTGCGGGCCCAGCACCTCCAGCGCGTAAAGGGCGGTCAGGGTCTTGCCCACGCTGGCCGGGGGCAGGGCGGCATCCGGCGCCACCCCTTCCAGCAGATCGCCCGCGCCCACCCGGGCCACCGCGACGCTGGAGATGCCGCTGATGCCCGCCTCGGCCACCAGGGTTTCGGGGCCGGGCACTTCGGCCACATCCTCGGGCCGCAGCCGGGGGCGCAGCGAGATCGCGGGGGGGGTTGCGTGCAAGGGCAGGGCAAGGCTGGACAGCAGCGCGCCCAGCACGGCGCGGCGGGACAGGGGGGTCATCTCAAATGGGCTTTTTCGGTTAAATCCATGCCCCCTGTCTAGCCGTGCCCATGCCGTTGGGGCAAGGGAAAGGGGGCGGATCAGTCGCTTTCGCCCAGGGGTTGCGAGGCGGGCGCGCCCGCCTGCCACAGGCCCCGGGCGCGGATCTCGGTCGAGGAGATGTCCAGCATCGGCATGTCGACAAAGCACCAGGCGGGCGGCGTGCTGGCGGCCAGCCGGTGGCATTCGGCGTCACGCAACCGGGCCGTGCGGGCGATCCGGGCCGCGCGGGAATTGCGCGCCGCCATCCGCTCGCCCGGGCGCGACAGCACGCCGACGGTGACATTGTCGAGGATCCAGCGCCATTCCTGCCAGCGGTCGAACTGCGCCAGGTTGTCGGCCCCCATCAACCAGGTGAAGGCGACGCCGGGATAGCGCGCCTGAAGCCCGCGCAGGGTGCGCGCGGTATAGCGGGTGCCCATCTGGGCCTCGATGTCCGTCACCGCGACCCGGGGGTGGCGCATCAGGGCGCGGGCCGCCGCCATCCGCTGTGCCAGCGGCGCCGGGCCGTCGGATTTCAGCGGGTTGCCGGGGCTGACCAGCCACCACACCCGATCCAGGTCAAAGCGTTTCAGCGCCTCGCGGGTGATATGGGCATGGCCCTCATGCGGCGGATCGAAGGACCCGCCCAGCAGGCCGATCCGCTGGCCGGGGCGCGCAAGGGGGCGTCGGGGGCTGGGCATCGGGGCTTCGGGTCCTTGGGGCGGGGCCGGGGTCGGGCCGGTGGTGTCGCGGAACGCCCCGAGGGCGCCTGGCCGCGATTTGCGCCGGAAGCGGCGGCAAAGTCAAATGGCCGCGCCGGTTTCGCCGTGCAGGTCGCGGCCCCCGGCCCGCGGCCCGGGCCTGCGCCTGGGCCGCCCTTCCAGGAAGGCCCCCAGCAGAGACAGGCCGGGCAGGTGGTCGGCCAGCACCTTGACCAGCACCAGGATGGGTACCGCCAGAACCGCCCCTGCCGCGCCCCAAAGCCAGGCCCAGAAGACCACCGCGATAAAGACTGCCGCCGCGTTCAGCCGCAGGTGTCGCCCGACCAGCCAGGGGGTGATCATCTGCCCCTCGATCGAGGTCAGGATCAGATAGACCAGCGGCACCAGCAGCGCCGTGCCGACGCTGTCATAGCTGACCAGCGCCACCGCGCCGGCCACCGCCACCCCCACCATGGCGCCCAGATAGGGCAGGTAGTTCAGCAAAAAGGCCGCCACCCCCCAAAGCATCGCATAGGGCATACCCATCAGATGCAGCACGCCGCCGATGGCCAGGCCGAGAACCGCGTTGATCACCGTGATCGCCCCTAGATAGCGCGAGATCTGCTGCTCGACGTCGCGGCTGATCCGGGCCACCCGGCGTTTGCGGCGCAGGTCGGGGAAGGCGGCGACCAGCCTTGCGCGGAAGGCATCCCCCATCGACAGCAGGAACATGGCGAAGAGCAGCGACACCACAAGCACCGTGCCCGAGGTGGCCAGCGAGCCAAGGGCGCCTTGCAGGAAGCCGGTGGCGGGGGCGATGACCACCCGGTCCTCCTCTTCGCCCGCATCGGTGCCCGCCGCCATCTGCTGCATCTGTTCCGAAGCATCCTTCAGCCGCTCGACATTGCGCATCACCCCCCAGAGCTTGTAGCGCAGCTCTTCCTGGATCTGCGGGGCCTCAGCGATCAGGGTCTGGGCAGGCAGGCGCAGCATGTAGAGGCCCGAGACCGAGGTGATGCCGATGGTCAGGATGATCGCCACCGCCGAGGCGCCTTCGGGCACCCCCTTGCGCGCCAGCCAGCGCACCAGCGGCGACAGGGTCAGGGCGATCAGCAGGCCCAGCACCACGGGCAGGGCCACGGTCTTGGCCTGATAGACCGACCACAGCAGGAACAGCAGGAAGATGCCGGTCAGAAGGTACTGGATATGGCGCAGGTGACGGCGGATGCCGCGCATCTGGTCGGCGCGGCGCTCTGCCGGGGGTGGTGCAACCGGCGCGGCGGGGGCTGTGCCTGCGACGGCGCTCTGCGCGGTCGGGCCTTCGGCCTCGGCGCCCTCTGGCGGCGTCGACGGGGCCGGGGCCTCCGTCTCGGGCTGCCGATCTCTTCGCTTGTCTGTCATGCCGCTCCTGCCCTGTCTTGCGAGTCAACGCCGGGGCGGGCGCCGGGGTTCCCGAGGGCGCAGCGGGGAGGGCGGCAGACCCGGCGCCCAATGGTTCCAAGATGCCTCTGCGGGTTTGACGGAAGGGGCTGTCGTCCCAGAGAGCAACCGGACCTGCGGGCAGCCGAGGCGCTCAGCCGGGTGGGGGGATGGGGGTGTCGAGCGGATCAAGAGGGCAGAGGCGGCCAGATCATGACGCTTGTCCGTCGCGGCAGGCTGCCGCCCCGCTCCCGGGGGGGGCGAGGCCCCCGACCCAACCGTTGACGCGGCCGGGCGGGCGGCAGCTGGCAGGTGCGGAGGCTCAGCCGTGGCGACGGGCGCGGTCGGCGGGGCGCGCCTCTGCGGGGCCCAGCTGGAACTGATCCACCAGACCGGCCAGGGCCTGGCTCTGGTCGCGCAGGCGTACCGCCTCGGCGGTGGTTTCCTCGGCCATCGAGGCGTTTTGCTGGGTCAGGTCGCCGCTATGCGAGACTTCCTGGCTGACCGCGCCGATGCTTTTAGCCTGGGCCTCGGCGGATTGGGTGATCTCGGCCAGAAGCGTGTCGATCTGCATCACCTTTTCCCGCGCCGTATGCAGCGCCGCGCTGGTCTCATCCACCAGCTTTTCGCCCCGCTGCACCTGGGTCACCGACTGGTCGATCAGGTCGCGGATCGTCTTCGCCGCCTCGGCGCTGCGCTGCGCCAGCGACCGCACCTCGGTTGCCACCACGGCAAAGCCGCGCCCGGCCTCGCCCGCCCGCGCCGCCTCGACCCCGGCGTTCAGGGCCAGCAGGTTGGTCTGCATGGCGATCGTGTCGATGACCGAAACGATCTGGCTGATCTCGCGCGACGAGCCCGAGATTTCCTGCATCGCCGCCTGGGTCTGTTCCATCACCTCGGTCGAGCGGGTGACCATGCCGCGCGCCTGCGAGGCCGCGCCCGCCGCCTCGCCCGCGCCGGTATTGGTGGCCTGCACCGTCTCGCGGATCCCGCTCAGCGCGCTGGTCGAGCGGTCCAGCGCCGCCGCCTGCTGCTCGGTGCGCCGCGCCAGGGCCTCGATCGCGCCGGCGATATGTTCGCTGCCGCCGCGCACATCGCCCGAGGCGCTGCGGATCTCGCGCATGGCGGCGTGCAGGGTTTCGGTCGCCTCGTTGAAATCGTCGCGGGCGCGGGCGATCTTGGCGGGGGCGCTGTCGTCGATGCGATAGGTCAGGTCGCCCTTGGCCAGGCTGGTCAGCGCCCGGGTCAGCACCTCCATCCCCTTGCGGTCATTCTCGGCCTCGACCTCGAAGAAGTGGTGCATCGCCACCGCCACATCGGCGAAAATCGCCATCATCAGCTGTTTGGTCAGCGCCGCGCGCTTGCCCTCGCCCTTGCTGGCGGCGGCGGCCTGAAGGGCGACGACCAGTTCCCCGGCATAGATCGCGTAGCCCTGAAGATATTTCGGGAAAGAGATGTCGCGGGCGATGTTCTCGGCCAGCTCCGACTGTTCCGCGAAGTAGGCGGGGCTGAAATCCCCGGTGGAGATGCGGTTGAACTTGCGCAGCTCCTTCTCGTACAGCTCGGCAGGCACCGTGCGCATGGTCGGATCGACCACCGAATAGGCCTTCAGCAGCACCTCGCGCAGCTGGCCGGTGACCAGCGCGTTGACCTCCTGACCCAGCCGTTTCTCTTCCGCGCTCCACGGGCGGGTTTCCTGTGCGATATCCACGCAGATGCTCCTTTCCGGACCGCGATTCCTGGCCCTGACCTGATCCCTTGTCCTGACCTGTGGCGCCCGACGCCATGGCGCCGCCCCCGCGCCGCGCGGCAGGGCGGGGCAGGGACCATGGGCAGAGCCTGCCGCGATTGTCTGAGGATGAGGTAAACGCCTGCGGGAAAATCTCTGTGGGGCCCACGAGGGGCAAGAGGCTGCGATCTCGGCAAGGGCGCCGGCGCGTTAATCGTTGTTGACCTAGGGGAAAGTGCGGTTACCGTGGATTTACCCCTCCCGTCCCTGCCCCCTCAGGGCCGGGCTCCCAGGGCCGCCGCTCTCGTCATGCGGCCCCCCTCCGCCGGGCGGCGTCATGATCCGCGCTGCCCGGCATCACGGCCCAAGGGAGGATCCGCCGCGCGCGCCTCTCGGCGATTGCCCCCGCGCGCCGCTTTCTGTATCCAAGCCGCCAAACCGCATCCCCAGAGTCACGGAGTTTCCCATGGCCGCCTACCAATACGTCTACCATATGTCCGGCGTCTCCAAGACCTACCCGGGTGGCAAGAAGTGTTTCGAGAACATCCACCTGAACTTCCTGCCCGGCGTGAAGATCGGCGTGGTCGGCGTCAACGGCGCCGGTAAATCCACCCTGCTCAAGATCATGGCCGGCTGGGACAAGGATTTCCAGGGCGAGGCCTGGCACGCCGAGGGCGCCCGCGTCGGCTACCTGCCCCAGGAACCGGAACTGGACCCGGCCCTGACCGTGCGGGAAAACGTCATGCTGGGCGTGAAGGAAAAGCAGGACATCCTCAATCGTTACAACGATCTGGCGATGAACTATTCCGACGAGACCGCCGAGGAGATGGCCAAGCTTCAGGATGAGATCGACGCGCAGAACCTGTGGGATCTCGACGCCCAGATCGACATTTCCATGGAGGCCCTGCGCTGCCCGCCGGACGATGCCGATGTCACCACCCTGTCGGGCGGTGAAAAGCGCCGCGTGGCACTGTGCAAGCTGCTGCTCGAAGCGCCTGACATGCTGCTGCTGGACGAACCGACCAACCACCTGGACGCGGAAACCATCGCCTGGCTGCAAAACCACCTGATCGAGTACAAGGGCACGATCCTGATCGTCACCCACGACCGCTACTTCCTGGATGACATCACCGGCTGGATCCTGGAACTCGACCGCGGCCATGGCATCCCCTACGAGGGCAACTATTCCTCCTGGCTGGAACAGAAGGCCAAGCGGCTGGAGCAGGAAGCGCGCGAGGACAAGTCCAAGCAGAAGACCCTGGAACGCGAGCTGGAATGGATGCGCGCCTCGCCCAAGGCCCGTCAGGCCAAGTCGAAGGCCCGGATCAACGCCTATAACGAGCTGGCCAACCAGTCCGAACGCGAGAAGCTGTCGCGCGCCCAGATCATCATTCCGAACGGCCCGCGCCTGGGCTCGAAGGTGATCGAGGTCGAGGGGCTGAAGAAGGCCATGGGCGACAAGCTGCTGATCGAAGGCCTGGATTTCGCCCTTCCGCCGGGTGGCATCGTCGGCGTCATCGGCCCGAACGGGGCCGGTAAGACGACGCTTTTCCGGATGCTGACGGGCCAGGAACAGCCCGACGAGGGCACGGTGGAATACGGCGACACGGTGAAACTGTCCTATGTCGACCAGTCCCGCGACGACCTGGACGACAACGCCACGGTGTGGGAGGCGATTGCCGACGGCCTTGACGTGATCAAGCTGGGCGATGCCGAGGTGAACGCCCGCGCCTATTGCTCGGCCTTCAACTTCAAGGGCGGCGACCAGCAGAAGAAGGTGTCCCTGCTGTCGGGCGGTGAGCGGAACCGGGTCCACATGGCCCGCCTGCTGCGCTCGGGCGGCAACGTCCTGCTGCTCGACGAACCGACCAACGACCTCGACGTCGAGACCCTGCGGGCCCTCGAAGACGCCCTGGTCGACTTCGCCGGCTGCGCCGTTGTGATCTCGCACGACCGTTTCTTCCTCGACCGGATCTGTACCCACATCCTGGCGTTCGAGGGCGACGCCCATGTGGAATGGTTCGAGGGCAACTTCGAGGATTACGAAGAGGACAAGAAGCGGCGGTTGGGGCCTGATGCGCTGGAGCCGAAGCGGATCAAGTACAAGAAGTTTGCGCGGTAAGCGGGGGCGCAAATTGGAGATGTGAGGAGGGCGGCCTGGGGCCGCCCTTCTTGTGTGTGCTAACCGGGTCTATTGCCTTTTGTGTAGGGTCTGTAGAGTATGATTAATGCGCGGGGTAACGGAGGGGATAATGTCGCAAAATGATGAAGCAGTCGCCTTGGCTGCGGTTGGATCGGAAATTGATCTGGAAGGTGTTCGGCTGCCATCTTTTATCGGTGGGGACGCTGACAAAGCTGAAATCTACAGGAAAGCTCTTGTAGTCCTTGAAGGGAGGACCGAAGAGAATCCATTGGCCGTAGCTGATTTGCTGAGCTCGGTTTCCAGCGGTATGGCGGGCTATCCGAAAGATTCCTACATCTATCACCTCATGCTTGCTGCATCAAAAGCTGACGACTCTCCGATTTCTAGTCGGAAGGGTCGCGCTGGTGGTTATTTTCTTGTGGCAGAAGGGCTTATAGAAGCAGGTCCTGCTGATGCAGAGGCCGTTTCAGAAGAGGAGGTTGAGCGGCGGGAGAAAACTCTTGAAAAACATTTGTGGCCACTTTTCGCTGAGTGGTTAAAGTCTAATAAGGAAATTAAGAACGCTACGCACGAGATTGCGCATGTTAAGTCTGGAGGAGTTTGGGGGAACCCTGACGTAATTGGCTTGCGCCCCTTGGATCGCTTGGGATTTTTTGATGTGGAGGTTTTCTCCGTTGAGGTTAAGCCTGAACTTAAGCAGTGGCGATACTACTTTTTTGAGGCAGTTGCCCACAAGAGGTTCGCTGAGCGCGTGTACTTCGCGTATCGGAGCGATGGCGCAAAGACAGGGGATGAGGCCGAAATTCTTAAGTTCGCTGAGAAATATGACATCGGCGTACTTCGCCTCGAGATCAACCAGTCAGAGTATGACACACTCCCCAATTGGAAGCAGCTTGATGAGCGCAAGAAAATTGAGCTAACGGAACAGATCGTTGAGGTGGTGCCTGCGCCTTCGGATCCTGTTGCTCTTCAAGAAAAATTGGGCCTCTTCGATCGTATAGGGATCAAATCGCGCGAGGATATTTATCAATTCGGGCTCTAGTGAGCGTTTCACTCGCCCGGCACCGCCGGGCGGCGCCCGACCCTCCCCCCGGGAGGGCGCACTGACGATGCTCCACGCAACCCGCCCCACACCGCTGCTTGAGATCCCCCACACCGGCCACAAGTCGCAAATGCGCCCACCCAGGGTCGGGCGCCGCCCTCCGCTCTGCGGCTCCGATGCCAGTCTCCGGCGGCCAGGGGCGGCGCCCGCCGGGGCTTCGCCCGTTCGACGCTCAAACCGTCCCCCGGACGGTTTGCCACGCTGCGCGTGGACCGCGTCTCACCCCTCCCCCCGGGAGGGCGCATTGGCGATGCCACCAGCAGAACGCCCCACATCGCTGCTTGAAGGCGTTCGCGCCAAACTCAGGGAGCACTTGCGCCCACCCAGGCTCGGGCGCCGTCCTCCGCTCTGGGGTTCCGATGCTGGTCTCCGGCGGCCAAAGGGCGGCGCCCGCCGGGCCTCCGCCCGTTCGACGCTCAAACCGTCCCCCGGACGGTTTGCCACGCTGCGCGTGGACTGCGTCTCACCCCTCCCCCCGGGAGGGCGCATTGGCGATGCCCCCAGCAACACACCCAACATCGCTGCTTGAGATCCCCCACACCTGCCATAAGTCCCAAATGCGCCCACCCAGGGCCGGGCGCCGCCCTCCGCTCTGGGGTTCCGATGCTGGTCTCCGGCGGCCAAAGGGCGGCGCCCGCCGGGGCTCCGCCCGTTCGACGCTCAAACCGTCCCCCGGACGGTTTGCCACGCTGCGCGTGGACCGCGTCTCACCCCTCCCCCCGGGAGGGCGCATTGGCGATGCCACAAGCAGAACGCCCCACATCGCTGCTTGAGATCCCCCACACCGGCCACAAGTCCCACATGCGCCCCCCCCAGGCTCGGGCTCCGCCCTCCGCTCTGAGGCTCCGGCGCCGGTCTCCGGCGGCCAGGGAGCAGCCCCCGCCGGGCCTCCGCCTGTTCGACGCTCCAACCCGTCCACTGGACGGTTTGCCCCGCTGCGCGGGGACCGCGTCTCACCCCCCCGGCCCCTTGCGGAGGGCCGGGGGCCGCGTCGGCGCTTAGCCTTCGCCCTGTGCGCTGACCCGATCCTGGATCATCGTGTTCAGCCGCGCTTGCAGGGCCGCGTCGCTCTGGGCGCTTTCGCCGATGAGGGTGTAGGTCTCGACGTCCATGTTGTCAGTCGCCTCGATCGCGGCGACCATCTCGTCGCGGGCCTGGGTCTGAAGCGCCTCGGCATCGGCCTCGGTCTCGGCCGCCTGCAACTGCGGCACATAGGCGTCGCGGATCTCGGCCACCTCCAGGGCGGCGTCGACGAAGTCGCTGAGCTGCGCGTCGGTATAGCTGGCCGCCGGGGCGTCCTGGGGCGCCTCGGGGCTGGCGGCCTCCTGGGCGATCAGCG
The DNA here is from genome assembly GCF_050897975.1 of Pseudooceanicola aquaeponti. Lineage (NCBI taxonomy): Bacteria > Pseudomonadati > Pseudomonadota > Alphaproteobacteria > Rhodobacterales > Paracoccaceae > Pseudooceanicola > Pseudooceanicola aquaeponti. Next base: position 69,350 of record NZ_JBPAXY010000004.1, read on the forward strand.
CGGCCGGGGCCAGGGTCAGGCCAAGGGCGGTTGCGGCGGCGGTCAGTTTGCTGGTCAGGGTCATCAGGGATCCTCCTGCTCGTGGTCTCGGGGTTCGGGGCAGTGCAGCCCGCTCCTCAAGACCTGTGCCCCCGCCGGGCGGGGCGCAACCGGCGGGCCCCCGGTCGGCAAGGGGCCGCCGGATTGGCAGGCACGGCTGCGCGTTCGGCCGCTGGTCCGGGGCGGCACGCCCTGCCGGGACATTCCGCCCCGCCAATCGCCGCTTTCGCGATTTTTCTTCCCCCGACTCGCGAAACCTGCGATAGAGGGACCCGCTACGCGACCTCTATCGACCCCCTGTTATGCTACCGGCGACAGTCTCGATCAGACGACCTACGCCGGGCCGCAGCACTTCCGCGTGCGGCACATAACAGGAGTTCACGACATGGCCACTGGCACCGTGAAATGGTTCAACACCACCAAAGGCTACGGCTTCATCGCACCCGAAGGCGGCAGCAAAGACGTTTTCGTCCACATCTCCGCTGTTGAGCGTTCGGGCCTGACCGGCCTGCAAGATGGCGCCAAGATCAGCTTCGAGATCGAAACCGGCCGCAACGGCCGCGAAGCCGCGACCAACCTCGAGCTGCTCTGATCCCGCAGGGGCAGGCGCCACGGCGCCGCCCTGCCGCGATCACCGCAAAGATCTGATCGGGCCGTCCTTCGGGGCGGCCCTTTTGCTGTGCACCCCGCCGGGCCCGCGCCCCGCGTCCGGCGATAGCGCTTTCCCCATCGGGGTATCCGCGCTAGATGATTGACATGGGCAATCACTTTGCGGAGCCCCCGATGACCCGGGATCACTGGACCTTTCGTGCGCTGCAACTGTTCCTGGCGGCCTCTGTGGCGCTTGGGCTGGCCTGGGCCCTTGGTCTGCCCAACCCCTTCTGGGCGGCGATGCCGGTTTGGGTGGTCAGCCAGTCCTGGCGCGAGGATCTGCTGATCCGGGGCGTGCTGCGGATTCTGGGGACCCTGCTGGGCGCCGCCCTGGGCCTGCTGCTGCTGGCCCATGTCACCGCGCCGCTGGCACTGGTGCTGGTCTATATTCTGGGGGTGGGTCTTTGCACCTTCGCGGCCTTCTGGATCGGCACGGTCTATTCCTACGGGGCGCTGATGGCCTCGATCACCCTTGGGGTGGTGGTCCTGCCCGGGGCGCTGCTTCCGGCCGAAGCCTGGGATATGGCCCTGGGCCGGGTCTGGTGCACGCTGATCGGGGTGGCCTCGGTCACGCTTTTCACCTTTCCCTTCACCCCGCGCCGGGAGGCGGCACAGCCGCTGCGCCAGGATCACGGGCTGCGCCGGGGGCTGCACCATGGGGCGGTGGCCGGGCTGATCGCGGGGGCGGGGCTGATCCTGCTGCTGCTGGTCGGCCAGTTCTGGATGGTGGCGGGGGCGCTGACGCTGACGGTCTTCGCCTCTATCCTGGGGTCCATGCCCGATCCGCGCCCGCTGATCCGTTATCTGCCCCCCGCCGCTGCCCTTGGGGTGGCGGCGGCGGTGGCCTATCGCGGGCTGGGCGACCTGCTGGGCCTGGGCGATCCGGGGCTGTACCTGCTGGGGGTGGTCTTCATCGGCGCGGGCGCCCTGCTGCGGGCGCACCCGCGCAGCGCGCCTTTCGGGCTGGACAGCAACATGTGCTTCCTGCTGACCGCCGAGGTCGGCGCCATCGGCCACGGGCTGAGCCAGGAGGCGGCGGGCGGGATCGCCCTGGTCTGCGGCACGCTGCTGGTGACGGCGGTGCATCGCCGGATGCTGCCCGTGCATCTGGCCTGAGCTGTCCGTTCGCCCGCTTGCCTGTTTGCCCGCCTGCCTGAGCGGGGCGCCTGCCCGCCGGGGCCGACCGTTTGCTCGCCTGCCCGCCGCCACGGTCAGTCGCGCGGCGCGCCGCCCTGAAAGTCGTTGGCGCTGTCGTAGCGGCAGGGCTCTTCCTGCATCGACAGGTGCAGATCCGCGCCGTCATAGGGATAGGCCCGGGCCAGATCCTCGTCCACCTCGATCCCCAGCCCCGGCGCGTCTGACAGGGTGACATGGCCCTCCTCGACCCGGATTGCACCGCCGATCAAGGCGTCGTGGAACGGGGTCTCGATGGTCTCGGCCATCATCAGGTTGGGCAGCGTCGCGGCCAGGTGCAGGTTGGCGGCCCATTCCACCGGCCCGGCGTAAAGATGCGGCGCCACCTGGGCGCCAAAGGCCTGGGCCAGGGCGGCGATCTTGCGGGTCTCCCAGATGCCGCCCGCCCGGCCCGTGGCGGGTTGCAGGATCGCCGCGCCCGCCTCCAGCGCGGCGCGGAACTCGGACAGGGTGGTCAGCCGCTCGCCCGTGGCCACGGGCAGGCCCGAGGTGCGGCAGACCTCGGCCAGGCCGGTCAGGTCGTCGGGGGGCACGGGTTCCTCGAACCAGGCGGGGTCGTGGGGGGTGATGGCCCGCGCCATGCGCAGGGCGCCCGTCGCGGTGAACTGCCCATGGGTGCCGAACAGAAGATCGGCCCGGTCGCCCACGGCGGCGCGCACGGCGGCACAGACCCGGGCCGACAGGGCCAGGTCCGACCGCGCGGGGCTGTGCCCGCCGCGGATCGTATAGGGCCCGGCGGGGTCGAACTTCACCGCCGTATAGCCCCGCGCCACCAGTTCGGCGGCGCTGTCGGCGGCCATCTCGGGGCTGGTCCAGAAGGTGGCGATGTCGTGATGGGGCAGGGGGTACAGGTAGGAATAGCAGCGGATCCGCTGGTTGAGCGCGCCGCCCAGCATCGCGTGCACGGGCCGGTCGCGGGCCTTGCCCAGGATGTCCCAACAGGCGATCTCAAGCCCCGAGAAGGCGCCCATCACCGTCAGGTCGGGTCGCTGGGTGAAGCCCGCCGAATAGGCGCGGCGGAACATCAACTCGATCTGTTCGGGACTTTCGCCTGCCATGTGCCGCTCGAAGACGTCGCGTATCACCGCGCGCATGGCCTCGGGGCCGACCGAGGCGGCATAGACCTCGCCCCAGCCGGTGATCCCGCAGGCGGTGGTCAACTTGACCAGGATCCAGTAACGCCCGCCCCAGCCCGGAGCGGGCGGGGCGGTGACGAGGATGTCGAGATCGGACAATCGCATGGGCGCGCCTCCTGCAAGTGGCCGCGCGCGGAGGCGACCTATTTCATCATGATCACGTTGCGCCGGGCCTTGCCTGCCAGCGTGTCGGCGAAGGCTTCGTTGATCTGGTCCAGCGTCCAGCGGCCCGAGATCAGCTCATCCAGTTTCAGCCGCCCCTGCTGGTACATGTCGACCATCCAGGGAATGTCGCGTTTCACCACCACATTGCCCATCTTGGACCCGACGATGCCCTGGCCCGCGTCCGCCATGATCAGCGGCGAGTAGGACGCGGTCTTGTCGCCATGGGGCATCCCCACCATGACGATCCTGCCGCCCCGTGCAAGATAGCGCGGGGCCATGTCGTAGACCGGCGCCACGCCCACGGTGACCAGCACCGCATCGGCGCCCCGGCCCAGGATCTTCTTGACCGCCCCCCAGGGTTTGCCCTCGGCGCTGACCACGTCGGTGGCGCCGAACTCTGTCGCCGCCTCCAGCTTCTCGGGCACCAGGTCGACCGCCACGATGCGGCGGGCACCGGCGATCCGGGCCCCCTGGATGGCGTTCAGGCCGACGCCGCCCGCGCCGATCACCACCACATCGTCGCCCGCGCGGATCTCGCTGGCATAGACGGCGGCGCCGACGCCGGTGATCACCCCGCAGGAAATCAGGCTGGCCGCGTCCATCGGGATATCCTCGGGGATAGCCACCACCTGGCTTTGATCCACCACCACCTTCTCGGCGAAGGCGCCCGAGGCCATGGCCTGCATGACCGGGGTGCCGTCCGGCAGGCTCAGCGGGCTTTGCGCCACGGCGTCAAAGGGGGTTTCGCAGATCGTGGGCTGGCCCGACCCGCAGCAGTCGCAATGGCCGCAGGCGCGGATCAGGGTCACGCAGACCGGATCGCCCACCTTCAGGCCGTGCACGCCCGCGCCCAGGGCGGTGATCCGCCCCGCCGCCTCGTGGCCGAAGACCCCGGGCATCTTGCCGCCAAAGCCGCCCTGCCAGTAGGAAATGTCGGAATGGCAGATCGCCACCGCCTCGACCTCGACCTCGACCTCGCCCATCTCGGGCGCGCGCAGGTGCAGCTCTTCGATGGTCATCGGTGCGTTGAAGTCCCGGCACAGGGCCGCCTTGATGGTCTGCATGTGATCCTCCCGTCTGTCGCTGCCGCCTTGGTATCGAACCTGGGCGATTTGCGAAATATAATTCCTCAGGTCGAAATTAGCCGCTGTCGCGACGAACCGATAGGGAAAAGATTGCCGCAGCGCAGGAGGAGGCCGCGCGCGCCCCCGAAAGGGCGCGCCGTTGGGTCAAAGCTGTGCCACCGCGGCCGCGAAGGCGCGGGCATTGGCGGGGGCGTCGCCCATCTGTTCCTCGGGGGTGAAGAGGCCCGACAGGTCCAGCTCGGGGAAGGCGGCGCGGGCCAGTTCGCCCAGGGGGCGGCCGGTGGCCAGCACCTCCTGCGCCAGATCCTTGACCCGGGCCTGGGCCTCGGGGCGGGGCAGGGTGGCGGCCAGGCGGAAGGACAGAGCCTCGGCGTGCAGCAGGCCCAGGGCGTCGCTGAAGACGGCGCGCATCTCGGGGGCCTTGGGGGTCAGGCCGGGGGCCATGTCGCGCGCGGTTTGCAGCGCCGCCGCCGCCGACAGGCAGAGCTGCGGCAGGGTCAGCCATTCGGTGAACCAGGCCGCGCCGTCGCGTTCCTGGCGCGGCATCCCGGCGCCATCCAGAATGGCCTTCAGCCCCAGCACTTGCCGCGCCGAGGCCAGCAGCACCGAGGGCTGCACCGGGTTCTGTTTCTGCGGCATGGTCGAGCTGCCGCCCGAGGCCGACAGTTTCACCTCCGAGACCGAGCTTTGCGCCATCAGGATCAGGTCGTCGCCCATCTTGCCCAGCACCTGCGCCATCCGCGCCAGCCAGGCGGCGATGCGCAGCACCGGCCCGCGGTCGGCGTGCCAGCTGCGGCCCGGATCGGCGAGGCCCAGCCCCTCCGCCAGCTTCGCGCGCAGGGCCGCCCCCTGGCCGCCGAACTCGGCCCCCGTTCCGGCGGCGCCCGACAGCGACACCCAAAGGGAGGCGTCGCGCAGGGCGGGCAGCTCGGCCAGCAGGTCCAGCAGCGGCCAGCCCCAGGCGGCGACATGGCTGCCAAAGCTGACCGGCGTGGCGAACTGGCCATAGGTGCGCCCCGCCATGGGCAGATCGGCATGATCGGCGGCCTGGCGCGCCAGCGTGCCCAGCAGATCCTTCAGCCCGTCCTCGCAAAGCGTCAGCAACTGGCGCAGGCGCAGCATCTGGCCGGTATCGGCGATGTCCTGCGAGGTGGCGCCCCAGTGCACATATTGCGCATGTTCCGGCGCCTGCATTTCCTTGCGGAACTCGGCCACCAGCGAGGGTACGGCAACGCCGTTCTTGCCCGCGCCTGCCTGCAAGGCGCCGGGGTCAATGGCCAGTTCCATCGAGGCGCGATGGATGAAGGCGGCCGAGACCTCGGGGATCATGCCAAGCGCGCCCTGGGCCTTGGCCAGCGCGCCCTCGACGATCAGCATCGAGCGGACCTCGGCGCTGTCGGAAAACAGCCGCGCGGCCTCGCCCGCGTTGAACAGTTTCGAATAGATCTGCCCGTCATGCACCGAACCGGCCATCACACGCCCCCCGCGATGCGATGCAGCAGGGCGGCCAGCCCGGCAGGGTCGGCAAGGAAGGGGGAATGGCTGGTGGGCATGTCGTATCGGTCCTTTTCGGGGATCGCGGCGGCCATGAGGGTCTGATGGGCCGGAGGGATCGCGCGATCCTGGGTACAACGGATATAGCTTTTGGGGACGGAACCATAGCGCTCTGTCACCCGTATGGGGTCGGACTGCGGGCGCACCGGCTCTGGCACCAGGGCGGCCACGGCGCGGGCCGCCACGTCGGGGGCCACGTCGTGGCAGAAGAGGGCGGGCGATTGCGCGGGGTCGAAGGCATAGGTGCCCGGCGGGCCGCGCCGCAGGGCGGGCATCAGGGGCTGCTCGACGCTTTCCTTGCGGCGATCGACGACCGAGGCGCCGTCGCGGGGCACATAGGCACAAAGGAAGACCAGCCGCGCGACCTTTTCGGGCGCCAGTTCGGCGGCCAGGCCCGCAGGGTAGCCACCGGCGGAATGGGCCACGAGGATGGCGGGGGCCTCCTCGATCCCTTGCAGGATCTCCTCGGCGCCATCGCGCAGGGTCAGCGCATCGGGCGGGCGGCGGTCGGCACCGCGCCCGGGCAGGTCGAGCGCCCGGGCCCCATGGCCCAGGCGCGTCAGTTCCTGGATCAGCTCTTGCCAGCACCGCGCGGTGTGGCAAGAGCCGTGGACCAGCACAAAGCGGGCCATCAGAGGTCGAGGAAGACCGTCTCGCCCTGGCCTTGCAGCCGGATGTCGAAGCGATACTTGCCGTCCGCCTCTTTCTTCGCGATCAGCGTATCGACGCGCGGGCGCTGTTCGATCCGGGCCAGCAGCGGGTCGGCGCTGTTGTCCTCATCCTCGAAGTAGATCCGGGTTTGCAGGCCGATGTTGATGCCGCGCGCGACGATCCACAGCGAGATATGCGGCGCGCTTTCCACGCCGCCCCGGCCCTTCACCTTGCCCGGCTTCACGGTGCGCAGGGTGAACTCGCCGCTCTCCGCGTCGGCGGCGAAACGGCAGTGGCCCGAGACCTTCGGATCGGCCCCTTCGGCGCCGGGGAAGATCCCCTTGGCGTCGGGTTGCCAGCTTTCGATCAGCGCGTCGCGCATCGCCCAGCCGGTGCCGTCGTAGACGGACCCGGTGATCTCGATGATTTCGCCCTCGGCGCCGTCCTCGATCGGGCTTTCGCCGATTTCGAAGTCATAGTAGCCGCCATTGCCCGCATAGGTGGGCATCAGGCCGATATGGACGTAGGGCCCTGCGGTTTGCGACGGGGTTTCCTGAAGCATTTCCAGTTTCTGGACCATGATCTTACATCCCTTCCAGCTGGTTTTCGAACATCGTCTGACGGCGACCGCGCAGCACGATGTCGAACTTGTAGGCGAGGAAGTCGTGCGGGCGCGACTTCGAGAAATCCAGCGGCGCGACCAGGCGGTCGAGCTGCGAGCGCTGCTTGATCGTATGGGCGATCGGGCAGTAGTCGATCAGCGGGTCGCCTTCGAAATACAGCTGGGTGATCAGGCGCTGGCCGAAGCTGTGGCCGTAGATCGACACGTGGATGTGCATCGGGCGCCAGTCATTGCCACGGTTGGGCCAGGGATAGGCGCCGGGGCGAATGGTCAGGAACTCGTAATAGCCGTTCTCGTCGGTCAGGGTTCGACCGCAGCCGCCGAAGTTCGGGTCCAGCGGGGCGAAATAGACGTCCTTCTTGTGGCGGTAACGCCCGCCCGCGTTGGCCTGCCAGATCTCGACCAGGGTGTTGGGCACGGGGCGATTGTTCTCGTCCACCACGCGGCCATGCACCAGGATGCGTTCGCCCACGGCAGGGGCGGCACCCTTGGTCCAGTTCAGGATCAGGTTATTGTCCAGCGCGCCGAACTTGTTGTGGCCGAACATCGGGCCGGTCTCTTCGGACGGGCCGCTTTCCAGCGACAGAAGCGGCAGATAGGGCGAGCGGGTGACGCTCGTCTTGTAGCCCGGGTCGTAGGGCTCGGGGTGGATCTCGCGATTTCGCGGGATCAGCGGGCCGAGATCGGTCATTGGTCTTGCTCCTCCATTTCGGCGTAGGTCTGTTTCGCCAGCTTCAGCGCGTGATTGGCGCGCGGAACGCCGGCGTAGATGGCGACATGCTGGAACGCCTCCAGCACATCTTGTTTCGATGCGCCGGTGCGGGCGGTGGCCCGGATGTGCATCGGAATCTCCTCGAAATTGCCGGTGGCGGCCAGCAGCGCCAGGGTCAGCATCGACCGCTCGCGCTTGCTGATGCCGTCGCTGGCCCAGACGTTGCCCCAGGCCCCTTCGGTGATCAGGGTCTGGAAAGGCAGGTCAAAGTCGGTCTTGGCGGCCTCGGCACGGTCGACATGGGCATCACCCAGGACCGAGCGGCGGACCTCCATTCCCTTGGCGAAACGGTCATTGGACATGGCCGGTCTCCTTGATGAAGTCATTGAGGATACGGGCGTATTCCTCGGGGTTCTCGACGCAGGGCAGGTGGCCCGCGCCGCGGATCAGTTCCAGCCGCGAGCCCGGCACCAGGTCCACGGTCTCGCGCACCAGGTCGGGCGGGCTGGCGCCGTCCTCGGTGCCCGCGATGCCCAGGCAGGGCAGGCGCAGACCCGAGGTGGGCGTGTAGAAATCGGTGCCCGCGATGGCCGCGCAGCAGCCGGTGTAGCCCTCCAGATCCTGGCGGGCCAGCATGGTCTGCCAGGCGGAAAGCTCGGGCGTGGCGCGGAATTTCTTGCCGAACCAGCGCTCCATCGTCGGCGCGGCGATGGACCCGACGCCCTCGGCCCGGCACTTGGCGATGCGGTCGTGCCACATCTCGGCGGTGCCCATCTTGGCGGCCGAGTTCGAGATCACCAGCGCGCGTACCAGGTCCAGGCGTTTGACCGCCAGGCCCTGGCCGATCATCCCGCCGATGGACAGGCCGACAAACAGCGCGTCCTTCACCTCCAGGTGATCCAGCAGCGCCTCGACGTCGGAAATCAGCGTGCCCATGGAATAGGGCGCGGGCGTGCCTTCGCTCAACCCGTGGCCGCGCTTGTCGTAGCGGATGATGCGCAGGCCCGCGGGCAAGAGCGGCACCAGCTTGTCCCAAAGGCGCAGATCCGTGCCAAGCGAGTTGGCAAAGACGATGGGGGCGCCGTTCGGGTCCCCCTCGTCGGTGTAATGGATCTTCAGTCGGTCGAGGTCGGCAATTTTCATCAGTAGGGCAGTCCAACATAGTTCTGCGCCAACACCTTCTGGGCGTCGGTATTGTCACGCAGGAAGTTCAGTTCGGCCTGCTGCATCTTGATGTCGAAGTCCGGCTGATCGGGGAACTGGTGCAGAAGGTTGGTCATCCACCACGAGAACCGCTCGGCCTTCCAGATGCGCAGGAGGGCTTTCTCCGAATAGGTGTCGAGCCCTTCGCTGTCGCCGTCAAGGTAGTGGGCCTTCAAACCCTCGTAGAGATAGTGGATGTCCGAGGCGGCGGTGTTCAGCCCCTTGGCCCCCGTGGGCGGCACGATATGGGCGGCGTCGCCGCACAGGAACAGGTTGCCCCATCTCATCGGCTCGGTGACGAAGCTGCGCAGCGGCGCGATGCTCTTCTCGATGGTCGGGCCGGTGACCAGCTTTGCGGCCATCTCGGCGGGGATGCGGGATTTGAATTCGTCCCAGAAGCGGTCGTCGGACCAGTCCTCGACCTTGTCGGTCAGCGGCACCTGCACGTAATAGCGCGACAGGTTGGCATTGCGCATGGAACACAGGGCGAAGCCGCGCGGCGAGTTGCAGTAGATCAGCTCGTCATGGACGGGGGGCGTTTCCGACAGGATGCCCAGCCAGCCGAAGGGATAGACCTTCTCGTATTCGCGGCGCACGTCCTCGGGGATGGTCTTGCGGCTGACGCCGTGGAAGCCGTCGCAGCCGGCGACGAAATCGCAGTCGATGCGGCGCGCCTCGCCATGGACGGTATAGGTCAGGTAGGGGGCATCGGTCTTGGCGTCGTTGATCACCACGTCCTCGACCTCGAACTCGATCTTGCCACCGGCCTTCTCGCGGGCCTCGTACAGATCGCGGGTCACCTCGGTCTGGCCATAGACCACGACGGGGGTGCCGGTCAGCTCGGCGAAGTTGATCGGGATGATCTCGTCGCCGTTGGAAATCACCGTGCCGTCATGGATGTAGCTTTCCGCATCCATCCGTTCCGACACACCGGCCTTGCGCATCAGCTCGACGAAACCCTGTTCCAGCACACCGGCGCGGATGCGGCCCAGGACATAGTCCTTGGTCTTGCGCTCCAGCACGATGGACGAGATCCCGGCCTTGTCCAGCAACTGAGACAGAAGCAGCCCGGAGGGGCCGCCGCCAATGATGGCAACTTGAGTTTTCATGCAAATTCCTCCCGTTCGCAGGAAGAGAATTGGCAAACATAATTAACCACGTCAACTAAAATTCCTCTAGATCGCTCCGCCAGCCATGCCGCGCTGCGGCAAGTCGGAGGCAGGGCGAAAGGGCGCCCCTGGCCCCCGAAACCCGCACGGGCGCGTATTTTGCATATGAGACGCAGGTTTGACGGCAAAACGCCCGCCGCGGCGGGGCCGGGCGGGCGTTGGGGTAAGATGTCAGGGGGCTGGGGTCAGAGCGTGGCGAGCGCCCGGGCGAACATCCCCGGATCCACATTGCCGCCCGAGATCATCGCGACCACCGTATCCCCTTGCAGCGAATCTGCGCGGGCCAGCGCGGCGGCCAGGGCCACGGCGCCGCCCGGTTCGGCCACCACCTTCAGCCGCAGGAAGGCCTGGGCCATGGCCATCAACACCTCGTCTTCGCTGACCGTCAGGCCGGGGCCGCAAAGCTCGGACATGATCGGGAAGGTCAGGTTGCCGGGCTGGGGCGTGACGATGGCGTCGCAGATGCTGCCGGTCATCGCCGGGTTGCGCAGAATCTCTCCGGCGGCGAGCGAGCGGGCGGTGTCGTCGAAGCCTTCGGGTTCGACGGGGCGCACACGCAGGCCCGGCGCGCGGTCGGCACAGGCCAGCGCCACGCCAGAGGTCAGCCCGCCACCGCCGCAGCAGACCAGCACCTCGGCCTTGGTGATGCCCATCTCCAGCAGGTCCTCGGCGATCTCCAGGCCTGCCGTGCCCTGGCCCGCGATCACCTGCGGCTCGTCGAAGGGTTTGATCAGGGTCAGCCCGCGTTCGGCGGACAAGCGCGCGCCAATCTCGTCGCGGTCCTCTGTCGCGCGGTCATAGGTCACCACCTCGGCGCCGAAGGCCCGGGTGTTGGCCAGTTTCAGCTGCGGTGCGTCGGCGGGCATGATGATCACCGCAGGCACCCCGTGCATCTTCGCCGCCAGCGCCACGCCCTGGGCATGGTTGCCCGAGGAGAACGCGATGACGCCGCGCGCCCGCACCGCAGGGTCCAGCGCCGAGATGGCAGACCAGGCGCCGCGGAACTTGAAACTGCCGGTCAGTTGCAGGCATTCGGGTTTCACCAGCACCCGGCGGCCCGCGATCTCGTCCAGGAAGGGCGAGGACAGCAGGGGGGTACGGCGGGCGTGGCCCGCCAGCCGCGCGGCGGCGGCCTCGATCATCTCGATATTCATCTCGGAACCTTCCTTCCGGCCCCTCTCATAGGGCCTTGTCGCAGCGCCTTATCTCAGGGCCTCAAGCCAGGTCGTCAGGGCGGCCAGCGCCTCTGGCTCGTCCAGGAAAGGGGTATGCCCCCGGTTCGGCACCTTCGCAAGGATCATGCCCGGCGCGCGGGCCTGCATCCGGGCCACTGTCGCTTCGCTGAGCAGATCCGAGTTCATCCCCCAGATCAGCGCCAGGGGTTTCGACGCCAGCGCGTCGAAGAGCGGCCAGAGGTCGGGGGCGGGATCGGGCGGCGGGCTGCCGAAGACGGCCTCGCGCAGGGCCGGGTCATAGTCGATGACCAGGCCCTCGGGGGTCTCGCGGGTGGTGTTGCCGATCATCTGGCGCCAGCGGTCGAGGGGCACATCGGGGAAGGCCGGGTCACCGAGGCGCGCGGCGGCAGCCGCGTCCAGGGTGGCGAAGGGCGGGTTCTTTCCCAGATAGCCCGCGATGGCGCCCAGCCCTTCGGTCTTCAGCTCGGGGCCGACGTCGTTCAGCGCCGCGCCCAGCACCCGGTCGGGGGCGTGCAGGGCCAGGCCCATGGCGATCAGCCCGCCGCGCGAGGTGCCCAGGATCGCCGCGCTGTCCAGACCTAGGTGATCCAGCAGCGCCAGTGCGTCCTGTGATTCGGTTGGCAGGGTATAGGTGGCCGCCCCGGTCCAGTCCGACCGCGCCCGGCCCCGATAATCCATGCGGATCAGCCGCACGCCCGGCAGATGCGGCGCCACGATGTCGAAATCGCGCCCGTTGCGGGTCAGCCCCGACAGGCACAGGACCGGCAGGCCCTCGCCCGCATCCTCGTAGTAGATCGTGGCGCCATCGGCGGCGGTGAACGTCGGCATCAGAAGATCTCCAGCTCGGGCAGGCCGGTGAGGTCGGCCAGCACATGTTCGGGCGTGCCCGGCAGCCGGTCCACCGGCAACCCGCCGCGATTGGCCCAGGCGGTGGCAAAGCCATAGGCCGCCGCTGCCGAGACGTCCCAGCCGTTGGACGATACGAAGAGCACCTCTTCGGGCGCGCAGTTAAAGCGCGCGGTGACCAGGTCGTAGACCGGGGCGGCGGGTTTGAAGACCCCCACCTTTTCCACCGACAGCACCGCATCCAGCAGGGTTTCGATCCCGGCCGAGGCCACGGCCCCTTCCAGCATGTCCGGGGAACCATTGGACAAAATCCCCGTGGCCAGCCCGCGCGCCTTCAGCGTGGTCAGCACCTTGGGCACCTCGGGGTAGGCGCCCAGCTCCCAGTAGAGGGCCAGAAGGTCTTCGCGCAGGACCGGGTCGGTCAGGCCCTCGGCCTCTAGCGTCCAGTCCAGGGCATCCTGGGTGACCTGCCAGAAATCGGTGTGCAGGCCGCGGATGGCGCGGTGCCAGGAATATTCCAGCTGCTTGGCGCGCCACTGGGCGGCGACCTGGGGCCAGCTGCCGGCCAGGGCGCCCGCGCCCGGGGCCTCGGCGGCGGCACGGGCGGCGGCGGTCACGTCAAACAGCGTGCCGTAGGCATCGAAGATGCAGGTGGTAACGGTCATCGGCTCTCCTCCTCGGGCGACAGGCGCCCTTCTCGGGGGCAACCTGCCATGCCGGGCGAGGCCAGGGAAGGCCGGTTTGCGATCCGCGCCTGCCTGCGTTAGGGTCGGGGCAGCGAAGGCACCCGGGCGCGGCCCGGCCCTTCAAACCCACCCTCCCGACAAGATTGGACATTCCATGAGCACTGCAAAAGCGGGCGATACCGTTCGTATCCACTACACCGGCACCCTGACCGACGGCACCACCTTCGACAGCTCGGCCGGGCGCGACCCGCTGGAGTTCACCGTGGGCTCTGGCCAGATCATCCCGGGCCTGGACAAGGCGATCCCCGGCATGGCCGTTGGCGACACCCAGAAGGTCGAGATCCCCTGCACCGAGGCCTACGGCGAGCGGAACCCCGACGCCATGCAGCAGGTGCCGCGCGACGCTATCCCCGCCGAGATCCCGCTGGAAATGGGTCTGCAACTGCAAATGCAGACGCCCCAGGGCCAGGCGATCCCGGTCACCGTGGTCGAGATCACCGACGAGGCCGTGACCCTGGACGCCAACCACATGCTGGCCGGCAAGGACCTGGTCTTCGACATCGAGATGGTCGAGATCGTCGCCGCCTGATTTGGGCTGGATCGGGGCCGGATCGGCCCCTTCGGACCCGCCCCACCCGGGGCCCCGCGCCCGCCCCTGCCCGCCGCAGGGGCGGGCGTTGTCGTCTCTGCCGCCCTTTCCACCGCCCTGCGGCACCGTTAGATCTTCTGGTGCCGGAACAGCGGACAGGAGTGGGCAGAATGGCCGACAGGATCGAGGAACTGCGCAGGCGCATCGCCGCGCTACAGGATCAGCTGGAAGAGGAGCTGGCCGCCGGGCGCAGCCGCTTCTGGGACCGGATCGAAAACGGCCGGGTCGTCTGGGAAGAGGGGATGCGCCGCCGCCACCGCGAGCTGCGCCAGCATATCCCCGCCTTCCTGGCCGCCAGCCCGATCCGCCACACCCTGACCGCGCCGGTGATCTATTCGCTGATCGTGCCCTTCGCGATCCTGCATTTCTGGGTCTGGATCTATCAGGCGATCTGTTTCCCCGCCTACCGCATCCCCAAGGTGCCGATGCGCGACTACATCCGCATCGACCGCCACCAGCTGGCCTATCTGAACGGCATCCAGAAGCTGAACTGCGTCTATTGCGGCTATTGCAACGGCGTGGTGGCCTGGGTGCGCGAGGTGGCGGGCCGCACCGAGGCCTTCTGGTGCCCGATCAAGCACGCCATGAAGACCCGTGGGCCTCATCCCCACTATGCCGATTTCGCGGACTACGGCGATGCCGAGAATTTCCGCACCGAATGGGCGGAGTCCCGTGAACGCATGAAGGCGTTGAACTGCGCGGCACTGGATTGTGATCGCTGCCGGGGCGACAAGGGGGAGGACAGGCAGGACAGCTAGGGCAAGGCCGAGAGGGAGGCAGAGGGATGACAGGTGCAGAAGGGCAGGCGGCATTCGCGGGGCTGACAGGCCGGTTCCAGGGCCAGGGCACCTGGCGGGACGAGGCGGGCGACAGCCACCGCTACCAGGTCGAAATGACGTTGGAGGCCCGCGACGAAGGGCTGCACCTCAGCTTTACCCATGTCTTCACCGAAGAGCCCGAGACCGAGGATGTGAGCTTCGCCCTGGTGCTGCGCCCCGAGGCGCCCTCGATCCTGGGCTTTTCCATCCCCGGCCTGCCGCCGGGACGGGGCTACTATGCCGAGGACCTGCTGCATTACACCCTGCCGTTGCCGGGCAATGCGGTCGAGGTCAGCTGTTTCTTCACCGCCAGCGGCTGCCGGGTCGCCGGATCGTCCGAACGCAATAAGGCCGGGCGGTTCATCATGTGGGACGAGCGCCTTTCGCGCCTGGACTAGGCCCGCCACCCGCGCCAGGTGATGAAAAAAGCCGCGTCCCGGGGACGCGGCTTGTCGTTTTTCTCTGTTCGGTCCCGTGTCAGGGCCGTTCTCCGGCCCTGGGGCCTCAGCTCTTGCGGCGCAGGCGGATCACCACGTCGACCTTGGCGATCTCGGCCCCTTCGGGCGCGCGCGGCACGCGGGCCAGCTCCAGCTCTTCGGCGGGCGCATCGCTGAGCGATCCGTCATCTTCCCAGAAGAAATGCGGGTGGTCGTGCATGTTGGTGTCGAAATAGCTGCGCGAGCCGTCGACGGTGATCTCACGCATCAGGCCCGCGTCGCAGAAGGCGCGCAGGGTGTTGTAGACCGTGGCCAGCGACACCGGCTGCCCGCTGTCCTTGGCGGCCGCGAATAGGCTTTCGGCGGTCACGTGCCGGTCCTGCCCGTCCCCCACGAGAAGGGAGGCGAGGCCAAGCCGCTGCCGGGTCGGTCGCAGGTCGGCCTTTGCCAGCCAGTCCGCGCCGCGTTCGGTTGCCGTTGTGCTCATGCCGTTCTTGTATCCTTCAGTTCGCCAGACAATATAGGAAAAAAGGGCCCCCAAAGGCAACCGCTCCGGCAAAAGCCACGGGGAATGTGGCTTTGCCAGCACCTTGCATGGTTCGCGGGCGCGGTGATAGAGGGGTCGGGATGAAAAAGATGACACGGAAAGGGGCGCGCCTGAATGGCTGATTATCCCAGCAGTTTCGACCGGGAAGACCTTCTGAAATGTGCGCGCGGAGAGCTGTTCGGCCCCGGCAACGCCCAGTTGCCGGAACCGCCCATGCTGATGATGGACCGGATCACCGACATCTCCGCCGACGGCGGGGCGCATGGCAAGGGCCATGTCCTGGCAGAGTTCGACATCACGCCTGACCTGTGGTTCTTCGACTGCCACTTCCCCGGCAACCCGATCATGCCCGGCTGCCTGGGCCTGGACGGTCTGTGGCAGCTGACCGGCTTCAACCTGGGCTGGCGCGGCTGGCAGGGGCGCGGCTATGCGCTTGGCGTCGGCGAGGTGAAGCTGACCGGCATGGTGCGGCCCGACCGCAAGATGCTGACCTACAAGATCGACTTCACCAAGGCGATCCAGACCCGCCGCCTGACCATGGGCGTGGCGGACGGCATCGTCGAAGCCGACGGCGAGGTCATCTATCAGGTCAAGGACATGAAGGTCGCTCTCTCCGAGAGCTGATCCAGATACACGTTTTCTCCAGGGAAGGAGGGCACCATGCGCCGAGTCGTGGTCACCGGATTGGGGATCGTCTCCTCTATCGGAAACAACGCCGAAGAGGTCGAGGCCTCTTTGAAAGCGGGCAAGTCCGGGATCGTCGCATCCCCGGAAATGGCCGAGCATGGCTTCCGCAGCCAGATTGCGGGCACGCTGAAGATCGACCCGGCCGAGCATGTGGACAAGCGCACCCTGCGCTTCATGGGCCCGGGCGCCGCCTATGCCCATATCGCCATGCAGCAGGCCATCGCCGATGCGGGGCTTGAGGACAGCGACGTGGTGAACGAACGCACCGGCCTGGTGGCGGGCTCTGGCGGGCCCTCGACCTCGGCCATGTTCCAGGCCCATCAGACGGTGCTGAAATCCGGCGCGACCAAGCGCATCGGGCCCTTCGCGGTACCCAAGTGCATGTCGTCCACGATCTCGGCCAACCTGGCGACGGCCTTCAAGATCAAGGGCATCAACTATTCCATCACCTCGGCCTGCTCGACCTCGCTGCACTGCATCGGCAATGCGGCCGAACAGATCATGATGGGCAAGCAGGACGTGATGTTCGCCGGCGGTGGCGAAGAGCTGGACTGGACCCTCAGCTGCCTCTTCGACGCCATGGGTGCCATGTCCTCGAAATACAACGACACCCCCGAACTGGCCTCGCGCGCCTTCGATGCGGACCGCGACGGTTTCGTCATTTCCGGCGGCGGCGGGATGCTGGTGCTGGAAGAGCTGGAACATGCCAAGGCACGCGGCGCCAAGATCTATGCCGAAGTGACCGGTTTTGCCGCCACCTCGGACGGGCACGACATGGTCGCCCCCTCGGGCGAGGGCGGCGAACGGGCCATGCGCCTGGCGCTGCAAACCCTGCCGGAAGGGCGCAAGGTGGGCTATATCAACGCCCATGGCACCTCGACCCCGGTCGGCGACGTGGGCGAAGTGCAGGCCGTGCGCCGAGTCTTCGGCGAAGGCTCGACCCCGCTGATCTCCTCGACGAAATCCATGACCGGCCATGCCCAGGGCGCCGCGGGCGCGCTGGAGGCGATCTTCTGCCTGATCATGCTGGCCAAGGATTTCATCACGCCGTCGATCAACATCCAGACCCTCGACGAGGCGATCAACCCCGGCGAGATCGCCCGGTCGCTGGTCGAGAAGGCGGGCCTGGACACGGTGATGACGAATTCTTTTGGTTTCGGCGGCACGAACGGTTCGATGCTGCTCTCGCGCTACACCGGGTGACAGGGTTATGACAGGACAGATGCAGGGGAAACGCGGCCTGGTGATGGGTGTCGCCAATGACCGCTCGATCGCGTGGGGCATTGCCCGCGCGATGCACGAGGCCGGGGCCGAAATGGCCTTCTCCTACCAGGGCGAGAACTTCGGCAAGCGCGTAGCGCCCCTGGCGGCCTCGATCGGGGTCGAGTATCTGCTCGACGTGGATGTGACCGATGATGCCTCAATGGATGCGGCCTTTGCCGACCTGAAGGCGAAATGGGGCAAGCTGGATTTCATCGTCCATGCCATCGCCTATTCCGACAAGGCGGAACTGTCGGGCCGCTTCGTCAATACCAGCCGCGACAACTTCAAGCATTCGCTGGATATCTCCTGCTACTCGCTGATCGACGTGGCGCGCCGCGCCGCGCCGCTGATGTCTAACGGCGGCGCCATCCTGACGCTGACCTACCAGGGCTCGAACAAGGTGACCCCCTATTACAACGTCATGGGCGTGGCCAAGGCGGCGCTGGAGTCGGCGGTGCGCTATCTGGCCAACGACCTGGGCCCCGACGGTATTCGCGTCAACGCGATCTCGCCCGGCCCGATGAAGACCCTGGCGGGTGCGGCCATTTCGGGGGCGCGCAAGACCTTCCGCCAGACCGAGGCCAATGCGCCGCTGCGCGCCAATGCCACGCTGGAGGCGGTCGGCGGCACGGCGGTCTACCTGGCCTCCAACGCGGGCGCCTGCACCAGCGGCGAGATCATCCATGTGGATGGCGGCTATCACGTGCTGGGAATGCCGCAGCCGGAAAACCTCTGAAGCCCCGAAGGCCGCGCCCCTTGCGGGCGGGCCAACGCCTCCGGCGGGAGTATTTTCAGCCATCGAATAAGAGAAAATTAACTCTGATCGAAAAGTATCGAGGGGCGGTACAGGGTGGAGACCCGATGACCGCGCCAAAGAATGGGCCTCTCGTCACGTTGGTTCGGGCGAGAGGTTCTTCTTTTTCTATTCGATGGCTGAAAATACTCCCGCCGGAGGCTTCAAGCCGCAGCGCGGCTTGAACTCCCCCTCACCGTTTGCGGAAGGTCAGGTAATGGGGCGTGCGGCCCTCGCGTAGGGCTTTCTGCTCGTAGCGGGTCGAGATCCAGTCGCCCCAGGGCTGGCGCCAGTCCTCGGGGCCCTCGGCCAGCCATTCGAAACCATGGCGCGGCACCTGTTGCAGGGTCTGGCGCACGTAGTCGGGAATATCGGTGGCCACGCGGAAGATCGCGCCGGGCTTCAGCACCCGGTTCAGCGGCGCCAGGTGTTCCGGCGTGACGAAACGGCGCCGGTGGTGGCGTTTCTTCGGCCAGGGGTCGGGGTAGAGCAGGAAGGCGCGGCTGATCGAGGCCTCGGGCAGCACGTCGAAGAGGTCGCGCACATCGCCTGGGTGGACCGCCAGGTTTTCCACCCCCGCCTCGCGGATCTTGCCCAGAAGCATGGCCACACCGTTGATATAGGGCTCGGCGCCGATGATGCCGATCCCGGGGTTCGAGGCGGCCTGATGCACCAGATGCTCGCCGCCGCCAAAGCCGATTTCGAGCCAGACATCGCGCCCGCCGAAAAGCCTATCTAGGTCGATGTTTGCGCGCTCGGGGTTTTCTTCCCAGCTGACGGCCCCGGGCGAGAGCTTGCCCAGGTCCTCGTCCAGGTAGGTTTCCTGGTTCGGACGCAGGCTCTTGCCCTTGAACCGGCCGTAGAAGTTGCGCCAGGGGGCGCCGGAGGGGTGTTTGTCGGGTGTCTCGCTCATGGCCGCCCTGTTAGCCGCCCCGGCGCGCCAGATCAATGGGCGGGGCGGTGGCCCGCCCCGAAACGCAAACGCCCGGCGCTGCGGGGCAGAGCCGGGCGCGGGGGCGCGGGCGTGGCGCCTCAGAGGTTGGCCTTGATGGCCTCGACCAGATCGGTCTTCTCCCAGGAGAAGCCGCCGTCTTCGTCGGGGGCGCGGCCGAAGTGGCCATAGGCCGCGGTGCGCTGGTAGATCGGCTTGTTCAGCTCCAGATGGGTGCGGATGCCGCGCGGGGTCAGGTCCATCGACTTGGCCACCGCTGCCTCGATCGCCGCCTCGTCCTCTTTCGCGGTGCCGTAGGTGTCGACGTAGATCGACAGCGGCTTGGCAATGCCGATGGCATAGGAGAGTTGCAGGCAGCATTTCTCGGCCAGGCCCGCGGCCACCACGTTCTTGGCCAGGTAGCGTGCCGCATAGGCCGCGGACCGGTCGACCTTGGTCGGATCCTTGCCCGAGAAGGCGCCGCCGCCATGGGGGGCCGCGCCGCCGTAGGTGTCGACGATGATCTTGCGGCCCGTCAGGCCCGCGTCGCCATCGGGGCCGCCGATGACGAACTTGCCGGTCGGGTTCACCCACCATTCGGTGGCATCGGTCAGCCAGCCCTCGGGCAGCACCTCGCGGATATAGGGTTCGACGATCTCGCGGATATGGGCCGAGGTCTGGGCGTCGTCGGCGTGCTGGGTCGACAGGACCAGCTGGGTCACCTCGACCGGCTTGCCGTCCACATAGCGCAGCGACAGCTGCGACTTGGCGTCGGGGCGCAGGGTCGGCTCGGTGCCATCCTTGCGCACCTCGGCCAGGCGCTTGAGGATCTTGTGAGCGTAGAGGATCGGCGCCGGCATCAGCTCGGGCGTCTCGTTGGTGGCGAATCCGAACATGATGCCCTGGTCGCCCGCGCCCTCGTCCTTCTCGTTCGAGGCGTTCACCCCTTGCGCGATATGGGCCGATTGTTCGTGCAGAAGGTTCGTTACCTCCACCGTCTGGTGGTGGAACTTGTCCTGCTCATAGCCGATGTCGCGGATGCAGTCGCGCACGATGCCGTCCACATGGGCCATGTAATCGTGCAGCTTGTCCTGGTCGGCCAGGCCGACCTCGCCGCCGATGACCACGCGGTTGGTGGTGGCGAAGGTTTCACAGGCGACGCGCGCCTCGGGTTCCTCGGCAATCAGCGCGTCCAGAACAGCATCTGAAATGCGGTCGCAGACCTTGTCGGGGTGACCCTCTGAAACGGATTCAGAGGTAAAGATGTAGTTCTGACGTGTCATGAGAAAGTGCTCCGATATTTCAGACCTGCCCCGTCAGGAAGCCGTTGGGGCGGCGTATACTCTTGGTTAGGACGGCGGCGCGCCGGGGTCAACTTGGTTTATGACCGGGATCTGAAGAACCCATGAACGCCGCCAAGGGCCGACAGGCCCAGCAACAGAAGGGCAAACAGCAGCGCGGGCGCGTCGCCCAGGCGGCTGTAGGGGGTGGGGGCCGAGGGCGGCGGCAGGGCCGTGTCCAGATGCCCGGCGGTATTCAGCGGCAGCTGCGCCAGCACCGCGCCATCGGCCGAGATCAGCGCCGAGATGCCGGTATTGGCCGCCCGGATCAGTGGCAGCCCCTGTTCCACCGCCCGCAGCCGGGCCTGGGCCAGGTGCTGATAGGGCCCCGAGAAACTGCCGAACCAGGCGTCATTGGTGATCTGCAACAGCAGGGCGGGTCGGTTGGGCGCGGCGCGCAGCTCGCGCGGGAAGATCGCCTCGTAGCAGATCAGCGGCAGGGCCGCGCCGACCCGGGGCAGATCCAGCAGACGGGCGCCGGGCCCGGGGCTGTAGCCGGTGCCATAGCGCGCCGCCAGGGCGCCGATGCCCACGCGGCCCATCATCCCGCTCAGCGGCAGGTATTCCCCGAAGGGCACCAGGTGATGCTTGTCATAGGTCGCGGCCAGGGTGCCGTTGCCGTCCAGCAGGGCCAGGGTGTTGTAATAGCGCGCGCCCTCGCGGCGTTGCACGCCGAAGGCCAGGGCGCTGCCCTGGGCGGCCTCGGCCAGCACATCGGTCAGGGCGGGGCCTTCGTTCAGCAGATAGGGGACAGAGGTTTCGGGCCAGACCACCAGGTCGGGGCGGCGGTCGCCCTCGGCCGGAGCGGCGGTCAGATCCAGCAGGCGCCCGAAGAAGACGGGGATATGGGCCGGATCCCATTTCTCGCGCTGCGCCGCGTTCGGCTGCACCAGGCGCACCAGGGGGGCGTCTTCGGCGGGGGGCAGGGCGCGGGAGGGCAGGGCCAGCGCCAGGGCCAGGGGCGCGGCGAAGGCCAGGGCCGCCAGGGCCAGGGGCAGGGGGCGCGGGCGGGCGGCGGCGGGTGGCGTCAGCGCCAGGCCCAGCAGGGTGGCGGGCAAGAGCAGCAGCAGGCTAAGCCCATGGGGCCCGGTCAGCGCGGCCAGCGGCAGCAGGGGCGAGGGGATCAGCGCGTGACCGATCAGCGCCCAGGGAAAGCCGGTGAAGATCCAGCCGCGCAGCGCCTCGGCCAGGGTCAGCGCGGCGCTGAGCGCCAGGGCGGCGGCCAGGCCCTGCGGTGCCAGCCGCTTGGCCAACCCGGCGGCGGCGCCCCAGAAGAGCGCCAGCCCTGCGGCCATCAGCAGCAGGGCAAAGGGCGCCATCCAGCCGTGGCGGGCGATGTCCACCAGGAAGGGTTCCACGATCCAGCACAGCGCCAGGGCGAAATAGCCCGCGCCGAACAGCCAGCCTGCGCGGGCCGCGCGGCCTGCCGTGGGCGCGCGCAGCACCTCGTGCATCAGGGCCGCGAAGCCCAACAGGGCCAGGGGCCACAGCGACAGCGGCGCCTGGCCGCAGGCGGTCAGCGCCCCGGCGGCGGCAGGCCAGAGCGGCGCCAGGCGGCGCGGCGACAGACGCGAAGGGCGGGAGGTCATGATAGGCGGGACCCGGCGCAGGAGAGGGGGAGGAGGCGCCGGGCGGAAGAGATCCCCGCCCGGGCGAAACGTGGGCCCGCATGGCCGGGCCGGGCCTGCGCCGCGCCTTGAGGATCGGCGCGGCGCCGCATCACTCGGCGTCTTGCGGTTTCAGCCGGACGCGCAGGCGCTTGATCCGGCGGGGGTCGGCCTCGACCACCTCGAACTCATGGCCTGCCGGGTGCACCACCACCTCGCCGCGCGCGGGCACGCGGCCCGCCAGCATGAAGACCAGGCCGCCCAGGGTGTCGATCTCTTCCTCGTCGACGCTGTCGTCATCGGTCAGCGACAGGCCGATGGCGGCCTCGAAATCCTCCAGCGGGGCCTTGGCCAGCACCAGATAGCTGCCCGAGGCCTCGCGGGTCCACAGGGCGTCTTCGTCGACGTCGTGTTCATCCTCGATCTCGCCGATGACCTGTTCGATCAGATCCTCGATCGTCACCAGCCCGTCAACCCCGCCGTATTCGTCGATCACCAGGGCCATGTGGCGGCGTTCGGTCTGCATCTTTTGCAGCAGCACCCCGATGGGCATCGAGGGCGGCACGAAAAGCAGCGGGCGCAGCAATTCGTCCATCTGGAAATCCGAGGTCGCGTCCCAGCCGTGTTTCAGGGCGAAATCCTTCAGGTGGACCAGGCCCTTGGGGCTGTCGAGGGTCTCGTCATAGACCGGCAGGCGGGTCATGCCGCTGTCGCGGAAGACATCGACCAGCTCGTCCTGGCCGATGCTGGCGGGCACGGCGACGATCTCGACCTTGGGAATGGCCACGTCCTCGACCCGCATGTTGCGCAGGTTCAGCAGGGAATGGCGGCGGCGCTGCTGGTTGGCGGGCTGGGGGCTGGCGCCGCCATCGGCGGTGCGGGCCGCAGCGGGGGCGCGGCTGCCCAGAAGGCGGCCCAGGAAGCCGGGGCGCGGGCGGGGATGGGAACTGGCCGGGGCGGCGGGGACGGGCGCCGAGTGCATGGGCGCCGTGTGCACGGGGGCCGGGGCAGAGACAGGGCTTGTCCCCGGTCCGGTCCCGTTGGGCCGTGCGGGGCCGTTGCCGCCGTTGCCCTCGCCCGTGGCAGAGGCCAGGGGCATGCCATCGGTGCCGGTCATGACGGGGCTGGCCGCCAGGCTGTCCTTCGCGAGGGTGCCACTGGCCACGGCATCACACGCCACAGCGCCGGACACACCGGTCATGGCGGGGGCCGCGGCAGAGCCGGCGACACGGGACGCAGGTCCCTCGGTTTCGACCAGGCGCATCGCGGGATGCGGTGCTGCGGGGTCTGGGGTCATGGAACGCGCGCGCTGCGCCGCGTTAGAAGACCCGTCTATGCTGTCGCCCATCTGTCCTTTCCGGTTGCAGGCCGTCCGTCGGCCGAAAATCTATATGGGGGCTAATATGGGTCAGCGATACCCATCTTGCCAAGTATTTCTGTTTCAAGGCCTTCCATCAGCTCGGCGTCGCCGTCGCGGATGTGGTCATAGCCCAGAAGATGCAGGATTCCGTGAACGACCAAATGGGTCACATGATCGGGAACTGTCTTGTCCGCCTCGGCGGCTTCGCGGGCGCAGGTGTCCCAGGAAATGGCGATGTCGCCCAGCTCCACGGCGCCAAAGGGGCCCTCTTCGGCCTCCTCGGGGGGCTCGGGCGCGGCCCCTTCCTCTTCGGCGGCCAGATCCTCGGCGGGCCAGGACAGCACGTTGGTGGGCGTGGGCTTGCCGCGGAACTCGGTGTTCAGGGTGGCGATGCGCGCGTCATCGCAGCCCATCACGCAGATCTCGTAACCCGCAGGGCCGATCCGCAGATGGCTCAGGACCGCCCGGGCGGCGGCCTCTGACAGCGCGTCCAGCCCGGCCTCGTCCCAGCGGGGATCCTCGATCACGCAATCGACGAGGGCGGGGCCCGAGGGGGCAGGGTCAGAGGGGGCAAGATCGGTCATGGGGCGCCCATACAGCAAGGCCGGGGCGCCGCCAATCCTTCTTGGCGGCGCGGCAGGCGGGATCGGCGGAGGGCGCAGGCCCGCCGCCTCAGCTTTCCTCGTCGGCCTCGTAGGCGCGGATGATCTTCGCCACCAGGGGATGGCGCACCACATCCTGGGCGGAGAAGTAGTTGAAGCTGATGTCGGGGATGGCCCCCAGCAGGCGTTCGGCATCGCGCAGGCCCGATTGCACCCCGCGCGGCAGGTCCACCTGGCTGCGGTCGCCGGTGATCACCATGCGCGACCCTTCGCCCAGGCGGGTCAGGAACATCTTCATCTGCATGGTCGTGGCGTTCTGCGCCTCGTCCAGCACCACGAAGGCATTGGCCAGGGTCCGGCCGCGCATGAAGGCCAGGGGCGCGATCTCGATCTTCTTGGCCTCGCGCAGCTTGCCCACGTCCTTGGCGCCCAGAAAGTCGTTCAGCGCGTCGTAAAGGGGCTGCATGTAGGGATCGACCTTTTCCTCCTGTGTGCCGGGCAGGAAGCCCAGCCGTTCGCCCGCCTCGACGGCGGGGCGGGTCAGGATGATCTTGTCGACGTGACCTTCGATGAAGTGGTTCACCGCCACGGCGACGGCCAGATAGGTTTTGCCCGTGCCCGCCGGGCCGATGCCGAAGGCCAGCTCGTGCTTGTAGAGGTTCTGCACATATTGCTTCTGCGCCTCGGTGCGCGGCTCGACCATCTTGCGGCGGGTCTTGATCTCGACCTCGCCGCCCCGGAACATCTCAAGCTGGTCACCGCCCTCGGCGGGCGACGCGGCATTGTCGGCGCCGGGTTCCCCCATGCGCAGCTCGCGGTCGATATCGGCCTGGGTGACCTCGCGGTTGGCCTCGAGCCGGGCATAGAGGGCGCGCAGCACGGTGACGGTCTGTTGCGGCGCGGGGGCCTCGCCATGGGCGACCAGGTGGTTGCCCCGGCGCAGGATCTGTGTGCCAAGCTGCTGTTCCAGATAGGCCAGGTTCCGGTCGTACTCGCCGCAAAGCTCGATCAGCAGCAGGTTGTCGGGAAATTCGACCGAGGCTTCGGACATTCCGGTGCCCTCCGAGGAGGAAGAGGTATTCGGGGTCAGCAGGCTTGTGGCCAAGTGGCGCTCCTTCAGATCGGGCCGGTGCGCGGCACCGGCGTGCCATGGGATCAGCGTGGCAGGGGCGGGGGCGAGGGGCAAGGGGGGAATGCACGCAGGCCCGGGCGGGAAACGAAAAATGCCGCAAGCGAAGGCTTGCGGCATTGCGATGTGGGGATGCGGGCCGAGGCGCGCAAGGCCTTAGGTGCCCGGTGCCTGGGTCGGATCGGGAATGCCGGAGCCGCGCTTGAATCCGCCGGTGGCGGTGTTGGGCGGTGCGGTGCCCGAGCAGACCGGCTTGCCGTATTTGTCCAGGCGCTGCGACAGATAGCCTTCGAGGCCGTCGTCGATGATCCAGTGGTCGCAGCCGTTGGGATCGACCCAGATGCCGGCCTTCAGGGTCGACAGGTGGTGCGAGTTGATGCCGTAGTCGACGCTTTTGTCGCCGGGCACGTTGCCCGGGTGACCACAGGCGGCCAGAGAGGCCAGCAGAAGAACGCCAGAGGCGGCTTTCACGATATGCATGTGGCTGGTCCCCTTCAGCGGATGCAGATGATTTCGACACGCCGGTTGGCGGCCATGCCGGTGGCGGTGGTGTTGGGCTGGGCGGGATAGCGTTCGCCGTAGCCGCGCACATCCGCGATCCGCGCGCCGACCGAAGCCGCAACCTGGGCCACGGCATTGGCGCGGTTCATCGACAGCTTCAGGTTATAGGCGTCGGACGCCCGGCTGTCGGTGTGACCGATGATGATGTAGGAAGTCGCGCCCGTCGAGGTGAAGAACTGCTGAAGGCGCTGCCGGTTGGCGGCGCTGATCGCATATTTGTCGGTGGCGAAGAACTGGTCGGTGGGCAGCACGCCGCAGACGTTCTGGCGGCGGCAGACCGGAATGCCCTGGCGGGTTACGTGGGGGGTCATATAGCCCTCGGCGCCGTCATCCATCACCCAGTGTTCGCAGCCGTCCGGGTCGACCCAGATCGTCGGCACATAGGGTTCATTCCAGCCCTTGCCCTGGGCCTGCGCCGTGCCGGTCATCCCGGTCATCAGCACCGCCAGCCCTAACGCTGTCGCCGACACCGCGGCCAGGCCGCGCCGGGCGAAATCCGCAAATTTCTTAACCACAACCAAAATCCTTTCCGTCCCCCAGGTCGATCCGCCTCGATCCGCCCCTGTCTCCTGTCCCGGAGGCCTGCGGTTCGGCAAACGAATGCGCTTGCACCTTGCCGCAGAAGGCAAGTCTTGTGAAGTCTCTTCGCCAGAGGGCCGGGCGATTATGGTTTTGAAGCCGCAGCTTGGCCCGAATTGGGACCAGTTGGCGCGCTGAAAGGGGTGCGGCCCGGGCCGCGCCTCAGGTCGGGCGGGATCAGACCAGGGTGCCCGCCAGCGAATTGGGCCCGGCCGAGGTGATGCGCACCCGGCGCAGGTCACCCGGTTGCAGCCCCGGGGCCTCGACGTGGACGGCGTGCAGATGGTCGGACTTGCCCACCATCTGGCCCGGATGGCGGCCGGGCTTTTCGAATAGCACGCCCACCTCTCGGCCCACCATGGCCTGCTGGAAGGCCTGTTGCTGCTCGTTCAGCAGCGCCTGAAGGGTGATCAGCCGCTCCGAGGCGACGGCGGGATCGACCTGGCCCTTGCGGTCCGCCGCCGGCGTGCCGGGGCGCGAGGAATACTTGAACGAGAAACAGGTGGCGTAGTTCACCCGCTCGACCAGATCCATGGTGTCGCGGAAATCGGCGTCACTCTCTTCGGGGAAGCCGACGATGAAATCCCCCGACAGGGCCAGATCAGGCCGGGCCTCGCGGATGCGGTCGATCAGCCGCATGTAGCTGTCGCGGGTGTGGCTGCGGTTCATCCGTTTCAGGATGCGGTCGCTGCCCGATTGCACCGGCAGGTGCAGGTAGGGCATCAGCTTGTCGCAATCGCCATGGGCGGCGATCAGGTCGTCTTCCATGTCGTTGGGGTGGCTGGTGGTAAAGCGGATCCGCTCCAGCCCGTCGATCTCGGCGAGCGTCCGGATCAGTCGGGCCAGGCCCCAGTCGCGGCCCCCGGGGCCCTCACCGTGGTAGGCGTTGACGTTCTGACCCAGCAGGGTGATCTCGCGCACCCCACGGTCCACGAGGTCGCGCGCCTCGGTCAGGACGCGATCGACCGGGCGGCTGACCTCGGCGCCTCGGGTGTAGGGCACGACGCAGAAGGCGCAGAACTTGTCGCAGCCCTCCTGCACGGTCAGAAAGGCGGTCGGGCCGCGCTTGGCCTTCGGGCGGCTCTTCAGCTTTTCGAACTTGTCTTCCTCGGGCATGTCGGTGTCGACCACCCGGGTGCCCTGACCGGCCTTCGCCTCCATCTCGGGCAGGCGGTGATAGCTTTGCGGGCCGACCACCATGTCGACCATCGGCTGGCGCTCCATGATCTCGCGGCCCTCGGCCTGGGCGACGCAGCCCGCCACGCCGATCTTCAGATCCGGCTTGGCGGCCTTCAGCCCCTTGAACCGGCCCAGCTCGGAGTAGACCTTCTCGGCGGCCTTTTCGCGGATGTGGCAGGTGTTCAGCAGGATCATGTCCGCCTCGTCGGGCGAGCTGACCTCGGTATAACCCGAGGGCCCCAGGGCTTCGGCCATGCGCTCGCTGTCGTAGACGTTCATCTGACAGCCGTAGGTCTTGATATAAAGCTTCTTGGGGCTGGACATGGGGCGCGGACCTTTGCAGGGACGGGGTCAGGGCGTGTCCCTACACCAGATGCGCGTGGTCTTGCAATCCGGGGGGTGTTGGGGCTTGCTGGCGGCAAGATGGACGGCCCCGCGGATTTCGGGGCGGAAAGGGTACGGCGGATGTATTTCAGCACCTTCGGAGAGTTCCTGCGCAGCGGCACCGACCTGCTGGCCAAGGGGCCGGTGGCGATGATCTTTGCCGAGGACGAGGTCGAGCTGGACACCACCCTGCGCCACCACCGCGACGCGGGCTTTGCCCAGGTGCTGCTGTTCGCCCCCGATGCCTTCGCCCTGCCGGACGACCTGAAGGACCTGCCGCGCATCGCCTATTCCATGGGGCACGACAACGCCCTGAGCCGGGTGGTCAACGCGGTCAGCGCCGCCGCGCCTCCGGGCACCTGGCTGTATTACTGCTACAATTCGGAATTCCTGTTCTACCCGTTCTGCGAAAACCGCACCGTGGGCGAGCTGCTGGCCTTCCACACCGAGGAACGGCGCGATGCCATGGTCAGCTATGTCATCGACCTGTATGCCGACGACTTGCAGGCCCATCCCCTGGCGGTGTCGATCGAACGGGCCCACCTGGACCGGGCGGGCTATTACGCCCTGGCGCGCAAGGATGCCTGGAACAACGACCTGGACCGGCAGCTGAACTTCTACGGCGGCCTGCGCTGGCGCTACGAGGAGCATATCCCCGAAGGGCGGCGCAAGATCGACCGGGTGTCGCTGTTCCGCGCCCGGCCCGACCTGGTGATGGGCGAGGACTATTTGTTCAACGTCCCCGAATACAACACCTATGCCTGCCCCTGGCACCACAACCTGACCGCCTGCATCTGTTCCTTCCGTACCGCCAAGGCGCTGAAGTCGAACCCCGGGTCGCGCTATGACATCGACGGGTTCACCTGGCACAATTCGGCGGCCTTCGAATGGCATTCGCGGCAATTGCTGGATCTGGGCCTGATGGAGCCGGGCCAGTGGTTCTAGGCCGGGCCTGGGCGCGCGGCCTAGGGTCCGTCCCCGCTCAGGCGGCGATCAGCTCGGCCCGGGCGACCTGGCGGATTGCCTGGGTCAGCGGCGCCAGCGCCGGGGCCATGATCCGCGACACCTGCCAGTAAAGCGGCGTATCCAGCACCGCGCCCGGGCGCAGCTGGCGCAAGCGGCCCTCGGCCAGGTCCTGGGCCAGCATGGGCTCGGGGTTCAGCCCCCAGCCCAGACCGGCCCGCATCGCCAGGGTGAAGGCCTCGGCCGAGGGCAGGCGATGGGCGGGCGGCACCGGCACCGGACCGGCGTGCTGTCGCAGCCAGCTGGCGGGCAGGGTGTCCTTTTCGTTGAACTGAAGGGTCGGCGCGCGTGACAGGGCGGGGCCGGTCACCCCGTCGGGGAAATGCCGCGCGATGAAGGCCGGGCTGGCGGCGGCGACATAGCGCAGCGCGCCCAGCGGATAGGCCTCGCAGCCGCGCAGCGCCTTGCCGTCCGAGGTGATCGCCGCCGAGACCTGCCCGTCGCGCAGCCAGCGGGCCGAATGCTCCTGGTCGTCGACCTCCAGCGCGAAGGTCGTGTCGGGCATCCGCGCCTGGGCCAGCGCCAGGGCCTGGGGCACCCAGGTGGCCAGGCTGTCGGCATTGACCGCGATGCGCACCCGCGCCGCCGAGGGTTCCAGCCCCAGGCGACGCAACGTCAGGGATTCCAGCTGGCCCACCTCTTCGGCGTGACGCGCCAGCTGGGCGCCCGCCGGGGTGGGGGTGGCGGGGGTGCCGCGATGTACCAGAACCGTGCCGATCCGCTCTTCCAGGGCGCGAAGTCGTTGCGAAACAGCCGGTTGCGTGATCCGCAGCTCTGCCGCCGCCAGGTCGAAGGACCCGTGGCGCAGAATGGCCGCCAGGGTGGCCAGTTGGGCGCGGTCGAGCTGCATAAGTTTTCCTAATGCGATCCTAACTTCATTTATTAGACTTACCCTTCGGTGGCGTCTAGGCCTTAAGGGTGTGTGTGTCAGTTGTGGGGGAACTGATGGGCGCGTCATTCTGGGCGGGACTTGGCCTCGGCCTGTCACTGATCGTGGCAATCGGGGCCCAGAACGCCTTCGTGTTGCGCCAGGGTTTACTTAGGCAGCATGTGCTGCCGGTCGTCGCGTTCTGTGCCGTATCCGATGCTGTTTTGATTGTTGCGGGTGTGTACGGGTTCGGAACTTTGGGCGCGACGGCTCCCTGGGCAACTGACCTCCTTCGCTATGGCGGTGCCGCCTTCCTGCTGGCCTACGGCGCCCTGGCGCTGCGCAAGGCCTGGCGCGGCGGCGGCGCGTTGCACTCCGAGGATCAACCCGCCCCACCCCTGTACCGCAGCCTGGCGATCTGTGCCGCGCTGACCTGGGGCAATCCGCATGTCTATCTCGATACGCTGGTCCTGATGGGCGCGGTCTCGGCCGGCTTTGCCAGTCGGGCCAGCTTTGCCGGGGGCGCGGTCACCGCGTCCTTCCTGTTCTTCTTCTCGCTTGGCTTTGGCGCCCGCTTCCTGGCGCCGCTGTTTCGCCGCCCTGTCGCCTGGCGGGTGCTGGATCTGGGCGTGGCGCTGATCATGTGGACGGTGGCGGCGGGGCTGTTGCGGGGCTGATCCCCGCGCCTCTGATCTGGGGGCAAGGCCTCCACACGGCCCGGCACGGCCCTTGCCACGGGGGCGCAGCTTGCCTATGCCGGAAAGCATGACAGAAGCACGCAATTCCCGCCCCCTCGTCGCCATCGGCTGGATGCTGATCACCGGGATCTTCTTCGTGGCGGTCAATGCCCTGGTCAAGTCGCTGGGCCCCACGATCCCGGCCGCCGAGGGTGCCTTTCTGCGCTTCGTCATGGGGCTGGGGCTGATGGCGCCGGTGCTGCCGCGCCTGCTCCGCCTGCGGCTGGACCGGGCCACCTGGGGGCTGGTGGCGTTGCGCGGTCTGTTGCACAGCGGCGGCGTGGCGTTGTGGTTCTTCGCCATGGCGCGGATCCCGATCGCCGATGTGACCGCGCTGAACTATCTGAACCCGATCCTGATCACCGTCGGCGCGGCGCTTTTCTTAGGGGAAACCCTGGCCTTTCGCCGCATCGCCGCCGTGCTGGTGGCCCTGGCGGGCGCGCTGATCATCCTGCGCCCCGGCCTGCGCGAGATCTCGACCGGGCATCTGGCGATGCTGGGCACCGCCGTCCTCTTTGCCGGGTCCTACCTGATCAGCAAGCGCCTGACCGACCGGATCGAACCGGTGCTGGTGGTGGCGCTGATGTCGCTGACCGTCTCGATCGGCCTGACCCCCCTGGCTCTGCCGGTCTGGGTGATGCCCAGCCTGGGCCAGTTGGCGATTCTGTTGGGCGTGGCCTTGGCGGCGACGGCGGGACATTACTGCATGACCCGCGCCTTCCAGGTGGCACCGATGACGGTGACCCAGCCGGTGACCTTCCTGCAACTGGTCTGGGCCGTCTTGCTGGGCGCCCTGGCCTTCGGCGAACCGCCCGATCCTTACGTCATCCTGGGCGGCGCGCTGATCCTCGGCGCGGTCAGCTTCATCACCTGGCGCGAGGCCCAGCTGAAGCGCCGCACCATCACCCCGCCGGTGGAAGCAACCAAGTTGTAAGGTGCCCGACGCTAAGGTATGGAGCGCCGCGCACCCGGGGCGATTTGATCCCTGTCAAAGTCGAGACGGGGAATCATCATTAGACCTGTGCTCCAGGAAACGAAGCGAAAGGATCGCCACTATGTCGCACACCCCGCACACGCTCGATCAGGAATTCCCGGAATTCGTGGAAACCATCGACGCGCTGAAAGCGTCGGACGCGCATTTTGCCAAACTGGCAGACGATTACCACGAGGTGAACCGCCAGGTGCACCGTATGGAAACCAACGTGGAACCCGCCGAAGATCTGGCCATCGTCGAGGCCCGCAAGAAGCGCGGCCTGCTGAAGGACGAGATCTTTGCCGCCCTGAAGGCCGCACAGACCGCCGAGTAAGCCTGGACCCCAGGTTTGAGACAAAGACAGACGGGCGCCCGGGCGCCCGTTTTGCTTTTCCGGCCCCTTTCCGCGCGGGGCAGGGGCGGCCTAGCCCACCTCGTAGGGCAGGGTGCCGCGATGGTTGCTGTCGATGGTCAGCCGCCGTTCCAGCGGCGGGACCGAGCGTTGGTGACAGTTTTCGCGCTCGCAGATGCGGCAGGAAATGCCGATCGGCTCGAACGCCTGGGGGCTGGCCAGGTCCAGCCCGTCCGCATAGACCAGCTTGTCCGCATGGGCGACCTCGCAGCCCAGCGAGATGGCATAGCGCCGCCGCGGCGCCCCCCAGCGACCGCCCGATTTCGACACGTCCCGCGACAGCGAGACATAGCGCACCCCGTCGGGGGTTTCCGCCAGCTGGCGCAGGAACTGGCCCGGCGTTTCAAACGCGCGGTGCACGTTCCACAGCGGGCAGGCGCCGCCGTAACGCGCGAATTGCAGCCGCGTCGCCGAATGGCGCTTGGTGATCGTGCCCGCCTGGTCGACCCGGACAAAGAAGAAGGGGATGCCCTTGGCGCCGGGGCGTTGCAGGGTCGACAGCCGGTGCGCCACCTGCTCGATCGAGGCGCCAAAGCGCATGGCCAGCACCTCCAGGTCATGGCGGGTGTCCTGGGCCGCGGCCAGGAAGCGGCCATAGGGCATCTGCGCGGCCCCGGCAAAATAGTTGGCCAGCCCGATCTTGGCGATGGATCGCGCCGTGGGGGTCTGGAAGCGGGCCAGGTCCAGGGTCGCCTCCAGCAGCTTGTCCTGCTCCAGCAGGGCAACCTGTAGCAACAGCTGGAAGGTCTGGGTTTCCGGGTCGGCGCGCAGCGACAGGGTCAGCTCCTTGCGCTCTGGGTCGTAGCGGCGCAGCTCGGCCACATCGTCGAATTTCACCCGCACCCCCAGATTGCCCAGGGCCGAAACGGCGCGGACGCGAATGTTGTTCTCGTTGCGGACGGGGGTGGCGAAACGTTCGGCGGCGCGGTCGACCGCGTCGATGTAGTTGTCGCAATAGTGGAAGAAATCGCGCACCTCGTCCCAAGGCGAGGGGGCGGCGCGGCTGTCGTCACGGCCAAGCGCCTCATCCAGCGAGGCCAGGCGTTCGTGGGTCTGCCGGTAGGCGCGGTGCAGATGCAGGAAGGCGCGGGCGAGCGCGGGGGCATTGGCCGCGGTCAGCCGCAGATCGGCCAGGGGTGGGGCCATGTCGGCCAGCACCGGATCCGCCATCGCCTCTCGCATGTCCGACACCAGCCGCTCGCTGTCGCCGGTCGAAAGCTCGGTCACGTCAAAGCCGAATTCCTGCGCCAGGGACAAGACAACCGAGGTCGAGACGGGGCGGTTGTTGTTCTCCATCTGGTTCAGATAGGGCAGGGAAATCCCCAGCTTGGCCGCGAAATCCTTCTGCGTCAGCCCCAGTTTCTGCCGTGTTTCCCGGAGCTTGGCCCCGGCATAGAGCTTTTGTGCGGACATCCCTACCCCCTGGCGCGCGCCGCGCAGGACGCGGCTTTGCAGTTTAGCCTCTGGCGAAGGCTAACTTTGCAAAGGGTGGTTAACAAGCCGTAACGGCGGGCCGGGGGTCAGACCATCCCGAGGCGCTTTTCGCGGCGCATCACCAGGGTGATGAAGCCGATCGAGGTCACGCCGCAGGCCAGCATCAGCCAGATCAGCGGGAAAGAGCCGGTGCCCGGCCCCAGCAAAGAGCCCGCCAGCGCCGAGAGCGCCGCGCCACCGCCGATCATCATCGCCCCGCCCAGGCCCGAGGCCGTGCCCGCCAGATGCGGGCGCACCGACAGCATCCCGGCATTGGCGCAGGGGATGGTCATGCCGCTGCCGAAGCCGACAAAGGCCATGGCGCCGAAGAAGACGTATTCGCCGCCGATCCCCGCATAGGCGCACAGCAGCGAGAACAGCATGCCGCCCGACACGATCAGGCAGCCCGCCATGATCATCCGGTTGGTGCCGATTCGCGCCGCCTGCTGGCCGGTGAACCAGTTGCCCAGGAAATAGCCCACGCCCGAGAAGGCGTTGAAGATGCCGAACTGGGTCGGCGTTAGTCCGAAGACAGAGGTGGCGACGAAGGGCGCCCCGCCGATATAGGCGAAGAAGGCGCCGGAACAGGTCGCGGCGGCCATGGAATAGCCCCAGAAGCGCGGCGATTTCAGCAGCTCGGGATACTCGGCGAACTGCCGCAGCACCGACAGGTCCGAAGGTTTCGCGGTTTCGCCCAGATCGTAGAACGTCAGCACGAAGATGGCGAAGCCGCAGGAGAAGAGCAGCCAGAAGGAGGATTTCCAGCCGAAAAGCTCGTCCAGCACGCCGCCCAGCACAGGGGCGAACATCGGCACCATGGACATCCCCATGGTGACATAGCCCATGGCGGCGGCGGCCCGGTCCGGGGTGTTGACGTCGCGCACGATGGCCCGCGACAGCACCATGCCCCCGGCCACCGTCGCCTGAAGTAGGCGGAAGATCATGAAGACCGTGAAGTTCGGCGCCAGCAGACAGCCCAGGGTCGCCACCAGGAAGATCCCCAGCCCCCACAGCAACAGCGGCCGCCGCCCGTAGCGGTCGGCCAGCGGGCCGATGAAAATCTGCAAGAAGCCGCTGACCGCCAGGTAGCCCGCCACGGAAAGCTGTACCAGCTTGTAATCAATGGCAAAATGATCTGCTATGCGGGGCAGGGACGGCAGGAAGACGTTCATCGTCATCGCCCCGATCCCGGCCAGCAGGATCAGCGTCGTCATATTGGGCGGCGTGGTCCGGTCCAGGAACCGGCGAGGCTGTTGCGGTGTCATGCAGATCTGCTAGTCGCGTGTCGGCGTCATGTCCATGTGCCTTGCATGTTATTTGCTGATTTGCAATTTGCAGCGACCCTTTTGGCAAGACTTTGCAAATTTGCCCCTTTTTCCTTTTTGCGCGCCCGCCGCCGCCTTATGGTCGGGCCGAGGCTGCCCGTGGCAGAGCCGCGCACCCGGTCCGGGGCGTGGCCGGATCCGGGTGCAATGGCGCTGTCGGGCGGGTCGCAACCCCCGGGGCCCCGTGAGGGAAGGAGATCGCGATGAAGGACATCCTGCAAGAGCTGAACGAGCGCCGGGAGACCGCGCGACTGGGCGGTGGCGAACGGCGCATCGAGGCGCAGCACGCCAAGGGCAAGCTGACGGCGCGCGAGCGGATCGAGCTGCTGCTGGACGCGGACAGTTTCGAGGAATTCGACATGTTCGTCGCGCATCGCTGCACCGATTTCGGCATGGAGAAACAGCGCCCCTATGGCGACGGCGTGGTCACCGGCTGGGGCACGATTAACGGCCGCATGGTCTATGTCTTCTCTCAGGACTTCACGGTCTTCGGTGGGTCGCTGTCGGAAACCCACGCCCAGAAGATCTGCAAGATCATGGATATGGCGGTGCAGAACGGCGCCCCGGTGATCGGGCTGAACGATTCGGGCGGCGCACGGATCCAGGAGGGGGTGGCCAGCCTCGCGGGCTATGCCGACGTGTTCCAGCGCAACATCATGGCCTCGGGCGTGGTGCCGCAGATCAGCGTGATCATGGGCCCCTGTGCCGGTGGCGCGGTCTACAGCCCCGCGATGACCGACTTCATCTTCATGGTGAAGGACAGCAGCTATATGTTCGTCACCGGCCCTGATGTGGTGAAGACGGTGACCAACGAGGTGGTGACCGCCGAGGAACTGGGCGGCGCCAGTACCCACACCAAGAAATCCAGCGTCGCCGATGGCGCGTTTGAGAATGACGTCGAGGCCCTGGCCGAGGTGCGCCGCCTGGTCGACTTCCTGCCGCTGAACAACCGCGAGAAGCCGCCCGTGCGGCCCTTCTTCGACGATGTCGACCGGATCGAGAATAGCCTGGATACGCTGATCCCCGACAATGCCAACAGCCCCTACGACATGAAGGAACTGATCCTGAAGGTCGCGGACGAGGGCGATTTCTACGAGATCCAGGAAGACTACGCCAAGAACATCATCACCGGCTTCATCCGCCTTGAGGGGCAGACGGTGGGCGTGGTGGCGAACCAGCCGATGGTGCTGGCGGGCTGCCTGGACATCGACAGCTCGCGCAAGGCGGCACGTTTCGTGCGCTTCTGCGATGCCTTCGAGATCCCGATCCTGACCTTCGTCGATGTGCCGGGCTTCCTGCCGGGCACCGGCCAGGAATATGGCGGCGTGATCAAGCATGGGGCCAAGCTGCTGTTTGCCTATGGCGAGGCGACGGTGCCCAAGGTCACGGTGATCACCCGCAAGGCCTATGGCGGCGCCTATGACGTGATGGCGTCCAAGCACCTGCGCGGCGACTTCAACTATGCCTGGCCCACGGCCGAGATCGCTGTGATGGGCGCCAAGGGCGCGACCGAGATCATCCATCGCGCCGACCTGGGCGACGCCGAGAAGATCGCGCAGCACACCAAGGATTACGAAGACCGCTTCGCCAATCCCTTTGTTGCCGCCGAACGGGGCTTCATCGACGAGGTGATCCAGCCGAAGTCGACGCGCAAGCGTGTGGCCCGCGCCTTCGCGAGCCTGCGCGGCAAGAAGCTGCAAAATCCCTGGAAGAAGCACGACAACATCCCGCTCTAAGCGGGGTCTTGCGGCGCCCGGAGGAGGGGAGATGGCGAAGGCTGGCTGGCACAGGCTGAGGGAGGAGGACGCGGTCACCATCGCGCGCCGCCTGCCCGTGCGCTTCGACCTGGCGGTCGAGGCCCGGTTGCCCTGTGCCCGCCCGGTCAGCCTGACCCGGGTGGCCCATCAGGTGCGCCAGGACATGTGGCGCCGCCTGCAAGGGCTGCGCGGCTTCAGCCCGGCGGTCGAGGTGCGCCAGGAGGCGGGGCATCTGACCATCCGCGCCGGGGGCACCGTGGCCGGGGCCCTGCCCGCAACGGCCCGCGACACGCTGGCTGAGCTGCTGGACAGCCCCACCCACCGGGCCCGCTGGCTGGCCCATGCGGGGAGGCGCGCCGATGGCTGATTTCCGCCGAACCCCGCGCCGGACCGCCCCGGGAAAGCCCTATCACCTGCGCCGCCAACCCCTTGGGAACACGCCGGATCTTGGGCCCCGGACCGGGCCCGCACAAGATGTTGCGGCGCCGCCCCGCCGGGCGTATCAGCCTGAGCTTTTCAGAGCACAGGGAAGGCCCGTGACCGCATCCAGATATGAAATCCGCCCTGACTGGGCTATGATTCCGCAAGGCCGCAATTCCGCGGCCGCAGCACCCGGGGTCGCCCGCGGAGGGTCCGAAGGCCCCCGTGACCCCATGAGGCAAGACAGGAGTCACCCATGTCCAAGAGCATCCAGTTCATCCTGGCCGCCAGCTTCGTCGCTGGCCTGGCCGCCTGTTCCAAGCCGGCCAACGACGACTACGTCGTGGTCGCGCCCGAGCCGATTTCGGCTGAACCGGTCTACACCGGCAAGTACAAGTAACGCCTACGACCCTTCCGGGGGGCGGGATCTTTCCGCCCTCCGGTCCGGGACCCGCCGCCTGTCGGTGCCGTCCCACCCCCCGGTCTGGCCCGTGCACCAGTTTTCTTCGGAAAACTTTGAACCTCTCCCCCGCGGCGTCCGTCACACGTTTGCAAATTGGAGGTTCATCACATGCAAACACGCCGAATTCCTGTTCTCACCGCCGGGCTTCTCTGCCTCGGTCTTGTCGCGGCCTGCGCGCCGCAACCTGCGCCGCAGCCCATGCTGTCGCCGCAGCCCAGCTTCAACAAGCTTGGCCAGCTTCAGGATTGCGGCGCGGGCTACATGGTGCGCGGTCAGCAATGCCTGCCCTACGAGCCCGAGCGCCCGGGCGACGAGTGCACCGACCCGACCAACGGGCGCGAAGTGCCCTGTCCGCCGACCTGGCGCGACCCCGATCCCGACCGTGACCCCGATCCGGGCCGCGATCCCAGCGGGGATCCGGGCCGTGGCCCCGATCCGACCGGCGGCCTGCCTGATCCGCAGTAACGGCGGAACCGCGGGCGCCTGCCCGTCTCATATCCCTGTTCTTCCGGCGGCGCCCCTGGCCCCCGCCACAACCGCCGGGAGGGCTTTCACATGCTGAAGCACCGCGGCTTCCCGGGCCGTCTGCCGGGTTCCGATTTCCAGTTCACCATCCGCCGCGCCAACCCCAAGGGGGTCACGCCGATCACCCGGCGCGAGCGTTATCGCGACCGTCGCGCCCCGGACAGGCGCGCCGACGAGGCCTTCATGCGCGCCCTGTGGGAGCATTTCGGCGATCAGCCCTTCGAGCGCGGCAACCTGGATGCCGGGCGGCTGAGCTGGCTGTTCGGGCGCGAGGTGCTGCCCGCCGAAGAACCCTTCGACCCCGAAAGCTATGACGCGCTGCTGGTGATCGACGAGGCCGCCGCGCGCACCGCCTTCCCTGGCGCCTTCGACGAGGAGGATTGGGCGTGATCTTGCCGCTGCCCTCCGGATTTCAGCGGGTTTCGGCCCAGGCTGCGCGGGGCCGCGCAGGGGTCTTTGCCATGCGGGCAAAGACGGGCAGCATCCGTCTTGCTGCCGCTTCGGTTCCCCAATCCGGCGTGGTGGCGTGTCAATACCGTTACCCTTCCCCTGACGGGCGGCCGTTTGTCCCCAATCCTCGGCCGCCCGTTTTTTCCGGTTCCGAACTTACCTCGGTCGCATGGCGGACCCTGTCCGACGGGCTTTGCCAGCCGTCTCAGGACGATGTCGCCGGGCAGGGTCTGATGGATCGGTGCGGTATTGACACCGACGTAGGGGAACCTTTCTTCTTTCCTCGCGTTATGTTCCGCAGGAACACTCTTATCGAAGGTAAAATCTCATGCTCAAGAAATCCTGGATCCTTGCCGGTGTCCTTTGTGCCGGTCTTGCCGCCTGTGGCGACACCATGGGTGAACAGGCCCTCATCGGCGGCGCGGCCGGCGTGGGCGCGGCCGCTGTCACCGGCGGCAACGCAGGCACCGGCGCCCTGGTCGGCGCAGCCGGCAACGTCGCCTATTGCCAGGCAAACCCGCGCGCCTGCCGCTAAGGCACGGGCCGCACGTCTTGCGCGGGCCCAGTCCCGCGCAGACCTGATTTCGACACTTTCTCGCCCTCCGGCTGCGGTGCTCCGCGGCCGGGGGGCTTTTTCATGCGCCGCCTCCGCTTCAGGGGCGGCCCGCACAGACCAATGACCTCGGGGAAGGACCAGATATGTTCCAGAAGATCCTGATTGCCAACCGGGGCGAGATCGCCTGCCGCGTCATCAAGACCGCGCGCAAGATGGGTATCGCCACCGTCGCCATCTATTCGGATGCCGACCGGCACGCGCTGCATGTGGCCATGGCGGACGAGGCGGTGCATATCGGCCCGCCCCCGGCGAACCAGTCCTATATCGTCATCGACAAGGTGATGCAGGCGATCCGCGACACCGGCGCCCAGGCGGTGCACCCGGGCTACGGCTTCCTTTCCGAGAACCCCAAGTTCGCCCAGGCGCTTGAGGCCGAGGGCGTGGCCTTCGTCGGCCCGCCCGTGGGCGCGATCGAGGCCATGGGCGACAAGATCACCTCGAAGAAGATCGCCCAGGAGGCCGGGGTTTCCACCGTGCCCGGCTACATGGGTCTGATCGAGGATGCGGACGAGGCGGTGAAGATCTCGGGCGAGATCGGCTACCCGGTGATGATCAAGGCCTCTGCCGGTGGCGGCGGCAAGGGGATGCGCATCGCCTGGAACGACGAAGAGGCGCGCGAGGGCTTCCAGTCGTCCAAGAACGAGGCCGCCAACAGCTTTGGCGACGACCGGATCTTCATCGAGAAGTTCGTGACGCAGCCGCGCCATATCGAGATCCAGGTGCTCTGCGACAGCCACGGCAACGGCATCTACCTGGGCGAGCGCGAATGCTCGATCCAGCGCCGCAACCAGAAGGTCGTCGAAGAGGCGCCCTCGCCCTTCCTGGACGAAGAGACCCGCCGCGCCATGGGCGAACAGGCCGTGGCCCTGGCCAAGGCCGTGGGCTATGCCAGCGCGGGCACGGTGGAATTCATCGTCGACGGGGCGAAGAACTTCTACTTCCTGGAAATGAACACCCGCCTTCAGGTGGAACACCCGGTGACCGAGCTGATCACCGGCGTCGACCTGGTGGAACAGATGATCCGCGTCGCCAATGGCGAGCCGCTGACGATCACCCAGGACGATGTGAAGCTGACCGGCTGGGCCATCGAGAACCGTCTCTATGCCGAGGATCCCTATCGCAACTTCCTGCCCTCCATCGGCCGTCTGACCCGCTACAACCCGCCCGCCGAGGTGGCCGCAGGGCCCCTGCTGGAGAACGGCAAATGGCAGGGCGAGGCGCCCTCGGGCTCCATGGCCGTGCGCAACGACACCGGCGTCTTCGACGGTGGCGAAATCTCGATGTACTATGACCCGATGATCGCCAAGCTGTGCACCTGGGCGCCGACCCGGGCCGAGGCGATCGAGGCCATGCGCGTGGCCCTGGACAGCTTCGAGGTGGAGGGCATCGGGCATAACCTGCCGTTCCTCTCGGCGGTCATGGATCACGAGATCTTCGTCAAGGGCGAGATGACCACCGCTTTTATCGCCGAGCAATACCCCGAGGGCTTTGACGGCGTCGAACTGGCCGAGGGCGAGCTGCGCCGCATCGCCGCCGCCTGTGCCGCCATGCACCGGGTGGCCGAGATCCGCCGCGCCCGCATCTCGGGCCGGATGAGCAACCACGAACGCGTGGTGGGCCGCGACTGGGTTGCCTCGCTTCAGGGCCAGGACTACCCGGTGACCATCGAGGCCGACCGTGACGGCGCCGATGTGACCTTCGCCGATGGCGCCGCGCTGCGGGTCGAGGGCGCCTGGACCCCGGGCGACACCCTGGCGCGGATGACCGTGGACGGCCGTCCGCTGGTGCTGAAGGTCGACAAGATCTCGGGCGGGTTCCGCATCCGCAACCGCGGCGCCGACCTGAAGGTCCATGTGCGCAACCCGCGCCAGGCGGAACTGGCGCGGCTGATGCCCGAGAAACTGCCGCCCGACACCTCGAAACTGCTGCTTTGCCCGATGCCGGGCCTGGTGGTGAAGGTCGATGTGGAAGAGGGCCAGGAAGTGCAGGAGGGCCAGGCCCTGTGCACCATCGAGGCCATGAAGATGGAGAACATCCTGCGCGCCGAGAAAAAGGCCGTGGTGACCAAGATCAACGCGGGCGCAGGCGACAGCCTGGCCGTGGACGATGTGATCATGGAGTTCGAATGAGGGGATGAGCGGGCACCGGCATATCGACTTGCCGGTGCTCGTCCTCTTGGGTCTGTCGATGGGAGCGGGCGCGGTGCTGGACTACTGGCAGGGAGATCTTCAGGCGGTCAGCTTGGCGTCTTTTGGCGTGGCTCTGGCCCTGATCTTCTACGGTCTTTTTCTGCCGCCCTTGCTGCGCGAAAGCGCCCTGCGGGCCCTTGCCTTCATCCCACCTTTCCTGATCGTCGGCGCCCTGGCCGTCTTCGTGATCCTGACCTTCGCCCCGCCCAAGGCACATGAACGGATCTACCCCGCCCTGCTGGCCGGGATCGTTGTGGTTTTGGGGTGGTTCGTGACCTTCCTGATCGGAGAGTTTCGCGATGAACGCCTGCTCGACCGGACGCGGCGCGACACGCTGACGGCCCTGCGTCACGAGATCTTCGCGCTGGTCGACAAGCTCGACAATCAGGACATCTGGGCCAATGCCGAGAAGGTTCAGGCCAGGATCCTAAGTGGTGACGATGAGGATGGAGAGCCGATCCCCTATCATCCTTTCGCGACGATGGAGAGCCAGCCTGTCGTGTTCGAGGCGGTCTCGGGCTCTATCCCCACGATCAAGGCCGATACGGTCGGGGCGATCGTGCGCTTTTACGCCGAGTATACCGACCTGCGGTGCATGGTTGAGGATAGCCGGGAGGAGAGCGCCAGATGCATGTCGCCCGAGCGGCGCGTGTCCTTGCACAAACAGTTGACCAAGCGTCGGGCCAGCACCCTGAGCTGGGGATTGAAAGCGCTGGAAGAGATTGGCCGGGATCTGGGCGAGTCAGACTACAAGAGCATCAACCGTTCTGGAAAGAACGAGCGAATCACATCCGAAAGCACGGGTGAGCCCGATGAAAATGTGTGATTTCGCAATCCCTTACGGGCGTTCAGATGTCGCCGCTGATCGGCTGACCCGGGGATTTCTTCGGCTGGTTGCTTTGGGCGCGCATGACACGTTCTCCGCTTTGCATGGCATAGAGATAGTCCTGACGAGTAAAAAAATCAACAATCCTGACGCAGAGGCGCAGCGCGCCCAAGCCGTCTGGCCGGGGCCACGGCGGCGCCTCGAGCCGGTAGAGTTCAGCGTAAATCCTCTGCTTAAGCTCTTTGAGACGGCTTTGGTCCATGCAGGCCCCGTGGCGGGGCAGGCCCGCCGGGTGGCATGGGGCCAAGACGCATATGGACATCATCTTGCATATCGGGGCGCATCGCTGCGCGACGGGCTCTTTGATGGCCTATCTGGAGGGGAATGCACCGGCGCTGGCGGCGCAGGGGATTGCCGTCTGGGGGCCGCAGAGGGCGCGGGGCGGGGTGCTGGCGGGGGTGATCCCCGGGCCGGGGCCGCTGAGTGCCGCGCGCCAGTGCGCCCGGGCGGCGGGGCGTATCGCGCTGCATCTCGACAGGGTCGAGCGGCAGGGGGCGCGGCATCTGCTGATCTCGGCGCCGCATCTGCTGGGCGCGCCTGCGGCGGCGCTGCGGGCCGGGCGCCTCTACCCCTGGGCGGGGGCGCGGCTGGCGCAGGTCGTGGCGGGGTTTGGCGGACGGCTGGACCGGATCGTGCTGACGATCCGCGCGCCCGAGGCCTACTGGCGCTCGGTCATCGCGATGACGGTGATGCAGGGCCATGCCCTGCCGGACCCGGCGGCGCTGGCCCGGCTGGCGGCGCAGCCGCGCAGCTGGCAGGATTTGATTGCCGAGCAGGCCGAGGCGGCGCCTGGGGTCGACCTGCTGATCCTGCCGCACGAACGCTTCGCCGCGCTGCCCGACCGGCGCCTGGCGCAGATGCTGGCGCCCTCGGGCGACCCGGCCACCCCGGACCTGGCCCTGCCGCCCGACCGGCAGCGCCCCTGGCGCAACCGGGGGCCGGAGGCCGCCGCGCTGCACCGGGCGCTGGCCCTGGACGGGGCACCGCCGCCCGCGCCCGCCGTCCCGTGGTGTCCCTTCACGCCGCCGCAGCGCGCGGCGCTGGAGGAACGCTATCACGACGATCTTTTCTGGCTTCATGCCGGCGCCCACGGGCGGGCCCGGCTGGCCACCGACCCCTGGCCGGACGCGACCCCGGGGCCGGACATCTTCCGCAGCAACCGACAGGCGCCCGCCGGGGCGCCGCAGACAGGACCACATGGCGTGGCGCAGACGGGCAGGATAGACCCGCGCGCGCGCCTCAGGCAAAGAGGACAAGGCGATGACATCGAAGAAGGACGCATGGGCCAAGCGGGCTGAGAAAGAGCTGCGCGGTCGTCCGCTGGAGGATCTGACCTGGCATACGCTGGAGGGGATCGACATCAAGCCGCTTTACACCGAGGAGGACGTGAAGGACCTGCCGCACCAGGGCACCATGCCCGGCGAGGCGCCCTTTACCCGGGGTGTGCGCTCGACCATGTACGCCGGCCGCCCCTGGACGATCCGGCAATACGCGGGCTTCTCGACGGCAGAGGAATCCAACGCCTTCTACCGCCGCAACCTGGCTGCCGGTCAGCAGGGGGTTTCGGTGGCCTTCGACCTGGCCACGCACCGCGGCTATGACAGCGACCACCCCCGCGTGGTGGGCGATGTGGGCAAGGCCGGTGTGGCCATCGACTCGGTCGAGGACATGAAGATCCTCTTCGACGGCATCCCGCTGGACCAGGTCTCGGTCTCGATGACCATGAACGGCGCGGTGATCCCGATTCTGGCGAACTACATCGTCGCCGGTGAGGAACAGGGCGTCGACCGCGCGCTGCTGTCCGGCACCATCCAGAACGACATCCTGAAAGAGTTCATGGTGCGGAACACCTACATTTATCCGCCCGAACCCTCGATGCGGATCATCTCGGACATCATCGAATACACCTCGAACGAGATGCCGAAATTCAACTCGATCTCGATTTCCGGCTACCACATGCAGGAAGCGGGCGCGAACCTGGTGCAGGAGCTGGCCTATACCCTGGCCGACGGGCGCGAATATGTCCGCGCCGCCATCGAGGCCGGGATGGACGTGGACAAGTTCGCGGGCCGTCTGTCCTTCTTCTTTGCCATCGGCATGAACTTCTTCATGGAGATCGCCAAGCTGCGCGCCGCGCGCACCCTGTGGTATCGCGTGATGGAAGAGTTCGGGGCCAAGAACGACCGCTCGAAGATGCTGCGCACCCACTGCCAGACCTCGGGCGTGTCGCTGCAAGAGCAGGACCCCTACAACAACGTCATCCGTACGGCCTATGAGGCGATGTCGGCGGTCCTGGGCGGCACCCAGTCGCTGCACACCAACGCCCTGGACGAGGCGATCGCCTTGCCCACCGACTTTTCGGCCCGCATCGCCCGCAACACCCAGCTGGTGCTGCAAGAAGAGACCGGGGTGACCAAGGTCGTGGATCCCCTGGCGGGCTCTTACTACATCGAAAGCCTGACCGAAGAGCTGATCGAAAAGGCCTGGGCCCTGATGCAGGAGGTCGAGGAGATGGGCGGCATGACCAAGGCCGTCGCCTCGGGGATGCCGAAACTGCGCATCGAGGAAAGCGCGGCCCGGCGTCAGGCCG
Organism: Pseudooceanicola aquaeponti; assembly: GCF_050897975.1. Taxonomy (NCBI): domain Bacteria; kingdom Pseudomonadati; phylum Pseudomonadota; class Alphaproteobacteria; order Rhodobacterales; family Paracoccaceae; genus Pseudooceanicola; species Pseudooceanicola aquaeponti. The sequence goes on from NZ_JBPAXY010000004.1 coordinate 113,832, forward strand.
ATATCGACCGCGGCAAGGAAGTCATCGTCGGGGTCAACAAGTACCGCAAGGACAAGGAAGACCCGATCGACATCCTGGATGTCGACAACGTCAAGGTCCGCGAAAGCCAGATCGCGCGGCTGGAACAGATCCGCGCCACCCGCGACGAGGCCGCCTGCCAGGCTGCCCTGGACGAGGTGACGCGACGCGCGAAGGAAGGCGGCAACCTGCTAGAGGCCGCCGTGGATGCCGCCCGGGCCCGGGCCTCTGTTGGAGAGATCAGCATGGCGATGGAGAAGGAATTCGGCCGCCACCAGGCCGAGGTGAAGACCCTCGCGGGCGTCTATGGCGCCGCCTATGAAGGCGACGAGGGCTTTGCCGCGATCCAGAAATCGGTCGAGGCCTTCGCCGAGGAAGAGGGGCGCCGCCCCCGGATGCTGGTGGTGAAGATGGGCCAGGACGGCCACGACCGCGGCGCCAAGGTGATCGCCACCGCCTTTGCCGACATCGGTTTCGACGTCGACGTGGGCCCGCTGTTCCAGACCCCGGAAGAGGCCGCGCAGGATGCCATCGACAACGACGTGCACGTCGTGGGCATCAGCTCTCAGGCGGCGGGGCACAAGACCCTGGCGCCGCAGCTGATCCAGGCACTGAAGGACAAGGACGCGGGCGATATCATCGTGATCTGCGGGGGCGTGATCCCGCAGCAGGATTACGAGTTCCTGAAAAATGCCGGTGTCGCCGCGATCTTCGGCCCCGGCACCAATATTCCCAATGCCGCCCAGGACATCCTGCAACTGATCCGCGCCGCCAAGGGCTGATCGCGCGTGGCGCCTGCGCCGGGCGGTCCGCCCGGCGTCGCGCCTTCGCGGCCTAAAACATCGGGGGCGGGCCTTGATCGGGCCCGCCCCCGCGCCATTCTTGAGGGCAGCCACCCTCAAGGAGACCTGCCCATGCCCCGTATCCTGGGACTTTCCGGCTCGCTGCGCCGCGCCTCGTTCAACGCCAGCCTGCTGCGCGCCGCCGCCCGCCTGGCCCCTGAAGGGACCGAGGTGGATGTGCGCGGCATCCAGGGCGTGCCCCTTTACGATGCCGACCTGGAGGCCCAGGGCACCCCGCAAGCCGTGCTGGACCTGCGCGCGGCCCTGGCAGAGGCCGACGGCCTGCTGCTGGTCTCGCCCGAGTACAACAACGGCATTCCCGGCCCCTTCAAGAACGCCATCGACTGGATGGCCTCGGGCGCCGGGGCCGATCTCTTCAAGGGCAAGCCGGTGGCCCTGATGGGCGCCTCGCCCATGGCCACGGGGACGATCCTGGCCCAGGATCACTGGCTGCCGGTGCTGCGCACCCTGGGCACCCGTCCCTGGTTCGAAGGCCGGCTGATGGTGGGCCGCGCGCCCGAGAAGTTCGACGATCACGGCGCCTTGACCGATGCCGACACGCGCAAGCGCCTGGGCGCCTTCATGGCCGGGTTTGCCGCCGCCCTGGGCTGACGCACGCGCGCGCCCGAAATGATCGCCCCGCAGGCAGTCGCGCCGCCATGCCCGTGCGACCGGCGTGCCGCCTCTTGCCTTCGGACCCCGGGCGCGGGACAAGATCGCGACCTGCCCGGAGCTTTCCATGACCCTGACCATCCGCCCCGTCGCCCCGCGTGACTATGCCCCCCTGGCCGAGATCTTCAGCCATTACGTGCGCGAAACCACCGTCTCGCTTAGCGCGGTCGAGAAGGACGCCGCCACCATGGGCGCCTATTTCGAGGCCCGCGCGGCCCTGGGCCGGGGCAGCTTTGTCGCCGAAGAGGGGGCCGAAATCCTGGGCTATGCCACCTATGACCAGTTCCGTCCCAATGACGGCTACCGCCACACGATGGAACATACTGTCATGCTGACCGCCGCCGCCGCCGGGCGCGGCGCGGGCCGGGCGCTGATGCAGGCGGTCGAGGATCACGCCCGCGCGGCGGGCCAGCATGTGCTGGTCGGCGCGATCACCGCCGACAATGCTGCCAGCATCGGCTTTCACCAGGCGATCGGCTTCGAGATCGTCGCCCGGATGCCCCAGGTGGGCCGCAAGTTCGATCGCTGGCACGACCTGGTGATCATGCAGAAGATCCTGTGACCAGGGGGCCCGGGCCGCGACGGAACGCCTCGCTGTAACACGCTTCAAATCCCCGCGGGGCCTCGGGACAATCGCCGCGAAGCAGGCTAGGATCGCGCCCATGTCCATCTGGTCCCGCATCATCGAGGCGCTTCAGGCGCTGGCCAAGGGCGAAGCGCTGTCGGCGGTCTTCGACCGGTTGCGCACGCCGCCCGAACGCTCTGTCGCCTTCACCATCGCGGTGATCGCCCTTGGCGCCAAGATGGCCAAGGCCGACGGGCTGGTGACCCGCAACGAGGTGACGGCCTTCCGAGAGGTCTTTCGCATCCCCCCCGAGGACGAGGCCGGGGCCGCGCGGGTCTTCAACATGGCGCGCCAGGACGTGGCCGGGTTCGAGGATTACGCGACCCGCATTGCCACCATGTTCGGCCCCGAAAGCCCGGTGCTTTGCGACCTGATGGAGGGGCTTTTCGCCATTGCCGTGGCCGATGGCGAATACCACGCGGCCGAGGATGCCTTCCTCAAACGCGTGGCCGAGATCTTCGGCCTCAGCGAGGGGCAGTTCCGCCGCGCCCGCTCGCGCTTCGTGCCCGATGCCCGCCCCGATCCCTACGCGGTGCTGGGCCTGCCCGGCGAGGCCAGCGTGGAAGAGGCCCGCGCCGCCTGGCGCGCGGCGGTGCGCGAAAGCCACCCCGACCGGATGATGGCCCGCGGTCTGCCCGAAGAGGCGGTGAAGATGGCCGAAAAGCGCATGATCGACATCAACGCCGCCTGGGAGGAGATCCAGGCGCGGGATCCGGCCCACTGACGCCCGCCCGCGTCGCGGGTCTTTGAGATGTTACCCGGCGCCCCTATATTCGGGCCATGAAACAGACCCTGCTTGCCCCGCTGCTTTGCCTCTCGCTGGCCGCCCCGCTGCCGCTGATCGCGCAGGACGCGCCGCCCGATCCCGCGCCCGAAGGCGAGGGCGACAATGGCGCGCTGATGCGCGAGGGGCTGCGGCTGCTGCTGGACGGGCTGTCGGGGGGTATCGACGAGACGCTGGACGGCATGGGCGAGGCGGCGGAAGAGGCGGCACCGAAGATCCGCGATTTCGTGCTGCGCATGGGCCCGGCGCTGGCCGAGGCCCTGTCGAAAGTGGGGGATCTGGCCAATTACGAGGCCCCGGTGGTGCTGCCCAATGGCGACATCCTGATCAAGCGCCGCGACGACGCACCGCAATACGCCCCGCCGGTGCCGGGCGAAAACCCCGACGGCTCCATCGACCTCTAAATTGCCGCGCCCCCAAGAGGGACAAGGCACCGTCCCTCCTCCCATTTTTTGGCCGGAAATGTTCTCGGGGGGTCTGGGGGGCAGAAAGCCCTCCAGCCTTTCCATCTGCACCTTCGGTCAAGTCCGATGGTGGCGGGGGCCGACAGCCCCGGCCCCTCAACTCCGCGACGGCCCCAGCTTCAGCGACACCTCGGCCTTCAGCGACGAGGCGAGGGAGCGGAAGCGCGCCTCGGCCACCTCGCCGAACAGCGGCCAATGGGCCTCTGCCATGCGCAGCTCCAGCACCTTTTTCTTCGGGAACCAGCGCAGCTCGCCGATCTCGCCGTCGCGCTCGGGCCAGAGCATGGCGCCAAAGCGCATGGCCTTGCCCAGGATCTCGGCCTGCTGCTGTTCCTCTTCGCTCAGTAGATCGTAGAGCTCTTCAAAGGCCGTGCCCTCGCGCCGGTTGCGGTAGCGATGCAGCAGGGCCAGGCCGAGGAAGACCCGTTCGGCGTGTTTCAGCCCGCCCAGGTTGGCGCGGGTGGCATTGTCGAAACAGACCTCGGCGCGATAGTCGGGGTGCGCCCGCCAGGTCACGTCGTGCAGCAGGCAGGCGGCCTTCACCAGGCGCAGCCGCTCGGGCTTGGCGGATTTGAACAGCGGCTGGATGAAATTATACAGCGTCCGGCCAAACCCCGGCAGGCGCGCGTCCTTCTGTTCCGCAAAGCGGCAGCTTTCGATCAACGGATCGCGGTCGCGCAGGTGCTGCGGCATCTGTTCATAGAGCAGCCCCTCGCGGATCCCGTAGGACGACACCGCGATGTCATGGGGCTTGTAGCGTTTCACCAGCTCCAGCAGCACTTCCGACGCCATGGGCACCAGCGCCATCCGGGTAGAGGACAGCGAGCAGCGCTTGCGCAGCGCCTCGGGGTCCTGCTTGGCGATCCAGGCGACGGTGTCGCGCACCGTCTTGGCGGTCATGCGGTATTCGTGCAGCACATGCAGCGGGTAGCCGCGCCGCTCCATGTCGATCCGCGCGATGGCCCGCCAGGATCCGCCCACCAGGAACAGGCGGTTGCGGTCGGCGGGGATCACCTCGGTCAGCTTGTCGATCTCGGCCTTGATATAGGCCTTGCGGCCCTTCTTGCCGCCCTTCACATCGGCCAGCTTCAGCGGGCCCAGGGGCGAGGTCTCGCGGTCGCCGACGCGGCCATCGTTGATCCGCGCCAGCTCCATGGACGAGCCGCCGATGTCACAGACCAGGCCATAAGAGCCGGGCCAGCCCAGAAGCACGCCCTGGGCCGACAGCCGGGCCTCTTCCTGGCCGTCGATCACATGCAGGCGGATGCCGGTCTGTCGTTCTACGGCCTCGGCGAAATCGGGGCCGTCCTCGGCGTCGCGCACGGCCGCCGTGGCCACGGCGGACAGGGGCGTGGCGTCCATGCCCTGCGCCAAGAGCTGGAAGCGGTGGATCGCCGCCAGCGCGCGCTTGCGCCCCTCGGGGTTCAGGCGGCCCGTCTCGGACAGACCGGCGCCCAGGCCGCACATGATCTTTTCGTTGTAGAAATAGGCCGGGCTGCGCGCGGCGCCGTCGAACACCACCAACCGGACCGAGTTCGAGCCCACGTCGACCACGCCGACACGGCTGAGTGCGCGCGCCTCGGGGTTGTCGAAAAGCGGGCGCCCGAACGGGCCCCAATCGGAAACACTTGGCTGGTTATCCCCATCCATCACTGGCGGACCCCCGGTCTGTCTGAATGTTTATGTGCAAAGCGGCGGGTCGGGGTCAACCGATCGCTGTCTCATGCGTCAATTGCGGCACATCCGAGGCCCCCGCCGATCCGCGCCCCGACAGCGACGGATTTTCCATGAAGAAGCGGTGACAGTTGAAGGCGGTGCCATCGGTGGGTCGGTCGGCGCGCAGGAAACGGCCATCGGGCTGCATCACCCAGCTTTGCGCGGTGTCATGCAGGTTGGCCGCCAGGATCTGGCGCACGATCTGGTCCTTCACCGTCTGGGTCTTGCATTCCACCAGGGTCTCGACCCGACGGTTCAGGTTGCGCCCCATCCAGTCGGCGGAAGAGAAGAACACCCGCGCCCCGTCGGACGGCAGGCCGCCGCCATTGCCGAAACAGACGATGCGCGAATGTTCCAGGAAGCGCCCGACGATGGATTTCACCCGGATGTTCGGCGACAGCCCCTCGATACCCGGGCGCAGCCCGCAGATGCCCCGGATCACCAGGTCGATCTTCACCCCGGCCTGGCCCGCGGCATAAAGCGCGTCGATCACATCCGGTTCGATCAGCGAGTTCATCTTGGCCCAGATCGCCGCGGGCCGCCCGGCGCGGGCATGTTCGGCCTCTTCGCCGATCATGCGGATCAGGTCGGATTTCATCGTCAGGGGCGAGATCGACAGGTTCTCCAGCTTCTCGGGCTGGGCATAGCCCGAGAGGTAGTTAAAGACCCGCGCCGCGTCGCGCCCCAGCCCCGCATCGCAGGTGAAGAAGGACAGGTCGGTGTAGATCCGCGCGGTGATCGGGTGGTAGTTGCCGGTGCCGTAGTGGGAATAGGTCACCAGATCCTGCCCCTCGCGGCGGACCACGGTGGAAATCTTGGCATGGGTCTTCCAGTCGACGAAGCCATAGACCACATGGGCCCCCGCGCGTTCCAACACGCGGCTTTGCTGGATATTGGCGGCCTCGTCGAAGCGCGCCTTCAGCTCGACCAGGGCGGTGACCGATTTGCCCGCCTCGGCGGCCTCGCACAGCGCATCGGTGATGGGCGAGTTCTTGGACGTCCGGTAGAGGGTCTGCTTGATCGCCACCACGTCCGGGTCCTGCGCCGCCTGGCGCAGGAAACGGACCACCATGTCGAAGGTCTCGTAGGGGTGGTGCAGCAGCATGTCCTTCTGGCGGATCGCCGCGAACATGTCGCCGTCGTGGTCCTGCACCCGTTCCGGCACCCGGGGGGTGAACTTGGGCCACAGCAACTCGGGGCGGTCGTCGGTGACCAGTTCCGACAGCGAGGCGATGCCGATCAGCCCCTCGACCTCGATCACCTCGTCCTCGATCACCCGCAGCTCGCGCTTGATCACCCGTTTCAGCGGCTCGGGCGCGCCCGCCGACATCTTCAGCCGCACCACCTCGCCGCGGCGGCGGCGTTTCAGGGCGGTCTCGAACTCGCGCACCAGATCCTCGGCCTCTTCCTCGATCTCCAGGTCGCTGTCGCGCAGCACACGGAAGGTGCAGTGGCCGGTGTCGCGATAGCCCGGGAACAGCCGGTCGAGGAAGACCAGCAGCACCTCTTCCAGCGGCACAAAGCGGATCTCGCCCTGGGGCGCGGGCAGGCGCAGGAAACGGTCGATCTGATGCGGGATCGGCAGCAGGGCTTGCAACGGGCGGCGGTCGCGCTTGCGTTCCAGTTGCAGGGCCAGGCTGAACCCGAGGTTGGGGATGAAGGGGAAGGGGTGCGCCGGGTCGATGGCCAGGGGCGACAGCACCGGGAAGATCCGGGTCAGGAAGATGTCACCCAGGTGGTCGCGGTCGGCATCGGTCAGGTCGTCGCGGCTGAGGATGTGGATCTCTTCCACCGCCATCAGGCGGCGCAGGTCCGACAGCACCTTCTGCTGATGCTCCAGCAGGCGGCGGGCGTCCTCGTTGATCTTCACCAGTTGTTCGGCGGGGGTCATGCCGTCGGCGGCGGGGTTGGTATTGCCCGCCTTTGCCAGCTCGCGCAGGCCCGCCACGCGGACGGTATAGAACTCATCTAGATTGTTGGCGCTGATCGACAGGAACCGCAGCCGTTCCAGCAGCGGCACCGAGGGGTTCTCGGCCTCTTCCAGCACTCGCCAGTTGAACCCCAGCCAGCTGAGCTCGCGATTGTAGAACCGGCCCGGGCCGGTCAGGTCAAGCGCGGGCATGGCCACGGGGGCGGGGGTCGGCTGGTTCAGGAAGTCTGCGTCGATCATGGCACCTGCATCAGGCAAAAGTGTAACGGTTTCATCGCGGAACGCGCGAAATAGTCAGCAATTTTGCCCAAGTCTAGGCGCGATCGCTGTCCTCCGCCAGACGCTCGAGGACGCGGGCGGCCATGGCGCGGGTCACCGGGCGCTGTTCGGCCAGCGATTGCGCATCCAGGGCGGCGGCAATGCGCCCGGCGGCGGTGAAGGACCGTTCGATCCGGCGCAGCAGGTAGGGAATGACATCGGGATGCGGGATCACCTGGCGGTCGGCAAAGAACTTGCCCAGAAGGGCGCCCAGCAGGGCGTCGTCGGGGGCGTCCAGCATCACCGCCGGGCAGGCCTGCATCCGGCTGGCCAGGTCGGGGATGACCAGCGGCCAGCGCGCGGGGGCTGTGTCGGCGGTGACCAGCAGCGAGTTGCCCTCGGCCAGCACCAGGTTGTGAAGGTGAAACAGCGCCTCTTCCGCTGCCCGGTTTCCGGCGATGCGCGGCACGTCCTCGACCGCGACAGAGCTGCGCGCCAGGGCCGGCACATCGGCGCGCGGCAGGTCGCGCGCATCCAGAAGAGGCGCGCCCGCGCGGGCGGCCCAGATATGCGCCAGGTGGGTCTTGCCCGCGCCACGCGGCCCGATCAGCGCCATCTTGCGCGCGCTCCAGCCCTCGGGCCAGCTGTCCAGCATGGCAAAGGCCATCTGATTGGGCCCGCCCAGGATGAAATCCTCACGGCGCATGAGGCCCTGCGGGATGCGCAGGTCCAGGGGCTTTTGCTCGTCGCTCATCGCTTAGCCCTGCTGGTCGTCCGCGGCGGCGGTGTCGCTGTCCCAGGGGTCGTCGCTGACCCCGCGATACAGCTTGCTCTGCCGGTACTGGCCGACGATGAAGCGGGCGATCACGCCGATGGCGGCGGCCAGGGGCACGGCGGCCAGCATCCCGACGAAGCCGAACAGGGAGCCGAAGACCGACAGGGCGAAGATCAGCCAGACCGGGTGCAGCCCGACCGAAGAGCCGACCAGTTTCGGGGTCAGCACATTGCCCTCGATCACCTGGCCCAGCACGAAGATGCCGGTGACCAGCCCGATGGACAGCCAGTCGCCCCAGAACTGGAACAGCGCCAGCCCGATGGCCAGCACGCCGCCGGTCAGCGCGCCCACGTAGGGGATGAAGGTCAGGATCCCCGCCACGGCGCCGATCACCAGGCCGAAATTCAGCCCCGCCAGCATCAGCGCCCCGGCGTAATAGGTGCCCAGGATCAGGCAGACCGAGCCCATGCCACGAATGAACCCGGCCATCGAGCGGTCGATGTCACGGGCCAGGGCGCGGATCGTGGGCGCATGGTCGCGGGGCAGCAGGCTGTCGACCTCGGCCACCATGTTGTCCCAGTCGTAAAGCAGGTAGAAGGCCACCACCGGCACGATCACGAAAAGCGTCACGATCGAGATCAGCGAACCCACCGAGCTGAGCGCGGTGTTCAGCAGCTCGCCGCCCTTCGACTGGATCGTCTCGCCCACGGCCGACAGCGACTGGCGCAGCACCGAGCCCTCTTCGGTCAGGTCGGGGAAGCGTTCGGTCAGGAAGGCCTGAAGGTTCTGGAACAGCTTCGGCGCCGTGTCGAACAGGTCCAGCGCCTGGTTGATCGCCATCGGCAGCACCAGCAGCGCGCCCAGGATGAAGATCAGCAGCGCGCCCAGGGTGATGATCGCGGTAGCCGCCGCGCGCGAGGCGCCCCAGCTTTCCAGCCGGTCGGCCACGGGATCCAGGAAATAGGCAATCGCCATGCCCAGCAGGAAGGGCATGATCACATCCCCCAGCCACCACAGGGCCAGCAGGAACACCGCCGCGGCGACGCCCCAGTACTTCATCTGTTTGCGCACGGGCAGGGCCAAGGTCATTCTCCGGCTGGGTCACGCCCATATCTCGCCCTGTGGGGGGCATTTTTCAAGCGCTGATCGGCGGGATAGGGCATTGCCCGGGCGGGCGGCATTCAATACACCATGGCGCGACCCAACCAAAGAGGCCAAAATGCGTCTGTCCCGCTATTTCCTGCCCGTCTTGAAAGAGACGCCCGCCGAGGCGCAGATCGCCAGCCACCGCCTGATGCTGCGGGCCGGCATGATCAAGCAGGCCAGCGCCGGCATCTATTCCTGGCTGCCCATGGGCTTCAAGGTGCTGCGCAAGCTGGAAAACATCGTCCACGAAGAGCAGCAGCGCGCGGGCCATATCCCGATGCTGATGCCGACGCTGCAATCGGCGGAACTGTGGAAGGAATCGGGGCGCTATGACGCCTACGGCCCCGAGATGCTGCGCATCCGCGATCGGCATGACCGCGACATGCTTTACGGTCCGACCAACGAGGAGATGATCACCGACATCTTCCGCAGCTACGTGAAGTCCTACAAGGATCTGCCGCTGACCCTCTACCACATCCAGTGGAAGTTCCGCGACGAGGTGCGCCCGCGCTTCGGCGTGATGCGGGGCCGCGAGTTCTTCATGAAGGACGGCTACAACTTCGACCTGACCAAGGAAGACGCGCTGCACGCCTACAACCGCCACCTGGTCAGCTATCTGCGCACCTACGAACGCATGGGCCTGCAAGCCATCCCGATGCGCGCCGACGGCGGGCCGATCGGCGGTGATTACACGCACGAGTTCCTGGTGCTGGCCGAAACCGGCGAATCGGAAGTCTTCTATGACAGCGAGATCACCGATCTGACCTTCGGCGACCGCCAGATCGACTATGACGATGTGGCAGAATGCGAGGCGGTGCTGGAAGAGTTCACCTCGCGCTATGCCCGCACCGATGAGACCCACGACGAGGCGGTCTTCGCCGAGGTCCCCGAAGAGCGCCGCCGCACCGCGCGCGGCATCGAGGTTGGCCAGATCTTCTATTTTGGCACCAAGTATTCCGAGGCCATGGGCGCCACGGTGCAGGGGCCGGACGGCAAGCCGGTCGAGGTCCACATGGGCAGCCACGGTATCGGCGTCTCGCGTCTGATCGGGGCCATCATCGAGGCCAACCACGACGACAAGGGCATCATCTGGCCCGAGGGCGTGACCCCCTTCCATGTGGGCATCGTCAACCTGAAGACCGGCGACGCCGAGGCGGATGCGGCCTGCGAGGCGATCTACAAGGCCTTCGAGGCCAAGGGGCTGGAGCCGCTCTACGACGACCGCGACGAGCGCGCGGGCGGCAAGTTCGCCACCATGGACCTGATCGGCCTGCCCTGGCGGATCACCGTCGGCCCGCGCGGCCTGAAGAACGGCGTGGTCGAGCTGACCTGCCGCCGGACGGGCGAGAGCGAAGAGCTGGCCCCCGAGGCGGCCATCGAGAAGGTCGCAGGGATCTACGCCAACCTCTGATGGGTCCGAAATCTGCGGCCGGGGATGCCTCCGGCGGGAGTATTTGGGGCCATCGAATGGAACAGGGGCGGTGCCGGGCTGGCGCCGCCCTTTCTCTTTGGTGGGCGGGCCGATAGCGGCAGATCGGCCCGTTTCCCGCAGCCCCGCGCGCCCGCAAGGCGCCCTAAGCGCCGCGCCCAGCCCTGATCGGCCCGTGCCGGGCCGATGCCTCCGGCGGGGATATTTTTGGCAATGAGAAACGCAAGGGGCAACCGTCCCTCGGCCGCGACGTAGATCAACAGGCGCGGCGCCGGGAGGGCGCGCCCGTTGGCGGACTTTCCAGCCGGGGTGCCCTAAAGGCTTCGCTGCGCCCCACCCCTCTCTATTTGTTGGCCAGAAATATCCCGGGGGGAATTGAGCCGAAGGCTCAAGGGGGGCAGAGCCCCCGCTCCCGTCCCGACGGCCCGAGCTCAGTACCCCTGGCTGCGGTCCACCAAGAAGAGGAAGGGCGCGCCGGTCTCGCCGCGCGCCACGTTCTCGGCGATGATGCGAGAGGCGGTCAGGGGGCGGGTTTCCGAAGCGATATGCGGGCAGACCGTGACCTGCGGATGGGCCCAGAAGGGATGCGCGGCGGGCAGAGGTTCGGTGCGGAAGACATCCAGCGTGGCATGGCGCAGGTGGCCTGCGTCCAGCGCGGCCAGCAGGGCCTCGTCGACGATCAGCGGCCCGCGTCCGGGGTTCAGGATCACCGCGCCCCGGGGCAGCTGGGCCAGGCGGGTGGCATCCATGAGATCGGTCGTTTCGGCGGTCAGCGGCAGCAGTAGCACCAGGATCTGCGCCGTGGACAGCGCCTGGGCCAGCCCCTCGGGGCCCGACAGGCAGGTCAGCCCCTCGATGTCCTTCGGGCTGCGCGACCAGCCGGTGACCGGAAAGCCCAGCTGGGCCAGCGCCTGGGCGCAGGCGGCGCCCAGCTCGCCCAGCCCCAGCACGGTGACGGGGCGTTCCTCGGCCAGCGGCGGGACCAGCTTGGCCGCGTCCCAGTCGCCGTCCTGATGGGCCAGGAAATGGTCGATATGCAGGTGATGGCGCAGCGCATGGCCCGTCACCCATTCCACCATGCCCCGGGTCAGCCCGTGATCCACCATGCGGCACAGAGGCCGGGTCAGGGTCTGGTTGCCGACGATGGCTTCGACCCCGGCCCAGAGGTTCAGAACCGCCTTGCAGCGGGTGTAGGGGGTGAAATCCTGCACCGGCGAATTGGGCGCATAGACGATGTAATCGACCGCCTCGGGCGGGAAATCGGTGCGCAGGTCCACCGCCAGATCGCGGGCGGCGAAGGCCTCGGTCAGCGGCGCGCGGTATTCCGTCCAGCGTTGTTCGGTGGCGGCGAAGAGGACGTTGATCATGGGCTTCCTTTCGGTGTCGCGCCAAAGCTAGCAGGGCGCGCTGCCGCTGCCAAACGGCCCGCGCCCCCGAAGAGGGACCGCAGGGACCGAAGCGGGCTCAGCCCTGCCGCTGGCGGATCAGCTGCGCCAGGGCGCGGTAGGGGTTGGCGGGCAGGGGGGCCTCTTCGCGCGGCGCCCGCAGCGTCTCGGCCAGATCCGCCAGGGCGGGCGCCTCGGCCTCAAGGAAGGCCGCCAGGCTGTCGGCGTCCTGCACGGCGCGCACCGCATCGTCCAGCAGCGGCTCGCGCGCGGCGGCCCAGAGGTCGGGGCGGCGGGCGCGGGTGATCGCCTCGGACATCTCGCGCCGCCACTTGGCAATCGCCCCGTGGTTGCCCGACATCACCACCTCGGGGATGGCGCGGCCCTGCCATTCCGGCGGGCGGGTATATTGCGGATGCTCCAGCAGGCCTTCGGAAAAGCTTTCTTCCTCGGTCGAGGCGGCATTGCCCAGCACCCCGGGCAGCAGGCGCACGGTGGCGTCCAGCATGGCCTGGGCGGCAGGCTCGCCCCCGGTCATGACGAAATCGCCCAAGCTGACCTCCTGGATGCCGAAATGCTCGATCACCCGCTCGTCCAGCCCCTCGAACCGGCCGCAGATCAGGGTCACCCCGTCGCCGCGCGCCCAGTCGCGGGCCATCTGCTGGTCGAAGCGGCGCCCGCGCGGCGAGAGGTAGACCAGCGGATGCGCCCCCCGCGCCCGGCCCCGCGCCTCGGCAATCGCGGCCTCCATCACATCGGCGCGCAGCACCATGCCCGCGCCGCCGCCCGCAGGCGTGTCATCGACGTTGCGATGCTTGCCCAGACCGTGTTCGCGCAGGTTGACCGTGTTCAGCTGCCACAGCCCGTCCTTCAAGGCCTTGCCGGTCAGGCTTTCGCCCAGAAGGCCCGGAAAGGCCTGGGGCAGCAGGGTAATCACCTGGGCGGTCCAGACACCGGCCAGGGTTTCCGGCTCGTCCATCAGGCTGCGCGGTTTCAGGGTGGCGCTGATGCTCTTGCGGCCATGGGATTTGAGGGTCATCGGCTCTCTCTCTAGGTCCGACCGTCTCTAGGCGCCGCAGGCCCGGGGATCAAGCGCGCCGGGGCCGCCCGCGCGCCGCGCTCTTCCCATTCGACGGCTAAAAATACTCACGGCGCGACGGCGGTCCGAGGTACACCGCAGGGGTCAGAAAAGCCCCTCGGGGGGATCGGCCACGATGCGGCCTGCCTCCAGATCGACGGTCGGCACCGCTTCGCGGGTGAAGGGCAGCAGGACGGTGGTGGATTGGCCCGGGGCCGCGATCTCCAGCAGGTCGCCCGCGCCATGGTCCATCACCGCGCGCACCTTGCCCAGCTCGGTGCCGCCGGTGTCGACCACGGTCAGGCCGATCAGGTCGGCGTGATAGAATTCGTCGTCGGGCAGGGCGGGCAGGCGGTCGCGCGGGGCATAAAGGCGCAGCCCCTTCAGGGCGTCGGCCTCTTCCTTGGTCTCGACCCCGGCCAGCCGCGCGGCAAAACCGTTCTTGATCGGCCGCGTCAGGCTGATGGAATAGCTTTGCGCGCCATCCTCCGAGGTCAGTGGGCTGTAGTCGGCGATCGCCTCGGGCTCGGCGCAGAAGCTTTTCAGCCGCAGCTCGCCGCGCACGCCATAGGCGCCGGCAATGGCGCCGAGGCAGATCAGATCGGAAGGGGTGTCGCGGGTCGTGTCGGTCATGCGCAGGTCACCTTGGCGAAAGTCCGGCCCGGCAGGCGGGCAGGCAGGGGCGGGACGCGCAGGATACTAGCAGTGGCTCTCGGCGAGAAGAGCCGCATTTGCCGTGCAGGCCTGCGCCACACGGTCGCGTTCGTAGACGATCCCCGCGAGGAAGGCGAGGCCGAGCAGGATCGGCAGGCGGAAGAGACGAAAGAGCATTCGAGGTCCCGGATCAGGGGTGGGCGGGCCATGGGCGGTCCCCTTGATGCTCTGCTAGGGCCAAAACGCGTCGGAAAAATGGCGATGTCGGAAAGACGGGGGCAAGGGCCGCGCACCGGCGGGGGTCCGCCGCTGGCGGGCCCGGGGGCTGCGGTTCTGATCGGCGGAAAAGGGGGCGGGCCGGGGCGTTTGCTGTCCTGGCGCGCGGCGGGGCAGGGCCCCGAGGGGACCCCGCGCCGGATGCGGCGCGGGGCATAGAGGCGCGAATTACTCCGCGGCTGCCTCTTCCGAGGCGGCTTCGGCCGCTTCGGCGGCCTTGGCGGCCTTGGCTTCGGCGCGTTCCTGAGCAGCCTTGCCCGGGGTGCCCTTCTTCAGGTTGGCACGCTCTTTCTTCTCCAGAACGCCGGCGGCTTCCAGGAAGCGCGACACGCGGTCGGTGGGCTGGGCACCCTGGCTCAGCCAGTACTGGATGCGGTCCATGTCCAGCTTGATGCGCTCTTCGCTGTCTTTCGGCAGCAGCGGGTTGTAGGTGCCCAGCTTCTCGATGAAGCGGCCGTCGCGGGGCATACGCGAATCAGCGGCGACAACGCGGTAGAAGGGGCGCTTTTTCGAACCACCACGGGCGAGACGGATTTTCATGGCCATTGGGTTTTCTCCTTCGAATGGCAGGTCGGCGCGGATGCGCCGGATGGGGTTGGGCGGCAGGGCCGCCGGGCTCGGGGGGACGGCGGGGCGCCGTCCGGGTCTTTCCGGGTGGGCGGGATTTCATCCTGCCGTTCCGGGTGGGCTGTTCAGCCCTGGTGCTGCCGGTGATGCCGGATCACCTCCTGAATGATGAAATTCAGGAATTTCTTCGCGAACTCGGGATCAAGATCCGCTTCGGTCGCGAGCTCTTCGAGGCGCGCGATCTGCGTCGCCTCGCGATTGGGGTCCGAGGGGGGAAGGTCGTGTTCGGCCTTCAGTTTCCCCACGGCCTGGGTGTGCTTGAACCGCTCGCCCAGGGTGTAGACCAGGATCGCGTCCAGACGGTCGATCGAGGCCCGGTGGCCCTTCAGCACCTCGGCGGCGCGGGCGACGACATCATCAGTCAAGGGCGTATCCTTTCGGTTTGAACAAGGGGTCCATGTAAGAGCGGATCTCCAGCTCTATCCCGTCGGCGATCTGGCTGTTGCGCAGCGCCGCCGGAGAGGGATGGCGGTAGCAATGTTCGTTGCCGTCCACCGTGGCCGCCTGGGTGTCGCGCTTGGCGCCCAGGCGTTCGCACAGGCGGATCGAGGCCAGGTTCTTGGGGTCCACGTAGGACACCGCGCCTTCCCAGCCCAGCTGGTCGTAGAAATAGCGCCGGGCCGCATGGGTCGCCTCCAGCGCATAGCCCCGGCCGGCGGTTTCGGGCCAGATGATCCAGGCCAGCTCGGCCTCGGGCCAGGTGGCGGGTTTCCAGCCGCCCGCCATGCCCAGGGGCGTATCGGTGGCGCGGTCGTGGATCATCCACATGCCATAGCCGCGGATCTGCCAGTGGCCGATCTCGGCGGCGTAAAGCATCCAGGTTTCGTAGGCGTTCAGCGGCCCGCCCATGAAGCGCGAGCGGTAGGAGCTGAAGGTGGCCTTGAAATCGGGGTAATCCTGCGGCTCGGGGCCGCGCAGGATCAGCCGTTCGGTCTCGATGACGGGGATCTGGAAGGTCATGCGCCCCCCTTCGCCACGGCGGGGTGGCGGTAGACCAGCACCGTGGTGCCGTAGAACTCGGTGCGTTCGCGCTCGACCCTGGCGCCCATCCGTTCGGCCAGGGCGCGCGAGCGGGTATTGGCCGGGTCGATGTAAGAGATCACCGCGTCCAGGCCGAAGTGATCGGCGGCATATTGGCGGGCGGCCAGGGCCGCCTCATGGGCATAGCCCTTGCCCTCGAAGCCGTCGAAGACATGCCAGCCGATTTCCGGCTCGTCCCATTGCAGATGATTGATAATGCCGACGCGGCCCACGGTCGCGCCGCTGGACTTCTCGGCCACCGTCCACATGCCGTAGCCGCGCCACATCCAATGGCCGATCACCGACAGGAAGCCGCGCCAGACCTGGTCGCGGTCGGTCACCGGCCCGCCGATATACTGCGAACGCTCGGCATCGGCCAGGAAGCTCTCGATGGCGTCGAAATCCTGCGGCGCGGGGCCGCGCAGGATCAGCCGCTCGGTCTCGATCACGGGGATCGGCAGTTGGGTGGCGCAGGTGGCAAGGGCGGTCATGCGTAGGCCTCCGCGCCGCCTTCGGCCAGGGCATCGGGGCCGGGGTGGCGATAGATCACCACCTCGTGGTCGTGCATGACAAAGGTGCCGTCGGGCGCGGCGCCCAGGCGGCGCGCGACGGCGGCCGAGCCGTGGTTTTCGGGATCCACCAGCGAGATGGCGGTGGACCAGCCCAGCACGTCATAGGCATAGGCGCGGGCGGCCTCGGCGGCCTCGGTGGCATAGCCGCGGCCCTCGTGGCCCTCGAACAGGTCCCATCCGATTTCCGGCTCGGGCCAGCCTTCGGGGTTCCACAGGCCGACCATGCCGACGGTTTCGCCGGTTGCGGTCACGTCCAGCATCCAGCGGCCATAGCCGCGCAGCACCCAATGGCCGATCTCGGTGCCCAGCTGGCGCCAGGCCTGGGCACGATCCTTCGGCCCGCCGACAAAGCGTGCGCGCTCGGTGGCGTAGAAGGCGATCAGCGCCTCGGCATCCTGCGGCCCGGGGGCGCGCAGGGTCAGGCGCGGGGTGTGCAGGGTGGGGATCGGGGCCAGGTCGGTGGTCATGTCAGATCCGCTCCATCAGTTTGCGCCCGGCGGCGGTGCGCGGCAGGTGGCGCCAGATGCGCATGTCGCCCGCCATGCGGTGGTGGAACATGCCCTCGGCGCGGGCGCCCAGCCGTTCGACCATGGCGACCGAGCGGTCGTTTTCCGGGTCGACCAGCGAGATGCAGGAGGCCCAGCCCTTGTCCTGGAACAGCCAGTGCAGCACGGCGCGGGCAGCCTCGGTGGCATAGCCCTTGCCCTCGGCCCCATCCAGCAGCTGCCAGGACAGTTCCGGTTCCGGCCAGCCGCGCGGATACCAGGGGCCGACCAGGCCGACGTCCAGGCCGGTCTCGCGGTCGATCACGGCGAAATGGCCGTAGCCGCGCAGGTGCCAGTGGCCAATGATCGTGGCGATCGACCACCAGGCGGCCTCTTCGTCGGGATGCTGATCGACGAAGCGGCGGGCGCCGGGCATCAGATAGGCGGCGGTGGCGTCGAAATCGGGGGCAGCGGGGCAGACCAGGCGCAGACGCTCGGTTTGCAGCTCGGGCCAGCGGGCAGGGGCGACGGCGATCATGCGGCGTCCTCCTGCGCGGGCCGGTCGGGACGCTGTGCCGCCTCCGGGGTCGCGTCGAGGCGCGGGTGGCGACAGGTGGCGGTGGCGCGCGGGTCATGGCTGGCGGGACGCAGACGCGCCTGCCGCGCCGCCCGGTGCGGGGCGACGAAAAGCGACGCGAAGATGTCGCTGGATATGAGGAGCGCGCCGCTCATCTCACTTCTTCTTGCCGAAGCCCGACAGGCCGCCGGGCAGACCGCCGCCCATGCCACCGAGACCGCCGAGGCCGCCCAGACCGCCAAGGCCGCCCTTGCCGCCCATGGCCTTTGCGGCTTCTTCCAGCTGCTTGGGGTCCATCTGCGAGGGGTCCATCCCCTCGGGCAGGCCGCCGCCCTTGCCCATCATCTGCT
Source organism: Pseudooceanicola aquaeponti (assembly GCF_050897975.1). Lineage (NCBI taxonomy): Bacteria > Pseudomonadati > Pseudomonadota > Alphaproteobacteria > Rhodobacterales > Paracoccaceae > Pseudooceanicola > Pseudooceanicola aquaeponti. The sequence continues at coordinate 131,515 of NZ_JBPAXY010000004.1, forward strand.
TCATGGCCTGTTTCATCATGCCACCCTTGCCCATCTTGCCCATCTTCTTCATCACATCGGCCATCTGGCGATGCATCTTCAGAAGCTTGTTCAGATCGGACACCTCAAGGCCGGCCCCGGCGGCGATCCGCTTCTTGCGGCTGGCTTGCAGCAGGGCAGGGTTGGCGCGTTCCTTCTTGGTCATCGAGTTGATCAGGGCGATCTGGCGGGTCAGAACCTTGTCGTCCATGCCCGCGGCCTGGGCCTGCTTGGCCATCTTGCCCATGCCCGGCATCATCCCCATGATCCCGTCCATGCCGCCCATCTTCATCATCTGCTCAAGCTGCATCTTCAGGTCGTTCATGTTGAACTGACCCTTGGTGAAGCGCTTCATCATGCGTTCGGCCTGTTCGGCCTCCAGCACTTCCTGCGCCTTCTCGACCAGGGCGACGATATCGCCCATGCCGAGGATGCGGCCCGCGATGCGGTCCGGCTCGAAGGTTTCCAGGGCCTCCATCTTCTCGCCCAGGCCGACGAACTTGATCGGCTTGCCGGTGATGGCGCGCATCGACAGGGCCGCGCCGCCGCGCCCGTCGCCGTCCATCCGGGTCAGGACCACGCCCGAGATGCCGATACGTTCGTCGAAGTTCTCGGCCGTGTGCACGGCGTCCTGGCCGGTCAGGCCATCGACCACCAGCAGGGTCTCGCGCGGGTTGGCGACATCGCGCACCGCCTCGACCTGGGCCATCAGCTCTTCGTCGATGGAAAGGCGGCCGGCGGTGTCCAGCATGTAGACGTCATAGCCACCCAGGCCCGCCTGGGTCTTGGCGCGTTTGGCAATGGCCACCGGGTCCTCGCCCTTGACGATGGGCAGGGTGTCGATGCCGATCTGGGTGCCGAGGATGGCCAGCTGTTCCATGGCCGCCGGACGGTTCACGTCGAGCGAGGCCATCAGGACCTTCTTGCCCTCGCGTTCCTTCAGGCGCTTGGCCAGCTTGGCGGTGGTGGTGGTCTTGCCGCCGCCCTGAAGGCCGACCATCAGGATGGGCGCGGGCGGGTTGTCGATCTTCAGCTTGCCGGGCTCGCCTTCCTCGCCCGCCAGCACGGCGATCAGCTCGTCATGGACGATCTTCACCACCTGCTGGCCGGGGGTCACCGACTTGGTGACCGCGGCGCCGGTGGCCTTCTTCTCGACCGCCTTGATGAAGTTGCGCGCCACCGGCAGCGAGACGTCGGCCTCAAGCAGGGCGACGCGGACCTCGCGCAGGGCGGTCTTCACATCGTCTTCGGAGAGCGCACCGGCCTTGGTCAGGCGGTCAAAGACGCCAGAGAGGCGTTCGGATAGATTTTCAAACATGCCCCGGCCCTCCTGCGGCCTCTGACTAGGTTACCCCCCAGATGGGTGGGGGCGGTGAACGGCTCAACCTCATGGCCCGAAAGGGCGGCGGGATGCGGCGCAAAGGCCAAGTGCACCAGTGGGCGCAACGCGCTGACTGGTGGCGATCCCCGCATAAGGCGATGGGACCGGAATCAACTTAGACTCCGGGATGTTGTCGCGCCGTTTACGCCGCAGGGGGGGCAGAGTCAACAGCGGCGGGGCAGGCGGGCCCTGTGGCACAAGGGGTTTCGCCACCGGGCAGCGGGGCCGCCCGGTGGGGGCTGGTCGGGGCTGTCCCAGGCACCGCCCCGGGGTCAAGACCGGGGCGGGATCCGGGCCGCGCCGGGATCAGACCGGCGTGCTGTGATAGGGGTGCTGACCGGGCTTGGCCATGTCGGATGCGTGCATCCCCTTCAGCAGCGCCGCGTTCATTTCCATCGCGGTCATCCAGAAGGTGACACCCGCCATCCAGCTGTAGGCGGCGGCCTGAGCGGGGGTGAAAGCCGGGTAAAAGGCAAACATGATACATTCCTCCCTTACGCCCGTGCAGGAGGGCCCTGGACGGGGAAGATCGCTATTATAGCACGATTGCAGCCTGTAACCTTGCGTCAGGTCAAATTGGCCTGCGGGCGGGGTGGTCTCGGGTCCCGTCGATTTGTCATTGCATTTCCGCACGGAACCGGCTCTGACTGGCGGCGCAGTTTTTGTGCGCACATGACTTCCGGAGTGGCAGAATGGACAATTGGGACGAGATCCGCACCGCCTATCAGGTCGCGCGCCTGGGCACCGTGTCCGGCGCGGCCGAGGTTCTGGGGGTGCACCATGCCACGGTGATCCGCCATATCGACGCGCTGGAGAAACGCCTGGGGGTGAAGCTGTTCCAGCGCCACACCCGGGGCTACACGGCGACCGAGGCCGGGCAGGACCTGCTGCGCGTGGCCCAGGCCACCGATGACCAGTTCAGCCAGCTGTCGGCCCGGATCAAGGGGCGCGGCAACGAGGTGTCGGGCGAGTTGGTGGTGACCACCATCGGCGGGCTCAGCCAGCTGCTGGTGCCGATCCTGGCGGGCTTCCAGGCGGAATACCCCGATGTGCAGCTGCGCTACCTGACCTCGATGCGCCTTTTCCGGCTGGAATACGGCGAGGCCCATGTGGCGATCCGCGCCGGCAGCCCGCCGCAGCAGCCCGACAACGTGGTGCAGCCCTTCCTGACGCTGAAATCGGCGATCTACGGCAGCCGCGACTATATCGAGCGTCACGGGATGCCCGATATTCCCAACCGCATGGCCGGGCACCGCTTCGTCGGCCTGGACGATCAGGCCAGCCGGGCGCCCTTCGCGCAATGGATGCGCGAAACCATCCCCTCGCACCAGGTGGTCTTCCGCTCGGGCGACACCCGCGCGGTGCGCCAGGCGGTGCTGTCGGGGGTCGGGATGGGCTTTCTGGGCACCTATGAAAGCAGCGAGGGCGGCGATCTGGTCGAGGTGCACCCGCCGCTGGAGGAATGGGAAAGCCGGTTGTGGCTGGTCACCCACATGGACCTGCACCGCACCACCAAGGTGCAGGCCTTCCTGAAATACCTCAAGGATCATACCGAGCACCTGCGGGACGAGGTCGAATGACCCAGGCCGAGCTGGGCGCCGCGCGCGGCGCCGGTCCGGGCGCCGGTCCAGCAAGCACGGGGCGCCCGGCGGCGCGCGCCGACCTGCGCGGGTCGCCGGGCGAGCGGCGCAAGGGGCATCTGGCGATGCTGGCCTTCTCGGCCATCGTCGCGGGCAGCTTCCCCCTGGGCGGTCTGGCCGCGCCCCATGTGGATCCCGCGGCGCTGACCGCGTTGCGGCTGGTGCTGGCGGCAGCGGTGGTGGGCGGTGTCGCCCTGGCCGGGCCGGGCCTGCACCGGGCGCAGTTCCGCGCCCCCTGGCGCTATCTTCTGCTGGGCGCGCTCTTCGGCGCCTATTTCGCCCTGATGTTCGAGGGGCTGAAGACCGCCGAACCGGTGGCGACCTCGGCGGTCTTTACCCTGGTGCCGCTGCTCTCGGCGGGCTTCGGCTGGATGCTGCTGCGCCAGCGGATGACCGCGCGGCTGGCCCTGGCGCTCGGCATCGGCGCCCTGGGAGCGGTCTGGGTGATCTTTCGCGGCGATCCCGGCGCCCTGCTGGGCTTCCACCTGGGCCGGGGCGAGCAGATCTACTTTCTGGGCTGCGTGGCCCATGGGCTTTACACGCCGCTGGTGGCGCGGCTGAACCGGGGCGAACCGGCGGTGGCCTTTACCTTCGGGACGCTTTTGGCGGGGGCGGGGCTTATGTGCCTTTGGGCCTTCCCCTCGATCCTGGCCACCGACTGGCTGTCGCTGCCGCCGATCGTCTGGGTCACGCTGCTATATGTCGGCGTCTTCGCCTCGGCGGTCACCGGGGTGCTGCTGCAATTCGCCTCGCTGCGCCTGCCCGCGGCCAAGGTCATGGCCTATACCTATCTGACCCCCAGCTGGGTGATCGCGTGGGAAGTGATGCTGGGCCGGGGCCTGCCGCCGCTGATGCTCTTCGGGGGCGTCGGGCTGACCGTGGTGGCGCTGCTGATCCTGCTGAAGGACTAGGCCGCGCCCTCTTCGGTCCCTGCCGGTCCCGCCTCGGGGGGCGCCAGCTCGGTCTCCAGGAAGCGTTCGAAGGCATCCAGGTTGATCGCCTCGAACTGGCCGAACCCCTGCATCCAGATGCTGGCGGCGCGCAGGGCGTCAGGCTCCAGCTTGCACCATTTCACCCGGCCGCGCTTTTCCTGGGTGATCAGCCCGGCATTGGCCAGGATCCCCAGATGCTTCGACACCGCCGCCAGCGACATCTCGAAGGGCTCGGCCACATCGGTGACCGCCATGTCGTCTTCCAGCAGCATGGACAGGATCGCCCGACGGGTCGGATCCGAAAGCGCGGCAAAGATGGTGTCGAGCGAGGCGGCCATGGCTTGGCCTACGCCGCGCCCGGGCCCCGGTCAACGCCAAAGCTCAACCGCGCAGTTAAGCGTTCGGGGTCCGCGCCGCGCCCCGAAATCCCCGGAAAACGCCCGAAATCCATGTTCAACCGCCCGGTTGAGAATGCCCTTTCGGCCCCATTTCGGGCGCTCGGCCGGACATTTCCTTGAATCCTCCTGCATTCACCGGGCCAAAAATACTCAAAATCAACGGCTTGCACCCGGCGCCGCGCCGCGATCACAAGCCGTTGACTCAGGCCCCGCCGCCGCTTAGCAAACCGTCAACCAACGCGGGGTTCCCTCTGCCATGACCGACCCGGACCACCGGAAGCGCCTTTCGGATCTCGAAGCCCGGATCGCGGCAGCCAAGGGCGGCAAGACAGAGACCTCGTATGGACAGGATCATTACTCCGCGGCCCAGGTGGGCTGGAGGATGGTGACGGAACTCGTGGCCGGGCTCTTGCTTGGCTTCGGCATCGGCTACGGCCTCGACTGGCTTCTGGGCATCGCGCCCGTGCTGATGATCACCTTCACCCTTCTCGGCTTCATCGCCGGAGTGAAGACCATGCTCCGCTCCGCTCAGGAGCTACAGGACAAACCGACCGGCCAAACCGCCGGTGACGATGACGAGGGATAAGATGGCGACTGAAGCAGCGCACGGTGCAGAGGAAGGTTCCAGCCTGGTCTTCCACCCGATGGACCAGTTCATCGTGAAGCCGCTGTTCGGCGGCACCGAGGTGCATTGGTACACGATCACCAACGTGACCCTGTGGATGGGCCTGACCATCCTGGCCGTTCTGGCGCTGATGGTGCTGGGCACCTCGGGGGCCAAGCGCATCCCGTCGCGCGGCCAGTCGATGGCGGAAATGGCCTACGGCTTCGTCTACAAGATGGTCGAGGACGTCAGCGGCAAGGACGCGGTGCGCTTCTTCCCCTACATCTTCACCATTTTCATGTTCATCGTCTTTGCCAACGTGCTGGGCCTGATCCCGATGTCCTTCACCACGACCTCGCATTTCGCGGTCACCGTGGTGCTGGCGCTGGCGGTCTTCCTGGGCGTGACCATCCTGGGCTTCGTGCTGCACGGCACCCACTTCCTCGGCCTGTTCTGGGTCAGCTCGGCCCCCGGTCCGCTGCGTCCCGTCCTGGCCGTGATCGAGGTGATTTCCTACTTCGTGCGCCCCGTCAGCCACTCGATCCGTCTTGCCGGTAACGTCATGGCAGGCCACGCGGTGATCAAGGTCTTCGCCGGCTTCGCAGCCATCGCGGCGGTCTCGCCGGTGTCGATCATCGCGATCGTCGGCATGTACGGCCTCGAAGTGCTGGTGGCCTTCATTCAGGCCTATGTCTTCACGATCCTGACCTGCGTGTACCTGAAGGACGCGCTGCATCCGGCTCACTAAGAACATCCGCGGGGTCGGGCGGCGACGCCTCCCCGCGATCCTATCCAAGCCAATTCCAACGTAAGGAGAAAACGAGATGGAAGGCGATATCGCAGAACTGGGCAAGTACATCGGTGTTGGTCTGACCGCCATCGGCATGGGCGGCGCAGCCATGGGTGTGGGCAACGTGGCAGGTAACTTCCTGTCGGGCGCGCTCCGCAACCCCTCCGCCGCTGCCTCGCAGACCGCCACGCTGTTCATCGGCATGGCCTTCGCAGAAGCCCTGGGGATCTTCTCGTTCCTCGTCGCTCTGCTGCTGATGTTCGCCGTCTAAGACTGCCGGAACAGATCCTTACGCGCGGGTGGGCCCCTTTGGGCTCACCCGTGGTAACTTGACTACAGATCCAGTTCCCGGGAGTTCGCAGAGATGGCGACCGAAACGCACGAAGCCGTGGAAGGCGCTGCCCACGCAGCGGAATCCGCAGGTATGCCGCAGCTCGACTTTTCGACCTGGGGCAACCAGATTTTCTGGCTGATCGTCACGCTCGTCGTGATCTACCTGATCCTGTCCAAGATCGCGCTGCCGCGCGTCGGTGCCGTGCTGGCGGACCGGGCGGGAACGATCGCCAATGACATCGCCGCAGCGGAAGAGCTGAAGCAGAAGGCCGAGGCCGCGGAAGCCGCCTATGACAAGGCCCTCGCCGATGCCCGCGCCGAAGCCTCTCGTATCGTCGAGGCCACCAAGGCCGAGATCAACGAAGAGCTGAAGGCCGCCACCGCCAAGGCCGATGAAGAGATCGCCGCCAAGGCCGCCGAAAGCGCCAAGGCCATTGACGAGATCCGCGCCGGTGCCAAGCAGGCCGCGGAAACCGTCGCTAAGGATACCGCCGCCGAGCTGGTCGCCGCCCTGGGCTTCGCGCCCAAGGACGACGAGATCGCGGGCGCCGTCTCCGAGCGTCTGAAAGGATGAGCCCGATGAAGAAACTCGCCCTTCCCGTTGCTCTGAGCCTGGCCGCCACCCCGGCCTTCGCGGCCACCGGCCCGTTCTTCTCGCTCGGCAACACGAACTTCATCGTGCTGATCGCCTTCATCGTGTTCATCGCGGTGCTGGTCTACTTCAAGGTCCCCGGCCTGATCGGTGGCCTGCTGGACAAGCGCGCCGAAGGCATCAAGTCCGAGCTGGACGAAGCCAAGGCCCTGCGTGAAGACGCCCAGGCCCTGCTGGCCTCCTACGAGCGCAAGCAGAAGGAAGTTCAGGCTCAGGCGGATCGCATCGTCGAAGGCGCCAAGGCCGAAGCCGCCGCTGCCGCCGAACAGGCGAAGGTGGATCTGAAGGCTTCGATCGCGCGCCGTCTGGCCGCCGCCGAAGAGCAGATCGCCTCGGCCGAGGCCTCGGCCGTGAAGGATGTGCGCGATGCCGCCGTCACCGCTGCCGTCGCCGCCGCCCGCCAGGTCATCGCCAAGCAGATGACCGACGCCAAGGCCGCCGAGCTGACCGACCGCGCCATCGAAGAGGCCAAGGGTCGCCTCAACTGAGCCGCCCGCTTCGCTGACAGTCTTCGAAACCCCCGGCCCCGCGCGGGGGGTTTTGCTTTGCCCAGGGCCCGTGGAACCGCCCTGCTCTGCTCTGACTGCCAGAGATACTCCGGGGGCGTCCGCTCAGCCCCGCGCCGTTTCCCGGTCCAGCCGCATCTGTGCGATCTCGGCCCGCCGCGCCGCGTCCAGATGCGCCTGATAGGCGGCGCGGACGTAATCCAGATGCGCCTCGACCGCGGCCCGGGCCGCCGCCGGATCGCGCGCCTGGATCGCCTCGTTGATCGCCCGGTGCTGGTCCAGCAGCCGCTCGGCGGTGGCCGAGCCGTTGAACATGATGTCGCGGTTGTAGAACACGCCCGAGCGCAGCAGATCCAGCATCGAGCGCATCATGTGCAGCAGCACGATGTTATGCGAGGCCTCCAGGATCGCCATGTGAAAGGCTGCGTCCAGCCGCGCCTCTTCCGCCGCATCGACCTTGCCATGGGCCGCCTCCATCTTGGCGAATGTGGTCTCGACCAGGGCCAGTTCGGCGGGCAGACCGGCGCGGGCGGCGCGTTCGGCGGCCTGCCCCTCCAGGTCGCGGCGGAACGAGATGTAATCCAGCACCGCCTCGCCATGGCGTTGGAACAGCGCCACCAGGGCGGGCGAGAAGGCTGCGCCCAGCACATCGGCCACATAGACACCGGATCCGGCCCGCGCCTCCAGCAAGCCGCGCGTTTGCAGATCGGCCAGGGCCTCGCGCAGGGATGGGCGCGAGACCTGCATCCGTTCCGCCAGTTCGCGCTCGGCCGGCAGGCGTTCGCCGGGGCGCAGGATGCCGCGCAGGATCAGCAGCTCGATCTGGCGGGTCACCGCATCGGCGCGTTTCTCGGGGGGGATCGGCTGAAAGGGCATGGGGCCTCCGCTGGATTGGTCAGAAAATATGACCGCCACCCGCAAGGCGCAAGCCTTGTGGGCGGGCGGGGGGCAAGCCTTGCGCGCGGGGCCGGGCTGGCGCCCGGGCGGGTCTTAAACCTGCGTTAACCAATCCCGCGCCAGTCTGGGCCATGCAGTCTGCCCTGATCCTTCTGGCCTGTCTGGCCCTGCCGCTTGGCGGCTGCGCGATGCCCGACCCCTATTTCCGCCACAGCCCGGCGGTCGGGGTCACCATCGGGTCGGACCGTTTCGTGGTGCGCCAGCGCGGCCGCCTGGCCGAGGCGGTGCGCGTCAACCCGCGCTACGCCCCCCGGCTGGGCCCCGTGGGGCGCCGCGCCGCGCTGGCGATGACCCGGGCCACGGGCTGCCGGGTGACCGAGATTCGCGGCGATGCCTCGATGATCCTCGGTCTGCTTTCCTGTTCCGAGGAGGCGCCGACAGGGGCCGAGGAGGACCGCCGCAAGCTGCCCCCCGAAGACTGCGAGATCCTCCACCGCTGGCGCCAGATGGGCGGCCAGGAATTGGCGCTGGTGCTGGATTGCACCCGGATCTAGCCGCGCGGCGGGACGGGGCGGGCAAAGGTCAGGCTGGTCGGCCGGTCAAAGCCCGGATGGGCGCTCTGCCCGATCTCCGTAAACCCCAGGCGGGCAAAGGTTGCGTGGTTCTGGGTCAGCTCGACCCGGGCTTCCAGCCGGATCTCGCCCAAGCCCAGGGCCTGGGCCCGCGCCTCGGCCAGCCCGATCATCTGCCGCGCCAGCCCGGCGTCGCGCTGTGTGGGTGTCACCGCCAGTTTGCCCAGGTACAGGTGATCGGCCTTCGGCGTCAGCAGGACGCAGGCCAGGGGCGCGGCAGGGGGCGGCAGGATCCACAGCTCGGCCCGCCCGGCCTCGGCGGCCAGCGCCTCGGGGCCCATGCGGGTCAGCGACGAGGGCGGGTCGATCCGCCCTTCCATATAGGCGAAACTGGCGCGCAGCAGGGCCAGGACAGGCCCCATGTCATCGCGTGGGTCCAGGCGCAGCGGGCACATCGTCTCAGACCGGCGCCGGGGCCAGGGTCTTGGACATGAAGACCGAGACGCCATTGTCGTCATAGTCGCCAAAGACCCCGCAGCGGGCAAAGCCGTTGGCCTCATAGAGGCGGCAGGCGGCGGCCAGGGCGTCGCCGGTCTCCAGCTTCAGCGCGGTCAGCCCCTCGGCGCGGGCCGTCTCCTCGATCTGCCGCAGCAGCGCCGTGCCCACGCCCCGCCCCCGCGCCGCCTCGGTCACGAAAAAGCTTTTGACCTCGCCGTAGCCCTCCTTGATCTGCAAGGCGCCGCAGCCCAGGGTCTCTTCGCCGCTGCGGGCCACGAAGAAGCGGACCGAGGGGGCGCACAGCGCCTCATGGCTGAGGAAGTTGTTTTCTTCAGGCTTGTAAAGCTGCCGCATCAGCGCCTGCGAAGCGTCCAGCAGGGCCGAGGCCTCGGGGTCGAGCGGCGAAGCGAGAGAGAGGGTCAGGTCGGTCATGGGATCAGTCGTTCTTTGATGTCAGTCGCTGTCGGGGGTCACCGGGGCAGGCGCGGAGCCGGGCTGTGTCGTCTCGGGGCGCGTCGTATCGGGCTGGGGCACCGGGCCGTCGCCCAGGATCTGCTCGCGGAAGCTGCGCAGGGTCACGATCTCATCCGGGCTGTAGGGGGTGGGTTTCGGCCCCAGGCTGGTGCCCAGCAGGTAGCCAAAGCCGGTGCCCAGGACCAGGCCGAAGACAAGCATGAAAAGGGCGCGGCGCATGGAACCTCCGGTGACACTGGGCGCACCCATACTGGCGGCACCGGGGCCGGGGTCAAGCCATGGCGCGCGCCCCGGGCGCCCCGGCGGCGCCGTCGTGCGCCCTGCCGGGCCAGTTTGCCGCTTGGATCCGCAATATCTTGTGGAAAACCGCCGATCCCCTCCCAGATGCTGCGGGCGGGGCGTTGACTCACCCTGCCTGCCTTCGCACCATTCCTGTTCAGGGCGGAATCACCCCGGGGCCAGGCCCAGGGGCGGCCCCGCCCGGCGGAACGGCACGTAACCAGGACCCAGGAACAGGCGCGCGCATTGCATTTCTCCAGGCTCAGACTGACCGGCTTCAAAAGCTTCGTCGACCCGACGGACCTGATCATTCATCAGGGCCTGACCGGGGTCGTGGGGCCCAATGGCTGCGGCAAGTCGAACCTGCTGGAGGCGCTGCGATGGGTCATGGGCGAGAACCGTCCGACCGCCATGCGCGGCGGCGGCATGGAGGATGTGATCTTCGCCGGGGCCGCCACCCGACCGGCGCGCAACTTCGCCGAGGTCAGCCTGCATATCGACAACTCCGACCGGCTGGCGCCCGCGGGGTTCAACGATGAGGACCAGATCGAGATTATCCGCCGCATCACCCGCGACGTGGGCAGCGCCTACAAGGCCAACGCCAAGGACGTGCGGGCCCGCGACGTGCAGATGCTGTTCGCCGATGCCTCGACCGGCGCGCATAGCCCCGCGCTGGTCCGGCAGGGCCAGATCTCTGAACTGATCAACGCCAAGCCCAAGGCGCGGCGGCGGATCCTGGAAGAGGCGGCGGGGATCTCGGGCCTCTATCAGCGGCGGCACGAGGCCGAGTTGAAGCTGAAGGGCGCCGAGCAGAACCTGACCCGGGTCGATGACGTGGTCGAACAGCTGGCCGGGCAACTGGCCTCGCTGGAACGGCAGGCTCGGCAGGCGGCGCGTTATCGCGCCATCGGGGCCGAGCTGCGCCAGGCCGAGGGGATGCTGCTCTACCGGCGCTGGCGCGAGGCCGAAGAGGCCCGCAACACGGCGCTGGCCGAGCTGCGCGAGCGTTCCACCGGCGCCTCCCAGGCGGAACGGGTGGCGCGCGAGCTGGCGGCGGCGCGCCAGGCGCTGGAAGACGCCCTGCCGCCCAAGCGCGAGGAAGAGGCGATTGCGGCGGCGGTGCTGCAACGGCTTAGCGTGCAGCGCGACAGCCTGGGCGCCGAGAAGGAACGCGCCATGCAGGCGATCCTGACCCTGCAAAGCCGGATCGAACAGCTGTCGCGCGACCGCGAGCGCGAGGCCGGGCTGAACAAGGATGCGGGCGAGACCATCGAACGGCTGGACTGGGAGGCGCGCGAGATCGCCCGCGCCCATGATGGCCACGAAGAGCGTCTGGCCGAGGCCGCCGAACTGGCCACCGAGGCCGCCAGCGTGCTGTCGGACCGCGAGGCCGATCTGTCGACCCTGACCGAGGACGTGGCCCGCCTGGCCGCGCGGCACCAGTCGGCGCAGCGCCTTCTGGCCGACAGCCGCAAGGGTGCCGAGCGCAGCGAGGGCGAGGCCGCCCGCGCCCGCGAGGCCGTGGCCGAGGCGCGCGGCAAGACCCAGGCCGCCGAAGAGGCCTTCGAGGCCGCCGAAGAGCACGAGGAAATGGCCCGCGCCCAGGTCGAGACCGCCGAGGAAACCCTGGCCGAGGCCGAGGCCGCCCGGGCCGAGGCGCAGTCGGACGAATCCGATGCCCGCGCCGCGCTGTCCTCGGCCGAGGGCGAGGCCAAGGCCCTGCAGGCCGAGGTCGGTGCCCTGGCGCGGCTGGTCGAGCGGGATGCGGGCGAGGGCAAGCAGCTGCTGGATGCCCTGCGCGTCGATCCCGGCTTCGAGAAGGCCCTGGGCGCCGCCCTGGCCGATGATCTGCGCGCCCCCGTGGTCGGTGCGGGCGAGCTTTCGGGCTGGGTCGAACTGCCCGGCTACGACGCGCCCCAGGCCCTGCCTGCGGGCGCCGCGCCCCTGGCCGCCCATGTGCGGATGCCCGGCGTGCTGGACCGGCGCATGGCACAGATCGGCGTGGTCGAGGCGGGGCAGGGCGCCGCCCTTCAGGTGCAGTTGAAACCCGGCCAGCGCCTGGTCAGCCCCGAGGGCGACCTGTGGCGCTGGGACGGCTACCGGGCGGGCGCCGAGGATGCCCCCTCGGCCGCCGCCCTGCGCCTGGAACAGATGAACCGCCTGGAAGAGCTGCGCGGCGACCTGGCCTGTGCCGAGGAACGCGCCGAGGCCGCGCGCGAGGCCCATGGCGACCTGGCCGAGCGCCTGTCGCAGCTGACCGCCGCCGACAAGGCCGCGCGCCAGGCCCGGGCCGAGGCCGACCGCCAGCTGGCCGAGGCCAGCCGCGCCCTGTCGCGCGCCGAAAGCGACCGCAGCCTGGCCGCCAGCCGGGTAGAGAACCTGCGCATGGCCGTCACCCGCCACGAGGAAGAGGCCCTCTCGGCCCGCGCCCAGGTCAAAGAGGCCGAGGCGGCGGTGGCCGGTCTGGAAGACCTCGACGAGGCCCGCGCCGGGATCGAACAGATCCGCATGGCGGTCGAGGCCGCGCGCATGGCGATGATGTCGCGCCGCGCCGCCCATGACGAGATCCGCCGCGAGGGCGATGCCCGCACCAAGCGCCGCCAGGAGGTGCAGAAAGAGGTCTCGGGCTGGCGCCACCGCCTGGAAAGCGCCGACCGCCGCATCGCCGAACTGGACGAGCGCCGCGCCGAGGCGGAAGAGCAGCTGGAAGAGGCCCGCGCCGAGCCGGAAGAGCTGGAGGCGCAGCGCGAAGAGCTGACCGAGGCGATCGACGAGGCCGAGGCCCGCCGCGCCACCGCTGCCGACGCTCTGGCCGAGGCCGAAAGCGCCCTGCGCGAGGCCGTGGCGGGCGAGCGCGACGCCGAGCGCACCGCCTCGGAGGCCCGCGAGGCCCGCGCCCGCGCCGAAGGTCACGCCGAAAGCGCCGCCCAGGCGGTGACCCAGGCCGCCGAACGCATCGCCGAGGCGATGGAGATGACGCCGAAACAGCTGCTGGAAAGCCTGGACATGGCGGTCGAGGACATGCCCCCCGCCGACCGGGTCGAGGCCGACGTGAACCGTCTGAAGCGCCAGCGCGACGCCCTGGGCGCGGTGAACCTGCGCGCCGAGGAAGACGCCGCCGAGGTGCGCGGCGAACATGACACCCTGGTCAGCGAGAAGGCCGACCTCGAAGAGGCGATCCGCCAGCTCCGGAACGGCATCGCCGGGCTGAACCGCGAGGGCCGCGAACGGCTGCTGACCGCCTTCGAGCAGGTCAACGCCAACTTCTCCAACCTGTTCCGGCACCTCTTCAACGGCGGCGAGGCCAACCTGGTGCTGGTGGAAAGCGACGACCCGCTGGATGCGGGGCTGGAGATTATGTGCCAGCCGCCGGGCAAGAAGCTGTCGACCCTGTCGCTTCTGTCAGGGGGCGAACAGACCCTGACCGCCATGGCGCTGATCTTCGCCGTCTTCATCGCCAATCCGGCGCCGATCTGCGTGCTGGACGAGGTCGACGCGCCGCTGGACGATGCCAACGTCACCCGCTTCTGCGATCTGCTGGACGAGATGTGCCGCCGCACCGAGACCCGCTTCCTGATCATCACGCACCACGCGGTGACCATGGCGCGCATGGATCGCCTGTTCGGGGTGACGATGCAGGAGCAGGGGGTCAGCCAGCTGGTCTCGGTCGACCTGAAGAAGGCCGAACAGCTGGTCGCCTGAGTCCGTGGCGAAGATGTATCGCCCGTGCCGGGCGATGCCTCCGGCGGGGATATTTCTGGCAATGAGAAAAGCAAGGGGGGCACCTGAAAGCCCCGACCGCCCCCCGGCTGCAACGTAGGCCAACCGGGCGCGGAGCTTTCGTTGGCGGACGTTCCAGCCGGGGCGCCGCCTGGGCTTTGCTGTGCTCCGCCCCCTTGTGTTTCTCATTGCCCAAAATATCCCGGGGGGAATTGAGCCGAAGGCTCAAGGGGGGCAGCGCCCCCTTTTTCCCCGCCATCTGTCGCCATCCGGCGACGGGGGGGGCAGAGCCCCCGACCCCCTGCGCCCCCTAGAGCCGGTTCAGCAGCTCCGCCGTGGGCCAGCCATCCACCGGCAGGCCCAACTCGGCCTGCACCGCGCGCACCGCCGCCCGGGTGCCCGCGCCCAGGATGCCGTCGATCTCGCCCACGTCATGGCCACGCGCCGCCAGCTTTTCCTGCAAGCGCTTCATCTGCGCCCCGTCCAGGCCCGGCGCCGGATTGCCGGGATCGAAGACCGGCGCCCCTTCCAGGCGGGTGGCGAAATAGGCCGCGGTCAGCACGTAGGTAAAGCTTTGGTTCCATTCGAAGAGGGTCGAGAAATTCGGATAGGCCAGGAAGGCCGGGCCGTCCTTGCCCTGGGGCAGGATCAGCGAGGCGGGCAGATCCGCCTGCCAGCCACCTGCGCGCGGCGCCACGCCCAGGGTCTGCCACTCGGTGGGGGGCAGCGCCGTGTCCAGCCCGGCGCGGGACCAGTCCATCTGGGCAGGCAGGGTGACCTCTTGCAGCCAGGGCTGGTTCGGCGCCCAGCCAAGGGCGCGCAGCATCTTCGCCCCCGACATCAGCGCATCGGGCGCCGAGGTCTTCAGCCGCACATGGCCGTCGCCATCGCCGTCGACGCCGTTCTCCAGGATGTCGGCGGGCAGCATCTGCACCTGGCCGATCTCGCCCGCCCAGGCGCCGGTGGTCGTGGCGGGGTCGAAATCGCCATGGGCGTAAAGCTCGAGCGCGGCGAAGATCTGCGGCCGGAACAGCTCGGGGCGGCGGCAATCATGGGCCAGGGTCACCAGCGCATTGGCGGTGTTGAAATCCCCCTGGTAGCCGCCGTAGTCGGTCTCAAACGCCCAGAAGGCCAGCAGGATACCGCGCGGCACGCCCATCTCTTGCTCGATCCGGTCGAAGACGGCGGCCCATTGGCTGGCCTTGGCCTGGCCGGTTTGGATTCGGTTTTGCGAGATCAGGCGGCGGGCGAAACTGGTGAAATCCAGCTGGAACACCCCCTGGCGGCGGTCGGCGGCGATGACCTTCGGATCCTGCCGGACCCCGGCGAAGAAGCGCTGCACCAGCGCCGGGTCATGGCCACGCGCCACCGCCTCGTCGCGCAGCCCCTGGACGAAACCGGCGAAACTGCCGCCGCAGCTTTGCGCCAGGGCGGGCAGGGGGGCTGTGGCAATCGCCAGGGCAAGGGCCAGGGCGCGGGGGGCGGGGCGGAGCATGGGCGGTCCTTTCGTCATCTCTGCGTCGAAGGTAGCAGGGCGGGGGGCCCGGGCAATGGGCAGAAGGACCTATGGCGCCGGGCGGCGTCAGCCCGCGATCACCGCCAGCAGGGCCGATGCGGCCAGCAAAGCCCCCCAGAGCCGCCACAGCCAGGCGCAGGCGGCCTCGATCTCGGCCGGGCCGGGGTGGCGCCGCCCCGAAGGGTGAACGAAGGGATAGTCGCGCAGCACCCCGTCATAGCGGCGTGGGCCGGACAGGGCCACGTCCAGCGCCCGGGCCATGGCGGCCTCGGGCCAGCCGGCATTGGGCGAGCGGTGGCGGCGCGCCTCGGTCACGATCGCGCGCCAGGACGAGAGGTGACCGGAGAGCGCGGCGAGGACCAGCGCGGTCAGCCGTGCCGGGATCAGGTTCAGCAGGTCATCGCTGCGCGCCGCCGCCCAGCCGAAGGCCTGGTGCCGGGGGGTGCGGTAGCCGATCATCGAATCGGCGGTATTGACCAGCTTGTAGATCATGATCCCGGGCAGCCCGGCGACCAGGAACCAGAAGGCGGGCGCCACTACCCCGTCCGAGGCATTCTCGGCCCCGCTTTCGATGGCGGAACGGGCCACCGCCGCGTCCCCCATCTGGCCGGTGTCGCGGCTGACGATCATCGCCACCGCGTGGCGCCCCTGGGGCAGCCCCTGGCGCAGGCCCGTGGCCACGGCGCGGACGTGATCGACCAGCGAGTGTTGCGCCAGTAGAACCGCTGCCACCAGCACCTGGGGCAGCCAGCCGAAGGCGGCGATGGCGCTGCCAAGGGCCCAGCCCAGCCCGACCAGCCCGATCAAAAGCGCGACTCCCCGCGCGCGTCGGGCAGGGCCGGTGTTGAACCGCGCGTCGGCCCAGCCGATCAGCCGGCCGGCTAGCACCGCCGGATGGGGCAGGCGCGACCACAGCCAGCGCGGCTCGCCCAGCGCCGCATCCAGCAGCAGGGCCAGGCAAAGCATCAGCGCGGTACTCATGCCAGGGCGCCTTCCAGTTGCGCCCAGCCCCCGGCGGGGGGCAGGCCAAGTCGGATCCAGCGGCTGGAATAGGGGAAGGTCCGCGACCAGATGCGGTGCCGGGCCAGCCGGGTTTGCAGCGCGGCGGCGTTTTCGACTTCGTAAAGGCGGAACAGCGCGGTGCCCCCCGCCAGCGCGGCGCCCGCGCCTTGCATCGCCGCGTCCAGCCGCGCGGCGTCACGGGCCAGGCGCAGCCGGGTGGCCTCGGCCCAGGCGGGATCGGACAGGGCGGCGGTGCCCGCCCGCAGGGCCGGGCCGGACACCGGCCAGGGCCCCAGCATGTCCGCAAGCCGCGCGACGGTGCCCGGCGCGCCGATGACAAAGCCCAGGCGCAGCCCCGCCAGCCCCCAGAACTTGCCGAAGCTTTTCAGCACCAGCAGGTCGGGCCGGGGGCAAAGCGCCACATGGCTTTCACCCGGGGTGACGTCGCAAAAGCTTTCGTCGATCACCGTCAGCCCGCGCGGCGCGGGCGCCGGGTGCAGCTGCCCGGTGGGATTGTTGGGATGCACCAGCACCAGGCCGCGCGCGGGCCCATCGGGCGTGACCTGCCAACGGTGGCGGGCAAAGGCGGCGGCATGTTCGTTATAGGTGGGCTGCGGGATCTCGACCCGGCCCGGCGGCGCCAGGCGGGGGATCTGCGCGATGGCGGCCGAGGCGCCGGGCACCGCCAGCACCGCCGCCCCCTCGGGCACCTGCCAGAAGCGGCGGGCCGCGGCGATCAGCGCGGTCTGGGCGCTGGCATCGGGCAGCGCGGCCCAGTCGGCGGGCGAAAGGGCGGGCAGCGGGTAGGGCTCGGGGTTGATCCCCGTCGACAGGTCCAGCCAGTCGGCACGGGCGCCGCCAAAGCGGGCCATGGCCGCGTCAAGGTTGCCGCCGTGGTCGCGCGCGCCGCTCATCGGTGGGGCCTGTCGGGGCGGGCCGTTTCGGGGGGGCGGAAGGGGCAGAGGGGGGCACGCGGCATCGGGGCACCTGCGGTCAGTCAACGTCGGCCCGTTTCATCACATCGCGGGGCAAAAGCAAATGCCGCGGTGCTGCTGGCCGCCCGCCGCGCCGCATCCGGGCCATCGGCGGATCCGGGCGCAGCTTAACCCCGCCGGGCATTTGTTAGGACTTTGTTAAAGTTTGAGCCGCTAGGATTGTTCGTAATTCAAAAAACTGCCGCCCTCAGCTGCCGCCCGGGGCTGGCCCAAGTGGTAAGAGGCGCGTTGTGGGCAGCGTAACCGATATCAGCACCCGTGTTCCCCATCCACGGGAAGAGCTAGCGGCATGGTCTGACGGGCGCATCCATGCCCTGATCGTCGAAAGCGAGGCCAACCTGGGCTGGCTGTGGAAACGGCACCTGGACCGGATGGGCGTCGCCACCTGCCTGGCCCATGGCCAGGAGGCCGCCGCCGCCTTCCTGCACCGGGTGCCCTTCGACGTGATCGTGCTGGATCTGGTGCTGGAACGGGGCTCGGCGCTGGCGATCGCCGACCTGGCCAGCTACCTCCAGCCCGAGGCGAAGGTGATCTTCGTCACCAACACCAGCTTCTTCTCGGACGGGTCGATCTTTCGCTATGCCACCAATGCCTGCGCGTTGATGAACTCGGCCGCGCCACCCTCGGACCTGGCGGCCCTGGTCGAACACTACGGCAGCGCCCCCCGGATGCAGGCGGCGCGCAAGGCGGAAGGCGCGGGCGCCTAGGCGCCCTTTCCCCGGGGATCCGCCCGCCGCTCAGGCCGCGGGCAGGGCGTCGCGACCATGCGGCGCGGTCAGGTCCAGATCGGGGGTGATCGGTACGATGCGATGCGGATTGATCGTGTCGTGGCTGTAGTAATAGTGCCGGGTGATATGGTCGAAATGCACCGTCCCGGCCACGCCGGGCATCTGGTACAGCTCTTTCACATAGCCCCAGATCGCCGGGTAGTCGACGATGCGCTTCAGGTTGCACTTGAAATGCGTGTGATAGACCTTGTCGAAGCGGATCAGCGTGGTGAAGAGGCGCCAGTCGGCCTCGGTCACCCGCTCGCCCAGCAGATAGCGGTTCTCCGACAGGATGCTTTCGATCCACTCCAGGCTGTCGAACAGCGGGCCCACGGCCTCGTCATAGGCCTCCTGGCTGGTGGCGAAACCGGCCTTGTAGACGCCGTTGTTGACCGTGTCGTAGATCCGCGCGTTGATATCCTCGATCGGCTCGCGCAGCTCTTCGGGCCAGAAATCCTGGGTGTCGCCGGTGATCCCGTCGAAGGCGGAATTCAACATGCGGATGATCTCGGCGCTTTCGTTCGAGACGATGCGGCCGGTCTTCTTGTCCCACAGCACCGGCACGGTGACCCGGGTGGTCAGCCCCGGCTGGGCCTTCAGATAGACCTCGCGCAGGTAGTCGAAGCCGAACAGGTCGTCGCCGGTGGCGCCGTCGAAATCGCGGCGGAATTCCCAGCCTTCGGACAGCATGTCGGGATGCACGACCGAGACGGTGATGTGATCCTCAAGTCCTTTCAGGGCGCGGAAGATCAGGGTGCGATGCGCCCAGGGGCAGGCGTATGAGACATAGAGGTGGTAGCGCCCGCTTTCCGCGGCAAAGCCGCCCTCGCCCGAGGGGCCCGCTTGGCCGTCTGCGGTGACCCAGTTGCGGAACTGTGCCTCGGTGCGGACGAATTTGCCGCCGGTGCTTTCGGTGTCGTACCAGCTGTCTTTCCAGGCGCCGTCGATGAGCAGACCCATGGCTGCGCTCCTTTCTGTCGGGGCCGGGCGGCGGACGCCCGGCGGTTGACTACAGAGCTAGAGCGAGAGGGCCCGTCCGCCTAGCCCGATGGTCGCGCAGGAAACGTGCGGGGCTGCACAGGCGGGCCATTCTGGGGCGCTGGCCGCGCTTTTTCGCAAGGGGTGCCGGGGGTGGGGGGCTGCGCGGTGCTGCGGCGCGGCGTATCTGCGCCAAGATTTCCCTGTCACCACGGTGACTTCATGGTTAACCTGATCGCAAGACTCTTCGGGCCATCTGTCGGCGCGGAGCGGGACGGGATCGCCGGGGCAAAAGATGACGACATTTCTTCCGAAGGATCTGGCCGAGGGGCTGGAACAGGCCCGCAAGCAGCGGGCGCGCAAGGCGTCGCGCCTGCGGATCGAGGCCGATGGCACCAGCTATCCGGTGCTGCGCCGCTGGCAGGACGGCTTCTCGGTCGAGGCCGAACTGGCGCCGCGCCTGCGTGGCCATGTGGATCTGTTCGAGGGCAGCCGCTTTCTGGCCACCTGCCTGATCGTCGCCTCTGCCGAAGAGGGCGGCGAGATGCGCTATGAGTTCAAGCGCGCCACCCCGGCCCGGGATCGCGCCCCGCTGGATTTCTCGCAGGACGAGGATGCGCCGGTGGCGCTGATCGCCCGCCCGGACTGATCCGGGGCCCACTACAAGGCGATCCTGCATCCGGCCCGGCATCGCCCGCGCCCCTCCTTGCCGTGCGGCGCCCGCCAGGGGCCGGTTCCCGCCGACAGGCCCGTCAGAAGGGGCACCCCAGGCCCGCAGGGCTTTTCCAGGGCGCCCGGGCCGCTTACCATCGGGTCGGTTGCTGAGGGATAGGAGGATCCGCCATGGGCCGCCGGGCAAAGTGCGGGGAAGGCCCCGCAGAGACGCTCTTTCGTCAGCGCCTGCTGGGGCCAGCGCTGAAACGCGCCCATGTGCATCTGCAATCGGACCTCTCGCGTCGGCTGGAACCGCTGGGGCTGCGCGGCGCCACCTATGGGGCGCTGTCAGTGCTTTGCGACCGGCCCGGGCTGCGCCTCAGCCAGCTGGCCGACCTGCTGGGGGCGGAACGGTCGAACACCCAGGTGGCGGTCGAGGCGCTGGAACAGGCCGGTCTGATCCGCCGCGAGCGGGAGGCCGAGGACAAGCGCGCCTTCGCCCTCTGGCCGACTGCGCCGGGACAGGCGCTTTGTGCCCGGGCCAATGCCCTGGTGGCCGAGGGAGAGGACGCGGCCCTGCACCGGCTCAGCGCGCGCGACCGCAGGCAGCTGGGCGCCCTGCTGCAAAAGCTCTCGCCCCAGCCCGAGGCAGAGGACAGGGCAGGCCCGCCGCGTATCCCCTAGGCGCGGGCCCCTTTATCGCCCTGACGGGCGATGCCTCCGGCGGGGATATTTTTGGCAATGAGAAAGGCAAGGGGGCAGCACACCAAAGCCCCGATGGTCGCCCGGCTGCGGTGTGGGCCAACCGGGCGCAGGGCGCCTTGTTGGCGGACTTTGCAGTCGGGGGGCGGCCCGGGCTTTCAGGCGCCCCGCCCTTCTCTTCTCTTCTCTTTTGCCAGAAATATCCCGGGGGCTGAGCGGCGTCTCGGAAATCGTCCGGGGGACGATTTCCGCCGCGAAGGAGCCCGCGAGGGCTCAAGGGGGCAGAGCCCCCCCGCTTTTCTTGACGCGACGACCTGCGCTCAGCCGCGCAGGGGCAGGTCGAGCATCTCGCGCGCCTGCTGCCAGCTGGCTACCGGGCGTTCGTATTTGTCGCACAGATCGGTAACCCGTTTCACCAGCGCGGCGTTCGAGGGCGCCAGGGTGGTCCGGTCCAGGCGGATGTTGTCCTCCAGCCCGCAGCGGGCATGGCCGCCGCTGGCCACCACCCATTCGTTCAGCACCAGTTGCCCGGCGCCGATGCCCGCCGCGCACCATTCGCTGTCGGGCAGCAGCCGGGCCATGGTGGCGCGGTAGTAGTCAAAAACGTCGCGGTCCACCGGCATGGCGTTCTTCACCCCCATGACGAACTGCACATAGGGCGATTTTTCCAGCCGCCCGTCGGCATACATCTTAGCCGCCTGGTGGATGTGAGACAGGTCGAAGGCCTCGATCTCGGGGCGCACACCATAGGTTTTCATCTCGCCCGCCAGCCAGTCGACCAGATCCGGCGGGTTCTCGTAGACCCGGGTGGGGAAGTTGTTCGAGCCCACCGAGAGCGAGGCCATGTCGGGCGACAGCGGCAGCATCCCGCCCCGCGTCTGCCCCGCGCCGGAACGCCCGCCGGTCGAGAACTGGATGATCATCCCGGGGCAGTGCTTCTCCAGCCCTTCCTTCAGGGCGGCGAATTTCTCGGGGTCCGACGAGGGGCTTTCATCATCGTTGCGCACATGGGCGTGGACGATGCTGGCGCCTGCCTCGAAGGCCTCCTGGGTGGATTCGATCTGTTCCGCGACGGTCACGGGGACCGCCGGGTTGTCGCTCTTGCGGGGCAGCGAGCCGGTGATGGCCACGCAGATGATGCAGGGTTTGGGATCCATGGGGGCAGTTAGGCGGCTGGTTCCAGAGCTGTCAACTGCGCCGCGCGGCGCCGCTCACGGGGTGCTCACGCACAGGTGACCGGCGCGGCGCCTCCCAAAAAGAACCACTCGGCGATCCGCCCCGTAACTCCTGTGACGCTGCCCCGGAGGAGAGGGGCGGCGCACCACTCAAACGGAGGAAATTCCATGAAACGCATCCTGACCCTGAGCACCGCCCTGTTCTGCGCCGCCACCCTGCCGGCCCTGGCCGATGACCACATGGCGGGCGAGAACCCGATGGTCGGCGGCGCCGAGATGTTCGCCGACAAGACCATCGCCGAAAACGCCTCGGCCGCGCCCAACCTGACCACCCTGGTGGCCGCCGCCCAGGCCGCGGGCCTGGTCGACACGCTGATGAGCGATGGCCCCTTCACCGTTTTCGCCCCCACCGATGACGCCTTCGGCATGATCAAGGAGGACAGCCTGAACGCCCTGCTGCAACCCGAGGCCAAGGCGCAGCTGACCCAGATCCTGACCTGCCATGTGGTCGCCGCCGAGGCCTTTTCGACCGACATCATCGGCATGATCCAGGACGACGGCGGGATGCACGCCGTGCCCACCGTCGGCGGCTGCACCCTTCAGGCCTATATCGAGGACGGCATGGTCAAGCTGAAGGACGAGAACGGCCGCGTGGCCACGGTGACCACCGCCGATGTGGATCAGTCCAACGGCGTGGTCCATGTGATCGACCGGGTGATCCTTCCGGCCGGCCAGGCGGGCTGATCTCCTCCGCTCTCTCGGGCCGCTGGTCCGGGCCGGTGCGGGTCGCCCCTCGGGGCGGCCCGTTTTCCGTTTGGCACGGGCGGCCGTCTCCGGGCAGGCCGCCGGCGGCGGGGTCAATCGGGCAGGCCGGGCAGGAAAGAGATCCCCTGCACCGGGATCCAGCCCCGGTGCGTGGCCCGCATCTCGCGTTTCTCCTGGGCGCCGCAGACTTCGCGGTTGTGGCCATAGGCGATGCCTGCCCAGGGGCCGCGATATTCGAAGACCAGGAAGGTGTCGCCATGGCTCAGCACGCTGCGCTGGCGGTACTGGGGGCCCGGGCCCGCGCGCACCACCAGCTGTTCCGTGGCCGGATCGCTGAGGTCCAGAAAGACCGCCGGGTCACAGTTGCGCGCCGTGTCGCGCGGGTATTCGTAGATCGCCACGTCCGGCGGGCCGCCCAGATCGGAGAAGAGCGGCGGCAGCAGGCCGCGCGCCCCGGCCAGCAGCACCCCGCCCAGGGTCAGGCAAAGCAGGGACAGCGCCAGGACCAGCCGGGGCAGGCGCGACCGGGGCGTGGGGGAAGAGACGGGCCCGGGGGGCAGGGGCGCAGGGGGCATTTTGGCCTCCGGGCGGGGTATCCGCCGCCCCGTAGGCTAGCGTGGCGCGCCCGGGCCGGTCACGGGAAATGCCCCTGGCATTTGAGGCAATTGCCCGGGATCCCCTTGGTCCCGTCGTGCGCGGCTGAATGGAAAAGGCCCGCCCGGCGCCGCAGGGGCGCCCGGACGGGCCGGGGCCTGGCCCCGTGGAGGACCGGGCCGGAGGGAAACCCTCAGGCCAGCAGGCGCCGGGCGATCACCTGGGCCTGGATCTCTGCCGCGCCTTCGAAGATCGACAGGATCCGCGCGTCGCACAGCAGCCGCGAGGCGGTGTATTCCAGCGCGAAACCGTTGCCGCCGTGGATTTGCAGCGCATTGTCGGCGCAGCCCCAGGCGATCCGCGCGCCCAGAAGCTTGGCCATGCCCGCCTCCAGATCGCAGCGGCGGTCGTTGTCCTTCTCGAAGGCGGCGAAATAGGTCAGCTGACGCGCCACCATGATCTCGACCGCCATCATGGCGAGCTTGCCCGAGACCCGGGGGAACTGGATCAGCGGCCCGCCAAAGGCCTTGCGGTCGAGGGCATATTGCAGGCCCACGTCCAGCGCCGCCTGGGCCACGCCGATGGCCCGGGCCGCGGTCTGGATCCGGGCCGATTCGAAGGTCTGCATCAGCTGCTTGAAGCCCTTGCCCTCTTCGCCGCCCAGAAGGTTCTCGCCCTTCACGTGGAAGCCGTCGAAGCCCAGCTCGTATTCCTTCATGCCGCGATAGCCCAGCACCTCGATCTCGCCGCCGGTCATGCCGGGGGTGGGGAAGGGATCTTCGTCGGTGCCGGGGATCTTCTCGGCCAGGAACATCGACAGCCCGCGATGGTCGGTGCTGTCGGGATCGGTGCGGGCGAGCACGGTCATCACATGGGTCCGCGCCGCATGGGTGATCCAGGTCTTGTTGCCGGTCAGGGCATAATCGCCGTTTTCACCCTTCACCGCGCGGGTGCGCAGGGCGGCCAGGTCCGAGCCGGTGTTGGGTTCGGTAAAGACTGCCGTGGGCAGGATCTCACCCGAGGCCAGCTTGGGCAGCCAGTGGCTTTTCTGCTCGTCCGTGCCGCCACACAGGATCAGTTCGGCCGCGATCTCCGAGCGGGTGCCGAGCGAGCCGACACCGATATAGCCGCGCGACAGCTCTTCCGAGACCACCACCATGGAGGCCTTGCTGAGGCCGAAGCCGCCGAGGTTTTCCGGGATGGTCAGGCCGAAGACGCCCATCTCGGCCAGTTCCTCGATCACCGACATCGGGATCAGCTCGTCCTTGAGGTGCCATTCATGGGCGAAGGGGGCGACCTTTTCGGCGGCATAGCGGCGGAACTGGTCGCGGATCATCTCCAGCTCTTCGTCCAGGCCGGTGGTGCCGAAGATCCCGGCGCCCTGGCGTTCGACCATCAGCTCGGCCAGGCGCGTGCGGGCGGCCTGGCTGTTGCCACTGGCAATCAGCGTGGCGACGGGTCCTTGGGCGAAATCGGCGCCCGCGCTGGCGGGCAGGCCCAGGTCATGCAGGCGCAGGATCTCTTGCTGCGACATCTGGATGCCGCCGGCGATCTGGCCCAGGTATTCGCCAAAGGCGATCTGCTGGATCAGTGCCTCCAGCTCGCCGAAAGTGCCCTCGGCCTCCAGCTTTTCGGCCCAGGCCTGCATCTGGCGCAGGGCCTCCACATAGGTGGCCAGCCAGGCCAGGCCGTGGGTGGCGGTCTGCTCGGCCTCGACGGCCCGGGCGGAGACGCGATCGCCCTCGACCACGCGGGCACGTACCGCATCGCGGGCGCTGGCCAGCAGGCTTTCTGCGGGGGCGATGGCGGCGCCGGTCAGGCGCAGCAGCTCGGGCAGAATCGGGGTCTCGGTCATCTTCGGGTCCTGTCCGTCATGGGGCATGGGGGCAGCTCCTCCTCCGGGGTGCGTGTCTTGCTGCCCGTCCTAATCCCTTTGCAGGTGCGGCGCAATATGTTTGCGTATGGCATCTTCTTTTGGATCTATAATTACGTCACGGATTTTGCATCGCCCCGCCGTCGTGGCGGGTGTAGGCAGGCAGGATGATGGATCTAGGCATGATGGGGCCCTGGGCCTGGGCGGCGGTGGTCGCGGTGGCGCTGCTGGCGGGGCTGGTGAAGGGCATGGTGGGCTTTGCCATGCCCATGATCATGGTGTCGGGCCTGGGCAGCATCGTCGGCCCCGACTGGGCGCTGGCGGGGCTGATCCTGCCGACGCTGGCGACCAATGGCTGGCAGGCCCTGCGCCTGGGCCCGGCGGCGGCCTGGGCAGTGGTGAAACGGTTCCGGGTCTTCCTGGGGGTGGCACTGGTGGCGCTGATGGCCTCGGCGCAGCTGGTTTCGGTGCTGCCGCAGCGGGTGATGTTGCTGATGATCGGTGCGCCCATTGTCCTGTTTGCCCTGACCCAGCTGATGGGTCGCCAACTGCGCCTGGCGCATCCGCCGAAACGGGCGGTGGAGCTGACGGTGGCGCTGGTGGCGGGGTTCATCGGCGGCTTTTCCGGCGTCTGGGGGCCGCCCACGGTGGCCTATCTGACGGCGCTGGAGACACCCAAGCGCGAGCAGATCCAGGTGCAGGGGGTGATCTACGGTCTGGGGGCCGTGTCGCTTCTGTTTGCCCATCTGGGGTCGGGCGTTCTGCGGGCCGAGACGCTGCCCTTTTCGCTGATCATGGTGCCCCTGGCGCTGGCGGGCATGTGGGTCGGGCTGCGCCTGCACGACCGGATCGACCAGGCCACGTTCCGCCGCGCCACGCTTGTGGTGCTGCTGGTGGCGGGGCTGAACCTGCTGCGCCGGGCGTTGCTGGTCTGAGGGAGGGGTGCCTTGCCCCCGCCGTGGTAGCGGAGATTTGGAAGAAAGAGGGGGCTTTGCCCCCGTCTCCGTGCCGGAGACTCCCCCAGAGTATTTTCAGCCGCCGAATGAGAGAAAGAGGGCGCCCGGGGACGCTGTCGCTCTCTTTCTATTCGATGGCTGAAAATACTCCCGCCGGAGGCATCCGACGCTGGCCAGAGGCGCTGGCAGAGGGAACCGGGCGCGGCGCCTAACCCTTGCGTTTGCTGCGCGGGCTGCGGGGCGCGACCTTGGCCTCGATATGTTGCAGCACCAGCGCGGCGATATCCTTGCCCGAGACCTTTTCGATGCCTTCCAGGCCCGGAGAGGAGTTCACCTCCAGCACCTTGGGGCCATCCTCGCCGCGCAGCAGGTCGACGCCCGCCAGGTCCAGTTTCATCGCTCGGGCGGCGCGCAGGGCGGTGTCGCGTTCGGTCTTGGTGATCCGCACGGGTTCCGCCGTGCCGCCCTGGTGCAGGTTCGAGCGGAAATCGTCCGGCGCGCCCCGGCGGCGCATGGCGGCGACCACCTTGCCGCCCACCACCAGACAGCGGATATCCTCGCCGGCCGCTTCCTTGACGAAGCTTTGCACCAGGAAATCGGCCTTCAGGCCCCGGAAGGCCGAGATCACCGATTCCGCTGCCTTCTTGGTTTCCGCCAGTACGACGCCCTTGCCTTGCGTCGATTCCAGCAGCTTCAGCACCAGTGGCGCGCCGCCCACCAGTTGGATCAGGTTACCCGAATCCTTGGGGCTGCGGGCGAAGGCGGTCGTGGGCATCCCGATCCGGTGCCGCGCCAGCACTTGGTGGGCGTGCAGCTTGTCCCGCGACACGGCGATCCCTTCTGAACCGGCCAGGGAATAGGTGCCCATGCTTTCGAACTGGCGCACCACCGCCGTGCCATAGTTGGTGATCGAGGCGCCGATGCGCGGGATCACCGCGTCGTAATGGGGCAGGCGGCGGCCATCGTAGTGCACCTCGCCACCGACCGCGCGGATGTTCATGTAGCAGCGCGAGGTGTCGATCACCTCGAGCGTATGGCCGCGCGCCTCGGCCGCCTCGATGAAGCGTCCGGTCGAGTAGTTCTCGGGCTCGCGCGTCAGGATCGCCAGACGCAGGGCGCGGCGGTGCTGTTTCAGCCGGGGGGTGTCGCGGTAGCTGTCGAAAGAGAGTTCCGGCTGGCAGAAGCTTTGCGCGGGCGAGACGATCATGTCCTCGCCGATCGCCCCCCGCCCCAGCAACATGCGGTAGGCCATCGAGCCGCGATCGGTCAGGGTGACCTCGATCGGCCAGCTGCGCTTGCCCATGCTGACCTCGGTCTCGATGACGAAGCGCAGCTCGGTCTCGCCATTGGAGGAGGTCACCTCGCGGCGGTCCTTCAGCGGCGCCGAACAGATGATTTCCAGCGACTCGTCGGACGGGTCGGGATGGATGGCGAAACGCACCATCGGCTTGTCCGAGGGGCCGAAGGGTTCGATGGCGAAGGCGTGCAGGGCCGAGGTCTTGGCGCCGGTATCCACCTTGGCGCGGATCGCGGGCAGGCCCAGGGCGGGCAGCGACAGCCATTCTTCCCAGCCGAGTGTGAATTGCGGCATGTCAGGTCCTTCTTGAATGCGGGCAGGAGGGCGGGGCGGAATCGCCGGGGGCTCGGGGCGAGCTTAACAGGCGCACTAGCCAATCAAACCCGCCGGGTGCAATGGCCTTGTGACAGAGCGGCGGCAAGCGCGGGCCTTTGCTGTTTTCTTGCCGAAAATACCCCCTTGCGCGGCCCGGGCCGGGGGTGAGGGCGCAGCGCCGTCAGGAGACGAAGCTGTTGCCGAAACAGATGTCGATGGCGGCGGGGGCCTGCATGGCGGGCACCACCTCGAAGCTTTGCCGCAACAGCAGCTCGTCGCCCTGATGCACCTCGAAGCTCCAGGTGCCGGGGACAAGTTCGCGGTCGAACTCGAAGTTGAAGCTGCGCACGCCCCAGTTGGACGAGAGCGCCGGATCCCAGCTTTCGACGGTGACCTGGCGCGGGCCGACGGGCGGGTGCCGCACGGTGAAGATATAGGGGCCGGGTGGCGTGCCCGGGGCCAGGCGGATGCGCAGGCCGAAGGACAGGCCGATGTAGGCGGGCACCACGCGGCTGGTCAGGGCCAGCTGGGGGTTGCCCTCGGTCAGCAGGATATAGCCCGATTCCGTGTCCGGTGCGGGTTCCTTGCTGACATGGTCGGTGGGGCAGTAGATGCCTGCCTCGTCCATTTCCAGCGGCGCGTGGATCAGGTCGCCGCCGGGGGCCTCTGCCGTCTGGGCCAGGGCCAGGGCCGGGGCAGCGGCCAGCAGCAGGGCGGCCAGCAGCGGGGCAAGGCCCCGACGTGCAGACGCCCCGCCGGGTCGGGCGGGGCGCTGCGGGGATATGAGCGAGAGGGTCTGCATCGCCCTCAGCCGATCGCGGCGGCTTTCACGTCGTCGTCGATGTAGGGCAGGTATTGCTCGAAGTTTTCCGAGAACATGCCGACCAGCTTCGCCGCCTGGGCGTCGTAGGCATCCTTGTCGTCCCAGGTCTGGCGCGGGTCCAGCAGGGCATCGGCCACGCCCGAGACGGAGACCGGAACGTCGAAGCCGAAGTTGGCGTCCTTGCGGAATTCGGCCTCGTTCAGCGAGCCGTCCAGGGCGGCGGTCAGCAGGGCGCGGGTGGCACGGATGGGCATCCGGGATCCGGTGCCGAAGCCGCCGCCGGTCCAGCCGGTGTTCACCAGCCAGCAGGTGGCGCCGTGCTTGGCGATCTTTTCGCGCAGCAGGTTGCCGTATTCCTCGGGGCGACGGGGCATGAAGGGCGCGCCGAAGCAGGTCGAGAAGGTCGGGATGGGTTCCACAACGCCGCGTTCGGTGCCCGGGGTCTTCGAGGTGAAGCCCGAGAGGAAGTGGTACATGGCCTGCGCGGGCGTCAGCCGCGCGATCGGCGGCAACACGCCATAGGCGTCACAGGTCAGCAGGATGATGTTCTTCGGATGGCCGCCAAGAGCGGTGTCCGATGCGTTGGAGATCGCCTCCAGCGGGTAGGCGCAGCGCATGTTCTCGGTCAGCGAGCTGTCCTCGAAGTCGAGCTCGAAGGTCTCTTCGTCGTAGACCATGTTCTCGATCACCGTCCCGAACATCGAGCAGGTGGCGTAGATCTCGGGCTCGGCCTCGGCCGAGAGGTTGATGGTCTTGGCGTAGCAGCCGCCCTCGAAGTTGAAGGTGCCGCGGTCGGACCAGCCGTGTTCGTCGTCGCCGATCAGCACGCGCGCCGGGTCGGCGGACAGGGTGGTCTTGCCGGTGCCCGACAGGCCGAAGAAGATCGCGGTATCGACCGGGTTGCCCTTGGCGTGGTTGGCCGAGCAGTGCATCGGCATCACGCCCTTCTCGGGCAGCAGGTAGTTCAGCAGGGTGAAGACCGACTTCTTGTTCTCGCCTGCGTATTCCGTGCCGCCGATCAGGATCATCTTCTTGGCGAAGTTCAGCGCGATCACGGTTTCGCTGCGGCAGCCGTGCTTTTCGGGATCGGCCGAGAAGCTGGGGCAGTTGATGATGGTGAAATCGGAGACGTAGTCGTTCAGCGCCTCACGGTCGGGACGGCGCAGCAGGTGACGGATGAACAGGTTGTGCCAGGCCAGTTCCGACACCACGCGGACGTTGATCGCATAGGCCGGGTCGGCGCCGCCCACCAGGTCCTGCACGTAGTAGTCGCCGCCCTTCATGTGGGCCAGCATGTCGGCGTAAAGCACGTCGAAGGCCTCGGGGGACATCTCGGCGTTGTTTTCCCACCAGATCTTGTCGGCCACGTCGGGGGTCTTCACGACGTGTTTGTCCTTGGGCGAACGGCCGGTGAACTTGCCGGTGGTGACCAGGAAGGTGCCGCCCTTGCCCAGCGTGCCTTCGCCCTTTTTCAGGGCGGCTTCTATCAGCGCGGGCTCCATAAGGTTGTAATAGACATTGCCGAGCCCTTCGATCCCCTGATCTTCGAGCCGGAAGTGCGGGTTCACCCGTCCAAATGCCATATCTTAACACTCCTGTAGCCGCTCAGGCGCGGCGGTCCTCTCATCCGTCGCCGTCCTTATGCACCTGGGTGCAGGCGGCGGAACCGGGGCGGGACGCCTCGATATCCGGCCTCATATCATGTCGCGTTCGGATGTGAACAGGGCGCTCGGGGGAGGTTAGCGCAACCATCCTGCGTTTAGCGCAACCACACGCGGGAACCGGCCTGTGGTGGGGCAGCCCTCTGTCGCGCAAAGGAAAATTCATCCGCGCATAAGACATTTTCGCCACAATTCAATCTTTGCACGCGGCGCGATTCGCGTTTCGCCATTGCCTGATCGGTGCGGAGCGGCGATTATTGCGGCAAAATCATGTCGATAAGACTCCCAGTCAGGTCCAAGGATGCGGGCCCGGTTTTGCCAGCAAAGGTGGGCCGGGCGACAGACAGCCAGGACCGTAACGAGCAGTTTAGAAGGGAAGCCAAATGTCCAAGATCGCACTCGTGGACGACGACCGGAACATCCTGACCTCTGTGGCCATCACGCTGGAGGCCGAGGGGTTCGAGGTGGAAACCTATTCCGACGGCCAGGCCGCGCTGGAGGCCTTCAACAAGGCGCTGCCGGACATGGCGGTTCTGGACATCAAGATGCCCCGCATGGACGGCATGGATCTGCTGCAACGGCTGCGCCAGAAAACCACCATGCCGGTGATCTTCCTGACCTCGAAGGACGATGAGATCGACGAGGTTCTGGGCCTGCGCATGGGCGCCGACGACTACGTCAAGAAACCCTTCAGCCAGCGCCTGCTGGTGGCCCGCATCCGCGCCCTGCTGCGCCGCCAGGAAGCCCAGTCGGGCGAGGTGGTGGCCGACAGCGACGATACCAAGGTGATGGAACGCGGCCATCTGCGCATGGACCCGCTGCGCCACTCGGTGACCTGGAAGGGTCAGGATGTGACCCTGACGGTGACCGAATTCCTGCTGTTGCAGGCCCTGGCACAGCGTCCCGGTTTCGTCAAAAGCCGCGACCAGCTGATGGATGTGGCCTATGACGATCAGGTCTATGTCGACGATCGCACCATCGACAGCCATATCAAGCGCCTGCGCAAGAAGCTGCGCTCGGTCGATGACGACTTCTCGGCCATCGAGACGCTCTACGGCATCGGCTATCGCTACAACGAAGAGTAACGGGCCAGGCCCATGGCGCTTGCCGAAGGGATCAGGGTGCAGGACGACACGGCCAGGTCACGACGGGGCAGCGGCGGCGCGAAGGCGCACCGCGGCGATGTCGTGCTGGGCGAAGAGTTCGAGGCGCCGGGGGCGGTCGTGGACGATGAGTTCCGCGAACGGCGGGAAAAGCGTGGCCTCTTCGCGCTGAAGGCCTCGCCGCTGACGCGCAAGATCATCATCTTCAACCTGATCGCGCTGAACGTCCTGGTGGCGGGCATCCTCTATCTGAACTCGTCGCGCGACAGCCTGCTGGCGCAGCGCCAGGCGGCGCTGGTCAGCGAGGCGGATCTGGTGGCCGATGTCTTCGAGGCGCAGATCGCGCCCGGGGCCGAGGTCGACCTGCGGGCGCGCCGTGGCGTCGATGTGGCCGGCACCCTGGCCGGGCTGGACCTGCGCAGCGGGCTGACCCTGCTGGTCTTCGACGCCGAGGGCGAACTGGTGGCGCGCCGCGCCGGGGCCGCGCCCGAGGGCGCCCCGGCCGCAGAGCCGCCGACCTATGTCACCGATTTCCTGACCGCGATCTGGAACGGCATCACCACCGTCTTTTCCTCGGGCCGGGTGCCCCTGCCCACGGTCGGGATCGAGGAAGAGGCCCGGCGCTTGCTGGCCGATCATGGGGTCGGCGCGGATGAGACATCGACCGCGCGCGGCGCCGAGGGGCGGTTCCATACCGCGCTGTCCCCGATCGAGGCGGGCGGCCAGATCGTCGGCGCCGTGGCTCTGGCAGGCTCGGTGGGCGAGATCGACACCATGGTGCGCCAGGAACGTGAGCGGGTGTTGCAGATGTTCATCATCGCCACCCTGGTCTCGGTGGGCCTCAGCCTGGTGCTGGCCTCGACCATCGCCAACCCGCTGTCCGATCTGGCCGCCGCCGCAGAGCTGGGCGGCGACCGGGGCAATACCCGGCCCAAGCCAAGCCGCGTGCGCATCCCCGACCTGACCGCGCGCCCCGACGAGATCGGCCGGCTGTCCGGCGCCCTGCGCGGCATGGTCAGTGCCCTTTACGATCGGATCGACGCCAACGAACAGTTCGCCGCCGATGTGGCCCATGAGATCAAGAACCCCCTGGCCAGTCTGCGCTCTGCCGTGGGCACCCTGCGGGTGGCCAAGCGCGACGATCAGCGCGAACAGCTGATGGACGTCATCGAACACGACGTGCGCCGCCTCGACCGGCTGGTCAGCGACATTTCCAACGCCTCGCGGCTGGATTCGGAACTGGTGAAGGAAGAGGAAGAGGAATTCGACCTGCTGCGGATGCTGGGCAGCCTGACCGACTATCTGGGCGAACAGGCGGCGGGCAAGGGCATCGACTTCATCACCGACCTGCCGCAAGAGGAACTGGTCCTCAGCGGGCTGGAGGCGCGGCTGGCGCAGGTCTTCGTCAACCTGATCACCAATGCCATCAGCTTCTGCGAAGAGGGCGATGCGATCCGCGTCTGGGCCCGGCGGCGCGAGAACCGCGTGCTGGTGGTGGTCGAGGACACCGGGCCGGGCATTCCCGACCAGTCCTTGCAGAAGATCTTCAAACGCTTCTACTCGCACCGCCCGGCGTCGGATTTTGGCAATAACTCGGGTCTTGGTCTGGCGATCTCGAAACAGATCGTCGAGGCCCACGGCGGGGTGATCTGGGCCGAGAACATCCGCCCCACCGATGCCGACATCACCTCGGATCCGCTGGGCGCGCGTTTCGTCGTCGGCCTGCCGATCTGAGATGACAGCCGGGGCGGGTCAGGCAGAGGGGCAGGGGCCAGAGGTCATCCATGCCAGTTGCGTGGCGCAGGGCGGGCGCGCGGTGCTGATCCGGGGCGCTTCGGGGGCGGGGAAATCTTCGCTGGCGCTGGAGCTGATGGCGCGGGGGGCCGAGCTGGTGGCCGATGACCGGGTGATCCTGACCCGCGAGGGCAACGCACTGATCGCCCGGGCGCCCGAGACGCTGGCGGGGATGATCGAGGCGCGCGGAGTGGGGATCCTGAACGCCCGGCCCGCCGGGCCCGCCCCGGTGGCGCTGGTGGTCGATCTGGATCATCTGGAAACAGACCGTTTGCCGCCGCAGCGCAGCACGAATTTGCTGGGGGTTTCCTTAACCTTGCTTCACAATACTGACACCGCGGCTTTCGCCGCGGCGATTCTGCAATATCTGCGGGAAGGACGTCGCGCGTAGACACGCGGGGCGCGACTTTTCGCCCAAACCCGACGGCAGCCATGGCCACCGCCGATACCCAGACCCGACAGAACTCCCGGCTTGTCCTCGTGACGGGCCCGGCCGGTGCAGGCCGGTCCACCGCCATCCGCGCGCTGGAGGATCAGGGCTTCGAAGCTATCGACAACCTGCCCCTGTCCCTGCTGCCGCGCCTGCTGGAAGGGCCGCCGCTGGTCCGCCCGCTGGCCCTTGGCCTCGACACCCGCAACCGCGACTTCTCGACCGAGGCGCTGATCGAGGCCCTGGACCGGCTACGCCAGTTGCGCGGGGTGCCGCTGGAACTGCTCTACGTCGATTGCCGGGCCGAGGTGCTGTCGCGCCGCTTCAGCGAGACCCGCCGCCGCCACCCGATGGCCCCCGAGGGCACCCCGGAAGAGGGCATCGCGCGCGAGTTCGACCTGCTGGGCCCGATCCGCGCCCGGGCCGATATCCTGATCGACACCTCGGACCTGACCGTGCACGATCTGCGCGCCGAGGTGGACGGCCATTTCGCCCCCCAGGGCGGGCAGGGCGGTCTGGCGGTGTCGGTGCAGTCCTTCAGCTACAAACGTGGCCTGCCGCGCGGGCTGGACATGGTGTTCGACGTGCGCTTCCTGGCCAACCCCCATTGGGAGCCGACGCTGCGCCCGCTGGACGGCACCAGCGCCGAGGTCCAGGCCTTCGTCGCCCGCGATGCGCGCTTCGCCCCCTTCCTGAAGCAGGTCAGCGACCTTATCTTGATGTTGCTGCCGGCCTACCGGGAAGAGGGCAAGGCCCATCTGGCCATCGGGTTTGGCTGTACCGGCGGTCAGCACCGTTCCGTCACTTTGGCGGAAAGGCTGGGCGGGGCCCTTGCGGAGGCTGGCTGGCAGGTGTCAATTAGGCATCGCGAACAGGAACGGCGCCGGGCCGCCGAGGGGGCTGCATGAGCACCTCTGCTGCGGTCTCTGCGCGCATACCCGAGGGAAGACCGGCCTTGATCGGAATCGTCATCGTCGCCCATGGCGGGCTGGCACGGGAATACAAGGCCGCGGTCGAACATGTGGTCGGCCCGCAACCGGGCATCTCTGCGATCTCGATCGACGCCAACTGCGACCGCCTGACCAAGGAGCGCGAGATCTGTTCCGCCGCCGAGGATGTGGACCAGGGCCAGGGCGTTGTGGTCGTGACCGATATGTTCGGCGGATCGCCCAGCAACCTGTCGCTGATGGCCTGCCGCCCCGATGATCGGCGGATCCTCTACGGCGTCAACCTTCCGGCCTTGATCAAACTGGCCAAGTCGCGGCATAAAACCCTGCCGGAGGCGGTGCGCGTGGCCACGGAAGCCGGGCGCAAGTATATCGACAGCCGCAATCTGAGCGCCGGGTCCGCCTGAGGGCCGACCGGGCTTTGGGACGAGTGAGGGGCGGGCATGAGCGACAGCGTCACGCGACAATTCGAGATCGTGAACGAAAAGGGCCTGCACGCCCGGGCCTCGGCGAAATTCGTCGAGGTGGTCGAGGCCTTTGACGCCACGGCCGAGGTCAGCCGCGACGGGATGTCCACCGGCGGCGACAGCATCATGGGGCTTTTGATGTTGGCAGCGGGCAAGGGAAGTTCTATTGAAGTTGAAACTTCGGGGCCCGATGCCACGGCGCTGGCCGATGCGCTGGAAAAGCTGGTGGCGGACCGCTTCGGCGAAGATATGTAGAGACGGAATTTCCGGCCCGCCGCGTAGAAGCCTGAGATCCCAGCGGTGGAAGACGAAGACAGGTGACTTGCCTTGGTAGACTCGACTGATAACCACGTCACGCGCGAGCGGGCTTCGGCCGCCGAGCCGGTCAACTATACCAAGTATGATCGCCGGTCTCTGACCTATTCCAACACCTTCGACAATGCGTTTCAGCGCAATGCGATCCGTACCCTGGAATGGTTCACCGGCAAGCTGACCATCCTGCGGCTGATCCGCAAGTTCGAGCGTCAGGGCGCCCCCCAGGGCCAGGCCTTCTGGAAGGCCTGTCTGGACGTGATGGGTATCCCGGTGGTCACCCCCGAAGAGCAATTGGCCAAGATCCCCGCCGACGGCCCCGTGGTCGTGGTGGCCAACCACCCGCACGGCATGGTCGACGGCATGATCCTGGCCGAGATGATCGGTCGCCGTCGGCTGGACTACAAGATCCTGACCCGCTCTGTGCTGACCGGTATCGACGAGGTGGCCTCGTCCTACATGATCCCGGTGCCCTTCCCCCATGATCCCGAAGCGCAGAAGAAGATGATCGAGATGCGCGCCAAGGCCATGGCGCATCTGAAGGAAGGTGGGCTGGTCGCGCTCTTCCCCTCGGGGGTCGTGGCGGCCTCCGAGACCATGTTCGGCCCGGCCATCGAGGCCGAGTGGAACGTCTTCACCGCGCAGATGATCCGCCGGTCCGGCGCCAAGGTGGTGCCGATCCATTTCACCGGGGGCAATTCGCGCTGGTATCACGTGGCCAACCGCATCTCGGCCACCCTGCGTCAGGGCCTGCTGCTGCACGAGATCGTCCATTCGCTGAACAAGCCCCAGGCGCCGATCGTCGGCGAGGTGGTGGACGAGGCGCATATGGAAGAGCTGCAAAAGAACCCGCGCGGCTTCATGGCCTGGCTGCGGGAACACACGCTGGAGCTGGGCAAGAAGGGCTGAGGGCCCGCACCCCGATTGGGCGGCAGAGGGGGCTTTGCCCCCCGGCGTGGCAGGCCACGCCTCCCCCCAGAGTATTTTCGGCCATCGAATAGATAGATCGGCGGCGCGCGCCGGACGGACCGTTGTGCACAAGGCCGGAACGGGGCGCCTGTCCTGTTGCTATTCGACGGCTGGAAATACTCCGGGGGTGCGGGGGCTGGCCCCCGCTGAATCCCTTGTGCGGGGGGGGGCCCCCGCAGCGCGCCGTCGCAAATCGCGCGACGCCTACTGGTTGCGCAGCAGGCGGAAGATTTCCGAGGCGCCCCAGCCCGCAAGGATGGCGATGACGATCGCCAGCAGCGCGTAAAGCACCCCCTGTTCGCGCGACAGCGCGTAAAGCCATTGTTCCAGCCCCACCTTGCCGACCCGGATGGCCGTTTCATGGGTCGAAACCACGGTGCCGTTGCGCACCAGGTAGACGTCGACGCTGTAGACCCCGGTGGGCAGCGACGAGGGCAGCGGCACCGAGGTGCGGAAGAGGGTCTGCTGATCGAAGCCCACGGTCTCTTCGCGCATCTGGTAAAGGCCCGCCTGCTGGCGGATCCGCACCAGGGCCTCGACGAAGGCGTCTTCGTCCGTCACCTCGTCGCCCGAGGTGATCGAGCGGATGGCGCGGGGGATCGAGATGCGGTGGCGCAGGTCTTCGGTGGCCGACAGGATCTCTGCCAGCGGGGCCGAGGTGGCCACGGCGTAGAAGCTGGGGGCCTGGCGGATGATCACCTGGTCGGCGTTGACCCAGATGCCCGCGCGGCGTTCCTTGCGCTGCACGCTGACCGGTTCGGTCGGGCCGGCGACGGTGACGATGACCTGGGCCTCGACCGGCTGGGCCGGGGCGTCGCGTTTCACCGCGCCGAAGATCAGGATCTCGGAGCCGTCGAAATTGGCGGTGATCGCCACCCGGTTCTGCGACAGGCCAAGGACCAGTTCCTCGGGGGCGGCGGCGGTGGCCTCGGGGCCGTCCTCGGCCGGGGCGGCCAGCGGCAGGGCCAGCAGCGCGGCGGCCAGCAGCGACCGGAGGGAAGCGAGGAGGGGCGGGCGGCGCATGGTCATTGCACCTCGGCCAGGGAGTAGAGCTCGGCCGGGGGCAGCACCAGGTCCAGCCCCAGCTTGAAACAGACCGACAGCACCAGCAGCGCCAGCAGGATGCGCAGCTGTTCGGCCTTCATCTTGGCGCCGATGCGGGTGCCGAACTGCGCCCCCACCACCCCGCCGATCAGCAGGAACAGCGCCAGGGCGATGTCGACCGAATGGTTGGTCACCGCGTGCAGGAAGGTGGTGACCCCAGCCACCAGGATGATCTGGAACAGCGAGGTGCCGATCACCACCTTGGTGGGCATGTGCAGCAGGTAGATCATCGCGGGCACCATGATGAAACCGCCGCCCACGCCCATCACCGCGGACAGCACGCCCACGGCGGCCCCCACCAGGAAGGGCGGGATCACCGAGATATAAAGGCCCGAGGTGCGAAAGCGCATCTTCAGCGGCAGGGTATGGACCAGTCCACGCTGCTTGCGTTTCTTCACCGGCCCGCCGCCGTGGCGCGCCCGGCGCAGCGCCGTCAGGCTTTCCACAAACATCAGCGAGCCGATGGCGCCCAGGAAGACGACGTAGCAGAGGTTCACCAGCAGATCGACATGGCCCAGCTGTTTCAGCCAGTTGAACAGCACCATCCCCAGCCCGGCGCCCACCACGCCACCGCCCTGCAAAAGCAGCCCCATGCGCATGTCCACATTGCGCCGTTTCAGATGCGCAAACAGGCCCGAGACCGACGAGGCGATGATCTGGTTGGCCGAGGTGGCCACGGCCACCCCCGGCGGGATGCCGATCAGGAACAGCAGCGGGGTGATCAGAAAGCCGCCGCCGACGCCGAACATGCCCGACAGGATGCCCACCATCCCGCCCAATCCCAGCAGCAGGAAGATGTTCACGGAAACTTCGGCAATGGGCAGGTAGATCTGCATGATGTCTCCTAGCGCGATTGCCGCGATGCCGCAACGGAGGGCTGGGCGCCTGCGGCCCCGGCGCGGGGGTCATCTTCGACTGTGCCGCGAAGCGCGGGCAAGGGCAATCACCCCGGGGTCAAGGCGAGGCCAGGTGTTGCAGTCAGGCGCGGGGCCTGGGGGGATGCGGGGAGGATGCGAGGGAGAGAGGCGCGGCAGCTGGTGCGCGCGCGGGGTCCCGGGCGGGCGGCTCGGCGCCGCCCGGGACGGGTCTTTGGTCTAGCGTTCCTTGACGTAGGGATCGCCCGAGGCGCGCGGCGGGATGGCCGCGCCGACGAAGCCCGCCAGGATCACGATGGTCAGGATATAGGGCAGCGCGTTCATGAACTGCACCGGGATCACGAAGGGCCCCAGGTCGATGTTCTGATAGCGCAGCGCGATGGCTTGCAGCAGGCCGAACAGCATCGTCGCCGACAGGCAGTACCAGGGCCGCCACTTGGCAAAGATCAGCGCCGCCAGGGCGATATAGCCCCGCCCCGCTGTCATCTCGCGGGTAAAGCCCGCTTGCAGACCGGTGGCCAGATAGCTGCCCGCCAGGCCGCAGAGCACCCCCGCGATCAGGATCGCGGCAAAGCGCAGGCGCACCACCGAGATACCCGCGGTATCCACCGCCGCCGGGTTTTCCCCCACGGCGCGCAGGCGCAGGCCAAAGCGGGTGCGGTACAGCACCCACCAGGACAGCGGCACCAGCAGGAAGGCCACATAGACCAGGATGGAATGGCCCGAGATCAGCTCGGCATAGATCGGGCCCAGCACCGGCACGTCGCGCAGCGCCTCGGCGCCGGGCAGGGGGATGCTTTGGAACCGCGCGGTTTCCAGGGTGGGCGTGCGGCCCCCCTGGGCGAACCAGGTCTGCGCCACCAGCACCGTCAGCCCCGAGGCGAGGAAGTTCAGCGCCACCCCCGAGATCAGCTGGTTGCCGCGGAAGGTGATCGAGGCCACCCCGTGGATCAGCGAGAAGCAGATCGAGGCGAAGATGCCGACCAGCAGCCCCACCCAGACAGAGCCCGAGTAGAAGGCGAAGGCGGCCGAGAAGAAGGCGGCGGCCAGGGCCTTGCCCTCGAGGCCGATGTCGACCACGCCCGCGCGTTCGGAAAAGAGGCCGGCCAGGCACATCAGCAACAGCGGCGTGCCCAGTCGGACGGTGGAATCGAGGATCTGGAGGATCGTCATCAGGTCCATGGGTCAGCTCTCCGATGTGGCGATTTTCCAGGCGGCGAAGGCGAAGAAGACGCCAAGCGCCCCCTCGATCCAGCGCCGTCCGGCGGCATAGGCCCGGCGCACGGGGGCCGAGGACAGGATCAGCGCCCAGGCCGCGTGGCAGGTGAAGGAAATGACGAAGGAGCAGGCGATGAAGGCCGCAACGACCAGCGCGCTGCCCCCCTCGGTGGCGCCGACGGCAGCGATGGCCAGCCAGAAGGCGATGGCCTTGGGGTTGGTCACCTGCATCAGGTAGCCCGAGGCGAAAAGGTGATGCGCCTTGGCGGGCGTCACCTTGGCCGCGACCACCTGCGGCGGGTTCAGCGCCTTGCGGAACGACCCCCAGGCCAGCCAGGCCAGATAGCTGGCGCCCGCCAGGCGCAGGACCTCCATCGCCCAGGCCAGCTGGCTCAGCAGCAGGCCCACGCCGACCAGGGTCAGCACGTTGATGGTCGAGGATCCGGCGGCAATGCCGGTGGTGGCCAGCAGGGCCGGGCCACGCCCGCGCGCCGCCGAGACCCCCAGCAGGAAGGCCACGGCGGGCCCCGGCGAGATCGCCGCGAAGGTCAGGATCGAGAAGGCCGCGACAAAGCGGGGCAGGTAGCTCAGAAGCTCGTCCACCTCAGCCCTCCTTCCGCAGCGCCAGGAACACCCGCTCCAGCGGCCAGCGCACCATGTTGTCCAGCGCGCCGGTGAAGAGGATCACCAGGGCCTGGATCACCACGATCAGCTCGCGCGGGATCGAGGTCCACATCGCCAGTTCGGCGCCGCCCTGGTAGAGGAAGCCGAAGAGGATCGAGGCCAGCAGCACGCCGAAGGGGTGGTTGCGCCCCATCAGGGCCACGGCGATGCCGATGAAGCCCGCGCCCTCGGCCGAGTTGAGGATCAGCCGTTCCGCCTCGCCCTGGGTGACGTTGATGCCCATCAGGCCCGCCAGACCGCCCGAGATCAGCATCGCGACGATGATGATGCGGAAGGGCGAGATGCCCGCGTATTTGGCGCCCGACTCGGAATAGCCCTGGCTGCGGATCTCGTAGCCCAGCTTGGTGCGCCAGATCAGCAGCCAGACCAGCAGGCAGGCGGCCAGGGCGACGAAGAAGGTCACGTTGGCGGGCGCGCCGCGGAACAGCGTGCCCTCGCCCCCGGCGAAGATGTCGCGGAAGTTGGGCAGATGCGTCGCCGCGGGGAAGGTGGCCGAGGCCGGTTCCATCGCGCCCACGGGGCGCAGCAGGTTGACCAGCACGTAGTTCAGGAAGGCGGCGGCGATGAAGTTGAACATGATCGTGGTGATCACGATATGGCTGCCGCGCGCCGCCTGAAGATAGGCCGGGATCAGCGCCCAGAGCGCGCCGAAGAGGGCGGCGAAGACGGTCGAGCCGACCAGCGCCAGGGTCCAGTGCGGCCAGGGGATGTAGAGACAGCACAGCGCCACGCCCAGCGAGCCGATCACCGCCTGGCCTTCGCCGCCGATGTTGAACAGCTTCGCATGGAAGGCCACCGACACGGCCAGGCCGCAGAAGATGAAGTTGGTCGCGTAATACAGGGTGTAGCCCCAGCCGGACGAACGCATCAGCGCCCCGTCCACCATCAACGCGAAGGCGTCCCAGGGGTTCTCGCCGATGGCCCAGATGGCCACGGCCGACAGGATCGCCGCCAGCAGCAGCGAGATCAGCGGGATCAGGACCACATCGGCCCAGACAGGCATCCTATCCATGTTTCGGCGCCTCTCCTTGTTCGACGGCGGCGATATTCTCTTCGACCGCCTTGAAATCCTCGGTCTCGGGTTCGCCCGAGATCCCGGCCATCATCAGGCCCAGCTCGCGCTCGTCGGTCTTGGCCGGGTCGCGGAAGCCCATGAGCTGGCCGTCGAACATGACGGCGATCCGGTCGGACAGCGACATGATCTCGTCCAGCTCGACCGAGACCAGCAGGATCGCCTTGCCCGCGTCGCGCAGGCGGACGATTTCCTGGTGGATGAACTCGATCGCGCCGATGTCCACGCCGCGGGTCGGCTGGCCGACCAGCAGCAGATCGGGGTTGCGCTCGATCTCGCGGGCCAGGACGACCTTCTGCTGGTTGCCGCCCGAAAAGCTTTTGGCCTTCAGGTAGGGATCGGGCGGGCGCACGTCGAACCGTTCCATCTTGCCCGCCGCTTCCTTCTGGATCGCGGCATTGTCCATCAGCGGGCCCTTTTGCCACTGCGGGTCGCGGTGGTAGCCGAAGACGGTGTTCTCCCAGGCGGTGAACTCCATGATCAGGCCTTCGCGCTGGCGGTCCTCGGGCACGTTGCCGATCGAGGCCGCGCGCCGCGCCGCCCCGTCGGATCCCTTGCCCGACAGGGGCAGGGGGGCGCCCAGCATGGTGATCTCGCCGGTGCCGTCCATGATGCCGCCCAGGACATGCATCAGTTCCGACTGGCCATTGCCCGCGACGCCCGCCAGGCCCAGGATCTCGCCCGCGCGGATGTCAAAGGAGATGCCCTTGACCCGCTCGACGCCCTTGCCGTCGGTCACCCGCAGGTCCTTCACCGACAGCACCACGTCGCCGGGCGTCGCCGGTTTCTTGTCGACCCGCAGCAGCACCTTGCGGCCCACCATCAGCTCGGCCAGTTCTTCGGGGTTGGTCTCGGCGGTCTTCACGGTGGCGGTCATCTCGCCCCGGCGCATGACCGAGACGGTGTCGGTGATTTCCATGATCTCGCGCAGCTTGTGGGTGATCAGGATGATCGTCTTTCCCTCGCGCCGCAGGTTGTCGAGGATGCGGAACAGGTGGTCGGCCTCTGCGGGTGTCAGAACGCCGGTCGGCTCATCCAGGATCAGGATGTTGGCCTCGCGGTACAGCGCCTTCAGGATCTCGACCCGCTGCTGGTGGCCGACCGACAGCTGTTCGATCAGCGCGTCGGGGTCCACATGCATCTCGTATTCCTCGGCAAGGCTTTTCAGCGACTTGCGCGCCTTGCGGATCGAGGGTTGCAACGAGGCCCCCTCTTCGGCGCCGAGGATGATGTTCTCGACCACCGAGAAATTCTCGACCAGCTTGAAATGCTGGAAGACCATGCCGATGCCGGCCGCGATGGCGTCCTGGCTGTCGTTGATGGTCGTCTTCGTGCCGTTGATGAAGATCTCGCCCGCGTCGGCCTTGTAGAAGCCGTAGAGGATCGACATCAGCGTCGATTTGCCCGCGCCGTTCTCGCCGATGATGCCGTGGATCGTGCCCGGCATGACGCGGATCGAGATATCCTTGTTGGCCTGGACGGGGCCAAAGGCCTTGGAAATGCCCTTCAGCTCGATCGCCGGATGGGCGCCCGGGTCCGGGGCGGGCCGGTTGGCTGGTTCTGTCATGTGCAGCGTCCCGTGAATGGAAACAGGGACCGCGCGGGGGCGGCCCCTGTGAAAGTGAAGCAGGGCCGCAAAGCCCCGCCGGACCCGATCAGAATTCCACTGCCGGGCAGGTGTTGTCGGTCGAGTAGTCGTGGACGGTGATCTCGCCCGCGACGATGCCGGCGGCGGCCGCATAGACT
Source organism: Pseudooceanicola aquaeponti (assembly GCF_050897975.1). Lineage (NCBI taxonomy): Bacteria > Pseudomonadati > Pseudomonadota > Alphaproteobacteria > Rhodobacterales > Paracoccaceae > Pseudooceanicola > Pseudooceanicola aquaeponti. Next base: position 174,003 of record NZ_JBPAXY010000004.1, read on the forward strand.
TCGGACAGGGTGTCGAAGTCGATCAGGGTCTCGTTGAAGCCGTCCAGGGCGAAGCCCACGCCACGGTTCGACAGGTCCTTGGTCTGCACGCCGGTTTCCAGATCTTCGCCTGCGGACATCGCGTCGTAGACGGCGTTGTCGACCCGCTTCAGCATCGAGGTCAGGATCGCGCCGGGGTAGAGGTAGTTCTGGTTGCTGTCCACGCCGATGCCGTAGATGCCTTCATCGGCGGCGGTTTGCAGCACGCCCAGGCCCGAGGCGCCAGCGGCGGCAAAGACCACGTCAGAACCTTGCGAGATCTGCGCCTTGGCCAGTTCAGACCCCTTCACCGGGTCGGCCCAGGCCGAGGGATCGGTGCCGACCATGTTGGGGATGATCGTCGCATCGGCGTTCACCGCCTTCACGCCCTGGGCATAGCCGCAGGCGAATTTGCGGATCAGCGGGATGTCCATGCCGCCGACGAAGGACACGGTGTTCGATTCGGTGGTCAGACCGGCGATCATGCCGACCAGGTACGAGCCTTCATGCTCGGAGAAGCCGATGGACAGCACGTTGGGGTTGGCTTCGGGGTCGACCCAGCCGTCGATGGTGACGAACTTGGTGTCGGGGTAGTCAGCCGCGACATTGGCGATCGGGGTCGAGAAGGCAAAGCCGGTGGTGATGACCGGCGAGAAGCCCTGTTCGGCGAAGCGGCGCAGGGCCTGCTCACGCTGGGCTTCCGAGGTCAGTTCGATGTCCTTGAACTCACCGCCGGTTTCTGCGGCCCAGCGGGAGGCGCCGACGAAGGCGGCTTCGTTGAAGGATTTGTCGAACTTGCCGCCCAGGTCGTAGATCAGGGCCGGGTCGGCGAAGGCGGCGGTGGCGGTCAGGGCCAGGCCGGTGGCGGCAGCGCCAAGCATCTTGGTCATCACGGTCATTTGGGTCTCCCAGTTTTATTGCCGTCCGGCCCGGTCCGGGCACGGCGGCCCCGCATGTGCAGATTGTTTCAATTGGCCCGATTTAGGACAGAGCGGATGAAGGTGGTCAATAGCATTCTCTGACCATTTGGTAGGGGAAAAGCGCCCGGGCCCTGGGGTTAGCTCAGGTCTTTGCCCATGATTTCAGCGTCTTTCAGGCTGCCGTCCGGGGCGCGGTAGTAGCGCGGGCGCCGCCCCTGGGCGACGAAGCCCGACGCGCGGTACAGCGCCAGGGCGGGCAGATTGTCGGCGGCCACCTCCAGAAAGGCGGTCAGGGCGCCCCGGGCGCGGGCCTCGGCCTCGAAGGCCTCGATCAGCTGGCGGCCCAGACCCTGGCGGCGGGCGGCGGGATCGACGGCGATGGTCAGGATCTCGGCCTCGTCCAGCACGCTGCGGCCCAGGACGAATCCCGCGGGCCGTTCGATCAGGAAACAGGCGGGATCGGCCAGCAGCCGGTCCAGCTCGGCCGCGGTCCAGGGGCGGGGCGTGACGAAACAGGCGGCGTGCAGACGGGCCAGGCGGGTGGTGTCGGTCACGGCAGGATCCGGGGCGGCGCGTCGCGTGGCGGGGCGGCATCGGCGGGGCGCAGGTAGAAGGGCGCGGGGGCGGGCAGCGGGGTGCCTGCGGCCTTTGCCGCGACCAGGCGGCGCGCGGCGATGCGGGCCAGGGCAGGGGCGGGGTTTCCAGGCCCCGGCGTGGCGCCGGGGGCGGCACCCAGCAGGGCGGTGCCCGGGGCTTGGGCGGGCAGATCTTCGGCCGGGCACAACTGCGGCTCGGCTGCGCTGGTCTCGGCCCCGTCTTCGGTCACCAGCTGCGCATAGACCTGGCCGCGCGGGGCGGGCAGGGTGGCCAGCACCGGGCGCGGCTGCCCTTCGGCCAGCACGTCGAAGCCGGTCACGCCCAGCACGGGCACCTTCAACCCCAGGGCCAGACCGCGCGCCAGGGCCACGGAAATGCGGATGCCGGTAAAGTTGCCGGGGCCGACGCCCACGGCCAATGCGTCGAGATTTGCCCAGGTCCGGCCCGCCTCGGCCAGCAGCTCTTCCAGCAGCGGCACCAGCCGTTCGGCCTGGCCGCGCGGCATCTCTTCGCGTCGCGCGGCCAGCAGGGTGTCACCGCACAGCAAAGCGGCCGCGCAATGCGCGGCCGATGTGTCGAAGGACAGGATCAGCGGGCCGTCAGACGGCAACGGGCCGCACCTCGGTCACCTCGGGGATGTAATGGCGCAGCAGGTTCTCGATGCCCATCTTCAGGGTCAGGGTCGAAGAGGGGCAGCCGGCGCAGGCGCCCTGCATATGCAGGTAGACGACGCCGCGTTCGAACCCGTGGAAGGTGATGTCGCCGCCATCCTGGGCCACGGCGGGGCGCACCCGGGTGTCCAGTAGTTCCTTGATCTGGCCGACGATCTCGCCATCTGGGCCGTCATGCTCGGCATGGGCCGTGGCCTGGGCCGCGCCGCCCATCACCGGTTCGCCCGACTGGTAATGTTCCATGATGGCGCCCAGCAGGGCGGGCTTCAGATGGTCCCATTCCAGCCCGTCGCGCTTGGTGACGGTGATGAAGTCGGTGCCGAAGAAAATACCGGTGACACCATCGACCGAGAACAGGCGGCGGGCCATGGGCGATTTCTCGGCCGCTTCGGCAGAGGGGAAATCGGCGGTGCCCGCGTCCAGGACGGTCTGGCCGGGCAGGAATTTCAGCGTCGCCGGGTTCGGCGTGGATTCGGTCTGGATGAACATCGGCGGACCTTTCTCTGGTTGGCCCCCGATATGCGTCTTCGGGGGCGTTCTGTCAAGAATTAGAACCGTTCTAAGGTGGCGAGCCGCGATGTGCGGCTGTGCACGGGGGCGGGTCTGTTTGCAGGCCCTCCGCGCAGGTGCTGCCGGGTTCAGGTAATGGCCTCCAGCCGGTCTTTCGACAGGTCTTCGGGCACGATGGTGATCGGCACCGGCAGCGAGCCCGCGTTGCGGCTCATCTGGGTGACCAGGGGGCCGGGACCGCCCTTGCCCGCCGAGGCGCCCAGCACCAGCACGCCGATGTCGGCGTCCTCGCGGATCTGGGTCAGGATCTGCTCATAGGCTTCGCCCTCGCGCACGATCAGCTCGGGCTCGATCTTCTGGCGGTCGCGCATCCATTTGGCGAAGACGTTGAAATGCGCCTCGATCCGCTCGCGCGCCTCGGCCCGCATGATGTCGGCCACGCCCATCCAGTGGTTGAACTCTTCCGGTGGGATGATCGACAGGATGGCGACCCCGCCGCCGGTATTGGCGGCGCGCATGGCGGCAAAGCGCATGGCGTTGAGGCATTCGCGGCTGTCGTCGAGGATGACAAGAAACTTGCGCATGAGTTTCCCCCTTTGGGCGGGATCATGGCGCAAGGGGCGGGCCGGGGCAATGGCCCCTTGGGACGGGCCCGTGGGCGCCGCCTGGGTGGCGGGGCGATTGACCGGGGCGGGCGCGCCCGCTAAGGGCAGGGCGCGCGGAGGGCCGGATGGCCGCGGGGGCAGGCTGGTAACGGCGTCTCCGAGGAAAGTCCGGACTCCACAAGGCAACGGTGCCGGGTAACGCCCGGCGGGGGCAACCCCAGGGACAGCGCCACAGAGAACAGACCGCCCTGCACGCAGGGTAAGGGTGAAACGGTGCGGTAAGAGCGCACCGCGGGACTGGCAACAGGACCGGCATGGCAAGCCCCACCGGGAGCAATGCCGAATAGGAACCTCGCGCGGGGCGGGCTGGTCGGGCAACCGAAACCGCCGTCACCGCAGGGCCGCCTTGGCCCGGAGGTTCGGGTTGGCAGCTAGAGGCGCCGGGCGACCGGCGTCCCAGATGAATGGTCGTCGAACCGGCGCGAGCCGGGGAACAGAATCCGGCTTACAGGCCCTCCGCGCATATCCGATCCGTTTTCCGCCGATCCTGGCCCGTTCCACGGCATCGGAGGGAACCCGCGCAGCCGTTGCGCTGCGGCGGGCGGAACGCCGCTGTGCCCTGTCGTGGCCCCGGAACGGCGCGCGGGGATGGGCGTTGGTCTTGCGATGATCCCGCAACCCGCGGCGATCCTGTCAAGGAGGAGACCCCGATGACGACCCTGATGCGCAGTACCAGCCGTGCCGCCCTTGTTGCCCTTGCCCTGGGCGCCACGGCCCTTGCCCCCGTCGCTGCGGTGGCCCAGTCCGCCGAGCAGAGCGCCGAACAGCCTGCCGACCCGATGCTGGTGCCCGAGGAAACGCCCCCCGCCGAAGCCCCCGGGACGCCCTCGCTGATGGAGGATACCCAGACCACCGCCGATGGCATGGGCAGCATGGAGGCCGATCCGACCGAGGGTACCCTGGCGGAAGGCGAAAACATGGCCGAGGCCGAACCCGCCAAGCCGGTGGAGGGCCAGATCACCCTGCAGGACCGTGACAGCATCCTGGCGGGGGACCTGCTGGGCGCCTCGGTCTTCAACGGCGAGGATCAGAAGGTCGGGGACATCAACGACCTGATCATCGCCCTGACCGGCGAGGTGGAAGGCGTGGTGATCGGCGTCGGCGGCTTCCTCGGGATGGGGGAAAAGGACGTCGCGGTCGAGATGGCCATGCTGGACGTGGTGCGCGAGGACGGCGCCAACCCGCGTCTGGTGACCAGCGCCACCAAGACCGACCTGGAATCGGCCCCGGCCTTTGTCACCGCGAAGGAACAGGCGCGTCAGGCCGAGGCCCTGCGGATGCAGGATGGCGCGACCGACGGTGCCGCCGTGCCGGTGGAATGACCGGTCTGGCCTCGCTGCCGCCGGGCAGAGGCTGTGGAAAAGGGGGCCCTCGGGTCCCCTTTTTGCACGTCTGTGGGCGGGAAAGCATCTTTTCCGTCGATACGTGGTTGACTCGTGGCCGACTCCCGGTAAAAGGCGGGCTTCATGAGATTTCGCGGGCGGCCCGGAGTGCGCCTGCTGTAGGAGAAGCACAATGGCGAAGCCGACGACCATCAAGATCCGTCTGAACTCGACCGCGGGCACGGGCCATTTCTACGTGACCAAGAAGAACGCGCGTACCATGACCGAAAAGATGACCGTACGAAAGTACGATCCCGTGGTGCGGAAGCATGTCGAGTACAAGGAAGGCAAGATCAAGTAAGATCTGAAACACCTTGAAGACCATGCAAAGCCGCGCCGCAGAGCGCGGCTTTTTCTTTTCGGACCGCGCCCTGTCTCCCCCCTCTCCGAATGCCCCCGGCCTGACCGGGGTGCGAGACAAGGACTGCCCTCATGCCCCTTTCTTCCGGCGACGAGACGCCCCCCGATTATTGCGACGACCTTCTTGACGATTGCCCGGATGCGGGCGCGCTGACGCAGCTGCGGCCCCGGCAGGCCGCGGCCCGGCCCGCTCCCGCGCAAAGCCCTGCCGAGACCACCCCGGCGCCCCAGGCCGCCCTGCGCGGGCGGCTGGACAGCGATCCCGGCGCCCTGGCGGCGGTGATGCCGCCGCACGCGCCCGCTCTGGCGCCGGTGCGCCTGCCCGAGGATCTGATGATCCGCCCCGGCCTGCCTGCGGATACCGAGGCGCTGAACCGGATGCTGGCGCGGTCCTACCGGGCGCTGCTGGCCCCCGACTACCCGGCGGATCTGCTGCGCGAGGCACTGCCCTTCGTGAAACGGCCCCGGCCCGGGCTGCTGACCTGCGGCACCTATTTCCTGGCGCTGGATCCGGCGGATGACCGGGTGCTGGCGGCGGGCGGCTGGACCGATACCTCGCCCTGGGGCGCGGCCGGTCGGCCCGGCGAGGGGCATGTGCGCCATGTGGCCACCGACCCCGACGTGGCGCGTCAGGGGCTGGGACGGCGGATCATGGGGCAGGTGATGCGCTCTGCCGCCTCGGCGGGGGTCGAGCTGCTGCATTGCCAGGCGACGCTGACGGCGGTGCCCTTCTACGAAAGCCTGGGCTTCGAGGCGCGCCACGGCATCGACCTGCGGCTTCCCAACGGGCTGCTCTTCCCGGCGGTGCAGATGCGCTGGCGGGCCTGAGGGCGCGCTCTTCGGTCCCTGCGGTCCCCCCTTGCGGGGGCTCAAAGAAAAAGGCCGGTCCCTGGGGACCGGCCTTCGTCGTTTTCAGATCCTGGCTGGGATCACTCGCGGTTGCCGAGGAATTGCAGCAGGAACATGAACAGGTTGATGAAGTCGAGGTAGAGTTGCAGGGCGCCCATGATCGCGGACTTGCCCAGCCATTCCTGATCCATCGAATGGGCATGTTGCAGGTAGGTGGTCTTGATGTTCTGCGTGTCATAGGCGGTCAGGCCCGCGAAGATCAGAACACCGATCGCCGAGATGGCGAAGTGCAGGGCGGGCGAGCCCAGGAAGATGTTGATGATCGACGCGACGATGATGCCGATCACGCCCATCATCAGGAAGGCGCCCCAGCCCGAGATGTCCCGCTTGGTCGTGTAGCCGTAAAGCGACAGGCCCGCGAAGGCGATCGAGGTCACCAGGAAGACCTGGGCGATCGAGATGCCGGTGAAGGCCACGAAGATCCACGACAGCGACAGGCCCATCACGGCCGAGAAGACGTAGAAGAAGGTCTGCGCGCCAGCCGCCGACAGGCGGTTGATCATCGCGCCGAAGCCGAAGACCATCAGCAGCGGGGCGAACATGATCACCCAGCCCAGGATGTTGGGTTGCAGGGTCATCGGGTCGCGGAAGATGCCGAGCAGCTCGGGCGAGGAGCCGACGGCCCAGGCCACGAGGAAGGTCAGCAGGGTGCCCACGGACATGGTGCCGTAGACTTTGTTCATATGGGCGCGAAGCCCTTCGTCGATGGCGGCGGACCGGCTACCTGCCGTTGCCTGCATCGTTCTGTAGTCAGCCATTCTTGCCTCCGATCAAACAGCAATGCCCATTGGGGGCGGATTTCAGTCTCAATATCGGGAAGGTGCGCCCCGTTTTCAAGATTTTCACGTCGCAAAACAGGGCCCTGGCGGGGCCGGGGGCGTGGCTTTGGCCGCGCGGGCCGCGCGCGAGGGCCGTGCGGGCCTTGTCCGCAAGGCGCGGCGCCGGTCCGGGGTCTTGAAAAATCAGACGAAAAAACCCGCAGGCCGGGCCGGACTTTCGGGAAAGGCCGGGCGCTGCGGGCAGGTACGGGACCAGAGGACTGGCCACGGGGAGATCGGGGCCGCGTCGCCACAACGGGAGGGCGGACGCGGCGGGCGGCAGGGAGCCGGGGGGACTGGGCCCCTGCCACCGGGGGGACGTTCGGGCCGGGACGGGCCCTCAGGCGTTCAACGCGCGGGCCGGGGCGGCCCGGGACGCCTGGACCGAACGCTTAGAGCGGGCGAACCGGGGTGTCCCAGATCGGACGGGCGGCTTCGCGGCGCGCCTGGTCGCGGGTGACACCGATGTCCGCCAGCAGGGCGGCATCCAGGTTTTGCAGGGCGCGGCGTTCACGGTGCACGCGCATCATGCCCAGCAGACGGGCGAAAGGCGCGCGGGACGCGCGCGGGGAGCAGGCGACGTCGGACGTCAGGCTTTGGGTGCTCATCGGTCTTACCTTTCTTGAATGTGATGAGTGTCGGGGGTCTTCATGATTTCTGTTGATGTATATGGGCTGCTATGATCAATATTGGAAATGAATGTTTCTGACGAAACACATCACAGGAGTTGATGATATGCGGAATCTGGACATGACCTCGCTGCGCAGCTTCGTCGCGGTGGCCGATCATGGCGGGGTCACCAAGGCGGCGGGGATGCTGAATTTCACCCAAAGCGCGGTCTCCATGCAGTTGAAGCGGCTGGAGGAAATGCTGGGGATCTCGTTGCTGGACCGGTCCAACCGGCGTATCGCCCTGACCCCTGCGGGCGAGCAGCTTCTGGGCTATGCGCGACGGATCATCGACATGAATGACGAGGCGCTGACCCGGCTGACCTGCAAGAGCTATGAGGGCGAGATTGTCCTCGGCGTGCCCCATGACATCGTTTATCCGGTGGTGCCCTCGGTCCTTCAGCAGTTCGCGCAGGAATTTCCGCGCATGAAGGTGCAGCTGGTCTCGGCCTATACCCGCAGCCTGAAGGAAAGCTTCGACCGGGGCGAGGCCGACATCATCCTGACCACCGAGGCCGAGCCCGACGCCCGGGCCGAGACCCTGGACGAACGCCCCCTGGCCTGGATCGGCGCGCCCGGCGGCCAGGCCTGGCGGCAGCGGCCGCTGCGCTATGCCTCGGGGCGCAACTGCCTGTTCCGCCCCCTGGTGATCCGCACCATCGAGGAAAGCGGCGTTGATTGGGAAAACGCGGTGGATACCGCCAGCGACCGCACGGTCGAGGCCACGGTCAGCGCCGATCTGGCGGTTACCGCGATGATCGCGGGCACCGAACCGCCGCAGCTGGCGCTGATCCAGGATGGCGGCGACCTGCCCGAGCTGGGCACGCAGAAGATCTGCATGTACCGCCAGGACCGCGGCGCGGGCGAGGTGATGGAGCGTATGGCCGAGATGCTGCGCCTAGGCTACCGCAGCACTTCGGGCGGCTACAAGGCTGCCGCCCTGCGCGAAGCCGAGGCCGGCGGCAGCGGGCTGGGCCGCTTTGCCTGGCAGCAGGAGCTGAACCGCACCCGCCGCGAACGCAACGGCCTGAGCTGAGCGCGCCCCGCCCCGCCGGATCTGGCGGGGCAGGGGGGCGATGCCTAGGGTTCGATGATCACCTTGCCCGAGGCGGCGCGGCGGCGCAGCAGGTCAAGCCCCTCCATCGCCTGCTCCAGCGGCAGGCGGTGGCTGATATGGGGATGCAGCCGCCCTTCGGCGTACCAGCCCAGCAGGGAGGCCAGAGAGTCGGTCAGCACCTTGGGGCGGAAGTGGAAATAGGCCCCCCAGTAGAAGCCGATCAGGTCGATGTTCTTGACCAGCATGTGGTTGGGCTTGATCGCGGGCGTGTGGCCCGAGGCGAAGCCGATCAGCAGATAGCGCGCCTCGCGGCGGCAGGCGCGGAAAGCGGCCTCGCCCAGGGCCCCGCCGACCGGGTCATAGACCACATCGGCGCCGCCAAGCGCCTTCACGGCCTCACGGATATCCTCGGTTTCGCTGTCCAGATAGATGTCGGCCCCGGCGGCGCGGGCGATGGCCTCTTTCTCGGGGCCCTTGGCCACGGCGATGACCCGCGCGCCCATCAGTTTGCCCAGCTCGACCGCCGTCAGCCCCACACCTCCGGTGGCGCCAAGGACCAGCAGGGTCTCACCCGGGGCCAGACGCCCGCGATGGCCCAGGGCCAGATGCGAGGTGCCATAAGCGATCTGAAGCGCGGCCGCCGCGTCGAAATCCATCCCCTCGGGCAGGGGCACGACGCGATCGGCTGTGACTGTGGCGTAATCAGCAAGACCCCCTTGCCCGGGGAAGGCCGCGACTCGCGTGTCAGTTGCAAGGTGGACGCCGTCTCCTGCGGCGCGGATCACCCCGGCAATTTCCATTCCTAAGGTGAATGGGTGAGTCGGAGTTTCCTGGTATTCCCCCCGGATCATGAGCAAATCAGCGAAGTTCAGGCCGCAGGCCCGCACTTCGATCTGCACTTCTCCGGGGCCCGGCGTCCCTGCGTCGATCTGCATCAACTCTGGTTGACTGTCTTTTTCCCGGCACCGCCATGCGCGCATGGGCTCCTCCTATTGTCGAATGATTACGGGAGGATAGTTTGATCAATTCCAAATTCCTCCACCCCCTCCGGCGAGCAATTCTTGCTGCATTGCAGCGCCCCGTGCAAGTTTTGGAAATCACGACGCTTGAAGCACATCTGTCAATTGAGTTAACTGTTGCGTCAGTCTGCTCTTTCGGGAGCTGACAAGTTGCGTAAAAGTTGAAAACTGTTACGATCCTCTCACGCTGTAGGGATGTGCGGCGTGTCAAAACTGAAATCCAAAGCTCGGCTTGGAAGCCCCCGTCGCTCGCGGGGGTAACGCCCCGGGCATGACAGGAGCCGCGAATGACTCATCCGGTCGATGTGCACGTGGGAAAACGTATCCGGCATCGCCGCTGGCTGGTCGGGATGACCCAGCAGCAGCTTGCTGAACGCGTTGGCATCAAGTTTCAACAGATCCAGAAATACGAAACCGGCGCGAACCGCGTCAGCGCCTCCCGGCTTTGGGACATTGCCGATGCGCTGGACGTTCCGGTCAGCTTCTTCTTCGAAGGCATCGAGGGCGAGGCCGCCGAGGGCGAGACCGCAGCCGCACCGACCGCTGCCGTGCCGGCAGATGTGATGGGCGACAAGGAAGCCCTGGACCTGATCCGGTCGTATTACGCGATCCCGGAAAACCAGCGTCGGCGCCTGTTCGAACTGGCCCGCGTTCTGAGCGACGTCGCCTGAAAGGGCAAACGCGCGTGATCGGACATCGGGACAGTTTGGTTTGATCCGCCGTCAAGACACGAGGTTGGCCCTGCCGGGCCGATGACGAAGGTTGGCCCTGCCGGGCCGACAGGGGCGATCGCGGTCCGGGGTGGCGGACCCGCGATCTGGGAACCCGAACCGGGAACCCGATTTTGGGGACTGTCTCAGAACGATGTTTCGGGCCGGTTGGACACCGGCCGGGGGCATCGGATCGGGACCACAGGCGCCGTGGCGCCACGAAGGCTTGCCTCGCGCAGGCTCTCGGGCTAGCTCTCGCCCGCACGGGACAAAGCGGGGAGGTGCCACGATGCGGCCGGACGAAGACGACATCCTGGCGACGGCACATGAGATGGCAGAGGCGGCCCGGGCGGCCATCCTGCCCTATTTCCGCAGCCAGACCCTTTCCGAAGACAACAAGCTGGCCGGGGGCTATGACCCGGTGACCGAGGCCGACCGCGCCGCCGAACGGGCGATGCGCGCGGTACTGGCCGCGCGGCGCCCGCAGGACGCGATCCTGGGCGAGGAATACGGCGCCCAGGCGGGCGACAGCGGGCTGACCTGGGTGCTGGATCCGATCGACGGCACCCGCGCCTTCGTCAGTGGCACCCCCACCTGGGGCGTGCTGATCGCCGTCAACGACGGTGAGCGGGTTCTGATGGGCATGGTGGACCAACCCTATATCGGCGAACGCTTCTGGGGGGGCTGCGGCCCGGCGCAGATGACCGGCCCGCAGGGCGCCCGCCCCCTGGCCACCCGCGCCGAGACGCCGGGCGGTCTGGCCGGCGCGGTTCTCTTCACCACCTTCCCCGAGGTCGGCACCGCCACCGAAGGCGCGGCCTTCCGCGCCGTGGCCGAAAAGGTCAAGCTGACCCGCTACGGCATGGATTGCTACGCCTATGCCCTGCTGGCCACCGGCCAGGTGGACCTGGTGATCGAGGCCGGTCTGAACCCCTACGACATCCAGGGGCCCCTGGGCCTGATCGAGGCGGCGGGCGGCATCGTCACCGACTGGACCGGCGGCCCGGCCTTGCAGGGCGGGCGCGTGGTGGCGGCGGCCAACGGGGCGGTGCACCGTGCCGCGCTGGACATCCTGTCGGCCTTTGCGGAATAACGGCGCATGGATCGCAGCATTCTGATCCGCAACGCGGACCACATCCTGACCATGGACGACCGGCGGACAGAGCTGTTCGGCGCCGACATCCTGGTCTCGGGCGGCACGATCCGCGCCATCGGCCCCAAGCTCTCCCAGGAGGGCGCCGAGGTGATCGACGCCACGGGTTGCGTGGTGACCCCGGGGCTGGTGAACACCCATCACCACCTGTTCCAAAGCCTGACCCGCGCCGTGCCCGCCGCCCAGGATGCGCTGCTCTTCGGCTGGCTGACCTCGCTCTACCCGATCTGGGAACGCTTCGGCCCTGAAGAGATGCGCATCTCGGCCATGGTGGGCCTGGCGGAGCTGGCCCTGTCGGGCTGCACGCTGACCTCCGATCACCTCTACCTCTTCCCCAACGGGTCGCGGCTGGACGACACGATCGAGGCAGCGGCCGAGGTGGGCCTGCGCTTTCACCCCACGCGCGGCGCCATGTCCATCGGCGTCAGCCAGGGCGGTCTGCCCCCCGACAGCCTGGTCGAGGACGAGGCCGCGATCCTCGAAGACTGTATCCGCGTCATCGACCGCTTCCACGACCCGCGCGAAGGGTCGATGCTGCGCGTCGGCATCGCCCCCTGTTCGCCCTTCTCGGTTTCGCGCGAGTTGATGCGTGACGCCGCCCTGCTGGCGCGGGACAAGCGGGTGATGCTGCACACCCACCTGGCCGAGAATGACGAGGATATCGCCTATTCCGAGGCCCAGTTCGGCTGTCGCCCCGGCCAATATGCCGAGGATCTGGGCTGGACCGGCGCGGATGTCTGGCACGCCCATTGCGTGAAACTGGACGCCGCCGAGGTGTCGCTCTTTGCCCGCACCGGCACCGGCGTGGCCCATTGCCCCTGTTCCAACTGCCGGTTGGGATCGGGCATCGCGCCGGTGCGCGCCATGCGCGACGCGGGCGTCAAGGTGGGGCTGGGGGTCGACGGATCGGCCAGCAACGACAGCGGCAACCTGGTGGCCGAGGCGCGCCAGGCGATGCTGTTGCAGCGGGTCAGCCGCGGCGCCGATGCCATGAGCGCCCGCGAGGCGCTGGAGATCGCCACCCGCGGCGGCGCCGATGTGCTGGGCCGCCCCGACTGCGGCCGCCTGGCGCGGGGCAAACGCGCCGATATCGCCATCTGGGATGTCTCTGGCGTCGACTGCGCGGGCAGCTGGGATCCCGCCGCGCTGCTGCTGGCCGGGCCGATGCGGGTGAAGCACCTGCTGGTCGAGGGGCGGCAGCTGGTCCGCGACGGGCAGATGCCGCATCTGGACCTTGCCGCCCTGGCTGCACATCAGCGCCGCCTGGCGCAGGAGCTGATGGCATGAGCGCGGCGGCGCACCGATCGGGGCGCGCCCGGCTGGCCCTGCTGGCCTGTCTGGCGCTGATGGCCTGCCAGGGCGGCACGGCGCGCCAGGCGCCCCTGGCCCCGGTGGTGGCGCCGGTGGCGCTGACCGACAAGGGTCCGGCGCCGGTGGTGACCCGTGAACAGGGGGATCTGCTGGCGGCGATCAACTATGCCCGCCAAAGCCGGGGCCGCGCGGCGCTGACCGCCGATCCCCAGGCCCGCCTGGCGGCGGAACGCCATGCGCGCGACCTGCGCCATTCGGGCAGGCTCAGCCATCAGGGCTCGGACGGCAGCACGGTGGGGGAACGGGTCAGCCGCGAGGGGATCGCCTGGTGCCGGGTGGCCGAGAACCTGGCGCGCGGCCAGGATACGGCGGCGCTGGCGGTGGCGGGCTGGCTGGCCAGCCCCGGGCACCGGCGCAATCTGCTGGGCGACTACACCCGGCTGGGCATCGCCCGTAACGGCGACCTCTGGGTCGCGGTCTTCTACAAACCCTGCTGAGCGCCCCGGGGGCGGCTTGCCGCGCCCCGCCGAGGCGCGACGCGCAGGCCGCCGCGCCCGGTCGTCTTGATCAGCTCTTGCGGGCGCGGATCACCTGCATCAGCGGCAGAACCTGGCTCATGTCCGGCCCGTGGGTCATGCCGGTCACCGCCTTGCGCAGCGGCATGAAAAGGCCCCGGCCCTTGCGGCCCGTCGCCTCTTTCACCGCCTTGGTCCAGGCGCCCCAGGTGGTCTCGTCATGGGGGCCGTCGGGCAGCATCGCCATGGCCTCGGCGATGAAATCCTCATCCTCGGGGTCGATCAGCGGCTCGGCGCCGTCGCGGAACAGGGTCCACCAGCCGGGCAGATCCTTCAGCGTGGTGATATTGTCGCGCACCACCATCCAGAAGGCCTCGGCCTTGTCCTCGGGCACCCCGGCGGCGGCCACCGCCTCGGCCACATCCGCCAGCGGGCGGGCTTGCAGGATATGGGCGGTCAGCGGGAACAGATCCTTCTCGTCGAACTTCGTCGGTGCCGAGCCGAAGGTCGACAGATCGAACCCCTCGGCCAGCTCCTCGACCGAGCCTGCCACCTCGACCGGCTGCGACGAGCCCAGGCGCGCCATCAGCGACAGCAGGGCCATCGGCTCGACGCCCTGCGCCCGCAGGTCGCGGATCGACAGCACGCCCAGACGTTTCGACAGCGCCTCGCCCTGCGGGCCGGTCAGAAGCGAGTGGTGGGCGAAACTCGGAACCGTGCCGCCCAGGGCCTGGATGATCTGGATCTGGGTGGCAGTATTGGTCACATGGTCGGACCCGCGCACCACATGGGTCACGCCCATCTCGGTGTCATCAACCACCGAGGCGAGGGTATAGAGCATCTGCCCGTCGGCCCGGATCAGCACCGGGTCCGAAACCGAGGCGGCGTCGATCGAGATCTCGCCCAGGATGCCGTCCTCCCAGTTGATCCGCTGCTGGTCCAGCTTGAAGCGCCAGACGCCGGGCCCGCGCTCTTCGCGCAGCTTCGCCTTCTCGTCGTCCGACAGATCCAGGGCGGCGCGGTCATAGACCGGCGGCTTGCCCATGTTCAGCTGCTTCTTGCGCTTCAGGTCCAGCTCGGTGGGGGTCTCGAAGGCCTCGTAGAAGCGGCCCATGCCGCGCAGCTTTTCGGCGGCCTCCAGGTAACGCTCCATCCGCTTGGACTGGTATTCGATGCGGTCCCAGGTCAGGCCCAGCCAGTCCAGGTCTTCCATGATCCCGTCGATATATTCCTGCTTCGAGCGTTCCTGGTCGGTGTCGTCGATGCGCAGGATGAACTGGCCGCCGGCCTTGCGGGCGATCAGGAAGTTGAACAGCGCGGTGCGCAGGTTGCCGACGTGGATATAGCCGGTCGGGCTGGGGGCAAAACGGGTGGTGGTCATGGCGAACTCCTGTTGCGCGCCTCTAAGCACGGCCTGCGCCGATTGTCCAGAAAACGCACGGTCTCTGAGCCGGGCCGCCCCGCCGGGCGCCCCACTTTCGAAGCCGGACGCGTGGCCCCATCCACCCAAAACGCCCCGGCCGCCTCTCCACGTCACCCCTGCTCTTTCACCGGGCCGAAACTACTCCGGGGGAGCCGCAGGCGGGGGCAGAGCCCCCCTCCGCCGCCCGCCCAGGGCTCAGCGGGTGAAATCAAGGACCTCGCGCTCGGTCACGATCATGTCCAGCGGCTGATCGGTGGCCTCGCGCGGCAGGTTCTCGGCCTCCTGCGCGGCATAGGCAAAACCGATGGCCAGCGTGGGACGCAGGCCGCGCAGCTCTTCCAGGGTGCGGTCGTAGAAGCCGCCGCCATAGCCCAGGCGCGTGCCGCTGCGGTCGAAGGCCACCAGCGGCAGGATCAGGATCTCGGGGGTGATCCAGTCGTCCACCGCCGGGACGGCGGCGCCGAAGGGGCCCTCGCGCATCGCCATGCCCGGCTCCCAGCGGGAAAAGCGCAGCGGCAGCCCGTGATCCTCGATCACCGGCAGGCAGACCGGGCCATGGGCGGCGGCCTCTTCCATGGCGGCAAGCGGCGGGATCTCGGTGCGGATCGGCCAGTAGCCCGCCAGGGGCACCCCGCGATAGCCCGCCAGAACCGAGGAGAGCATCCCGGCGCGCCCCGGCCCGGCCTCGGCATGGGCGGCCTTGCGGCGGGCGAAGGCCGCCTTGCGGGCCGCCGACTTGGCTTCGGCCAGGGCGCTCATAGCAGCACCGTCCCGGCCAGGCCCAGGAAGGCGAAGAAGCCCACCACATCGGTCACCGTGGTGACGAAGGTGCCCGAGGCCAGCGCCGGGTCGATCTTCAGCCGGTCCAGCACCACCGGCACGGCGATGCCCGCCAGTCCCGCCACCACCAGGTTGATCACCATGGCCGCCGCGATCACCCCGCCCAGGGCCGGGCTGCCGAACCAGATCAGCCCGACGATGCCCATGACCACCGCAAAGGCCAGCCCGTTGACCAGCCCCACCAGGGTCTCACGCCGCAGCACCCGCCAGACGTTCGATCCGGTCAGGTCTTTCGTCGCAATGGCACGCACCGCCACGGTCAGGGCCTGGGTGCCCGCATTGCCCCCCATCGAGGCCACGATGGGCATCAGCACCGCCAGGGCCACGAACTGCGCGATGGTCTCTTCAAACAGCGAGATCACCAGAGAGGCGATGACCGCCGTGCCAAGGTTCACCGCCAGCCAGGGCAGGCGCTGTTTCACCGTCTCGGTCACCCGGTCGTTCAGCGAGCCCTCGCCGACACCGGCCAGGCGCAGGATGTCTTCCTCGTGTTCCTCGTCCATCACGATCATCGCATCGTCGATGGTGATCACGCCGACCAGCCGCTCGTCCTCGTCCACCACCGGGGCCGAGATCATGTGATACTGGTTGAAGGCATAGGCCACCTCGCCCTCGTCCTGCATCGCGGGGATGGTGCGGAAGCTGGGCTCGGTGATCTCGGACAGTTCGGTGCGCCGCGGCGAGGCCATCAGCTTGCCCAGGGTGACATGGGCCACCGGGCGCATCTTTGGGTCGACCAGGATGACGTGATAGAACTGCTCGGGCAGATCCTCGCGTTCGCGCATCATGTCGATGGCCTGGCCCACGGTCCAGAATTCGGGCACCGCCACCACCTCGCGCTGCATCAGGCGACCGGCGGATTCCTCGGGGTAGGACAGGGCCTGTTCGACGGCGTGGCGGTCGCTGTCTTCCAGCGCGTCCAGAACCGCCTCTTGCTGTTCCTCCTCCAGGTATTCGACCAGGTCGACCACGTCATCGGAATCCAGTTCCCGCACGGCTTCCTTCAGCACGTCCGGGGTCAGCAGCTGGATCACTTCCTCGCGGATGCTGTCATCCAGTTCCGACAGGATCTCGCCGTCGAATTCGCGGTCGTACAGCAGCACCAGCCGCCGCCGGTCATAGGCGTTCACCTGTTCCAGAAGGTCGGCGATGTCGGCCGCGTGCAGCGGCTCCATCAGCTCGACCAGCTTTTCGCGGTCGCCGGTGTCCACCGCAAAGAGGATGGCCGCGACATTGCGCCGGTCGAGGGTGTAGCCGTCCTGTTCCTCGGGCGGGTCCTGCGGCTCGGGAGAGAAATGCTCGGGGCCGGTTTCGGGGTCGATTTTCTGCTCGATCTCGGTCATCGCGGGCCCTCTTTGCTCTGGCTCTGACCATATGGGACGACGGGGGCGGGAAACAATGCCGGAGGTGCGTTTACGCGCCCCGGTGGCGGCGATACTCTGGGCGGCGGTCACCGCGATGGCGACCGGGGACACAGGCGGGACAGAAGGATGGGTGCCATGGCGGAAAAGCTGCTGCTGACGGGGCGGGTGATGGATTTCACCGGCGATCCCTTCAAGGCGCCCTGGGCCGATTGCGTCGAGGTCGAAGAGCACGGCGGGCTGCTGATCGAAGGCGGTACGATCACCGCGCGCGGGCCGGTCGATCCGCTGAAGGCAGCGCATCCGGATGCGCGGGTCATCGACTATGGCCAGGGCCTGATCCTGCCCGGCTTCGTCGACGCCCATGTGCATTTCCCGCAGACCGCGATGATCGCCAGCTGGGGCAAGCGGCTGATCGACTGGCTGAACAGCTATACCTTCCCCGAAGAGATGAAATTCGCCGATCCCGCCTATGCGGCCGAGATCGCGGCGCGCTATCTGGACCTGACCACGGCCCATGGCACCACCTCGATGGTCAGCTTCTGCACCATCCATCCCGAAAGCGTCGAGGCCTTCTTTGCCGAGGCCGAGAGGCGCGGTCAGCGGGTGGTGGCGGGCAAGACCTGCATGGACCGCAACGCCCCCGACGGGCTGCGCGACGACGCGCAAAGCGCCTATGACCAGTCCAAGGCCCTGCTGGAGGCCTGGCACGGCCGGGGGCGGATCTCCTACGCGATCACCCCGCGCTTCTCGCCCACCTCGACGCCCGAGCAGCTGGCGGCGCTTGGCGCGCTTTGGGCCGAGCATCCCGAGGTGCTGATGCAGACCCACCTCAGCGAGCAGACCGACGAGATCGCCTGGGTGCGCGGCCTCTACCCGCAGGCGCGCGATTACCTGGATACCTACGAGGCCTACGGCCTGCTGGGCCAGAACGGCCTTTACGGCCATTCCATCCACCTGGAGCCGCGCGAGATCGCCCGGCTCGATGAGCTGGGCGCGGCGGTGGTGCATTGCCCGACCTCGAATACCTTCATCGGCTCGGGCCTCTTCGACATGAAGGGGATCACCCAGACCAGGATCCGCGTGGGCCTGGCCACGGATACCGGCGGCGGGTCCGACTTCTCGATGCTGCGCACCATGGCCGCGGCCTATGAGGTGGGCCAGCTGCGCCACAACCCGCTGCACCCGGCGCAATTGCTGTGGCTGGCCACCGCCGGATCGGCGGGCGCCCTGGGGATGACCGACCGGATCGGCACCCTGGCGCCGGGCTCCGAGGCGGATGTGGTGGTGCTGGATCTTGCGTCCACGCCCGCCATCGCGCAGCGCGAGGCCCAGGCCGCGGACATCTGGGAGGCCGTCTTCCCCACCATCATGATGGGCGATGACCGCGCGGTGCAGGCGGTCTGGATCGGCGGGCGCCAGGCGCTCTGAGCGGCGCGATCCCCTGGCGCGCGGTGCCCGGGGCTTGGCTCGGCCCTTGGCGCGGGCGTCGTTTCTGTGGCAAAACCGCCCGAATGCCAGCAGCGACAGGGAGGCACCGCGGCCCGCATGGGATCCTTGGTTCATCAGATCTGGATCGGATCGGTCCTTGTCATCATCTCGGTGCTGATCTCGGCGGTGATCTTCGTCGCGCTGGAAGCGATGGTGGCGCGGGCGCACCGCTGGCTGATGCGCCCGCCGCACCGCCCGAAACTGGCGCTGGTGCTGGTCGGCACGGTGATCGGGGCGCTGGCGATGATCACCATCAGCGTCTGGATCTGGGCCCTGGCCTTCCTCTGGCTGGGGGTCTTCGACGGCATCGAGGAATCGCTTTATTTCGCCCTGGAAAGCTTCACCACCCTGGGGTTCGGTGACCTGCTGGCGCCGACCGAATGGCGCATCCTGGGGGGGATGACGGCGGTCAACGGGTTCCTCAACATCGGCATGATCTCGGCCATCGTGCTGGAGGTGATCCGCTATGTGCGCCGCAACCAGATGGCCACGCCGCTTTGAGGTGCCAGGGGGTAGGGGGCGCTGCCCCCGGCTCCGTGTCGGAGCCTCCCCCGGAGTATTTTCAGCCCGGTGAATGGGAATAGGGGCGCGGGAGGCGGGGGAGACGCTTCTGTTCATTCACCGGGCTGAAAATACTCCCGCCGGAGGCGGCCGCGGGCAGACAGGCGCGCGCGACCTAGTCCGAAAGGCGCGCCACCCGCAGCCGGGCCAGGTGCTGATCGACCAGCTGGCGGTCCTCGGGCGACAGGGCTTGCGCGCGCGGATAGCGGGGCGCGGCGCGATCATCCAGCACCGGCGTTGTGTCCCAGCCATCGGTGGTGTCGAAGAACCGCGCCACGCCCGGCTCGCCGAACTCGGTCCGGTAGCCCTGCACCACCACGTCGAGGTAGGACAGCAGGATCGCACGGGGCGCCGGGGCGGGCGGATGTTTCGCCGCCGGGATCGAGTAGATGGCAATCTCCACCGGGGCGCCGTCATGGGCGATATGGGGCGTGGCGGGCAGCCGGTCGTAGGCTGCTTCGCGCAGGTCCAGCGCCGCCCAGTCGGCCCCGGGCACGGGCGCGATCAGCCCCTCGATCTCGGTGCCCGCATGGGGCACTGCCGTCAGGATCGCCACCTCATGGGGGCCGGTATGCCGCCACAGCCGCCGCCACCCCTGCGCCCGGGCGGGCCGGGCGTCGCCGTAGACATGGGTGGCGCGGTTCACCAGGCTGCCGTAGCCGAAGAAATGCGGGTCTGCCGTCACTGTTTCTGCCTCCAATCGTTTCGCTTTGATGTAGGTCAAATACATCTTGCGCCGCTGCGGTCATATCTGACGCGGATGCGATACGCCGGCCGGGGGCCGTGCCGTGTCGCGATCACCCGAGGACGGGACGCCCCTGCGCGCCCCGGAACCCAGGCGAGAGGGCACGACATGCGGCTGACGAAACGCACCAATATCTCCATGCGGGTACTGATGTATTGCGCGGTGAACAAGGGTCGGCTGGTCACCAAGGCCGAGATTGCCGAGGCCTGTAACATTTCCGAAAACCACCTGGCACAGGTGATCAACCGTCTGGGCCAGCTGGGATTCCTGATGACCCAGCGGGGCCGTAACGGCGGCATGACCCTTGGCCAGCCCGCCACCGTGATCCGCGTGGGCGACGTGTTTCGCGCCGTGGAATCGCCGGTGCCGATCGCCGAATGCTTCGCCGACAGCGCCAATACCTGCCCGCTGGTCAATGTCTGCCGCCTGCGCGAGGCGATCGACCGTGCCACCCAGGCCTTCTATGCCTCGCTGGACGACGTCACCCTGGACGAACTGGTGTGCGAGAACCCCGGCCTGGCGGAATTGCTGAGCCCGGTGGCCTGTCCCGCCTGATTTTTCCCCACGTGGGTCCCCGTGCGCCCCGGACGGCGGAATGCGACCTTTGAAGAGGCTTGCGCGACCCGCATCTTTGGCTGTATCCGGGACGCGTCGGAACGGGAGAACTGGCCGCAAGGCCGGTGCCGAAGGAGCAACCGCCCCGGAAACTCTCAGGCTTCAGGACCGCCCGACATACAGACTCTGGAGAGAGGCCCGCAGGACGGGTCCGCCGAAGGGATAGCGATCTCAGGCAGAAGAACAGAGGGGGCATCAAGGCGCGGCAAGACCGTGCGATGATGCCCGGCGCATTGGCCCCGGGACCTGAGGGAGTAAGCCATGGGCCAGGACGGACCTGCCGAAGATTTGATCGACCTGCCGCTGGCGGGGCTGCACGCCGAGCTGGGCGGCAAGATGGTGCCCTTCGCGGGCTATTCCATGCCGGTGCAATATGCCGCCGGCGTGATGAAGGAACACCAGCACACCCGCGCCGCCGCGGGCCTGTTCGACGTCAGCCACATGGGGCAGGTGATCCTGCGGGGGGCGGCGCCCGAGACCCTGGCGCTGGCCTTCGAAAGCCTGACGCCTGCCGCCGTGCTGGGCCTGAAGGAAGGCCGCCAGCGCTATGGCCTGCTGACCAATGCGGCGGGCGGGATCCTGGATGACCTGATGTTCGCCAATCGTGGCGATCACCTGTTTGTCGTGGTCAACGCCGCCTGCAAGGGCGCCGACATCGCCCATATGCGCGCCAATCTGCCCGGCATCGAGGTGGAAGAGATCACCGACCGTTGTCTGCTGGCCCTGCAAGGCCCCGGCGCCGAGGCCGCCCTGGCGCGTCTGGCGCCCGAGGTGGCCCGGATGCGCTTCATGGACGTGGGCTATGTTACGCTGGAGGGGGCCGAGTGCTGGATCTCGCGCTCGGGCTATACCGGCGAGGACGGGTTCGAGATCTCGATTCCCAACGAGGCCGCCGAGAGCGTGGCGCGTGCCCTGCTGGCCGATGAGACCGTGCTGCCCATCGGGCTGGGCGCCCGTGACAGCCTGCGGCTGGAGGCGGGGCTCTGCCTTTACGGCCATGATATCGACACCACCACGACCCCGGTCGAGGCCGCCCTGACCTGGTCGATCCAGAAGGTGCGCCGTGCGGGCGGCGACCGCGCCGGGGGCTTCCCCGGGGCCGAGCGCATCCTGGCCGAGCTGGAAAGCGGCCCGGCCCGCCTGCGCGTCGGCCTGCGCCCGGAGGGCCGCGCGCCGATGCGCGAGGGCGTGACGCTGCACCAGGACGGCGCCGAGGTGGGCCGGATCACCTCGGGCGCCTTCGGCCCCACGGTGGCAGGCCCCGTCGCCATGGGCTATGTGCCCGCCCCGCTGGCCACCCCCGGCACCGCGCTGACGGGGGCGTTGCGCGGCAAGATGCTGCCCGTCAGCACCGCCGCGCTGCCCTTCCTGCCCGCCAATTTCAAACGCTGACCCATCACAGAACAGACCGGCGCGCATCGCGTCCGGCCCAAAGATCCCAGGGAGACCATGGACATGAAATTCACCGAAGAACACGAATGGCTGCGCCCCGAAGACGACCTGGTGGTCGTGGGCATCACCGAACATGCCGCCGAACAGCTGGGCGACATCGTCTTCATCGAGCTGCCCGAGGTGGGCGCCCAGGTGAACAAGGACGACGAGGTAGTGGTGATCGAAAGCGTCAAGGCTGCCTCCGACATCCTGGCGCCGATCGACGGCGAGATCACCGAGGTCAACGAGGCCCTGGTCGAGGATCCGGGCAAGGTGAACGAGGACCCGACCGGCGACGCCTGGTTCTTCAAGATCAAGCCCGCCGATCCGAGCCAGATGGACGAATACATGAGCGAAGCCGCCTACATGAAATACGTCGGCTGATCCTGACCTGATCGACCCGGACCCGGCCAGCCAGGGCCGGGTCCCTTCTCCCCGCAATGGCCCCGGGTTTCCGGGGCGCCCCCCGATGCCCCGCCGGGCACCGGCCCGTTTCCTGCATCCTGCCCAAGGGATGCCCCAGCCCGCCCGCAAAGGAGCCGCAGATGCCCTTCACGCCCACCGATTACCGCCCCTATGATTTCGCCAACCGCCGCCATATCGGCCCCTCGCCCGCCGAGATGGCCGAGATGCTGACGGTGATCGGCGCCGACAGCCTTGATGCGCTGATCGACGAGACCGTGCCCAAAGGGATCCGCCAGGACGATCCGCTGGACTTCGGCCCGGCCCTGTCCGAGGCGGATCTGCTGAAGTTCCTGCGCGGGGTGGCCGGAAAGAACCAGGTCTTCACCTCGCTGATCGGCCAGGGCTACGCCGATACGATCACGCCGCCCGCGATCAAGCGCAACATCCTGGAAAACCCCGCCTGGTACACCGCCTATACCCCCTATCAGCCCGAGATCAGCCAGGGCCGGCTTGAGGCGCTGCTGAACTATCAGACCATGGTCAGCGACCTGACCGGGCTCGACATCGCCAATGCCTCCCTGCTGGACGAGGCGACGGCGGCGGCCGAGGCCATGACCATGGCGCAGCGGGTGGCCAAGTCGAAGGCCGGGGCCTTCTTCGTGGATGAGAACTGCCATCCGCAGAACATCGACGTGATCCGCACCCGCGCCGAACCCCTGGGGATCGAGGTGATCGTCGGCGCCCCCGAGGATCTGGACGCCACCCGCGTCTTCGGCGCCGTCTTCCAGTATCCCGGCACCCATGGCGGGCTGACCGACTTCACTCCCCAGATGGAGGCGCTGCACGCCGCCAAGGCCGTGGGCATCGTCATTGCCGACATTATGGCGCTGTGCCTGCTGAAGGAACCGGGCGCCATGGGCGCCGATATCGCCGTTGGCAGCACGCAGCGCTTCGGCGTGCCCCTGGGCTATGGCGGCCCGCACGCCGCCTATATGGCCTGCCGCGACGCCTACAAACGCTCGATGCCGGGGCGGATCGTGGGGGTGTCCATCGACGCCCGCGGCAACCGCGCCTACCGGCTGGCGCTGCAAACCCGCGAACAGCATATCCGGCGCGAAAAGGCCACCTCGAACGTCTGCACGGCGCAGGCGCTCTTGGCGGTCATGGCCTCGATGTATGCGGTGTTCCACGGGCCCCAGGGCCTGAAGGGCATCGCGCAGCGCATCCACCGCAAGGCGGTGCGCCTGGCCAAGGGCTTTGAAGAGGCCGGGTTCCAGGTCGGCCCCGAGGCCTTCTTCGACACGATCCATGTCGAGGTGGGCGCCCTGCAAGCGGCGGTGCTGAAATCGGCCCGGGACGAGGGGCTGAACCTGCGCGCCGTGGGCGCCACCAAGGTGGGGATCGCCCTGGACGAATGCACCCGCCCGGCCACCATCGAGGCCGTCTGGCGCGCCTTCGGGATCGAACGGACGGACGCGGTGGAACCCTATGAATACCGCATCCCCGACGCCCTGGCGCGTGAGACCGCCTATCTCGACCACCCGATCTTCCACATGAACCGGGCCGAGACCGAGATGACCCGCTACATGCGCCGCCTGGCCGACCGCGACCTGGCGCTGGACCGGGCGATGATCCCGCTGGGGTCGTGCACGATGAAGCTGAACGCCGCCGTGGAGATGGAGCCGATCTCCTGGCCCGAGTTCGCCGCCCTGCACCCCTTCGCCCCGACCGAGCAGGCGGCGGGCTATGCCCAGCTCTTCGGCGATCTGTCGGCCAAGCTCTGCGACATCACCGGCTATGCGGCCTTCTCGATGCAGCCCAATTCGGGGGCGCAGGGGGAATATGCCGGGCTGCTGACCATCCGCCGCTATCACGCGGCGCGTGGCGAGGGGCACCGCAATATCTGCCTGATCCCCACCTCGGCCCATGGCACCAACCCGGCCTCGGCCCATATGGCGGGCTGGCAGGTGGTGCCGGTGAAGGCGCGGGAAAACGGCGATATCGACCTGGGCGATTTCCTGGAAAAGGCGCAGAAATATGCCGCCGATCTGGCCGCCTGCATGATCACCTATCCCTCGACCCATGGGGTCTTCGAGGAGACTGTGCGCGAGGTCTGCAAGATCACCCATGAGAACGGTGGCCAGGTCTATATCGACGGCGCAAACATGAATGCCATGGTGGGCCTGTCGCGCCCCGGCGATCTGGGCGGCGACGTCAGCCACCTGAACCTGCACAAGACCTTCTGCATCCCCCACGGCGGCGGCGGCCCCGGCATGGGCCCCATCGGGGTGGCGGCGCATCTGGTCGAACATCTGCCGGGGCATGTGGCCACGGGCGGCAGCGGGGCGGTCTCGGCCGCGCCCTACGGCTCGCCCTCGATCCTGCCGATCTCCTGGGCCTATTGCCTGCTGATGGGGGGTGCCGGTCTGACCCAGGCCACCAAGGTGGCGATCCTGAACGCGAACTATATCGCGGCGCGGCTGAAGGGGGCCTATGAGGTGCTCTACAAGGGCCCGCGCGGCCAGGTGGCCCATGAATGCATCCTCGACACCCGCCCCTTCGAGAAGAGCGCGGGGGTGACCGTGGATGACATCGCCAAGCGGCTGGTCGACTGCGGCTTCCACGCGCCCACCATGTCCTTCCCGATTCCCGGCACGCTGATGGTGGAGCCCACCGAAAGCGAGACCCGGGCCGAGCTGGACCGCTTCTGCGACGCCATGCTGGCGATCCGCGCCGAGATCGCGGCGATCGAGGCAGGCGCGGTGGCGCCCGACGCCAGCCCGCTGAAGTTCGCGCCGCATACGGTCGAGGATCTGGTGGGCGACTGGGACCGTGCCTATGGCCGCGAACAGGGTTGCTTCCCCCCCGGTGCCTTCCGGGTCGACAAGTACTGGCCGCCGGTCAACCGTGTGGACAATGCCTGGGGCGACCGCAACCTGACCTGTACCTGCCCGCCCATGTCGGACTATGCCGAGGCGGCGGAATAGCAGGCCCGCCGGGCAGGGGGCTCTGCCCCCGTCTCCGTTGGAGACTCCCCCGGAGTATTTCTGGCCATCGAATGGAAGAAGGACTCTCTTTTTTCCCATTCGATGGCTGAAAATACTCTGGGGGGAGGCCCGGAAGGGCCGGGGGGCGAAGCCCCCTAGTCCCGCGCCCGCAGCACCTGCGCCGGGCGGGCCGAGAGCGGCCGCCAGGCGAAGAGAAGCCCTGCGGCGAGGTTCAGCGCCAGCCCGCCCAGCACCACCGCCAGGGCATTGGGCCAGATCACCCGGAAGGACGTCTCCAGCACGAAATGGCTGATCGCCCAGGCGCCCAGGAGGCCGGTCAGCAGGGCCACCAGCCCGGCGCCCGCGCCCAGAAGCGCCGCGCGCAGGGCAAAGCTGCCCAGGATCCGCGCGCGCGAGGCGCCCAGGGTCCTCAGCAGCGCCGCCTCGTAGCGCCGCGCCCGTTCCCCCGACAGCGCCGCGCCGATCAGCACCAGGAACCCCGTCACCAGCGTCGCCCCCGCCCCCCAGGAGGTGGCGGCGGCTATCGAGCCCATCAGGTCGCTGACCAGGGCGATGGCATCGCGCACCGAGATGGCCGTAACACTGGGGAAATCGCGGCCCAGGTCGCGCAGGATCGCCGCCTCGGCCTCTGGCGCGGCATAGATCGTGGCGATCCAGCTGTGCGGGGCGCCCGCCAGCGCCGCCTGGTTCATCACCAGGATGAAGCCCATCCCGGCGGTCGAGAAATCGACGGCGCGGAACGAGGTGATCTCGGCCTCGATATCACGGCCCAGCACGTTGACGGTCAGCCGGTCGCCCAGGTTCAACCCCATCTCGGCCCCTTCCTCGGCAGAGACCGAGACCTGGGGCGGGCCGGTGTAGCCCTCGCCCCACCAGTTCCCGGCGGTGATCGTGGTATTCTCGGGCAGGGCATCGGCATAGCTGACGCCGCGGTCGCCGTTCAGCACCCAGTGCTCGCCCGCCACCTCTGTGGCCGGTTGGCCGTTGATCTGGGTGATCACCCCGCGCAGCATCGGCGCCCGGTCGACGCGGCTGACCGCCGGGTCATTGGTGACCCGGTCAAGGAAGGCCTCAAGCTGCCCCGGCTGGATGTCGACGGCGAAGAAAGAGGGCGCGCGGGTCGGCAGTTCCTCGGCGATGGCGGCGCGCAGGTTGCCGTCGATCTGGCCCACCGAGGCCAGCACCGACAGGCCGAGGCCCAGCGACAGCACCACGGGCAGGGCCTCTGTTCCCGGCCCGGCGATGGCGGCGGCGGCCCAGCGAAGCGCTGGGCGGCCGCGCGCGGCGCGGGTCAGGGGCCGCGCGGCCCGGCGCAGCAGGGCGGCGGCGCCCGCCAGCAGCACCAGCGCCAGGGCGATCCCCGCGAAGGTCCAGAGCGTCAGTTCCGCCGCCCCCGAAAGCCAGGCGGCGCTGCCCACCAGACCCGCCAGCAGCAGCGCCAGCACCAGAAGATAGGGCAGGCGCGGCCAGACCCGGCCCCCCTGCGGGTCGCGGAACAGCTGCGCCGCGCGCAGCTCGTCCAGGCGGGCCAGGGGCCAGAGGGTGAAGATCAGCGCGGTCAGCGCACCATAAAGTGCGGCCTCGGCCAGCGGGCCGGGGTAGAGGCCGAAATCGGCCGGGATCGGCAGTATCCCCGCCAGGGTCGGCGCCAGCAGCAGCGGCAGCGCCGCGCCCAGGATCAGGCCCAGAGCGATCCCCAGGGCGGCCAGGGCGCCGATTTGCAGGAAATAGGTCAGGAAGATCACCCGCCGCGTCGCCCCCAGGGTCTTCAGCGTGGCGATGATGCGGACCTTGCCCGCCAGATAGGCGCGCACGGCGGCCGAGACCCCGACGCCGCCCACGGCCAGCCCGGCCAGGCCGACCAGCACCAGAAAGGCCGCCAGCCGCTCGACAAAGGCCGAGATCCCCGGTGCGCCGTTGCGCGCGTCGCGCCAGCGCGCGCCGCTGGTGGCGAACCGCGCCTCGGTGGCGGTCTCTAGCGCGTCCAGATCCGTGCCGGGGGGCAGGGTCAGGCGGATGCGGCTGTCAAACAGGGTGCCGGGGGCCAGCAGCGCGCTGCCCTCCAGCGCGGCGCGGGCCACCAGGCTGCGCGGCCCGAGGGAGAAGCCGGAGGCATTGGCGTCAGGCTCTGCCACCAGCGCGGCCATCAGGGTGAAGGGCAGGCCGCCGATCTCGACCGGGTCGCCCAGCGACAGATCCAGCCGGGCGATCAGCGCGGGCGCCATGACCACGCCGGGGCGCTCGCCGTCGCCTGCCAGGGCCTGGGCCAGGGGCAGGGCGGGGTCCAGCGCCACCTGGCCCGTCAGCGGATAGGCGTCATCGACGGCCTTCACCTGGGTCAGCGCCCGCGCGCCCGCCTCTGCCGTTGTGGCCATCGAGCGGAAGTCGGCGATTTCCGACAGGGCGGTGCTGCGTTCGGCCAGCCAGGCGCGCTCCTCGGCATCGGCGAAACGGTAGGTCAGCGAGACCTCGGCGTCGCCGCCCAGCATCTCGGCCCCCTGTTCCGACAGGCCGCTTTCGATCGCCTGGCGGACCGATCCGACGGCGGCGATGGCCGCCACGCCCAGGGCCAGGCAGGCGATCAGGATACGGAAACCGGCCAGGCCGCCGCGCAGCTCACGCGCCGCCAGGCGCAGGGCCTGGCGGGCCTCCCGGGTAGCCGCGTTCATGCCGGGGTGCCTGCGGGCGTGGCCAGCCGCCCGTCGCGCAGCGGCACCACCCGGTCACAGCGGGCGGCAAGGTCGGGGGCATGGGTGACCATCACCAGGGTCGCCCCGTGGCGGTCGCGCAGGCCAAAGAGCAGGTCCATGATGGCGGCGCCGGTGCTTTCGTCCAGATTGCCCGTGGGTTCATCCGCCAGCAGGATCTCGGGGCGCGGCGCGGCGGCGCGGGCCAGGGCCACGCGCTGCTGCTCGCCGCCCGACATCTGGCTGGGATAGTGATCGGCGCGATGCGCCAGGCCGACCTGGGCCAGTTCCTCGGCCGCGCGCGCGAAGGCGTCCGGCTGGCCTGCCAGTTCCAGCGGCGTGGCGACATTTTCCAGCGCCGTCATGGTGGGGATCAGGTGGAAGCTTTGAAAGACCACCCCCATATGTTCCCTGCGGACCCGCGCCAGGGCATCTTCGGAAAGGCCGGTCAGGTCTTGCCCCAGAACCGACACCCGGCCCGCGCTGGCCCGTTCCAGCCCGCCCATAAGCATGAGGAGCGACGATTTGCCCGACCCCGAAGGCCCGATGAGCCCCAGCGTTTCCCCCCGCGCCACCTCCAGGTCGATGTCGCGCAGGATGGCGACCGGCCCGGCATTGCCGTCCAGGGTTAGGGCAGCGCCGGAAAGCGCGATCACGGGGTCGGTTTGGGGCATGGTCTGGCGGTCCTGTCTGGCGGGGCTGCGGCGCTTCTCTCGATATGGGCGCGGCGCGGGGCTGGGCAAGGGACGCCGCGCATTCGCTCGATATTCCGCCCTCGCCGCCCTGGCGCTGCTGCCTGCATTGGCAGGGGCGGGCCGGGCGGCAGAGGCCGAGGGGCGGGTAGAGCTGCTGGCCTTCGGTGACAGCCTGACCCAGGGCTATGGCCTGCCCCAGGGCCAGGGGCTGGTGCCGCAGCTGGAGGGCTGGCTGACGGCGCAGGGCCGGGCGGTGACGGTGATCAACGGCGGCGTCTCGGGCGACACCACGGCGGGCGGGCTGTCGCGCATCGCCTGGTCGCTGACGCCCGAGGTGGACGCGGTGCTGGTGATCCTGGGCGGCAACGACCTGCTGCGCGGCCTGGCTCCCGAAGAGACGCGCGCCAACCTCGACGGCATCCTGGCCGAGATCACGGCGCGCGACCTGCCGGTGATGCTGGTGGGGATGCAGGCGCCGGGCAACTACGGCGCCGCCTACCAACAGGCCTTCGACGCGCTCTACCCCGAGCTGGCCGAGACCTACGGCGCGGTCTTCGCCCCCTCTTTCCTGGCGCCCCTGATGGGCGATCCCTCGGCCCCCGACCCGGCGGCGGCCCGCGCCTTCCTCCAGGCCGACGGCATCCATCCCAATGGCGAGGGCGTGGCGCGGATCGTGGCCACCCTGGGCCCCCAGGTCGAAACGCTGCTCGACCGCGCAACCACGCCCTGAGACCCGGGGCACCAACCCCGGGACCGGCGCGCCCCGCCCCTCTCTTCTCGTTTGCCAGAAATATCCCGGGGGGCATTGAGCCCGCCAGGGCTCAAGGGGAGCAGAGCCCCCTTCCTGCCCCGCCTCAGTCCACCGTCAGGTTGATCGCCGAAAGGCGGCCGTCGCGGCCTTCCTTCAACTCGAAGCGCACCCGCTGGTTGTCGGCCAGCCCCGGCAGGCCCGAGCTTTGCAGCGCGGTTACATGCACGAAGATGTCCTTGGCGCCGCCTTCGGGCGCGATGAAGCCGTAGCCCTTGGTTTCATTGTACCACTTCACGATTCCGGTCTGCATCGGTCTGATCCATCCTGGGTCGGCGGCCCCGTGACGTGCAGGCAGGGGGGCACAGGCCGAACATCCTGCCCGCGACATGCGGCAGGCTGGCCCGGTGCGGCGGCCCGCGCGGTCCCGGGTCAGGGCCTGCGCGCGCGCCTCCGTTGCCCCGTCACGATTTGCCGATTCTCGCGCCCGATCAAGTGTTTCGCGCGCCCGCTCACGGGGTTTTGCCGCGCCGTACCGCCCCGGCGAGGAAAGCGGGCAGGCGGCGCAGCACGGCGCGGGCCATGTCGGGATATTCGATCTCGCCCGCCAGCAGCCGCATGTAGAGCTGGCGCAGGTGCCCCGACCGGCGGAAGGCCGACAGGAACGCCGGGCGGAAGAGCGGCGCAAACAGCAAAAGCCGGATCGCCCGCGCCTGGCGGATCGCCCGGTGGATCGGGCGCAGGGCGGCGCGGTAGCGGGCCAGGGCGGTGGCGGGCGCTCCTGCGGCCAGGGCGCGGGCGGCGGCCCGGGCGGCCAGCTGGCCGCTTTTCATCGCATAGGCGATGCCTTCGCCGGTGATCGGATCGACCAGCCCCGCCGCATCGCCCGCCAGCAGCACCGCGCCGCGCCCGGGCCGAGCGGGAAAATCGCCGAAGGGCAGGTGGTGACCCTTCACCGGCAGCGCGGGATCCTGCCCCAGCAGGGCCAGATAGTCGGCCATCGCCGCCTTCATGTGGGGATTGCGCGCCTGCACCCCGCCAATGCCGATGGTGGAACTGCCGCTTTTTGGGAAATGCCAGCCATAGCCCCAGTGTGCGGCGCCAAAGTCGATGCGCAGGGGGGCGGTGGCATTGCCGGGGGCGGCAGGCGCCTCGACCTCAAGGCCGAAGCCCACCCGGGCGCGGTCATGGGCCTGGCCGAAAAGCGCCCGCGCCACCGCCGAATGGACCCCGTCGGCGCCGATCAGCACCCGGGCGGTCAGGCGCCGCCCGTCGGCCAGGGTGACCGCCGGGCCCTCGGGGTCGATCCGGGCGATGCGCTGGCCGGTCAGATCCGCGGCGCCCGCGGCCAGGGCCCGGGCCACCAGCTCGGCGTCGAAGGACCAGCGCATGGTCAGATGCATCGCCGGGATCTGCGGCAGGTGGCCCAAGGGCTGGCCCTCGGCGTGGAACTCGACCGCGGTCTTGCTGTCGATCAGCGCGGGCGGCAGGGGGCTGCCGAAGATGTCCTGGAAGTATCGGGCCGAGCGGCCGGTCAGACCGCCGCCGCACAGCTTGGCCCGGGGAAAGCGCGCCTTGTCCAACAGCGCGACCGACAGCCCCTCGGCCCGGGCAGTGCGGGCCGCCGCCGCCCCCGCCGGGCCTGCGCCCAGCACGATCACATCGAAATCGCAGGCGGTGGCGGCGGGCGGGGACAGGTCGGCCAAGGGTCAGTCCTCGTCGAAGAAGAAAGCGTGAATATCGTCGAACAGCCGCCGCGAGGTGACGAACAGCAGGTGCCCCTGTCCTTGATAGTAAGTAATTTGATCCGCCGGAAGGCGCGCGGCGAGGCGGCGCGCCATGGCGGGGGTGAACACCGTGTCGGCGTCACCGTGAAACAGCCGCACCCGGGTGCCCGACAGCACGCCGGGCCGGTCCAGGGTCCAGGTCATCAGGCTGAGGGTATGGGCCAGGGTGCGCCGCAGCGAGGGGGTGGACATATTGGCACGCTGCGCCTCGGCACGGGCGGCGCTGTCCTGGGCGCGGGCCGGATCCTCCAGCCCCTCGTCGCCGTAAAGCAGGGTGCGGTAATTCTCGGTCCAGGCGTCGCGCGGGCGCAGCGAGCGGCTGCGCAGCATGGCGCGCACCACCTCGACGCCCGAGCGCAGCGAGGACATCACCCCGGCGGGGGCTGGCCCGGCGGTCGAGATCAGCGCCAGCGAAACCTCGCGCGCCTCCAGCCTCTGGGCCGTCTCGATGGCGATCGGGCCGCCGGTGGAATAGCCCAGCAAATAGACCTCTTCGGCGCCCAGGTCGTTGACGTAGTCGGCGATCAGCTGGGCCGAGCCGTCGATCTGCACCCGGTGGTCCAGCGGCAGACCGTCCATGTCGGGGAAGCGGTAGACGATGAAGGCGCTGTCGGGCACCTGCCAGTCCAGCACCGGGGCGAAGATATTGACCGAGGCGAAGGCGCCGGGAATGGCGACGATGGCGCGTTTCACCCCCGGTTGCGCCCGGCCGTCCTGAAGCAGGGGGAAGGTGCCCGCGCGATCCGGCCCGGGCAGCGGGGCGCAGCCCGCCAGGGACAGGCCCAGCACCAACAGCGGCGCCCAGAGGCGCCGCGCGTTTGCGATCAGTCGAGAGAGCGCGGCCCGCAGGCCCCGGGCCGGGCGCATGGCCCGGTCAGAGCACGGTGACCTGGGTGCCGATCGGCACCTGCTTGTAAAGCGAGATCACGTTCTCGTTCAGCATCCGGAAACAGCCGGAAGAGGCATTGCGCCCGATAGAGCTGGGCTGGGTGGTGCCGTGGATGCGGATCGCCGTATCCCGCCCGTCCTGGTAGAGGTAGAGGGCGCGGGCGCCCAGCGGGTTGCCGGGGCCGCCGGGCATCCGGTCGTTGTTGCCCGCGAACTTGCCATAGATGCCCGGATCTCGGGCGATCATGTCCGGCGTCGGCCGCCAGGAGGGCCATTCCACCTTGCGCCCGATGACCGCGGTGCCGGTGAAGCCCAGACCGGGGCGCGCCACGGCGATGCCATAGCGCATCGCCTCGCCCGGGGCGGTGACGTGGTAAAGGAAATAGGCGCGCGGCAGGATCACGATCGACCCTTCCGCGTAGTCGCGCGAGAAGCTGACCCGCTGCGCGGCCAGGATCGGCGGGCCCTGCACGGCGGCGGCGGGACCGGCCAGGGCGACAAGCGCGGGGGCGGCAAGGGCGGAGGCAAGGAAGGAGCGGCGGCGGATCATCGGCGGTAACCTTTGGGAATCACGGTAACATTCGACTGCGTTTATGCGGTCGATCCTGCCGGACAAACACATGTCGAGCTGTTAACGTTCCCGTGGGAAGCGTTTTGGCTTGCCGCCTGTTGCAGGGATGTCACGGCGCGGCATGGGCTGCTGGCCCCGGTGCCTGCGGAAAGGACGCTGCGGCGGTGCCGTCCTCTGCTATGCAAAGGAAAAATAAACGCTTCGTCCGCTAAGCCAGAGGGCGACGGCCTGCCCCAGGGGACGGTCGCGGCTCCGCAAGCGGGCGCAGAGGGAAGACCCCGGGGAACCCCCGGGCCAGAAGGAACGGTGCCAGAATGGACATCACGCCGACGGATCTGCCCGAGGTCCTGATCCTGACCCCCCGCCGCTTCGGCGATGCCCGGGGGTTCTTCAGCGAGACCTGGAACGCCGCCCGCATGGCCGAGGCGGGGCTGGATCTGACCTTCGTGCAGGACAACCACTCGTTTTCCCAGGCGGCGGGCACCCTGCGCGGGCTGCATTACCAGGCGCCGCCCCATGCCCAGGGCAAGCTGGTGCGCTGCGGGCGCGGGAGGCTGTGGGATGTGGCGGTGGATTTCCGCCCCGCCTCGCCCCGGTTCGGCCAGTGGGTGGGGGTCGAGCTGAGCTTTGACAACGGCCGCCAGCTGTGGATCCCGCCGGGGTTCCTGCATGGCTTCGTCACCCGCGAGGCGGACACGGAAATCTGCTACAAATGCACCGACTTCTACGCCAGCGAGACCGAGGGCGCGGTGCGATGGGACGACCCCGACCTGGCCATCGACTGGGGCGTGACCGACCCGGTCCTGTCCGACAAGGACGCCGCCGCCCCGGCCTGGGGCGCGGTTCAAAGCCCCTTCACCGGCGCATGGGAGGGGGGCGCATGAAGATCCTGGTGACCGGCGGCGCGGGGTTCATCGGCTCTGCCGTGGTGCGTCTGGCGGTGGCGCGGGGCCATGCGGTGGTCAACCTCGACGCGCTGACCTATGCCGCCTGTCCCGAGAATGTCGCCAGCGTCGCCGACAGCCCGCTTTATGCCTTTGAACGCGCCGACATCCGCGATGCGGGCGCGCTGCGGCGGATCTTCGACGACCACGCCCCCGATGCGGTGATGCATCTGGCGGCGGAAAGCCATGTGGACCGCTCGATCGATGCGCCGGGCGATTTCGTCGACACCAATGTCATGGGCACTGCCACCCTGTTGCAGGCCGCGCGCGGCTATTGGCAGGGGCGGGGGCGGCCCGAGGGGTTCCGCTTTCACCACATCTCGACCGATGAGGTTTTCGGCAGCCTGCCCGCCGATCCCGGGCAGCGGTTCAGCGAAACGACGCCCTATGCCCCCAGCTCGCCCTACGCGGCGTCCAAGGCGGCCTCGGACCACCTGGTGCGCGCCTGGGGCGCGACCTATGGCCTGCCGGTGGTTCTGTCGAATTGTTCCAACAATTACGGGCCCTTCCACTTTCCCGAAAAGCTGATCCCGGTGGTGATCCTGAACGCGTTGGCGGGGCGGCCGATCCCGGTTTACGGCGACGGCGCCCAGGTGCGCGACTGGCTTTATGTCGAGGATCACGCCGAGGCGCTGCTGACGGTGCTGAGGCGCGGCCAGACCGGGCGCAGCTATAACGTTGGCGGCGATGCCGAGGTGACCAATCTGGATCTGGTGCGCCGGATCTGCCGTCTGCTGGACGCGCGCCGCCCCGGGGGCGCGCCGCATGAGGATCTGATCACCTTCGTTGCCGACCGGCCGGGCCACGACCGGCGCTATGCGATCGACGCCAGCCGCCTGCGGGCCGAGCTGGGCTGGCGGCCCTCGGTCACCCTGGACGAAGGGTTGGCGCGCACGGTGGATTGGTATCTGGACAATCGCGCCTGGTGGCAACCGCTGCTGGCGCGGGCCGGTCTGGGCACCCGCCTTGGCCTGGGGGAAGGGGTATGAGCGGCGGCATCCTGGTCTTCGGGCGCGCGGGGCAGCTGGCCCGCGCCCTGGCGCGCCAGGCGCCGGTCACCGCCCTGGGCCGGGCCGAGGTGGACCTGATGCGCCCCGGCGCCGCCGAGGCGGCGATTGCCGCCCGAGCGCCGGATCTGGTGATCAATGCCGCCGCCTTTACCGGCGTCGATCAGGCCGAAAGCGAGGCCGGGGCGGCCTATCGCCTGAACGCCGAGGCCCCGGGCGAGATGGCGCGCGCCTGCGCGGCGCGCGGCCTGCCCTTCCTGCATGTCTCGACCGACTATGTCTTCGACGGCAGCGGTACGGCCCCCTGGGCCGAAGACGCGGTGCCCGCCCCCTGCAACCTTTACGGCGCCTCGAAACTGGCCGGGGAAAAGGCGGTGCGCGACGCGGGCGGGGCCTGGGCGGTGCTGCGCACCTCTTGGGTGTTTTCCGCCCAGGGGGCGAATTTCGTCCGGACCATGCTGCATCTGGCCGAGACCCGCGCCTCGCTGCGGGTGGTGGCCGATCAGATCGGCGGGCCGACCCCGGCGGCCGACATCGCCAAGGCGCTGCTGCACATGGGGCGACAGATGGCGGCGGGCCACCCCGGGGGCCTTTACCACTTCGCCGGTGCCCCGGCGGTCAGCTGGGCCGGTTTCGCGCGCGAGATCTTCGCCCGCGCCGGGCGTGCCGTCACGGTCGAGGAGATCCCGACCGAGGCCTACCCGACCCCGGCGGCACGGCCGCGCAATTCGCGCCTCGACTGCCGCCGGATCACCGCGGATTTCGGCATCGCCCCGCCCGACTGGCGCGTCGCGCTGGACGCCGTCCTGTCAGAGCTGGAGGAAAGCGCATGAGCAAGGCGCGCAAGGGAATCATCCTGGCCGGGGGCTCGGGGACGCGGCTTTATCCCATCACCATGGGGGTGTCGAAACAGCTGTTGCCGGTCTTCGACAAGCCGATGATCTACTACCCGCTGTCGGTGCTGATGCTGGCCGGGATCCGCGAGATCGCAATCATCACCACCCCGGAAGATCAGCCGCAGTTTCAGCGCCTTATGGGTGATGGCCGCGCCTGGGGCCTGTCGCTGACCTGGCTGGAACAACCCCGTCCCGAGGGGCTAGCCCAGGCCTATCTGCTGGCCGAGGACTTCCTGGATGGCGCGCCCTCGGCCATGGTGCTGGGCGACAACCTGTTCTTCGGCCACGGCTTGCCAGAACTGCTGCAAGAGGCCTGCGCCGCCGAGGGGGGCACGGTCTTTGGCTATCGCGTGGCCGACCCGGAACGCTATGGGGTGGTGGATTTCGACGACGCAGGCCAGGTGCGCGCCATCGTCGAAAAGCCGAAGGTCGCGCCCTCGCCCTTTGCGGTGACGGGGCTGTATCTGCTGGACGGCACGGCGCCCGCCCGGGCGCGCCAGGTCACCCCCTCGGCGCGGGGCGAGCTGGAGATCGTTTCGGTGCTGGAAAGCTACCTGGCCGAGGGTGCGCTGCGGGTCTGCCAGATGGGCCGGGGCTATGCCTGGCTGGACACCGGCACCCACGGCTCGTTGCTGGACGCAGGGAATTTCGTGCGCACCCTGTCGGAACGGCAGGGCCAGCAGATCGGCTCGCCTGACGAGATCGCCCATGCCCAGGGCTGGATCGACGACGACGCCCTGCGCGCCCGGGCCGAGGTCTTCGGCAAGAATGCCTATGGGACATATCTGCTGGGGCTTCTGGGAGAGGCGCCCTGAGGCGCGGCGCCCCGGCGTGGCGCACGGTGGCAAGAGAGGCTGTTTACCCTTCGGGGCCTAGCGTCTGGGCGATCTCTCCGATTGCCGGAAGAATGCGAGGAGCCCCCGATGCCGGAACTGTCCGCCCGCCTGTCGATGCCTTATCTGCAACCCAGCCAGGCGCAGAAACATGTCACCCATAACGAGGCGCTGCTGATCCTCGACGCGCTGGTGCAACTGGCGGTGGCCGACCGGGATCTGACCGCGCCCCCGGCGGGCCCGGCCGAGGGCGACCGCTATATCGTGGCCTCGGGCGCCACCGGCGACTGGGCGGGCGAGGACGGCCGGGTGGCGCAGTTCGACGGCACGGCCTGGGTCTTTCACGCGCCGCAGCCGGGCTGGCGCGCCTGGGTGGTGGACGAAGAGCGGCTGGTCACCTGGCGCGGTGGCGCCTGGGCGGACGACAGCGGTCTGCCGCTGGAGGCCGCCCAACTGGGGGTGAACACCAGCGCGGATGCGGTGAACCGTCTGGCCGTCGCCTCTGGCGCGACGTTGCTGACCCATGCGGGCAGCGATCACCAGCTGAAGATCAACAAGGCCGGGGCCGGGGATACGGCCAGCCTGCTGTACCAAACCGGGTGGAGCGGCCGGGCCGAGATGGGTCTGGCGGGCGAAGATGACTTCTCGCTCAAGGTCTCCGCCGATGGCAGCGCCTGGGTGACCGCGCTGCGCCTGGCGGGGACCTCTGGCCTGGCCAGCGGCGCGGCGGTGCAGGCCACGGTGGCGGATGACACGGCGGGGCGGCTGATGACTGTGGGCGCCTTCGGGCTGGGCGCGGGCGCGGTGGCCGCGCCGGGCGACGATGCCGACGGCTGCACCCTGGGCGGGATCTATGGCTTCACCGCTTCGGGCGCCAATTGTCCGGTGGGCGATCCCTCGGGCGGCAGCCTGCTGGCCCTGCCGGGCGGCACTGGCACGCGCCAGATCTTCGCCGCCGAAAGCGGGGCGCTGTGGCTGCGCAGCCATGACGGCAGCAGTTGGGGGGCCTGGTCGGCGCTGGTCACCCGGGCCGATACGGTGGGGACCGTGGCGCAAAGCGGCGGCGTGCCCACGGGGGCGGTGATCGAAAGCGGCAGCAATGGCGACGGCGAATACACCCGCTGGGCCGATGGCACCCAGATCTGCACCAATGGCGGCGCCGCGATCACCACCGACCCCGCCGCCTTCACCGGCACGCCGGTCTCGATCGACGGGGCCAAGCTGAAGATCGGGCGCTGGTTCTGAGCCATGGCGCCGGGGCGGCCCGATCCCGGCTGCGCGGCGCGCATCGACGCGGTGATCACCCTGGAAGCCCGGGTGACTCTGCAAGGCGCCGCCCTGGCCGGGTTGCTGAGCTATGAGGAGGCCGCGCTGTGGCGCGATGGCCAGGAATGGATCCTCGACATGATCCGGGCGGGCCGCGCCATGACGGCCGACCCGGGCCGCTGCGGCGACTGGCCCGTTCCGCCCGTCGGGCTGCGCGCCCTGGCGCGCCGGTTCAGCGCGGTTTAGCGGCGCAGGATTTCGCGGTAGTGACGGCGCAGGAACAGCAGGCCGAAGGCCAGGCTGATCAACCCGATCAGCGCCACATAGGCGGGAGAGGCCCAGCTGGCGTCATAGCTGGGATAGACGCCGCGCCGCAGGATCGCGATCACATGCACCATCGGGTTCCACCACAGCCAGTCGCGCCAGGGCTGCGGCACGCTTTCGAACAGGAAGAAGATGGTCGAGATGATGAACATCGGGCGCATCAGGATCGACCAGAGATGCACCCAGATCCCGATCATCCCCTGCAACAGGCAATTCAGCGTCCCCAGCCCCAGGGCCAGCAGGGCGCAGAGGCTGTAAGCCTCTACAATTGCGCCGAAATCCAGGATGGCGCGGGTGCGGAAGATCCACAGGATTCCGGCCAAAAGGATGTAGCTGATCATCAGTTGGGTCATCAGGTTCAGCACGAATCGCGCCACGATCGCCTCGCGCCAGCCGACCCGGGGCAGGGCCAGCAGCGGGCGTGAGAAGTCCAGCGCCCCGGCGATGCGCGACACCAGCAGGGTGAACATGCCGAAGGGCAGCATCCCGGTGGCGTAGAACAGCGGGAAGGTGACACCTAAGCCGGGGCTGCGGAAGGCCATGGAAAAGATCCAGGATAACAAGGCGATACCCGCCACCGGTTCCAGCACCGCCCAAAGGTAGCCCCCGGGCGAGCGGCCATGGCTGGTGGCCATTTCCCGCAGCATCAGCGCACAGATCACCCGTGGCCGGTCGCCCGGCCCCACGGGGCGCACCTTCAGCGGCGGCGGATGGGTCATCTGGTCGGTCAAAGGCGGCTCTTAACCCTTTTCTGACGTTTGCCGCGCTAGCCTTGCCCAGATGAATGAACAAGTCGCAAACAAAGTCGTGGCAGAAAGCCTGCCCGCCCTGACCCAGCCGAAACCGCCCCCGGCCAAGGCGCGGCGCCCGGCCCTGCGTCCGGCGGGGCGGCGGCATCGGCGCGTGGTGGTCAGCTTTCTGGCCTGCGTCCTGCTGCCGCTGATCCTGGCGGGCTGGTATCTGTGGGCGCGGGCGGCGGATCAATATGCCTCGACCCTGGCCTTCACCGTGCGCTCGGAAGAGCAGACCCCCAGCCTCGACTTTCTCGGCGGGCTGTCGGATCTGACCGGCAGCCGCACCCCCGATACCGACATCCTCTACAGCTATCTGCAAAGCCAGGGCCTGGTGGCGGCGGTGGCGGCCGAGCTGGACCTGCGCGCCATCTGGTCGCGTCCGGGCATCGACTGGCGCGGGGGCGATCCGGTCTTTGCCCTGGATCCCGAGGCCCCGATCGAGGATCTGGTGGATCACTGGCGGCGCAAGGTGAAGGTGTTCTACGACGGCGGCACCGGCTTGATCGAGCTGCGGGTGCTGGCCTTCACCCCGGATGAGGCAACGGCCATCGCAGACCAGATCGTGGCGAAAAGCAGCTACATGATCAATGCCTTGTCCGATGCGGCGCGGGAGGACGCCATTGCCTATGCCCGGCAAGAGGTGGACCTGACGCTGACCCGGCTGAAGGCCGCGCGCCGCGCCATGACCGAGTTCCGCAACCGCCACCAGATCGTCGATCCCGGCGCCGAGATGGAGGCCCGGGTCGGTCTGCTGGGCGAGCTGCAAAGTCAGCTGGTCGAGGCCCAGCTGGAGCTGGACATGCTGCTGGCCCGACCAGCGCGCAACCAGGTGCAGACCGCCAATGCCGAGCTGAAGATCGCCACCATCGAACGCCGGATCGAGGCCGAGCGCGCCCGGCTGGGCCTGATCGCCCCCGAGGGCGGAGAAGAGGTGTTTGCCGGGATCATCGGCCGGTTCGAGGAACTGGCGGTGGAACGCGAATTTGCCGAGGCCACGCATCGCGCGGCCTTGGCGCGCTTTGACGCCGCCCAGGCCGAGGCGCGACGGCAAAGCCGCTATCTGGCCGCCCATGTGCAGCCGACCCGCGCCGAAACCGCGCGCTATCCCGAGCGGGGGCTGCTGCTGGCCTGCGTGGGCCTGTTCCTGGCGCTTGGCTGGGCCATTGCCGTGCTCAGCGCCTATGCGGTGCGCGATCGGGGCAGCGGATGATTCGCCTGCAGGACCTGAGCAAGGAGTACCGTCGCGATGGCCAGCGGATCCTGGTCGCCGACCGCATCTGCGCCACCTTTCCGGCGCGCCGCTCGGTCGCCCTGCTGGGGCGCAACGGGGCGGGAAAATCGACCCTGCTGAAACTGATCGCGGGGACCGAGGACGCCAGCGGCGGCGCGGTGATCTCGACCGGCACCATCTCCTGGCCGGTGGGATTCGCGGGCGCCTTCCACCCCCGGCTGACCGGGGTGCAGAACATCCGCTTCGTGGCGCGGATCCACGGGGTCGACAGCGACGCCCTGCTGGAATTTGTCGAGGATTTCGCCAAGCTGGGGGCGCGGATCCGGCTGCCCTACAGCTCGTACTCTTCGGGAATGCGGGCGCGCATGGCCTTTGGCCTGTCCATGGGGCTGGGGTTCGACACCTATCTGGTGGATGAGATCACCGCCGTGGGCGATGCCGCCTTTCGCCGCCGCAGCGCGGACCTGTTCCGTGAACGGCTGACCCGGGCGGGCGCCATCGTGGTCAGCCATTCCATGCCGCAACTGCGCGAGCTTTGCGACATGGGCGCGGTGTTGGAGAACGGGCAGCTGTCGCTTTACGACGATCTGGAAGAGGCCATCGCCCATCACCAGGAGACGATGGCCCGCGCGGCCTGACCCCCGGGCGCGCCGCCCCGGATCCCGCGCATTGTGCGCAGTTTCCCGGCGCGGATTAACGCCGCTGCAAGATCCGCCCACTAGGGCAGAGGGAACGCAACCTTGCCGAGGAGCAAAGAGGCATGGGCCTATTCGGACACAGGGCAACGAGTGCCAGCGGCACCTCGGCGGATGATGCCGCGGTGCTTCAGATCGTCGAGACCACCCAGGCGGTCATCCATTTCGACCCGTCCGGGCGCATCCTGGGGGCGAATCAGAACTTTCTCGACGCGCTCGGCTATCGCGCCGAAGAGGTGGTGGGGCAGCACCATTCGCTCTTTGTCGATCCCACCTATGCCGCCAGTTCGGAGTACACCCGGTTCTGGGATCGACTGCGCAGCGGCGAGCCGCTGGCGGATCAGTATCCGCGGGTGACCAAGTCGGGCGGGCGGATCTGGATCCAGGCCACCTATGCCCCGGTCCGCAATGAGGCCGGAGAGGTGGTGCGGGTGACCAAGATCGCCACCGACGTGACCAAAAGGCGCACCGCGATCGAGCGGCTCAGCGCCGCCCTGGAAAAGCTGAGCCAGGGGGATTTGAACTCCCGCGTACCGGCGCCGGGGATCCCGGATCTGGATGCGCTGGCGCAGGCCTATAACAACTCGATGGACAACCTGGGCCGGATCATCGGTGAGGTGCAGTCGGTGGTTGTCGATGTCGAGGGGGTCAGCCAGCAGATCGGCACCACCACCGACGACCTGTCGCGACGCACCGAAAGCCAGGCGGCGACCCTGGAACAGACCGCCGCGGCCATCGAAGAGCTGAATGCCAGCGCGCGCATCGCCGCGGACGGGGCCATGGGGGTGAAACGCTCGGCCGATGAGACCCGGAGCGCGGCGCAGACCAGCGGTGACCTGATGGATCAGGTCACCAATGCGATGGAGCGGATCGAGCATTCCTCCAAGGCGATCGCGGAAATCCTGTCGGTGATCAACGACATTGCCTTCCAGACCAACCTGCTGGCGCTGAACGCGGGCGTCGAGGCAGCGCGCGCGGGCGAGGCCGGTCTGGGCTTTGCGGTGGTTGCCAGCGAGGTACGCTCTCTGGCCAGCCGGACATCGGATTCCGCACGGGAAATCAAGACCTTGATCGACCAAAGCTCGAACCATGTGACCCATGGGTCGAGCCTGGTGCAGCAGACCAGCACCGAATTGCGCGGCATCTTCGACCGGGTCGCGGCGATGACCCAACAGATCGACGATGTGGCCCTGGGGATCTCGCAGCAGACCACCACGATTGGCGAGATCAACAGCGCGGTCACCAACCTGGACCAGGTCACCCAGCGAAACGCGGCGATCGCCATCGAGACCGCCGAGGCCACGCGCAGCCTGTCGCAGAAGAACGCGCAGCTGCGCGACCAGATGTCGACCTTGCAGATTCGCGGCGGCGGCGGGTCCTGGGATATGCTGGCAGGCCAGGAGCATGTCCGGGCGGGCTGATCCCGGCGCGGGTGACGGGCCCGGATCAGGCGCGTCGCTGGCGACCCCGGAAGGACTCGAACCCTCAACCTGCCGATTAGAAGTCGGCTGCTCTATCCAGTTGAGCTACGGGGCCGCATGAGGGGCTTTTCGGGCAAAGTGCCGCGCTTGGCAAGGCTAGGCAGCCCGCCCACAGCAAATTCCGCGCCCTGTCTAGAGCCCTGCCGAGAGCAGTTGCAGAAGCCCCAGAAGGGCCAGAATAGCCACGACCCCGACCAGCACATACCAAAAGGTTGGCTGCTGGAGCGCCGTCTTTTCGCAATAGCATTTCCCGCAATGGTTGCCGGAGAACCGCATGTGGTGCCCGCAATCCTTACACGTAAAAACCCTTAGCGCCATGAGCGGATGTTCCCCATTCCGTTCCTGCTGGCGCATACCGCGCCGAAAAAATTGATTGTCCCCCTATCGGCCTACAACTCCATGCCCGGGCAACGCAATATGTAAACGTAGCGGCGGCGGGATTCATTGTGGATTGGTCGCGATTTGCAAGTGACTTGCCAGTTCAGACATCGAACTGGGCGGAAAAACCCTTATTCCGCAAGGGTTTGCAATTGGTCTATTAAATGGGCGGATTTAAAATGCAATTCACCCATTTCCATACGGCTGTGCCGAGAAATGGACGCGCGGCTGGCGCGCAGATGTGCATTTGGGGGGAAGGTACAACACCTTTAAACAGGTGTCAAATGTTTGCGCGGCCCCGGGGGCCGCGCAACAGCTGTGCGGGAAAGTTCAGTGAGTCCAGACGCTGCGGCGGTTGGTGGCGAAGTTCTCGCCATAGCCGAAGGGACGCACGTTAGGCTTGCGCTCGTGCGGTTCGGTGACCACGGCGTCGATCCCATGTTCGGCGGCATAGTCCAGTGCCGCTTCCTTGCTGTCGAAGCGCAGCTTGACCTGGGTCTGAGTGTCCGAGGACGAGGTCCAACCCATCAGCGGGTCGATGTCGCGCGGCGTCTCGGGGAAATACTCCAGCACCCAGAGGTGGGTCTTGGCGGTCCCGGATTGCATGGCGGTCTTGGCGGGGCGGTAGATTCTTGCGCGCATGGCAAACCTCCTGAAATGACGCTTCCTTATCGGGAATTTCTTGCCAAAGAGCAAGCGGCGGCACGTCCGGGCGCCCTTTGTCAGGGTCCGGGCGGCGGCCGGG
The DNA here is from genome assembly GCF_050897975.1 of Pseudooceanicola aquaeponti. NCBI lineage: Bacteria > Pseudomonadati > Pseudomonadota > Alphaproteobacteria > Rhodobacterales > Paracoccaceae > Pseudooceanicola > Pseudooceanicola aquaeponti. The sequence continues at coordinate 217,136 of NZ_JBPAXY010000004.1, forward strand.
GTTGAACCTGCGCGAAAAGAGGACAAATCTGGAACAAACCCGATCGGAGAGCCCATGGCCTACGCCCATAACGACAGCCTGCCGGCGCAGATGCACGCCCCCGCGCCCGATGTGAAGACGCGCGAAAAGCTGGAGGGCGGCAAGCGCCTGGTGATGCAGACCAGCTTTGCCCCTGCGGGGGACCAGCCGACGGCGATCGCCGAACTGGCCCAGGGGGTCATCGACGGTGACCGCGATCAGGTCCTGCTGGGCGCCACCGGCACGGGCAAGACCTTCACCATGGCGAAGGTCATCGAACAGACGCAGCGCCCGGCCATCATCCTGGCGCCCAACAAGACCCTGGCGGCGCAGCTTTACGGCGAATTCAAGGGCTTCTTCCCCGACAATGCGGTCGAGTATTTCGTCAGCTACTACGACTACTACCAGCCCGAGGCCTATGTGGCGCGGTCGGACACCTATATCGAGAAGGAAAGCCAGATCAACGAGCAGATCGACCGGATGCGCCACTCGGCCACCCGGGCGCTGCTGGAACGTGACGACGTGATCATCGTCGCCTCGGTCAGCTGCATCTACGGCATCGGTAGCGTCGAAACCTACGGCGCCATGACCCAGGATCTGAAGGTGGGCGGCGAATACGACCAGCGCGCGGTGATCGCCGATCTGGTCGCCCAGCAGTACAAGCGCAACGATCAGGCCTTTCAGCGCGGCAGCTTCCGGGTGCGCGGCGACAGCCTTGAGATCTGGCCCGCCCACCTTGAGGATCGCGCCTGGAAACTGTCCTTCTTCGGCGAGGATCTGGAAAGCATCACCGAGTTTGACCCGCTGACCGGCGAGAAGACCGACAGTTTCCAGCAGGTCCGCGTCTACGCCAACAGCCACTACGTGACGCCGAAACCGACGATGAACCAGGCCGTGATCGGCATCAAGAAAGAGCTGCGCCAGCGGCTGGACCAGCTGGTGGGCGAGGGCAAGCTGCTGGAGGCGCAGCGCCTGGAACAGCGCACGAATTTCGACCTGGAAATGCTGGAGGCCACCGGAGTCTGCAACGGGATCGAGAACTATTCCCGCTATCTGACCGGTCGCGCCCCGGGCGAGCCGCCGCCGACCCTGTTCGAGTTCATTCCCGACAATGCCATCGTCTTTGCCGATGAAAGCCATGTCAGCATTCCGCAGATCGGCGGCATGTACCGGGGCGACTACCGGCGCAAGTTCACCCTGGCCGAACACGGTTTCCGCCTGCCGTCCTGCATGGACAACCGCCCCCTCAAGTTCGAGGAATGGGACGCGATGCGCCCGCAGTCGGTCTATGTCAGCGCCACCCCCGGCAGCTGGGAAATGGAGCAGACCGGCGGCGTCTTCACCGAACAGGTGATCCGCCCCACGGGCCTGCTGGATCCCCAGGTCGAGATCCGCCCGGTCGAGATGCAGGTGGATGACCTGCTGGACGAGGTGCGCAAGGTGACGGCGGACGGTTACCGCACGCTGGTCACCACCCTGACCAAGCGCATGGCCGAGGATCTGACCGAGTACATGCATGAGCAGGGGATCAAGGTCCGCTACATGCATTCCGACATCGATACGATCGAACGCATTGAAATCCTTCGGGATCTGCGCCTTGGCGCCTTCGATGTGCTGATCGGGATCAACCTGCTGCGCGAGGGGCTGGATATTCCCGAATGCGGGCTGGTGGCGATTCTGGACGCCGACAAGGAAGGGTTCCTGCGCTCGGAAACCTCGCTGATCCAGACCATCGGCCGGGCGGCGCGGAACGCCGACGGGCGGGTGATCATGTATGCCGACCGGATCACCGGATCCATGGAACGCGCCCTGGCCGAGACCGAGCGGCGGCGCGAAAAACAGATCGCCTATAACGAGGAACACGGCATCACGCCCGAGACGGTGAAGAAGAATGTCGACGACATTCTGGCCGGGCTCTACCAGGGTGACACCGACCAGAGCCGCGTCACGGCGAAGATCGACAAACCCCTCATGGGGGCCAATCTTCAGGCCCATCTGGACGGGCTGCGCGACGAGATGCGCAAGGCCGCCGAGAACCTGGAATTCGAAGAGGCCGCCCGGTTGCGCGACGAGATCAAGCGGCTGGAGGCTGTGGACCTGGCCGTGGGCGACGACCCGATGGCGCGGCAATCGGCCATCGAGGCGGCGGGCGAGGCGGCGACCAAATCCCGCGGCCGCTCTACCGCCGGTCGCCCGGGCCAGCGCGGCGGCAATGTGAAGCGGCGCAAGCGCTAGGCGCGGGCGATGACCCCCACTGCCCTGATCCTCGGTGCCGCCGTGCGCCCCGATGGCAGCGCCTCGCCGATGTTGCGGCGGCGAGTGCTGCGCGGCGCGGCGCTGTACCACCGGGGCGAGGTGGGGCGCGTCGTGCTTTGCGGCGGGGTGGGGCGCCATGGCCCCTCCGAGGCGGCGGTGATGGCCCGGATCCTGCGGGCCGAAGGGCTGCCCGACGCGGCGCTGGTGCTGGAAGAGCGCTCGACCGACACGATCAGCAACATCGGCAATGCCCTGGCGCTGTGCCCGGACCTGCGCGAGGTGGTGATCGTCACCGACAGCTTCCACGCCCGCCGCGCCCGGGTGATCGCCCGGCATCTGGGCCTGCGCGCCCGGGCCGCCTGCCCGGCAGAAGGCCCCCGGGGGGTGAAGCTGAAGGCGGCGCAACTGCGCGAGGCGGCGGCGCTGCTGAAGGTGGGCATCTGGATGGTCAGCGGCCACCGTCTGGGGCGCTGAGGGAACCTTTGCCGGGGGGATGCGCGTTGAGAGGGCAGACACGCCACCAACGGAGCTGACCAATGGAATATGGACTTCTGGGACTGATCGTCCTGATCGCCGACATCTACGCCATCTACCAGGTGCTGACCTCTTCCGCCTCGGGCGGGGCCAAGATCCTGTGGACCCTGCTGATTCTGATCCTGCCGGTTCTGGGCTTCATCATCTGGCTGCTGGCCGGGCCGCGCGGGGGCCGTTCGGTTCATATCTGATTCAGTCCGACCCGGACCGGATCCTGCGCCTGACGGGGCCGCTGCGCGACAGGCGCGGCGGCCCTTTTGCCGTGCCGCGCCGGGTCTGCCGCGACCGCCAGGTCTTTGGCGTGAATGGCAAGTAACCCATTGAACGCGAAATTGAAAAGCGCATTGGCTTTCTGGCGCAATCGGGTCACAGCCGCGGCGCGATCGGGCCGGGGGCCGCTTTCCTCTGGCCCGGATTTCGGGGTAGACGTCATCGTATGGACCCGGGTCCGGCAGGCCGCGGACCCGAGGGGGCGATCACGCTTTGGTTGTGCGCGCCCGGGGCCAGGCGTCGCCCGCCACTTTGCGGTCAGTCCGGCCACAGGCGCGGCGGGCACAGGCGCAAAACGACCCCTTATCCGGCACCGCGCGGGATCAGGGCAAAAAGATGGCCCGAAAAAGGGTCGATTTGGGGAAATTCCCCAAAAATGTCCGAATTCATAGGCACCCGTATAGAGTGTGTCGTGGGTTCTGGGATGTGAGGGTAAGTAGAGCGGATGCGGACGGGCTATCTGGGGACCTATGTCTTCTCGTGGTCGCAGACCGAGATCGACGGGCTGGCGCAGGCGCCGCAAAGCGCCCTGTCGGTCGGGTCTGGCTGGGTCTGGCGCGGCGATGCGGTGCGGGTCGACGGGCCCACCGAACTGCTCAGCCTTGGCCGCCCCGAGGACGAGGGCAACATGCGCCAAAGCGCGGCCCGGATGGTGCGCCGGCTGGTCGGCGCCGCGGTGACCGACAGCCGCCGCCCGGATCAGGTCGAGGTCGAGGATCCCCTGCTGGAGGCGGGCTTCGTGCTGACCGATGGCCACCGCACCTATGCGGCGACGGTGATCGAGGTCGGCCCCCATGCGCCGCCGCTGCTGATGTTCCTAGATGCGCTGCCCGAGGCGGGGCGCGAACACTGGGTGGTTCATGAGGCGCTGCGCCGGACCCCGGCGGCGCAGGGCGCCGAAGGGGCGGGCGGCGTGATCTGCTTTACCCATGGCACGACGATCTCCACGCCCACCGGGCCGCGCCTGGTCGAGGATCTGCGCGAAGGCGACCGGGTGCTGACCAAGGACAACGGCCCGCAGCCCATCCAGTGGATCGGCGCCCGCCGCATGAGCGGCGCGCGTCTTTATACCATGCCGCATCTGCGCCCGATCCGCATTCGCCAGGGCGCCTTCGGCATCCGCCGCCCCGAGGAAAGCCTGCTGGTCTCGCCCGAGCACCGGATGCTGGTCAAGGGCGCCGTGGCGCGGGACCTGTTCAACACCGACGAGGTGCTGGTCACCGCCCGCGACCTGGTCAACGGCCGCTCGATCCTGCGCGATGTCACGGTGCGCGAGGTGACCTATGTGCATCTGCTGCTGGACGATCACCAGATCCTCTTTGCCAACGGGATCGAGACCGACAGTTTCCACCCCGCCAATGCCGCCCTCTCGGCCCTGACCCCGGGTGACCGGGCGCGGCTGCTGGCCGGGCGGCCGGAACTGGAATACGATCCGCATCACTACGGCGCCTATGCCCGGCGCAACCTGTCGCGCCCCGAGGCGGCGATCTTGATGCGCGACGCGGCCTAGGCGGCGCCCCGGCGGCCCCGGGCGCGGAGGGCGCAGAAACTGCCCCGCGCCGATTGACTCTCTCTGCCCAGCCCGTATAAGCGCGGCTTCATTGGTGTTGGTGGGCCCCGCAAGGGGATTCCTGTCAACCCGGGTTGCCTGTCTCGCAAGAGAGAGGTCCGGGGAGAGGACAACGCCCTTCGAAACATTAAGAAGGAGATCAGCCGTGACCAAACGCACGTCTGCCAAGTACAAGATCGACCGCCGCATGGGCGAAAACATCTGGGGCCGTCCGAAGTCCCCGGTGAACCGCCGCGAATACGGCCCCGGCCAGCACGGCCAGCGCCGCAAGGGCAAGATGTCCGACTTCGGTCTGCAGCTGCGCGCCAAGCAGAAGCTGAAAGGCTACTACGGCGACCTGACCGAGAAGCAGTTCCGCCGCATCTACGGCGAAGCCGAACGCCGCAAGGGCGACACCGGTGAGCTGCTGATCGGCCTGCTGGAACGCCGCCTGGACGCCGTGGTCTACCGCGCCAAGTTCGTGGCCACCGTCTTTGCCGCCCGTCAGTTCGTCAACCACGGCCACGTCCTGGTGAACGGCAAGCGCGTCAACATCCCCTCCTACCGCGTGAAAGAGGGTGACGTGATCGAGGTCCGCGAGAAGTCCAAGCAGATGGTGGCCCTTCTGGAAGCCACCCAGCTGACCGAGCGCGACGTGCCCGACTACATCGAGGCCGACCACTCGAAGATGACCGCGACCTTCGTCCGCACCCCGGGCCTGTCTGACGTGCCCTACCCGGTGCAGATGGAACCGAACCTCGTCATCGAATACTACGCCCAGAACTAAGTTCTGCCGCGAGAGTTTCCGGAAAGGGCCGTGCATCCGCGCGGCCCTTTCTGCATTTCGGGCCGCCCTGACGTCCCGAGGCCTGAGGGCCTCGATCCGGCGGTCGGTCTTCTGGCCATCCCTGGGGCTGCGCCCGTCCGAAGCCTGGTCCTACTGTCCAGCTGATGCCGCCGATGTCGGGCAAGCCCCACGCGAAGCAGAGACGACATTTGAAGCGCCATCACGGGACCGATGCTGGCCGTGTCGGGATCCAGCCCGAGGCCCGCAGGCGCTTCTCTCCTTGCGGCGCGCAAGGGGCTGCGTGGGGCGACAGGCCCTCCGTTGATCACCTGCTTTCGAGCCTGGCCGCCGGAGTTCGGGATCGCCAACGCCCGGGGCGCGTCGCGTGGGCCAGCGACCTTGCGAAAGGGATCATCCGGGGCGAGCCGAGCGCGCCCCGGACGTTCTGCGCGGCCTCTGCCGTCACAGGTCCGTTTGCGGAAACACTGCGGACGGGTTGAGGATGCCGGCCGGGTCCATCTGCGTCTTGAGACCGCGCATCAGGGCAAGCTCTTCCGGTGTGCGGCTGTGCCCCAGCCAGCGCGCCTTGATGCGGCCGACGCCATGCTCTGCCGTGACCGCCCCCTGCCAGTCCCGCAGCACCCCATAGATCGCGGTCTCGATCCGGTCCTCGGCTGCGGCGCTGCCGTCATGGGCCACAAGCAGATGGACGTTGCCGTCCCCCACATGCCCGACCTTCAGCACGCCGGTCGCCTCGGGCAGCTCGGCCAGCACCGCATCGGCGGCGTCGCAAAAGCGCCCCAGGGCCGAGGGCGACAGGCCGATGTCGAAGTTGATGTGATGTCCGAAGTCGTCATCGACCTCTCCGACCGCTTCGCGCACGGACCAAAGCGCCTGCGCCTCGGCAAGGGATTTCGCCAGCACACCGTCCTCGACCAGGTCCTGCTCGAAGAGCTGGGCGAAGAAGGCTTCAAGCTCGTCTTCGGGCTGTGCCTCGCCCGCTTCGACCTCGACCAGCAGGTAGAACCCGTGCCGCCCCGTGATCGGCGCTGTCGCGAGAGAGGTCTCGTGGCAGACGAAATCCCAGTAGTCGGGCCACATCCCCTCGAAGGCCCGGATCCGCGCGCCGAACCGGTCACGGGCGGCAGAGAGGCAGGCCAGCGCGGCGGCGTGGTTCGGCAGAGCAAAGAGCGCCAGGGCGCTGTGCGGCACATGCCGGCGCAGTTGCAGCACGGCCCTGGTGACCACGCCAAGCGTGCCCTCGGAACCGATGAAAAGCTGCTTGAGGTCAAAGCCGGAGTTGTCCTTGACCGTCTTTCCAAGCCGGGACACGACAGATCCATCCGCCAGAACCGCCTCCAGGCCCAGGACATTGGGCCGGGTCATGCCATGCTGCAAGACGCGGATCCCGCCCGCGTTGGTGGCGATGGTGCCGCCGATGGTCGCCGTGCCCCGGGCCCCGATGTCGACCGGGTAGTCGAGACCGGCGGCGCGCGCCGCCTCCTGCACCGCCTCCAGCGGTGTCCCGGCCCAGGCCGTCAGGGTCATCGCCTCGCTGTCGATTTCTAGGATGCCCGACAGGCGCTCGGTCGACAGCACCACAGTGCCTTGCGGGCAGCAGGCGCCGCCCGACAGCCCGGTGCGCCCGCCCTGCGGCACGACGCCGATCCGGTGGCGGTTGCATATCGCCAGCACATGCGACACCTCCTCGGTGTCTGCCGGTCGCAGCACGGCCAGGGGCATGGCGCCCGCAAGACCGGACTGGTCCGAAGCATAGCGCGCGCGATCGCTCTCTTGCGTGAAGAGGCCTTTCCCCCCAAGCACTTCGGCCAGCTCTTTCAGCGCGTCGATGTTGGCACTGTCGTGTTGAATGCCGGTTCGGTCCATCTATGATGCGCTCCTTGACGCTAGACTGTTCGATCGCGGGAGCCCCCAATGCCACCCAGCAAGATCCTCGGGCGACTGCCCGGATTGAGGCATTTCATCGAAGTCGCCCAGCTTGGGTCCTTCCGGGCTGCGGCGGACAAGTTGCACGTGGCCCCCTCGGCGGTCAGCAAGCAGATCAAGAACCTGGAACTGGCGCTGGACGTCGAATTGTTCCGCCGGGACCGGGGGCGCGCCGGGCTCGAGCTGACCGAGGCGGGCGAGATCCTGTTGTTTCGCTGCGCCTCGGTGGTCAACGAACTGACCATCGCCCAGGATGAGATCGACCAGTTGCAGGGCCTTCAGCGCGGTCACCTGCGGCTGGGCGTCAACGAGGTGCTCGCCTCGGATCTTCTGCCGGGCATCCTGCGCGACATGAGCTACAACCACCCCGGACTGAAGTTCACAATCATCGTCGAGAACACCCGCGAGATCCTGACCCGGATGCAGGATGGCGATATCGACATCGCGCTTGGCTACAACTTCCCGCCCTCGGCAGAGATCGAGACGCTGGCGACCCTGAAGCGCCGCACCTACGTCGTCACCGCGCTGGATCATCCGATGGCACGCCTGCGGGACGTGCGTATCGAGGACATCGACGGCGAGAGGATGATCTTCCCCGACAATTCGATCCCGATGCGCCAGCTTCTGGAAGATGCGCTGGTGCAAAGCGGTGTCACCGTCCGCGAGATCATGAGCACCAACAGCTTCACCCTGCTGCGGCAGATGGTCGAAAGCGGCATGGGCATCGGTATCGTCTTTGGGCGCTTCCTTCAGATCCGCCGCGAGAAGATCGCCTTCGTCGAGCTGGAGAACCTGCCGTTCGAAAGCCCGCCGGTGGCCTGCTGCCGCATGGCCGGGCGCACGCCGACCGCCTCTTCGGTGGCTTTCGCCGCAGCCATCAAGACGATTTTCGCGAACTACGGGGGATAGTCGGATCATCGCTCGGCCAGCGGCGACCGGTTGTAGTTCTTGTAGATGAGGTAGCGCGAGGGGGTCCGCCCCAGGGCGCCGAACCACTGCGGCACATGGGGGCCCATCCAGATGGCGTCGCCCTTGCCCACCGGATACCACTGGTCATCCAGCCGGTAGATCCCGCCACCGTCCAGCATCAGCAGGCCGTGCTCCATGAAATGGGTTTCCACATAGGCGAGCGAGGCGCCGGGGTGGAAGTTCATGATGTTGACCTCGCCGTCGAACGCGGCGTCGGTGGGCAGCATCTTCTGCACCATCAGCCAGTCGTCGCCGCGCAGGGGGGTGCTCTTGATGTCGCTTACCTTGCCGAAGACCGGCGCGGGGATCGCGCCGCGCGCCACGAAACGCCATTCCATCAGCAGCAGGGACAGGCCTGCCGGGGCGCTCAGCCTGGCGTCGGTTTCCGGCGGCAGGAAGGCGTAGCCCTCGGCGCCAAGGGTCTGACCGGTCGAGAGGCTGGCCTCGCCCTCCAGCACGAAGACGAAACGGGCGATGCCGGGGGCGGCGGGAGCGATGTCGTTCAGCCCCTCTGCGCTGCGCACCAGGCCCATGGCGAATTTCGCGCCCATGTCGGGGCTGATGAGAAAGGCGATCTCGGCGCCCGGCCAGTCGGGCTGGGTGATCCACTCGTGGCTTTCCGGGGTCAACAGCGCATGGTTGCGGCGGATGTCGGAACGGGTCTGTCCGAAGCTGGGTTTCATTCTTTGTCTCCGGTGGGGCGGGTGCCCGCATAGGTCAGGATCAGTTCGCGCAGCAGCGCCATGCGGCGCGACAGCGGCGAGACGAGGATGTGTTCCTGCGGTGAATGCCAATTGTTGCCGATGGCACCAAGCCCGTCGAGGGTCGGCACCCCCGCGGCGCAGGTAAAGTTGCCGTCGCTGCCACCGCCGGAGCGGGTCTCGATCATCTCCGCCCCGAGCGCGGCGTTGATCTCGCCCGCGCGGGCGAACATGGCAAGGGTTTCCGGCGTGCGGGCAAGGCTTGGTTTCTCGATCGCGCCCGAGAGGGTGATGGTCACCTCGGGGTCCTGGGAGCGCAGCGCCTTCAGCGCATCTTCGACCGCGACACCCAGGGCATCATCGGCAAAACGCACGTCGATGTCGCAGGCGGCGTGGCCCGCGACGACATTGGGTTCGGTGCCCCCACGCAGGCGCCCAACGTTGACGGTGGTTTCCGTGGCAAGGTCGGTCATCTGCTCCAGCTGGCCGATGGTGCGCGCCATCTGGAGGATGGCCGAGTGCCCGTCGGCAAAGGCCGAGCCCGCGTGGCTCTCGACGCCGTGGAAGTCGAGCGTGTACTTGGCGCGGCCCTTGCGGAAGGTGATCGCCTCGTCGCCGCGCGCGGGCTCTGGGATCAGCGCTGCGCCCATCTTGCGGGCCTCGGCCTGGATCAGCTGGTGAGAGGTCGGAGAGCCGATCTCTTCATCCGAGTTGTAGATCAGCGTCACCGGGCCGGGCAGGGGCGTGCCGCTGTCGACGATCTCGCGCATGGCGCAAAGCGCGAGGTAGCCGCCGCCCTTCATGTCGGCGATGCCGGGGCCATACTGACGGTCACCATCGCGGCGGATCGCGACCGCGCCGGGGGCGCAGACCGTGTCGATATGCGAGGTGACCAGAACGCCCGGCCCGTCTCCGCCCTTGAACCGGGCGACAAGGTGGTCGCCCATGCCGTCACGGCCCGGGATGCGCGTCACGGCACAGCCCAGCGGGTCCAGTTGCGACTGGATCAGGTCGACCAGCCGGGCGATGCCCGCGACGTCCCCGGTGGGGGTGTCGATCTCGACCCAGGCCATCAGGCCCTTCAGGATGTCTTCGCTTTCCATGGCTCAGCTCAGGCTGTCTTCGTAGTCCTGCCAGATGCTCGGGGCGAGCTTCAGCGAGGTTTCCACGGGCTGCACGGTCTGCCAATGCGCGGCGATCTCGGCGCCGCTGGCGGCCCAGACGCCGGGATGGCCCATGGCCTCGCGCAGCAGGGTGGCGAGGTTGTCGAAGCGGTGGCCCCAGCCCGACCGTGCGGGCGAAACGCACAGGTTGAAGTACCGCCCGCGCCGGTACTGCGCCCGGAATTCGGCCCGCCAGTTGTTCAGCAGCGCCTGCGGACGCTCCAGCCCGGTGCCCTCGCGTGGGAACATCAGGAAGAAGGTGTCGTCGAAATGGTAGTAGTAGGGCAGGGTCAGCAGCGCCTCGCCCTTTGCCGCGTCCGACACCCAGTAATAGGGCGCGTCATCCGCCAGCCCGTTGCCGAAATAGCTGTAGCCGCGCGCCTTGAGCAGGGCGATGGTGGCGTCCGTGGCGCAGCCGGTGGCGGCGCGGTCGTCGGGATGCGACAGGGCGAACCAGCCCTGCGGCGCGGCGCCGGTGACGCGGGCAAGGGCCTCGGCCGCGCGGTCCATGTGCTCGGCCTCGACGCCAGGGGCGAGCAGGGCCGGGTCCTCACCATATAGCCCCTGGGCGGCGATCTCGTGGCCCTGCCCAAGGATGCGCGCGATCACGTCGGGGTAGCCCTCGGCGATCACGGCGGGGGTGGCGAAGGTGGCCCGGATGCCCAGCTCGGCAAAGAGCGACAGGAAACGGTCCAGCCCTTCGTTCAGCCCGTAATGCCAGGTCGGATAGGCCAGGTCCTTGGCGGTGATGCCCTTGCCCGCGCCGGCGGGGTTGAGGTTGACCGTCAGGCCAAGCGCCATCTGCTGGCCCGTCGGCCAGAGGATCTCGGCATCGCTAAGGCCGATCTCGTCGGAGGTGGTGTAGAACTCTTTCCAGGGCATGGGATTACTGCGCCTCCGGCATCGGGTGGTTGGTCAGGATGTGCTGGGCCAGCGCGTCGCAGGTGGGGAACCAGACGCCGGGCAGGGTTTTCATCCGCTGGATCAGCCGCTGGATCATGTCGACCCGCATGGCGTGCCCCGAGACGAAGGGGTGAAGCAGGAAGTTCACGTAGCCGCCCTGCTTGTACTGCTGGAGGAAGGCCGCCCACCAGATCTCGAACACCTCGTCCACATCCATCACGCGCTGCGCGTCGTTGGGCGTGTCGAGCCAGCCGAAGCTGAAGTACATCGCGTCGTCCAGCGCGTAGTGGAAGGGCAGTTGCAGGATCGGGTTCTGGCCCTGGGGATCCAGCTCGTAGAACGGCATGTCATGGGCCGAGGTGAAGGAGTTGTAGACCACGCCCTTGGATCTCAGCAGGCCGGGGGTGTGGCTTGACCGGGTGCCGGTGATCGGCTTGCCCTGCACGGCGCTTAGCGCGGCAAGGGTGCGGGTCAGATGCGCCTCCTCGATCACGGGGTCGGGGTAGACCTCGTGTTCCCACATGTGGTCGGCAAGCTCGTGGCCGTTCTTCACGACCGCCTTCAGCACCTCGGGGTACAGCTCGCAGATGCGCCCGGGGGTGAAAAGCGTGACCTTCACCTCCTCTTCGTCGAACATCTCCATGATGCGCCAGATGCCGACCCGGCCGCCGAATTCGCCCTTGGCCTTCTGGCCCCAGGGTTCGTTCAGCAGGCGGCGCAGCAGCATGGCGTCGAAATCGAGGGTGAAGTTCACCGCGACCTTCACCCCCTCGGGATATTTGAAATCCGCGATCGGGATGCGGCGGCGGCGCTGGAAACGGGCCGTTTCGACGAGGGCCAGGAAATCGTCCCGGGCCATGGCGGGGGTAGCAGAGGAGGTCATTGCGCGCTCCGGATGGTCTGTTGCAGGGGGCCGCGCGGCAGGCCCGCGCGGTAGAGAACGGCCGCCTCGGCGGCCTTGAGCCCGGCGATCACCGGGTTGACGACCGGCACGCCGACCGCCTGCGCAAGCCGTTCGGGCAGGCCCGGGATGAAGGACAGCGCGAAGCAGCCCAGCACCAGCACATCGGCGCCCTGCGCCACGCAGGCACGGGCCCGCTCCACGATGGCGGGCAGATGGGTGTCCGGGTCGCGGTTAAGATCGGCGACCGAGCCGCCCACGGTGATCTCTGACACAAAGCTGCCCTCGATGCCGATGCCGCGAATGCGGCGGCGCAGGCCCCTGGGCGTGGGATCGGAGGACAGCACCGAGAACCGCTCGCCCAGTTGCACGGCGGCAAGCAGTCCCGCCTCGCCGGGGCCGAGGACGGGGATCCCTGCGACCTCGGTCAGGGCATCGACGGCCGGGTCGCTGAAGCAGCCGATCAGCACCGCGTCGTACCGGTCGGCCCAGCCCGCCGCCGCCTCGCGCAGGGCGGGGAAGACCATGGCCGCATCCGCCGCGCTTTCGATGGCGCGGGGGCCGGTCTCGGGCGAGGCGATCGCGACCTCCGCCGAGGGGGCCCAGGCACGAAGCATCCGCAGGCGCTTGGCCACCACGGCCTCACCGGCGGTCAGGTGCAGCGGACTGGCCAGTTGATAGAGAATGCGGGGGCGCGCCGACGGGTCGGTCATGGTCGTGTGGTCTTTCAGGAAGGAGAGGCCCCTGACCCCGAAGGGTCAGAAGGCGCGTTGCAGGCCGACGAGCTTCTGCACCAGGGCCACACCGGCAATCGACAGCAGGATCGACAGGGTCGCGGCGGCGGCAGCGGTGGGTTTGAACTCGTAGGTCAGGAAGTCGAACAGCGCGAGCGGCAGGGTGTTGCCCCCGAGCGGCTTGAGCAGCAGCGAGATGGTGTAGAGATCGAAACTGTTGATGAAGGCAAAGATCCCCCCCATTGCCAGCCCCGGCATCACCAGCGGCAGGATCACGAGACGGAAGGTCTGCCACCCCGTGGCGCCCAGGCTTTGCGACGCCTCTTCCAGCGAGTTCGGCACCTGCCGCATCGCCGCGGCGATGGACACGTAGGCATAGGGGAAGGACATCAGGATGTGCCCCATCTGAAGGCCCAGCACGGTCTTGGCCATCTCGATCTTGTAGAGGAAAAACAGCAGCCCCACGGCGGTCAGCAGCTCTGGCACCAGCAGCGGCAGGGTCATGCCCAGCTGGAACCAGCCCGACAGTTTCCCCGAGATCACCTGACCGGCCATCGCCGCCATCATCGCCACGCTCATGGTGACGATGGCGGTCACGGCGCCGATGCGCAGCGACATCAGCAGGCCGTCCACCAGGTCCTGGCGGTTGAAGAATTCGGCATACCAGCGGAAGGAAAAGCCCTGTGGCGGGAACTCGATCATCAGCCCGTTTGTGAAAGAGGCGCCGATGATCATCACCAGCGGCGCCATCAGGAAGACGTAGAGCAGCACGATGAGGACGCCGAAGGCGATGTTGATCGGCTTCTGGTGGCCAAAGGTGTTGGTCATCTCGCTCATGCCTTGGACCTTTCCATGAGACGCGAGGTCAGCGCGGTAAACAGCGCGACAACGAGGATGGTGGAGACCGACAGCACGATCGCAAGCGCCGAACCGAAGGGCCACTGGAACGTGCCGGTCAGCTCTCCGATGATGAGCGTCGGCATGTAGCTGACCATCTGCCCGCCGAGCAGGGCCGGGGTGACATAGGCCGCGACGGCGAGGACATAGACAAGGATCATGCCGGGGTAGATGCCGGGAAAGCTCAGCGGCAGGATGATGTCGCGGAACACCTCGCGGCGGGTCGCGCCCATCGAGGAGGAGGCCTCGATCAGCGTCGGAGAGATGTTGCGCAGCGCGTTGTTGATCGGCAGCACCATGAAGGGCACGAAGACATGCACCAGCGCCAGGATCACCAGCCCCTGGGTGAACAGCAGCCGCAGCGGCATCTCGATGAGGCCGAGGCCAAGCAGTGTCTGGTTCAGGGGGCCGTTCAGCGCGGCGGCGATCATCCAGCCGAAGTTGCGTACCAGCACGCCGGTCATCAGTGGCGAGGCGATGCAGGCATAGAGGAACACCGCCTTCATCCCCCGGGCCTTCGACATGTGCCAGGCGATGGGATAGCTGACGATCAGGCAAAGCACCGTCACCAGTCCCGCCGTCAGCAGCGACCGCAACAGGACGGACCAGTAGTGGCCGTCGCTCAGGATGCGGTCGTAATGCTGCGTCGTGTAATCGTCGCCGAAGGGCGCAGAGGTCCCCGGCGTGCGAAAGCTCATCTCGACCATGTTGGTGATCGGCAGGATCATGAACACGAAGATGAGCGCGATCGCCGGAATGGCGAGCAGGAGCTTCGGGTTCTTCAGGCTCATGGCGCGACCTCGGGCATCAGCCAGGCGTGGCTGTGGTCGATGGCGATGCCGACCATTTCGCCCGGCACGACCTTGTGGTTCGGTTCGGCCGCCAGCTTGAGCATGGAGCCGTCGGCCAGGGTGATCTCGCAATGCAGCGCGGCGCCGAGGAAGGCCGATTTCGTCACCTTGCCCTTGAAGGTGCCTGCCTCGGGCGTGGTCAGCGACAGCGCCTCGGGGCGCAGCAGCAGCTCGGCCGGGCCGGTGATGCCGGGCACGCCGGACAGCGCCAGCGAGGCACCGGCGGCGGTGATGGCATAGCGCCCTTCGCCCTGGGGTGTGACCGACTGGCAGGGAATGAAATTCGCCTCGCCGGTAAAGTCGGCGACGTAGCGTTCGGTCGGCTGCTGGTAGATCTCGCGCGGGGTGGCGAACTGCGCCACCCGGCCCGCCTTCATCACCGCGACCATGTCGGACATGGCCATCGCCTCGGACTGGTCGTGCGTGACGTAGAAGGCGGTGATGCCGGACTGCTGTTGCAGGTCGCGGATCAGCCAGCGCACCTCGTCGCGCAGCCGCGCATCAAGGTTCGCCAGCGGCTCGTCGAGCAGCAGCAACTTGGGCTTCAGCACCAGCGCGCGCGCCAGTGCCACGCGCTGCTGCTGGCCGCCCGAAATGGCGCGCGGCAGCCGGTCGCCCAGGCCGTCGAGACGCACCAGCTTCATCGCGTCATGGACGCGGGTCGCGATCTCGGACTTGGGCAGTTTCTGGATCTTGAGACCGTAGCCGATGTTCTCGGCTACGGTCATGTGCGGGAAAAGAGCGTAGTTCTGGAAGACCACGCCGAAACCGCGACGGTTGGCAGGGGTCCCGAGGATGGACTCCCCGTCGACCGTGATTTCCCCGCCGTTCGCCTCGAGGAAGCCCGCAAGGCACCGCAGCGTGGTGCTCTTGCCGCAGCCCGAGGGCCCGAGGAGGGTCACCAGCTGGCCACTTTCGGCCTTCAGCGACACCCCGTCGAGTGCGAGGAAATCCTGATACCGCTTGCGCAGATCCCTGACTTCAACCGTCGCCATAACTCAGATCGTCCGTTCCCAGAGGTCGTTCAAGCCCGGCATGATGGCGAGCGTTTCATCCCAGTCAAAGCGGATCGCCTGGCTGACCACCTCGGGTTGCAGCGGCCACTTCTGAAGCTCTTCAGGCAGTTCGACGGTCTTGTTGGTCGGCGCGATGAGCCAGTTCTCGGCCATCCACAGCTGGATTTCCGGCGACAGCACGAAGTTGATGTAGTCGAAGCCGGTCTGCTTGTCCGGGCTGTTCTCGAAGACCGAGAACGAGTGGTCGAACACCAGCATACCTTCTTCGGGCACCACGTAGTCGATTGGAATGCCGGCTTCCTGCATCGCCTTGACCTCGCCGAGGTCGATCGGCGCCACGGCCACCTGGCCCTGCGACAGCAGCGGCGTCAGCTGGGCGGAATAGCCGATCTGCGGGAAGGGGCCCAGTTCCTTGAACTTGGCAACGGCGGTCTCGATGTCGTCGCGGCCCGAGCCGAAGTGCTCGCCGGCCCACATCGCCATCATCGTCGCGGCAGAGTTGGTGATCTTGTAGAGACCCAGCTGGCCCTTGAACCGCTCGTCCCAGAGATCGGCCCAGCCCTTGGGCGGCTCGGACACGAGGTCGGTGCGGTAGGCGATGACCAGCGGCGCCAGCATCCCGGTGACGGCGGTGTTGCCCTTCAGGATGGCGGGCTCGATCACGTCGGCCATGTTGGGCACGTTCTCGGGGGTCAGTTCCGCGAAATAGCCGTCATTGCGGATCATCGCGGTGTATTTCTCGTTCAGCATGACGGCCGGGAACGGCGGGTTCTCGGGGCCGGCAGCCTGGAAGTTGGAAATCCATGCCATGCCGAGGCCGATGTCGAGGTCGAAATCACGGCCGATCTGTGCGGCGAATTTCGGCATGACGTGCTGGCGCCAGTCGTTTTCCCAGCGGCCACCGAACATGTTCACGATGAACGTGTCGGATTGGGCGAAGGCCGGGGCGCCGATCGCGGCGAGGGCCGCGGCACCGGCCGAGGTCTTGAGGAAGTTGCGTCGGGTGAGGGTCATCTGAGGCTCTCTCCTGTTGAGGTGCTTCTTGGTCATTCGGCGCGCCCGGGCCTCGAGGGAGCATGTGCCCGGGGCGCGCCATGTATCCCCGTCGCGGCTGCGGCGGGATCTTGGGGCCGCCTTACATCTCGATCTTGTCGGGATCGAGTCGCAGGTCGACGAGGACGGGGCCGGTCCGCTCCGCGATGGCGGTGCAGGCGGCATCAAGGCTGGCGTCATCGGTGACGCGGACCGTGGCAAAGCCGAGCGTGGCGCAGGTGGCGGCAAAGTCGATCCGCGCGATCATCGACAGCTCGGGGTTCATGTTGCGGTTGGTGAACTGCACATGCTCGGCGCCATAGCTGCCATCGTTGCAGAGGATCACGATCATGTCGGCCTTTTCGCGCACGGCGGTGACCAGTTCGCTCAGGCCGGACAGGGTGAAGCCGCCGTCGCCCGCGACCAGCACGGTCGGGCGGTCGCTGATCGAGGTGGCGGTGCCGATGGCCTCGCCGAGGCCGCAGCCGATGGCGCCGAAATGCGAGGTGTAGACCAGATCCTGCGGCCGGGTGACCGGCAGGTTGCGCCAGGCGGTGGTGACGAAGCGGCCAAGGTCGGCGACCAGCACCCGCTCGCGCGGCAGCGCCTGGTTCAGGCGGCGCAGGGCCGGGATCATGTCGACGGTGCCGGGGGCCGTCCCTGCCGCGGCGGGCAGCTGCGCGAAGGCCTCGGCCTCGGCCTGCAACCGCTGGGCAAGGTCGTCGTCGGTGACGCCCGAGCCGGGGATTTCGGCCATGTCCAGAAGCTCGGTGAAGGCGCGCGCGGTGCCTGCGATGTCGCCGATCAGGCGCAGCGTCGGCGTGTCGAGGCGGGGGTTTTCCTCGGCGTCGGGAAGGATCTGCACCACGCGTTTGCCCTTGGTATAGGCCCGCTCCTCGGTGGTGTGCTTGCTCAGGCTTGCGCCGAAGGCAAGGATGCAATCCGACTGCATGATCACCTCGGTGGCCGTCGGATGGCTGAGGCCGCCGCAGATGCCCAGGTCGAAGCGTTCGCCATGGAACAGGCCCTGGGCCTTCAGCGTGGTGGCGACCGGGGCCTCGATGCGCGCTGCCAGTTCCAGCAGGGCGGCGCGGGCTTCGGGGGTTGCGGCCCCCCGACCGGCAAGGATCAGCGGACGCCGGGCCGAGGCCAGCATTCCCGCCGCCTCTTCCATGGCGTCGCCAGAGGCCGGCGCCATGGTGCAGGCGGGCAGGGCGATGGCCGCATCTGGCGCGGCCATGTCGTTCCACATCAGGTCGACACGCATGTTGAAGACCACGGGGCAGCGCCGGTGCGCGGCAATTCGGAACGCGCGGGTCAGATCCTCGACCGCCGTCGCGGGGCTGCGCATCTCGACGAAGGCGGCGCCTGTGCTGGCCACGACCTCGCGCTGGTCGATCTTTTGCAGGTGTTGCAGATCCCCGGGGGCCGTGTCGCCACACAGGACCACCAGCGGGATACCTCCGCGCGCCGCCTCTGCAAGCGCCGTGATCACGTTGGTCAAGGCCGGGCCATGGGTGATCGTCGCCACGCCGGTGCGCCCGGTCGCCTGCGCCGCGCCGATCGCGGCGAGGACCGCGTTTGCCTCGTGCGTGCAGGCGATATAGCGACCGTGCCCGGCCTCGACGTAGGCATCCACCATGAAGAGGTTGGCATCTCCGACAAGACCATAGAGGTGCGTGACGTCGAGCTCAGCGAGGGCCCGAGCCAGCCCCTGATGCAGTTTCATGGTATTCGCCGTGTCTTTCATGGGGTGCCGTTGGCCTTATCCGTGTCTGGCCATCACCCTAGGCGGGGTCGTGGCGTGACAAAAGATCATTTTAAATACCGAAAAAGTTCCAGAAAGTGACTTTATGCGGGGCACTGACAGGCCGCCGGGGGCGCAGGGGAATATCTGTCCCGAGCGTTGAGATCCGCACGCTGGATCGGCGCAAGCGGTGCGCCCGGGCGCCGGATCCGTCAGGACAGATCCGTTCGGCTGTCCCTGCTCATGACCGTCACGCGGCAGAGCAAGGCCCGTTGCAGGGCCGGGCCTGAGCGCCCGATCACCGGTTAGGCGCACGACTCCCCGGTGGCAGAGACCCGGCTGAAGCCGTTTGGCCCGATAAGGCCGATGACGAAACGCCGTTCGACCGTCGAGCCCCCCCCCGCGGCCCCCTGAAGGCCTTGATGGGCAGGCGTGCCGCGCGCGGCACCGCTATCCGACCCGCCAGGCGCGTCCCGGCGCGGAGTTTCTGCCACGGCCGCCGCCCGCGTCGGGTTTCATTCAAACTTCATCTTTCCTTGCTTTGGCCCGCCAGCTAGAAGCGGCAGTGGTGCAGAGGTGAGACTATGATGCAGAAGATCAAGCCGCAGCCCGGGATCATGGAGATCGCCCTTTATGTCGGCGGTGCCTCCAAGGTCGAGGGCGTGAGCGACGTGGTGAAATTGTCGTCGAACGAGAACCCCTACGGGGCGGGCGATCCGGCGAAGGAGGCCTTCCTGCGCGCCGTGCACGACCTGCATCGCTACCCTTCCACCGATCACGCCGAGCTGCGCCAGGCGATTGCCGCCCATCACGGGCTGGACCCGGCGCGGGTGATCTGCGGCGTGGGCTCTGACGAGGTGCTGCAATGGGTCTGCCAGGCCTATGCGGGCCCCGGCGACGAGGTGCTGTTCACCGAACATGGCTTCGGCATGTACCGCATCTGTGCCCATGCGGCGGGCGCGACCCCGGTCGAGGTGGCCGAGACCGACCGCGTCACCGATGTCGACAAGCTGATCGCGGGGATGACGCCGCGCACCAAGATCGTCTTCATCGCCAACCCGAACAATCCCACCGGCACGATGATCGGCACCAACGAGGTGGCGCGTCTGGCCGATGCCCTGCCCGAAGGGGCGCTCTTGGTTCTGGACGGGGCCTATGCGGAATATGTGCAGGGCTATGACGGCGGCGCCGCCCTGGTCGAGGCGCGCAGCAACGTCCTGATGACGCGCACCTTCTCCAAGATCTACGGGCTGGGCGGGCTGCGTATCGGCTGGGGCTACGGCCCGCAGGACATCGTCGATGTGCTGAACCGCATCCGCCAGCCCTTCAACCTGTCCAACGCCCAGCTGGCCGCGGCGACGGCGGCAATGAACGACCAGGCCCATGTCACCAGGTCGCGGACCGAGAACGCCCGGCTGCGCGACTGGCTGGCAGGCGCCCTGGCCGATCATGGCGTGCCCTCGGACCCGAGCCATGGCAACTTCATCCTGGCGCGTTTCGCCAGCCCGGAAGAGGCCGCGGCCTGTGACGCCTTCCTCAAGGGGCGCGGCCTGATCGTGCGCCAGGTGGCGGGCTACAAGCTGCCGCACTGCCTGCGCATCACCGTGGGCGACGAATCCGCCTGCCGCCGCGTCGCCCATGCCATCGGCCAGTTCAAGGCCGGAGAGAGCGCATGATCTACGGCACGGTCACCCTGGTGGGGCTGGGGCTGATCGCCTCGTCGATCATCCACGCCGCCAAACGGGGTGGCCTGGCGGGCGAGATCCGCGGCTATGACCTGTCGGACGAGGCCCGCGCCACGGCGCGCGAGATCGGCCTGGGCGACGTGATCTGCGACAGCCTGGCCGAGGCGGTGACCGGTGCCGATCTGGTGATCCTGGCGGTGCCCGTGGGCGCCATGGGTCGCGTCGCGGAACAGATCGCCCCCTTCCTCAAGCCCGGGGCCGTGCTGTCCGACACCGGCTCGGTCAAGGGCGAGGTGGTGCGCGCGGTCGGCCCGCATCTGCCCGAGGGCGTGCATTTTATCCCCGCCCACCCCCTGGCGGGCACCGAGCATTCCGGCCCCCGCGCGGGCTTTGCCGAGCTGTTCGACAACCGCTGGTGCCTGCTGGTGCCCGCGGGCGAGACCGACCCCGACGCCCTGGCGGGCCTGCGCGCCTTCTGGGAAGGCATGGGCGCCCATGTCGAGGAGATGGACCCCGAGCACCATGACCTGGTGCTGGCGGTGACCAGCCATACCCCGCACCTCATCGCCTATACGATGGTCGGCGTGGCCGATGACCTGCGCCGGGTGACCGACAGCGAGGTCATCAAGTATTCCGCCGCCGGGTTCCGCGACTTCACCCGGATCGCCGCCTCGGACCCGACCATGTGGCGCGACGTCTTCCTGTCGAACAAGGAGGCGACCCTGTCGATCCTCCAGCGCTTCACCGAGGAACTCTTCCGCCTGCAACGGGCCATCCGCCGCGATGACGGCGATCTGCTGTTCGACTACTTCACCCGCACCCGCGCGATCCGCCGCGGCATCATCGAGGCCGGTCAGGATACGGATGCGCCGGACTTCGGCCGGGGGACCACCCGGAAATGACCCTGCCCCGCCCCGCCCGGATCGCCATCGCCTGCCTTGCTGGCACGCTGCTGGCGGTCTCGGCGGGCGCGCAGACCCTGGCGCCGGGGGCCTCGCTGCGGCCGGTGGCGCGTGGCCAGATGGTGAAGGGCGTGATCCTGCCCGCCGAGGTCTTCGTGCAACGCGACATCGCCCATGAGGTGGCCCTCCAGGCGCTGGCGGCGGCCCGCGATCCCAACCGGGCCGAGACCCTGGGCGTCACCCGTCGCCTGCCCGACCGGCCAACGGCGCCGCTGCGCGCCCTGCGCCCGCACCTGCGTCCGGCGACGGTGGTGCAGCAGGGCCGCCGGGTGGCGGCGATGCGCCAGCAGGGGGCGGTCTGCGGCGATCCGGCCCTGCAAGGGGTGGCGATCGGGGCCGTGGCCTCGGACACGGCGGGCTGCGGCGTGGGGCAGGCGATCCGCCTGCAATCGGTCTCCGGCGTGGCCCTGTCGACCCATGCGGTGATGGATTGCACCACGGCGCAGGCGCTGAAAACCTGGGTCGACGGCGGCTTGCGCCCGGCGGTGAAACGCTATGGCGGCGGCGTGCGCGAGCTGCGCGTGGTGGCCCATTACGCCTGCCGCCCGCGCAACAACCGCAAGGGGGCGCGGATCTCGGAACATGGCAAGGGCCGCGCCATCGACATTGCCGCGATCCGGCTGCAAGACGGCAAGGACCTGGTGGTGCTGGACGACTGGTCGAACGGGCGCGAGGGGCGGATCCTGCACCAGGCCCATGCCTCGGCCTGCGGCCCCTTCGGCACCGTGCTGGGCCCCGAGGCCAACGCCCTGCACCGCGACCACTTCCATTTCGACACTGCCCGCTATCGCAACGGATCCTATTGCCGCTGAGCGCCCCCGCTGGCTCAAAAGGCGCCCGCCCGATCCTCCGGGCACGGCCCCCATGGCTTCTCATTGCCAAAAATATCCCCGCCGGAGGCTTCGCCGGCGCAGAGCGGCGGCGAAACGACCCCTAGCGCAGGTGCAGCACCGGGGCGGGGCCCAGGGGGATCAGCCCGGCCCAGATCGTGCCGTCGTGCAGGGTCAGGCCCAGGTCCAGCGAGTTGGGGTTGCCGCTGAACCCCGCCATCAGCGACAGGCCCTGCTCCAGGCTGCCCGCCACCTCGGCAGGCAGCGCGCCCGCGGCCACCGCCATCTGCAACATCTGCCGCCACTGGCGCGCCTGCACATGGGCCTCGCCCGACAGGCGTCCCTGCGCGTCCACCTCCAGATCGGCGGTCACCTGCAACAGCAGGTCGCCCCAGGCGGCCCGGGCCAGGTGCAGGGCGACCCGCTCGGGCTGGGGCCGCGCCTCTTCTAGGGCGCGCAGATCCCAGGGGCGGGTGAAGGTCACATCGGCATCCAGCCGCAGCTCGGTCACCGCCTCGGGCAGGCCCTCGACCGCCAGCCGCGCCGCCAGGGGGGCGGGCAGCGACAGGCCCTCGGCCGCCAGGCCCAGGCGATAGCGGCTGTCGTCCTCGGCGTCCTGCGCCATGGCGAGGTTGAGGCTGTCCATCGCCGCCTCGGTCCCGCCCGACAGCACCAGCGCGCGGCCCGTCATCTGCGCCCGTTGCAGCTCCAGCAGCGGGCCGGGGGTGACCCGCAGCGAGGCGCGCAGGTCCTCACTGGCCAGGGAAAACCGCTCTTCCGGCGTGCGGAAATCGAACCGCTCGGGCCAGACGGCGATCAGGTGGCCGGGTTTCCACGACAGGGCATAAAGGCCGAAACGCGGCATCTCGACCGCCAGCCCGGTGCCCGGATCGGCCAGGGCCAGGTTCTGCCACAGGGCATCGAACCGGTTCGGATAGCCGCGCAGGGAAAACTCGGCGTAATCCGCCTGCCAGCCCTCGGCGCGCCGTGCCTCCATCCAGTTTTCCAGGCCGCGCTTGGCCCCCATGGCCCCCAGGGCCCAATAGCCCGACCACAGAAGGGCGGCGGCGACAACGACGATCAGCAGGCGCTTCATCCGGCCCCCCTTCAACTCTGGCAACAGCTCGTGTTTATAAGTGGGGTCGAGAAAGGAAAAGTCATGTCGATGTGGGTCTTTGGCTATGGGTCGCTTCTGTGGAAGCCGGGGTTCGACCCGGTGGAGCGGGTGGTGGCCTATCTGCCCGACTACCGGCGCAGCTTCTGCATGACCTCGATCCACCATCGCGGGTCAGAGGCCGACCCGGGCCTGGTGCTGGCGCTGGACCCCGAAGAGGGGGCGGGCTGCACCGGACTGGCCCTGCGCGTGGCCGAGGACGAGGAAGACCGGGTGCTGGCCTATCTGCGCGAGCGCGAGCTGGTCTCTTCGGCCTATGTCGAGAAACGCCTGGGCGTCGAGCTGGTAGATGGCCGCGCGGTCGAGGCGCTGGTCTATGTGATGGACCCCGCCCATGACCAGTATTGCGGTGGCCTGCCGTTGGAGATTCAGGCCCAGATCATCGCCCATGCCCATGGCGGAATGGGGCCCAATGCCGAATATCTCTACAACACCGCCGCCCACCTGGAAGAGCTGGGGCTGGGCGATGACGAATTGACCTGGCTGGCCGCAAGGGTCCGCAATTTGCACGGATAAGTCCTTTTCCCGCAAGGCGATTGCACCTATGGTCGGGGCAACGAAAACCACACTCGGGACCGTCGAGATGGCTCATGGTGAGGGCGAGGCCGCCCCGCAGTTTTCCCAACCCATCCGCCAGATCCTGCTGATGCTGATCGTGCTGGGGCTGTGCGGCGCAGGCGGCGTTCTGGTGGCGCCAAAACTACTGCCGGTCTTCGAGGCGAACCCCTATCTGAACGGCTTCATCGCCTTCGTCTTCGTCCTGGGCGTGATGGCCTGTTTCTGGCAGGTGGTGCAGCTGATCTCGTCTGTGCGCTGGATCGAACGCTTCGCCTCGGACCTGGCCGAAGAGGCCGGGCGCGCGCCGCGCCTGCTGACCCCGCTGGCCACCCTGCTGGGCCAACGCGACCGCCGCTTGCAGATCTCCTCCAGCTCGGCCACCTCGATCCTGGAATCCGTCGCGACCCGGATCGACGAGGCGCGCGAGATCACCCGCTATATCACCTCGCTGCTGATCTTCCTCGGCCTTCTGGGCACCTTCTATGGCCTGGCCACCACCGTGCCGGCGGTGGTCGACACCATCCGCTCGCTGGCGCCCGGCGCGGACGAGGGGGCGACCTCGGTCTTTGACCGGCTGATGACCGGGCTTGAGGCCCAGCTGGGCGGGATGGGCGTGGCCTTTGCCTCTTCGCTGATCGGCCTGGCGGGATCGCTGATCGTCGGCCTGCTAGAGCTGTTCGCGGGCCACGGCCAGAACCGGTTCTACCGCGAGCTGGAAGAGTGGATGTCGACCATCACCCGGGTCGGCCTGTCGTCGGACGGCGAGGGGGGCGCGGACGAGTCGATGCTGGTCTCGGTGCTGGACAACATGGGCGAGCAGATGGCCCGGATGCAGGAGATGTTCGCCCGCTCCGACGCCGCCCGCGCCGAGGTGGACGCGAAACTGTCCACTCTGGCCGATACGATCGAACGGCTGACCGACCGCATGGCGGCGCAGAACAGCTCCGGCGGCCAGATGGCCGAGGCGATGACCCGCATCGCCGACAGCCAGGACGCGTTGATGCAGAAGCTGACGGAACAGGGTCTGGCCGAGGGGCTGGATGCCGAAAGCCGGATGCGCCTGCGCTCGATGGACGTGCAACTGCTGCGCATCCTGGAAGAGATCAGCGCCGGCCGGCACGAGACCATGGCCGAGCTGCGCACCGACATCGCCTCGCTGTCGCGGCTGATCGCCCAGGGGCAGCGCGCCCATCTTTCGCACCCCGACCGGGACGGCTGACCCATGGCCCTGTCGCGCAGATCCGGCGCCCGGCTTCAGGCCAATATCTGGCCCGGCTTCGTCGATGCGATGACCGGCCTCTTGATGGTGCTGATGTTCGTGCTGACGATCTTCATGATCGTGCAATTCACGCTTCAGGAAACCATCACCGGCCAGGAAAGCGAGCTGGATGAGCTGACCTCTGACCTGGCCGCGCTGAGCCAGGCCCTGGGGCTGGAACGCGACCGCAGCGCCCGGCTGACCGACGAAGTGGGTACCCTGACCGCGACGCTGGACGACCGCCAGACGCGGCTGGACCAGCAGGCGGCGCTGATCGCCTCGCTGACCCAGGAACGCGACAGTACCCAGGCCTCGCTGGAGGCCGCCCAGGGGCGGATCACCGAGTTCGAGGCCCAGGTGGCGGGGCTGCTGGCACAGCAGACCGAGGCCCGGGGTCAGATCAGTGATTTGCAGGCCGAACAGCAGCGGCTGATCGGCGAACAGGAGGCGCTGCAACTGGCCCTGGCCCAGGCCCGGGATGAGATCGACGCGGGCGCCGAGGCCGCCCGCCTGGCCGCCGCCCGCCGCGAGGCGCTGGAGGCCCTGGTGGACAGCCTGCGCACCGAACGGGACGACGCCCAGGGCCTGGCGGGCAGCCTGTCGGCCGAGCTGGCCGAGGCCCAGGCGCAGTTGACCGAGGAAGAGGCCGCCCGCCTGGCCGAGGCCGAAGCGGCCCGCGCCCTGCGCGCGCGGCTGGAGAATTCCCAGGACGCGCTGACCGCCATGACCCTGGCGCTGGAGGAACAGCGCCGGAAGGCCGAAGAGACCCTGACCCTGCTGGCCGCCGCCGAGGCCGCGCAAGAGGATCTGGACCTGCGCCTGGGTGCCGCCCTCTTGGCCCGCGACGAGGCCCTGGCCCAGGCGGGGGCCGCCGAGGGCGCGCTTTCCGCCCTGCGCGAGGAGCTCGACAGCGCGCGGGCCGCCAACGATACCGAGGATCTGCGCGCCCGCCTGGCCGCCGCCCTGGCCGCCCGGGACGCGGCTCAGACCGAGGCCACCTCCGCCCAGACCGACCGCGAGGCCCTGCGTGATCAGCTGGCCGCGGCCCTGGCCCGGCAACTGGCCGCCGAGCGGGAGGCCAGCGATCAGTTGAGCGAGGCCGAAGCGCGCGCCGCCCTGCTGGCCGAGGCCAACGCGGCGCTGGATGCGGAAGAGGCGAAATCGGCGGAAAGCCAGCGCCGGGCGGCGCTGCTGAACCAACAGGTGGCGGCGCTGCGCACGCAGCTTGGCTCGCTTCAGGCGCTGCTGGACGATTACAAAAGCCGCGAGGCCGCCAGCCTGGTGCAGATCGAAAGCCTGGGCCAGGATCTGAACGCGGCGCTTGCGCGGGCCACCGCGCTGGAGCGGCGCGAGCGCCAGCGCGCCGAGGCCGAGGCGGCGCGCCTGGCCGAGGAAGCCGCGCGGCTGGCCGCCCAGGCCGAGGATCTGGAGCAGTACCGCTCGGACTTCTTCGGCCGGATGCGGCAGATCCTGGCGGGGCAGGACGGGGTGCGCATCGTCGGCGACCGTTTTGTCTTCTCCTCCGAGGTGCTGTTCGCGCCCGCCCGGGCGCAGCTGTCGGAGGCCGGGCGCGACCAGATCGCCGAGATCGCGGGCATCCTGCGCCAGGTGGCCGCCGAGATCCCGGCGGGGATCAACTGGATCATCCGGGTCGACGGGCATACCGACAAGGTGCCCCTGCGCGGCAGCCGCGAGTTTTCCGACAACTGGGAGTTGAGCCAGGCCCGCGCCCTGTCGGTGGTGCGCTACATGATCGAGCTGGGCATCGCGCCCGAGCATCTGTCGGCCAACGGCTTTGGCGAGTACCAGCCCATAGCCGAGGGCGACAGCCCCGAGGCCCTGGCGGCCAACCGGCGGATCGAGCTGAAGCTGACCGAACGCTGAGGGCGACAGGTAGGGGGAAGGGGGGCTTCGCCCCCCGTCGCCTGCGGCGACTCCCCCCGGGATATTTTTGGCAATGAGAAAGAGGGGGTGGGCGCCTGGGCTGGGGCGCGTTGCGCCTGTTGTGGGCGGCGTAGGGGCCCGATGCCCAAAGTGGGGGGCGTTGCCGGGGCCTGTGCCCTGGGGCCTAGGGGGTGATCTGGATCTGGGTAGTGCTTTGCGCCAGGGGGTGGCCGTCTCGGGTCAGCGTGGCGCGGCCGGTGTAGAGGCCCGGGGGCAGGGCGGCGTGCAGGCGTTTGCCATGGGCGCGGAAGAGCTGGGCCTGGGTGCGGTCCAGCGTGATCTCCTGCCGGGTGAAGGGGCCGTCCGGGGCGGTGATCACCAGCGTCAGCACATCCCCCGCCCGGGCGCCGTAGAGATGGGCCCAGAGGACCAGGGCGGGGCTGTCGGCGGGCAGGGCGCCGCGGGCGGCGTCGCCTGCCTTGATCGAGGCATAGGCGGGCAGGGCGTCGAGAAAGCCCAGGGCGATCAGCCCGCCGGGCTGGTAGGGCAGGGGATCGGCCCAGAGGGAGCTGGGGGCGGGGGTGTCGCAGGCGGTGGGGCCTTCGGGCGCGAAAGGGTCGACGACCTGGCCATCGTGGCGCAGCGACAGGTGCAGATGCGGGAACTGGCTGCGCCCCGAGAGGCCGACGCGGCCCAGGGCGGTGCCCGTGGTGACCTCTTGCCCTTCGCGCACCGTGATCGGGCCTCGGGCCAGGTGGCAATATTGCGTCTCCCAGCCGTGGCCGTGGTCGATGACCACCCCATTGCCGCAGTCGCGGCCCGCCAGGTCGGTGGTGCCGTCCCAGAGCTGGTCGGCCATGCCGTCGCGCAGGGCACGGATGCGGCCCGGGGCGGCGGCGCGCACCATAACGCCCGCCTGCATCGCCGCCAGGCCGGGCATGGCAAAATCGGTGCCCTGGTGGCCGTCGTAGCTTAGGGTGCCGCAGCGGAAATCGCGTGCGCCCGGGCCGGGGTCGGCATCGACATAGCTTTGGATGTGGCAGGTTCGGCCCGGAGTGCAGTCGAGGGGGAGGGCCAGGCGGGGGGCCTGTTGCGCGACGGCCGGTGCGGCGGCCAAAGCGCCGAGGAAAGCCGCGAGGCGGCGCGCCGCCCGGAGGCTGGGGAGGCGAGGCCCGGACAGCCGAAGGGCGGGGACATGCCCCGCCCTTCTGTTGTTTCGTGTGCCATCGCCGGGCATGGTGCCCTGCCTCACTCTGCGGTCAGCAGCGGCGGCTTGTTGCCCGACAGGCGCAGCTTGTCCGGACCCTTGATTTGCAGGTCCAGCTCGTCGCCCTTCAGCGCCACCTTCACCACGCCGCCCTTGGCCAGCTTGCCGAAGAGCAGCTCTTCCGCCAGGGGCTTCTTGATGTGTTCCTGGATCACCCGACCCAGGGGGCGGGCTCCCATCTTGTCGTCGTAGCCCTTGTCGGCCAGCCATTCGGCCGCCGGGCGGGTCAGTTCGATGGTCACGCCGCGGTCCATCAGCTGGGCCTCGAGTTGCAGCACGAACTTCTCGACCACTTGCAGGATGACCTCTTTCGGCAGCGGCTGGAAGCTGATCACCGCATCCAGACGGTTGCGGAACTCGGGCGTGAAGGTGCGCTCGATGGCGGCGGTATCCTCGCCCTCGCGCCGGTCGCGGCCAAAGCCGATGGCCGATTTGGCCTGTTCGGCGGCGCCCGCGTTCGAGGTCATGATCAGCACCACGTTGCGGAAGTTCACCGTGCGGCCGTTGTGATCGGTCAGCTGGCCATGGTCCATCACCTGCAGCAGGATGTTGTAGACATCCGGGTGCGCCTTCTCGATCTCATCGAGCAGCAGCACGCAGTGCGGGTGCTGGTCGACGCCATCGGTCAGCAGGCCGCCCTGGTCGAAACCGACATAGCCCGGAGGGGCACCGATCAGCCGCGAAACCGCGTGTTTCTCCATGTATTCCGACATGTCGAAGCGCAGCAGTTCCACGCCCAGGGTATCCGCCAGCTGCTTGGCCACCTCGGTCTTGCCGACGCCGGTCGGCCCCGCGAAGAGGTAGTTGCCGATCGGCTTCTCGGGTTCGCGCAGGCCCGCGCGGGCCAGCTTGATGGCCGAGCTGAGCGCCTCGATCGCCTTGTCCTGACCGAAGACGACACGTTTCAGCGAGCCTTCGAGGTCTTTCAGCACCTCGGCATCGTCCTTGGTGACGTTCTTCGGCGGGATGCGGGCGATCTTGGCCACCACGGCCTCGATCTCCTTCACGCCGATGGTCTTGCGGCGCTTGCTTTCCGACAGCAGGTGCTGGGCCGCGCCCGCCTCGTCGATCACGTCGATGGCCTTGTCCGGCAGCTTGCGGTCGTTGATGTAGCGCGCCGAGAGTTCCACCGCCGTCTTCACCGCATCATTGGTGTAGCGGATGCCGTGGTGTTCCTCGAAATAGGGTTTCAGACCTTGCAGGATCTTCACCGCATCCTCGACCGAGGGTTCGTTCACGTCGATCTTCTGGAACCGGCGCGACAGGGCGCGGTCCTTTTCGAAATGCTGGCGGAATTCCTTGTAGGTGGTCGAGCCCATGCAGCGCAGCTTGCCCCCGGCCAGGGCCGGTTTCAGCAGGTTCGAGGCATCCATGGCCCCGCCCGAGGTGGCGCCGGCGCCGATCACCGTATGGATTTCGTCGATGAAGAGCACGGCATCGGGATGCGCCTCAAGCTCGGTCACCACGGCCTTCAGCCGTTCCTCGAAATCGCCGCGATAGCGGGTGCCGGCCAGCAGCGCGCCCATGTCGAGCGAGAAGATGGTGGTATTGGCCAGGATCTCGGGCGTTTCGCCCTGCACGATCTTGCGCGCCAGACCTTCGGCGATGGCGGTCTTGCCGACGCCCGGGTCGCCTACCAGAAGCGGGTTGTTCTTGCGGCGGCGGCACAGCACCTGGATGCAGCGTTCCACCTCGTGGCCGCGCCCGATCAGGGGATCGACGTCGCCGTCATCCGCCTTGGCGTTCAGGTTGACGCAATACTTGTCCAGCGCCGATTCCTTGCCGTCGCCCTCGGGCTGGGCGGCAGAGGGGCCGGTGGCGCGCTTCTGCTCGTCCTCGGCGCCGGTCACCGGGCGGCTTTCGCCATAGGCCGGGTCCTTGGCCACCCCATGGGCGATGAAATTGACCGCGTCGTAGCGCGTCATGTCCTGCTCTTGCAGGAAATAGGCGGCATTCGATTCACGTTCGGCGAAGATGGCGACCAGCACGTTGGCCCCGGTGACCTCGGTCCGGCCGGAACTTTGCACATGGATCGCGGCGCGCTGGATCACGCGCTGGAAGGCGGCCGTGGGCACCGCCTCGGAGCCGTCGATATCGGTGACCAGGTTGGCCAGTTCCTCATCCACGAATTCGACGAGGGTCTGGCGCAACTCCTCGGTGTCGACCGAACAGGCCTTCATCACGCGGGCCGCGTCGGGTTCGTCGATCAGCGCCAGCAGAAGGTGTTCAAGCGTCGCGAATTCGTGGTGCCGGGCATTGGCCAGCGCCAGGGCCGCGTGGATCGCCTGTTCCAGGGTGGTCGAGAATGAAGGCACTGTGGTGCTCCTTTTCGATCTGTGTCGGAGCGGGGGCGGGCCCCAGATCCAACCATGGCCTCTTAGTCTTAAAGTTTGGTCGATCCTGACCGGGCTTCAAGCGTTTTCTGCGACCGCTCGTTCACATTTCCGGGCCCGGCCTGCCGGAATAGTCCCTAAACGGTCATTCAGAAGGCGTCCTTGCGACGCCGGATCTCGGCGAAGACCTTCGCCGCGGGGGCGCCGGAAAGCCCGAGCTGTTCCGCGACCGCAGGTTGGGCGGCGCGCAGGAAGGGGTTGGTGGCTAGTTCTTCGGAAAGCTTGGACGGCACGGTGGGGCGTCCATTGGCACGGGCGGCCTTCACGGCCTCGACACGAGATATAAGATCGGAATTGCCCGGTTCAATCGTCAGGGCGAATTTCGCATTGGCCAGGGTGTACTCGTGCCCGGAACAGATCGTGGTGCGCGGCGGCAGCGCGGCCAGCTTTTGCAGCGAGTGGTACATCTGCTCGAAGGTGCCCTCGAAGACCCGGCCACAGCCAAGCGCCATCAGGCTGTCGGCGGTAAAGGCGATCTCGCTGGCGGGGAAGTGGAAGGCCAGGTGGCCGACGGTATGGCCCGACACGTCCAGAACGGCGCCGCGTTCGCCGCCCAGGCTCAGGTGGTCGCCCTCTTTCAGCGCCACGTCCAGCTTCGGCAGCCGGTGCGCATCGGCCTCGGCGCCATAGACCCGGGCGCCGGGATGCTGGGCCAGAAGCGCCTCCAGCCCCTGGACGTGATCGGGGTGGTGATGGGTCAGCCAGACCTGATCGGCGCTCCAGCCGCGTTCGGCCAGGGCGGCCAGGATCGGCGCGGCTTCGGGCACGTCCACCACAGCGGTCTCTCCGGCGGCGGGATCATGCAGCAGATAGGCGTAATTGTCGCTCAGACAGGGCACCGTGACGAGGGCAAGGGCCATGGTCATTTCCTTCGCACTTGTTATGGTTCAGAGTGAAACCCAAAGCGGAGCGGCTTGCAATGCACCTGGATGTGCAGGATCTGCGCAATTTCTACTACCGCTCGACCCTGGGCCGCGCCGCCCAGGCGTCTATTCGTGGGCGGCTGCTGGATTTCTGGCCCGAGGCGAAGGGGCAGACCGTGCTGGGCTACGGATTTGCAGCCCCGCTGTTGCGCCCCTACCTGGCCGAGGCGCGCCGGGTCATCGCCCTGATGCCCGCGCCGCAGGGGGTGATGCCCTGGCCCGCCGCCATGCCCAATGTCTCGGTCCTGTGCGAGGAAACCCTGTGGCCCATCGACACCGGGCTGGTGGACAAGCTGGTGCTGATGCACGGGCTGGAAACCAGCGACAGCCCGACCGAGCTGCTGGAGGAATGCTTCCGCGTGCTGGGGCCGGGGGGCAAGGCGATGTTCATCGTGCCGCACCGCTCGGGCCTGTGGTCGCGCTCCGACCGCACGCCCTTTGGCTATGGCCGCCCCTACAGCCAGGGCCAGCTTGAGGCGCAGCTGAAACGCCATGCCTTCCTGCCCGAACGGCATCAGCACACCCTGTACCAGCCGCCCTCGTCGCGCCGCTTCTGGCGCAAGACGGCGAATTTCTGGGAGAAGATGGGCGGCCAGGTCTCGGCGGTGCTGTCGGGCGGCGTGCTGATGGTCGAGGCCAGCAAGCGGGTGCAGGCGCCCTCTGGCCCCGGCGAGAAGGTGCGCGCCAAGTCGGGCCTGCGGGTGCTGGAGGGGCTGGCGGCGCCCAAGCCGGAAACGGCCCGGGCGCGTCACTGGCAGCGTTAGCGATCAGCGGGTGCCGGGCGCGGCGCGCCCGGATCAGGCGGCGGCGCTGCCCGCCAGGGCCGAGGCGGGGCTGAGGCTGCCATCGCCGTTGCGGATCCAGATGTCGTCCAGCGACAGCGGCGCCGTGTCGTCCAGCGCCACGGTGATGGTCTGGCTGAACGCGGCCCCTTCGGGCCCTTCCAGGCCGATCACCACATCGACATAGCCGCTGGTCGCGGCGGCGGTGATCCCGACCCCGGTCACCAACGAGCCGTCATCGGCCGTCCCGGCGATCTCGATCCGGTCGCTGCCGCCCTCGAAATCTTCGACCACGCCCAGGTCCTGGGTATAGGCCCAGTCGGGGATCTCGTCATATTCGGCCTCTTCCATCAGCGACAGGCCGGGCACGAAGTAGGTATCGCTGCCCGCGCCGCCATAGCCCTGGGCCTCGCCGAAGAGGGTCAGCGTGTCGTCGCCCGAGCCGCCATAGAGCTGGGCCGTGCCGCTGCCGATCATCCGGTCGGTGCCGGCGCCACCCTGGCCGGTGGCCTCGTCCTCGGCAAAGATGTTGTCGGCCCCGGTGCCGCCCCAGGCCTCGGCGGTATCCGAGGCCTCGATCCAGTCGTCGCCCGAGCCGCCATAGGCCAGGGCATCCCCGGTCGCGGTGATCGTGTCGTCGCCGCTGTCGCCCTGGGCCCGGGCCTCGCCGCTGGCGTTCAGCAGATCCTCGCCCGCGCCGCCATAGAGCTGCGCCTGGCCGCTGCCGGTCAGCGCGTCCTCGCCCGTGTCGCCATAGGCATGGACGCTGTCCCCGGCGGTCAGCACATCGTCGCCCGACCCGCCGTGCAACAGGGCCTCGTCCGACCCGCTCAGGGTGTCATCGCCCGAGCCGCCAAAGCCCGCGGCGCGGTCGCTGGCGGTGATCTCGTCGCGCCAGGCGCCGCCATGGGCCGCGGCGTCTTCAGATGCGTAAAGGTGATCGGCGCCCCGGTCGCCGTAGACCTGCGCACTGCCGTAGGCCGACAGCGTGTCCTGGCCCAGCCCGCCGTGCGCCTCGGCGCTGTCATAGGCCGCCAGCACATCCTCGCCGCTGTCGCCGTAAACGCTGGCCTCGCCCTCGGCGATCAGCCTGTCGGCCCCGGCGCCGCCATAGCCCTGGGCGCTGCCCGTCGCGCCGATCTGGTCCTGGCCATAGCCGCCGTGCAGCGTCGCCTCTTCGAAGCCGAACAGCGTGTCGTCATCCAGCCCGCCGTAAAGCTGGACATGATCATTGGCATAGCCCAGGTCGTCGCCGGGCCCGCCGTAAAGCCGCGCCGTACCGCCCGCCAGGTAGGTCTCGGCCTCGGGGTCGCCGCCCGCGCCGCCGTAGAGGGTGTCGTCGCCCGACCCGGCCCGGCCCAGGCCCTGGTCGTAGCCCTCGACCTCATCGTCGCCCGACCCGCCCCAGGCCTTGGCCTGACCGGCGGCGGCGACCGCATCGCTGCCCGCGCCGCCGTAGACCTGCGCGCGGTCCAGCCCGACCAGGTAGTCGTCGCCCGAGCCGCCGTAGACCGTCATGTCGTCCTCGGCGAAGGCGATGTCGCCGCCCGGCCCGGCATGAACGATGCCGCCGCCCGTCAGCACGCCCTCTTGCGCCTCGGGGCCGTCGTAATAGCGTTCCTCGCCCTCGGCCAGCTCGACGGCCTCGGGATAGGTCTGGTCGATCAGGTCGCGAAGTATGGATTGCACCGGCGCGTCCTCGTCCTCGTCGCCGGGAATCGACGGGTTGGGATCGTCGATCACATCGTCGCCGCTGTCCTCGGCTGAGGCGTGATCGTCATCGTCGCTGCCGTCGAACAGCGGTGCGGCCAGCAGGGGCAGAAGCAGCAGAAAAAGAAGTTCCATGCGAGGACCTGATATAAATGCGGTGGTCTGCGGCGGGCCGGGCAGGGGGGCAAGGCCCCCCTCCATCCGCCGAGTCGGCGTCGTATCTTTCTGGAATGACTGACAGATTTTAGAGAATGTGTCAGGAAACAGACTGTTTCGCCTCTAAGTTGCCACAATTCGACCCCGCAAGCCCCCGCCAGGGGGCGCGCGCCGTGGCGGTCCGCGGGGGTGCAGGGCAGGGGGCAGGACCCGCAAGGCAGGGAACCGGCCCGCGTCGGGGCCGTTTCGGGCCCTTTCGCACGGCTTCGGGGGGCGGTTGCAGGCCCGGACAGGGCCCCCGCGAAATTGCGTAGCCCCTCCCTGCGCAGCCGAATCGTTGACTATGCATGAGATCCCGACTGGTGCGAATCCCAAAAAGGTGAACAAATACTTGTGCTTTGCCTCACCCCCCGTCAGCCGGGCGCGGGCGAAAACCGCGAGGGACCCTCGAAGGCACTGAAAAACAAGGGTGATGAGGTTGGCGTTAACGGCGCCAAGCGGGTTGATGGGTCGTAAGGCCTCTGCTACACCCCCGCTGATTTTGATGCTCTGCTATGCTAGGGCTGCAAACCCCCTGCGCCGACGCCACGGTCGGAACGGGGCCGAAAATCGGAAGGGTGGACGTGTCCGAACCAGCTTCGATCTCCTACGGCATCGCCTCGCGCTATGCTCAGGCCGTCTTCGACATCGCGCGCGAAAACGGCAAGCTGAAAGAGCTTGAAACCAACATCAAGGATCTGGCCGAGGCTCTGGCGTCCAGCGACGACCTGCGCGACATGATCCTGTCGCCGATCTACACGCGCCAAGAGCAGGAAACGGCCATTCTGGCCGTCGCCGACAAGCTGGCGCTGAAACCGGTGACCCGCAACGCCCTGGGCCTGATGGCGCAGAAGCGACGCCTGTTCACCCTGCCGCAGTTCTGTCAGCGCCTGACCGAACTGCTGGCCGAGGAAAAGGGCGAAGTGACCGCCGAGGTCACCTCTGCCACGGCCCTGAGCCAGGAACAGCAGGACAAGATTACCGCCATGCTGGCCGAAAGCGTCGGCAAGCAGGTGGCCCTGAATACCGCCGTCGATGAAGCCCTCATCGGCGGTCTCGTCATCAAGGTTGGTTCGAAGATGATCGACGCGTCGATCCGTTCGAAGCTCAACGCTCTCCAGAATGTCATGAAAGAGGTCGGATAAATGGGAGTCCAAGCAGCCGAAATTTCTGCTATCCTCAAGGAGCAGATCAAGAACTTTGGCCAAGAGGCCGAAGTGGCCGAAGTGGGCCGGGTGCTGTCCGTCGGTGACGGTATCGCTCGTGTCTACGGCCTCGACAACGTCCAGGCGGGCGAGATGGTCGAATTCCCCGGTGGCATCCAGGGTATGGCGCTGAACCTCGAAGCCGACAACGTCGGCGTCGTGATCTTCGGTTCCGACCAGGACATCAAGGAAGGCGACACCGTCAAGCGCACGAACTCGATCGTGGACGTGGCCGCAGGCGACGCTCTGCTGGGTCGCGTTGTCGACGGTCTGGGCAACCCGCTGGACGGCAAGGGCCCGATCGAAGGCTCCGAGCGTCGCGTTGCCGACGTGAAGGCGCCGGGCATCATCCCCCGTAAATCCGTGCACGAACCGATGGCCACCGGCCTGAAGTCGGTCGACGCCATGATCCCGATCGGTCGTGGCCAGCGGGAACTGATCATCGGCGACCGTCAGACCGGTAAAACGGCTGTGGCCCTGGACGCCATCCTGAACCAGAAATCCTACAACGACGCCGCCGGCGACGACGAGAGCAAGAAGCTCTACTGCGTCTACGTGGCTGTCGGCCAGAAGCGCTCGACCGTGGCGCAGCTGGTGAAGAAGCTGGAAGAGACCGGCGCGATCGAATATTCGGTCGTGGTCGCCGCCACCGCATCCGACCCCGCGCCGATGCAGTACCTGGCCCCCTACACCGCAACCGCGATGGCCGAGTACTTCCGCGACAACGGCAAGCACGCCCTGATCATCTACGATGACCTGTCCAAGCAAGCCGTGGCCTATCGTCAGATGTCCCTGCTGCTGCGCCGTCCGCCGGGCCGCGAAGCCTACCCGGGCGACGTTTTCTACCTCCACTCCCGCCTGCTGGAACGTTCGGCCAAGATGAACGAAGAGTTCGGCTCGGGCTCGCTGACCGCTCTGCCGATCATCGAAACCCAGGGCGGCGACGTGTCCGCGTTCATTCCGACCAACGTGATCTCGATCACCGACGGTCAGATCTTCCTGGAAACCGACCTGTTCTACCAGGGTATCCGCCCGGCCGTGAACACCGGTCTGTCGGTGTCCCGTGTGGGTTCGTCGGCGCAGACCAAGGCCATGTCCTCGGTTGCCGGTCCGGTGAAACTGTCGCTCGCCCAGTACCGCGAGATGGCCGCCTTCGCCCAGTTCGGCTCTGACCTGGACGCCGCCACCCAGCGTCTGCTGGCACGTGGTGCCCGCCTGACCGAGCTGATGAAGCAGCCGCAGTACCAGCCGCTGACCAACGCGGAAATCGTCTGCGTCATCTTCGCCGGCACCAACGGCTACCTGGACAACGTGCCGGTCGCCGAAGTGGGTCGTTTCGAAGCTGAACTGCTGAAGTTCCTGCGCAACAGCAAACCCGAAATCCTCGAGTGGATCACCAACGAAGATCCCAAGATCAAGGGTGAGCCCGCGGACAAGCTGAAGGCAGTGCTGGACGAGTTCGCAGCAGATTTCGCCTGAGCCTAGGGAGGTAACACATGCCTTCTCTGAAGGACCTCAAGACCAGGATCGAGTCGGTCAAGTCGACCCGCAAGATCACCAAGGCCATGCAGATGGTTGCCGCGGCGAAACTTCGCCGCGCGCAAGAGGCCGCCGAAGCGTCCCGCCCCTACGCGGAACGCTTCAACGCGGTGCTCGGCCAGCTGGCATCCTCGGTGGGCGGGTCGGATACCGCGCCGCTCCTGCTGAAGGGCACGGGCAAGGACGATGTGCAGCTGCTGGTGGTCATGACCGCCGAACGCGGCCTGTGCGGCGGTTTCAACGCCAACATCGTCAAGCTGGCCCGCACCCGCATCGCCGCGCTGCAAGCCGCCGGCAAGACGGTCAAGATCCTGACCGTCGGCAAGAAGGGCCGTGAACAGCTCAAGCGTCAGTATGGCGATCTTTTCGTGGGTCACGTCGACCTGAGCGAAGTCAAGAACGTCGGCTACATCAACGCGCAAGAGCTGGCCGCCACGCTGCTGTCCTCCTTCGAGGAGGGCGAGTTCGACGTGGCCACGATCTTCTACGGCAAGTTCGAGAACGTCGTGACCCAGGTGCCGACCGCACAGCAGGTGATCCCGGCCGAGTTCGAAGCAACGGACGCGCCCGCGATCGACTACGACTACGAGCCCGGCGAGGCCGAGATCCTGGAAGAGCTGCTGCCCCGTGGCGTGGCGACCCAGATCTTCGCGGCCCTGCTGGAAAACGCTGCCTCGGAGCAGGGTGCCCGGATGTCCGCCATGGACAACGCGACCCGCAACGCTGGCGAGATGATCGACAAGCTGTCCATCGAGTACAACCGTACCCGTCAGGCGGTCATCACCAACGAGCTGATCGAAATTATTTCGGGCGCCGAGGCGCTCTAAGGAACCGGAGACAACGACATGGCATTGAAAGGCAAAGTGACCCAGGTCATTGGCGCCGTCGTGGACGTGCAGTTCGAGGATGGCCTGCCGGCAATTCTGAACGCGCTGAACACCGACAACAACGGCAACAAGCTGGTTATGGAAGTTGCGCAGCACCTGGGCGAGAACACCGTCCGGGCCATCGCAATGGACGCAACCGAAGGTCTGGTCCGTGGTCAGGAAGTCCTGGACACCGGCGCCCCGATCTCGGTTCCCGTCGGCACCGCCACCCTGGGCCGCATTCTGAACGTCGTCGGCGAGCCCGTCGATGAAAAGGGCCCGGTCGAAGCGGACGAGTACCGCCCGATCCACGCCCCGGCCCCCGACTTCGCCGACCAGGCGACCGAAGCCGAGATCCTCGTGACCGGCATCAAGGTCATCGACCTGCTGGCCCCCTACGCCAAGGGCGGCAAGATCGGCCTGTTCGGTGGTGCCGGTGTGGGCAAGACCGTTCTGATCCAGGAACTGATCAACAACATCGCAAAGGTGCACTCGGGCCTGTCCGTGTTCGCCGGTGTGGGTGAACGGACCCGTGAAGGGAACGACCTCTACCACGAGATGATCGAATCGGGCGTTCTGAACCCCGACAACCTGCCGGAATCGAAGATTGCCCTGTGCTTCGGCCAGATGAACGAACCGCCGGGTGCCCGTGCCCGTATCGCGCTGACCGGCCTGACCCTGGCCGAACAGTTCCGCGACGCCACCGGGACCGACGTTCTGTTCTTCGTCGACAACATCTTCCGCTTCACCCAGGCCGGTTCGGAAATGTCCGCACTGCTGGGCCGTATCCCCTCTGCCGTGGGTTACCAGCCGACGCTGGCCACCGACATGGGCGCGATGCAGGAACGGATCACCTCGACCAAGAACGGTTCGATCACCTCGATCCAGGCCGTCTACGTTCCCGCGGACGACCTTACCGACCCCGCGCCTGCAACGACCTTCGCCCACCTCGATGCAACCACGGTTCTGAACCGCGCGATCTCGGAACTGGGTATCTACCCGGCCGTGGACCCGCTCGATTCGACCTCGCGCCTGATGGACCCGCTGGTCATCGGTG
Organism: Pseudooceanicola aquaeponti; assembly: GCF_050897975.1. Classification (NCBI taxonomy): domain Bacteria; kingdom Pseudomonadati; phylum Pseudomonadota; class Alphaproteobacteria; order Rhodobacterales; family Paracoccaceae; genus Pseudooceanicola; species Pseudooceanicola aquaeponti. The sequence continues at coordinate 255,699 of NZ_JBPAXY010000004.1, forward strand.
AGGAACACTACCAGGTGGCCCGTGACGTCCAGGGGATCCTGCAACGCTACAAGTCGCTGCAAGACATCATCGCCATCCTCGGCATGGACGAACTGTCGGAAGAGGACAAGCTGACCGTGGCCCGCGCCCGGAAGATCCAGCGTTTCCTCAGCCAGCCCTTCGACGTGGCAAAGGTCTTCACCGGCTCCGACGGCGTCCAGGTTCCCCTGGAAGACACCGTCAAGTCGTTCAAGGCCGTTGTCGCCGGCGAATACGATCACCTGCCCGAGGGCGCCTTCTACATGGTTGGCGGCATCGACGAAGTGATCGCCAAGGCCGAGAAGATGGCCGCGGAAGCCGCGTAAGGTAGGATCTGATGGCTAACACGATGGACTTCTCCCTTGTCTCGCCGGAACGGAGCCTGGTCTCCGGCTCGGTGAGCGAGGCGCAGATTCCGGGTGAGGATGGAGATCTGACGGCGATGCCTGGTCATGCGCCGATGATCACCACCCTGCGCCCCGGGGTCCTGCACCTCAAGGGACCGGACGGAGAGGACGATTACGTCGTCTCCGGCGGTTTCGCCGAGATCTCGGCCGAGGGCGTCACCGTCCTGGCCGAACGTGCCCTGCACAGCAAGGAAATGACCCAGGACGTGCTGAACGACTGGGTCCAGGAAGCGCACAAGGCCTGGAAGGACGCGACCGACGACAACGCCGTCGCCCGCGCCGGCAAGCTCCTGGCCGACATGGTGGCCATGGGCACCCATATCGGCCTGGACCCCGATCACGCCAACTACGTGGACTGATCGCCGGTCCCGCGACCTGCACAAATCCTCATCAAGGCCCCGGCATCGCCCGGGGCCTTTTTGCGTTCCGGGGGCAGGGGGCGAAGGGGTTTCTCAACCCCTCTCGGCCTATCTGGTCCTGACCGGGCCCGGCCAGGCGTTGCCGCGACCCTCGGGGCTGTCGCGACACCCCCCCGAAGTTAGGGGGTGCACAAACGATTGAAAACGCGACAGGATGCGGGCCACTACGGGACGAAGACGACATGAAGAAATTGACGACACACACCATCGGGATCGACCAGGGGGATATGGTCATGTTCTCGGATTTCCAGGACGGCGGCGACATGTGGACCGGCACCGGCCCGCGCGAACGCCGCCGCCGGGTGCGCTTTTCCGAACCCTTCCTGGCCCTGCCTTCGGTGCATTGCGCCCTGTCGATGTGGGATATGGACAATGGCTCGAACCTGCGCGGGGACATCGAGGCCGAGAATATCGGCCGCGACGGCTTCGACGCGGTGTTCAAGACCTGGGGTGATACCCGCGTGGCCCGCGCCCGCATCCGCTGGATGGCCATCGGCCCGGTGCGCGGCGAGGGCGACTGGGACGTCTGAGGGGCGCACGCGGGGGATGCCCGTGCCGGGCCTTGCCTCCGGCGGGAGTATTTTCAGCCATCGAATAGGAGAAGGGCGCGGCAGCAAGCGAACCCCTTCTTTCTCTATTCGATGGCTACAAATACTCTGGGGGGAGGCTCCGGGACGGAGCCGGGGGGCAAAGCCCCCGGCCCCTTGGGGCCCTACAGCGCGATGGCTTCCAGCACCTCAGGTTCGATCACATCGACGCCGGGCAGTTCCGCCTTCAGCAGATCGGCCGACTGTTCCAGCAGCGGGAAGGTGCGGTAATGCATCGGCACCAGCGTCTTGAAGTCGAAGAAGGTCTTGGCGGCATAGGCGGCGCGGCGCATGTCCATGGTGTAATGGCCGCCGGCGCAGAGGATGCCGATGTCGGGCTTGTGCAGATCGTGGAAGATCTTCATGTCGGCCATCACGTCGGTATCGCCCGAGAAATAGATCGAGTGGCCTTCGCCCTCGATGATGAAGCCCGATTCGGAGCCCATGTAGACCGGCCCGTTCGGCCCGTCGCTGGCCGAGGAATGGGTGGCGTGCACCATGGTCACCTTGACCCCGCCGATATCCACCGTGCCGCCCTTGTTGAACCCGGTCGTCTCGACGCCGCCTTGATCCGCGACCCATTTCATCAGCTCGACCATGCCGAAGACGGGAATGCCCAGCTCTTTGGCGACGGGCACCACATCGGCCAGGTGGTCGCCATGGCCGTGGGTCACGAAGATATGGGTGGCCCCCGCGATCGCCTCGGCGCGGCGGTCCGCGGGGAACATCGGGTTGCCGGTCAGGAAGGGATCAAGCAGGATCACCTTGTCGGCGATTTCCAGGCGGAAAGAGCCGTGGCCGAGCCAGATCAGTTTCATGTCGTACCTCATATGATTTGGGCCGGGACGGAACGGATCCCGCCCGGGGATGCAATGCAGGTAACCTATCGGGCGGATAGGACAAGGAAAGTCCCTTGAACTGGAATGAGAGCATTGATGCCTATTGCGAGCGTCTCGGGCCTGCCTTCTGGTCCGAGCCGGTCAATGCGCTGACAAATCTGGCCTTTATCCTCGCCGCCCTCTGGGCCTGGCCGCGCGTGCGCGGCAGGACGACCGGACAGGTCCTGGCGGCGATCCTCTTCGTGATCGGCATCGGCTCGGGTCTGTTCCACACTCTCGCCACCGCCTGGGCGGGGCTGGCCGATACCCTGCCGATCCTGGCCTTCATCGAGGTCTATATCTTCGCCGCCACCCGCGATTTCCTGCACCGTCCCCGCTGGCAGTCGGGGCTGGTCACCCTGGCCTTTCCGCTGGTCGCGGGGGCCATGGCGCCGATGCTGGCGGGGCTGCCGCTGTACGGTGTCAGCGCGGGCTATCTGCCGGTGCCGCTGATGATCGCCGCCTATGCGCTGCTCCTGGCGCGCCGGGCGCCCGCCACGGCGCGGGGGCTGGGGATCGGGGCGGCGCTTCTGATGCTGTCGCTGACCTTCCGCTCGCTCGACATGCCGCTGTGCGGGGCGACCCATGGGCTGGGCACGCATTTCCTGTGGCATATCCTCAACGCCATTATGCTGGCCTGGATGATCGAGGTCTGGCGCCGTCATCCGCGGCGCGCCTGGGCCTGACACAGAGGGCCAGGTGCTGGGGGCCACATGGGGCCCGCCAGTGTCTTGCGGCCCGTGCCTGCGGGCGCTAAACCCGTCTGCGATCCGAAACCAGGAACATCCCCGGGAGATGCCCATGTCGATCGACACCGAAACCGCGGCCAAGGTCGCGAAACTGGCCCGCATCAAGGTGGAAGACGACGCGCTGCCCGCCCTGGCGGAAGAATTCAACACCATCCTCGGCTTCATCGAACAGCTGAACGAGGTGGATGTCGATGGCGTCGAGCCGATGACCTCGGTCACCCCCATGCGCCTGAAACGGCGCGAGGACGTGGTCACCGAGGGCGATCAGCAGGACAAGATCCTGGCCAATGCGCCCGATGCCCGCGAAGGTTTCTTCGCCGTGCCCAAGGTGGTCGAGTAAGACCCGAAGATCCACGCCCGACCAGAGAGGCGAGACGAGATGACCGAGCTGAACACATGGACCATTGCTGAGGCCCGCGACGCGCTGCGCAAGGGCGAGGTGACCTCTGTCGCCCTGACCGAGGCCTGCCTGGGTGCGATCGAGGGGGCCGGGGCGCTGAACGCCTTCGTGCACAAGACCCCCGAGATCGCCCTGGCCCAGGCCGCCGCCGCCGATGAGCGACTGAAAGGCAGCGAAGAGGCCCCGGCGCTTTGCGGCATTCCGCTGGGCATCAAGGATCTGTTCTGCACCAAGGGCGTGGCCAGCCAGGCCGCCTCGAACATCCTGGGCGGTTTCAAGCCCGAGTATGAAAGCACCGTCACCGGCAACCTCTTTGCCGAGGGTGCGGTGATGCTGGGCAAGCTGAACATGGACGAGTTCGCCATGGGCAGCTCGAACGAGACCTCGGCCTATGGCCCTGCGGTGAACCCCTGGCGCCGCGCGGACGATGAAACCCCGCTGACGCCGGGCGGCTCTTCCGGCGGGTCCGCCGCTGCCGTGGCCGCGGATCTGTGCCTGGGGGCCACCGGCACCGACACCGGCGGCTCGATCCGCCAGCCCTGCGCCTTCACCGGCACCGTGGGGATCAAGCCGACCTACGGGCGCTGTTCCCGCTGGGGCATCGTCGCCTTCGCCAGTTCGCTGGACCAGGCGGGCCCGATGACCAAGACGGTGCGCGACAGCGCCATCATGTTGCAGGCCATGTGCTCGCATGACCCCAAGGATTCGACCTCGGTCGATTTCCCGGTGCCCGATTTCGAGGCCGCCCTGACCGGCGACATTCGCGGCAAGACCATCGGTATCCCCAAGGAATACCACATGGAGGGGATCCCCGCCGAGATCGAGCAGCTTTGGACGCGCGGCAAGGAGATGCTGGCCGATGCGGGCGCCAAGGTGGTGGACATCTCATTGCCCCACACGAAATACGCGCTGCCCGCCTATTACGTGATCGCCCCCGCCGAGGCCTCGTCGAACCTGGCCCGCTATGACGGCGTGCGCTACGGCCACCGTGCCAAGCTGGCGGCGGGTGACGGCATCACCGAGATGTACGAGAAGACCCGCGCCGAGGGCTTCGGTTCCGAGGTGCAGCGCCGGATCATGGTCGGCACCTATGTGCTGTCGGCCGGGTTCTATGATGCCTATTACAACCGCGCCCGCCGCGTGCGCGCCCTGATCAAGCGTGACTTCGACGAGGCCTTCGCCAGCGGCGTCGACGCGATCCTGACCCCGGCCACGCCCTCGGCGGCCTTCGGTCTGGGCGAGATGCAGGATGCCGATCCGGTCAAGATGTACCTCAACGACGTCTTCACCGTGACCGTCAACCTGGCGGGCCTGCCCGGCGTCTCGGTGCCCGCGGGCACCGATGCCCAGGGTCTGCCCCTGGGTCTGCAACTGATCGGGCGCCCCTGGGAAGAGGGCGATCTGCTGAACACCGCCTATGCGCTGGAACAGGCCGCGGGCTTTGTTTCCAAGCCCGGGAAATGGTGGTAACCGAGGCCCCCAGGCCCTGATGGGCCCGCGCCCGCACGGGCGCGGCGCCCGATCCCCTTTCGATCCACCCCGGGGCCGTTCGGGCAGAATGAGAGAGTTTCGGATGCGCGAGATTACCCTGGCCGTGGCCCTTCTGGCCCTTGCTTCCTGTAGCCCGGCGGTGCCGGACAGCGCGGCGGGCGTGGGCTTCGGCGATTACCAAAGCTACCAGCAAAGCCGCGAGGCAGAGCTGCAATCCGCGACCATCGCGCCGCCGCCCAATGTCTCGTCCGAGGCGTTGCCGGGCACCTCGGGTGGCAGCAGCGCCGCGCCGCTGTCGGCCATCGCGACCCTGCCGCCGGGCGCCGCCACCACCCCTGCGGGCGCGGGCAGCCAGGGCGCCGACAGTGCCGAGGCCATCGCCGCCGACGCCCAGGCGGCGCTGAACGCCGCAGGTGTCAACTCGGGCCAGGTGCCGCTGGAGGCCAGCCCCGCCAACCCCGCCCCCGAGGCGGTCAATCAGCTGGGAATTTCCGAAGAGAACGATTTCGGCGCCGTCGACCAGCAGCGCTCGATCGAGGAAGACGCCGAGTTCATCCAGGAAAACCGCGCCCGCTACGAGCAGGTCCAGCCCGAGGCCCTGCCCGAACGGGCCGACACCGGCCCCAACCTGGCCGCCTATGCCCTGGGCACGACCCATGCGCCGGGCACGCCGCTCTACACCCGGATCGGGCTGAACGCCGAGGCGCGCTATACCCGCAACTGCGCCAAATACCCCTCGCCGGACTTGGCCCAGGCGGACTTCCTGTCCAAGGGCGGGCCGCAGCGCGACCGCCTGGGGCTGGATCCCGATGGCGACGGCTTCGCCTGCACCTGGGATCCGACCCCCTTCCGCAAGGCCGCCCAGGGCGCGACGGAGTGAGGGCATGAGCCTCTGGCAGGAGGGGGCGGAACCCTACGCCTCCCCCAACCGCAACGCCCGCCGCGACGGGCTGACGCCGCATCTTGTGGTGCTGCACCACACCGCGATGGAAACCGCCGAGGCCGCCCTGGCCCGTCTGGCCGATCCCCAGGCCCAGCCCACGCCGGTCTCGGTGCATTACGTCATCGCCGAGGATGGTCGCCTGTGGCAGATGGTGCCCGAGGCCGAGCGGGCCTGGCACGCCGGTCTGGGCCATTGGGCCGGGCAGGACGACATCAATTCCCGCTCGATCGGGATCGAACTGGCCAATCCCGCCCCGAACCCCTTTGCCGAGCCGCAGATGGCCCGGCTGGAACGGCTGCTGCCGCAGATCCTGGCCCGCTGGGCGATCCCGCCGGAAGGGGTGATCGCCCATTCGGACATGGCGCCGACCCGCAAGGCCGATCCGGGGCCGAAGTTCGACTGGCGCCGCCTGGCCCTGCAAGGCCTGTCGATCTGGCCCGACCCGGGCGCTGTGGACAGCGACGCGCCCCTGGCGCAAAGCCTGGCCCGCATCGGCTATCCGCTGGCCGATCCCGCCGCGGCCTTTGCCGCCTTCCGGATGCGGTTCCGTCCCTGGGCGCAGGGCCACGAAGAGGCCGAAGATCGCCGCATCGCCGCCGACCTGGCGCGCCGCTTTCCCGCCCGGCCCGGGCCCGGGGCGCAGGGCTAAGCGGATCGGCCTGCGGCGGGGATATTTTTTGGCAATGAGAAGGGCAAGGGGGCGGCACGTCGACGCCCCGGCGGCCCCCGGCTGCGGTGTAGGTCAACAGGGGCGGAGGCTCTTTCTTCTATTCGATGGCTGAAAATACTCCGGGGGAGTCTCAGCCTGCTGAGACGGGGGCAGCGCCCCCTCTCGCCACAGCCACAACCCGCCGAAACACTTGCCTCCGCCCGCCCGGAGGCATAGGGCATTGCCCATGCGGATGATGTTTCTCGGAGATGTGATGGGGCGCGCCGGGCGCGCGGCCATCGCGGAGTGGCTGCCGAAGCTTCGGCAGGCCTGGCGGTTGGATTTCGTCGTGGTCAATGGCGAGAATGCCAGCCATGGCGCGGGGCTGACCGGTGCCCATGCCAAGGGCCTGCTGGAGGCGGGCGCCGATGTGCTGACCCTGGGCGATCATGCCTTCGACCAGAAGGACATGTTGCAGGCCATCGAGGGCGAGAAACGCATCATCCGGCCCCTGAACTATGCCAAGGAATGCCCCGGCGTCGGCGCCCGGGTCTTTGACGCGCCGGGCGGGCGCAAGGTGCTGGTGGCCCAGGTGCTGGGCCAGGTCTTCATGAAGCGGCCCTTCGAGGACCCCTTCAGCCATGTGGACGCGGTGCTGCGCAAGTTCCCCCTGGGCGGGCTGGTGCAGGCGGCCCTGGTCGATATGCATTGCGAGGCCACCTCGGAGAAGATGGCCATGGGCCATTTCTGCGACGGGCGCGTCTCTATGGTGGTCGGCACCCATACCCATGTGCCCACGGGCGATGCCCAGATCCTGCCCAAGGGCACGGCGTTCCAGTCCGACGCGGGCATGACCGGCGATTACGATTCGGTCATCGGCATGGACAAGGCCGAACCGATGCGCCGTTTCATCACCGGCATGGCCAAGGGCCGTTTCACCCCCGCCGAGGGCCCGGCCACGGTCAGCGGCCTTTACGTCGAGACCGACGACCGCACCGGCCGTGCCATAAGGGTGGAGATGGTCCGCCAGGGCGGCCGTCTGGCCCCCGCGGGCCCCGGCCCGGTGCCCGCCAACTGACCCCGCCGCCGCCCGACCGGCCCGCCGCCGCTGCCTTCGCACAGGGCAGCGTGACCGCAGGCGACGGGGCGTGCGCGCGCAACGCTTGCAAGGCCCGCGGCGCTTCGCCTAGATCGTATTTCAGGCGACAGGCGCCGCGGAAGGAGAGCCACCAGGATGCTGGCCATCGACATTTCCCAGACCGGTGAGGCCCTCTTGGCCCTCGGCGTCGTGGTGGTGATGTTCGTGCTGTTCGTGCGCGAAACCTACCCGGCCGAGGTGGTGGCCATCTCGGGCATCTCCCTGATGCTTCTGCTGGGGCTTCTGCCCTATGACCTGGCCCTGCCGGTGCTGTCCAACCCGGCGCCCTGGACCATCGCGGCGATGTTCATCGTCATGGGGGCGCTGGTGCGCACCGGCGCGCTCGAGGCCTTCACCCAGACTGCCACCGCCCAGGCCAGCCGGCGGCCGATCCTGGCCCTGGCGATCCTCTTTGCCTTCGTCGCCCTGTCCTCGGCCATCGTGTCCAACACGCCGGTGGTGGTGGTGATGATCCCGGTCTTCGTGCAGATGGCCAAGACGCTGAACATCATGCCCTCGAAACTGCTGATCCCGCTCAGCTACACGGCGATCATGGGCGGCACGCTGACCCTGATCGGCACCTCCACCAACCTGCTGGTGGACGGGGTGGCGCGGTCCCAGGGGCTGGAACCCTTTGGCATCTTCGAGATCACCCCCATTGGCCTGGTCGTGGTCGGCTGGGGCTGTTTCTACCTGCTGGTGCTGGGCCGCTTCCTGCTGCCGCGCCGCGATTCCATGGCCTCGATGCTGACCGACCGCTCGAAGATGAAGTTCTTCACCGAGGCGGTCATCCCCCCCGACAGCAACCTGATCGGCCGCGAGGTGACGGGGGTGCAGCTGTTCAAACGCGAGGGCGTACGGCTGATCGACGTGCTGCGCGGCGATGAAAGCCTGCGGCGCAATCTGAAGGGCGTCGAATTGCAGGTTGGCGACCGGATCGTGCTGCGCAGCCATATCTCGGAACTGCTCAGCCTTCAGCGCGACAAGAGCCTGAAACGCGTCGACCAGGTCAGCGCGGTGGAAACCACCACGGTGGAGGTGCTGATCACCCCGGGCTGCAAGATGGTGGGCCGTTCGCTGGGCTCCATGCGCCTGCGCCGCCGCTACGGGGTCTATCCGCTGGCGGTGCACCGGCGGAACCAGAACATGAGCCGCCAGTTGCAGATGGACGAACTGGTGGTCCGCGTGGGCGACACGCTGCTGCTGGAAGGCGCGCCCGAGGACATCAAGCGGCTGGCCCGCGAAATGGACATGGTCGACGTGGCCACCCCCAGCGAACGCGCCTACCGCCGCAGCCAGGCGCCGATCGCCATCCTGGCGATCCTCAGCATCGTCGGCCTGGCGGGTCTGGGCGTGGCGCCCATCCTGATGCTGTCGGTGATGGCGGTGGCGCTGGTGCTGGTGACCCGCTGCATCGACGCCGACGAGGCCTTCGGCTTTGTCGACGGGCGGCTTCTGGCGCTGATCTTCTCGATGCTGGCCATCGGGGCGGCGCTGGAACATACCGGCGCGGTCGAGCTGATCGTGCGCTACGCGGCGCCGGTGCTGTCGCATCTGCCGCCGGTGATGGTGGTCTGGGCGGTCTACCTGCTGACCTCGGTGCTGACCGAACTGGTCTCGAACAATGCCGTGGCGGTGGTGATGACGCCGATTGCGGTCGGTCTGGCCCAGGCCATGGGGATTGATGCCCGCGCCCTGGTTATCGCGGTGATGATCGCCGCCTCGGCCAGTTTCGCCACCCCGATCGGCTATCAGACCAACATGCTGGTCTATGGCCCCGGCGGCTACAAGTTCACCGATTTCATGAAGGTCGGCATCCCCTTGAACCTGTCGATGGGGGTGATCGTCAGCCTGGTGATCCCGCTCCTCTGGCCGCTCTGATCCGCCCGCCCGGGCGCGCCTGCCCGCCCCGTTGACCGCGCGTTACCAGCCGGGGCGCCGCCGGGGCTTCAGGGCAAAAGTCCCGCGCTCTTCCCCGTCCCCCATCTTTCTCATTGCCAAAAATATCCCGGGGGGAATTGAGCCCGGCACGGGCTCAAGGGGGGCAGAGCCCCCCTTGTCCTATCCATTTGTCGCCATCCGGCGACGGCGGGGGCAGAGCCCCCACAACCAAGCCCCGCCGCCTCAGCGCGCGGTCCCCTCAGCGCGCGGCCAGCGCGCGACGCACCGTGGCCATGCGTTCGGCATTGGGCGGATGCGAGCCCAGGAAATCGTCGCCCGGATCCGGCAGCCGGTCGAAATACAGCGCTCCGCGCAACGGGTCGAACCCGGCGGCCCGGGCGATCTGGGCGCCCAGGTAATCCGCCTCCAGCTCGAACTGCCGCGAGTAGGAGCGTGCCCCATAGGCCGCCCCCAGCTCCGAGGCCCGGCGCACCGCGCGCCGCGACGCGCCAGAGCGCATGGCCGCCTCGGCATAGACCTGTGCCCCCTGGGCGGCATAGTCGCGCTGCCGGGTCAGATGGTCGAGGATGTGGTGGCTGGCCTCATGGCTCATCACGAAGGCCAGTTCGTCGGGGTTCCGCATGTCGGCAATCAGCGCCAGGGTGAAGATCAGCACCGGCTGGCCGTCCGCATCCAGGGTCTGGAAGGCATTGGCGGGCATCCGGCGGCGGCTGTCGATGGCGATGCGGAAGGCGCAGCGGTCGTCGTCGCGCCGGGCCCGGCAGATGCCCTCGGCCACCGGTTCCACCGTGGCCACCACCTCGGCGAACTGCCGCGCCGCGCGATCCGCGTCCAGCCGCGAGGGGATGTCCTGGCCGGGCGTCCCGGCCCCTTCGGGCCCGGGCATGGGCGGCAGCGCGCAGGCGGCCAGGCCGATAAGCAGCAGGGCGGAAAGCAGGGAACGCAGGGCTATCATGGCTGGATCTGTCCGGGGCTGGCCGCCCGGGGCGCGCCCGCACGGCAAAGAGATGCGAAACCCATCATATAGACGAAACGCCGGCCGTTTACAGCATCGTGAATCCGCCTGTGCGACATTGCGGCGTTTCCCGCCGGGCGGGGGCGGGCTAGAGTGATCCCATGTTTACGATCGAACACGATTTCGACTGCACCATCGTCACCCTGGTGGATGACGGCCCGGCCCCCTTGCAGGAGGACGTGACCGTCAACGCTTTCGCCGAATGCATCACGGTCGAGCAATACGATGCCCGTACCGATGAGGTGGTCCGCATCACCCTGTCGATGGCGCAGCTGCGTGACCTGGGCGCGGCGCTGAACCTGCCCGAAGGCTGCTACACCCTGACGCCGCAACCCAGCTCGGCGGCTAGCTGACGGGCCGCAGAGGCGCAGGCCCCGAGACGGGTATCGAGACGGGCATGGTGACGGGCGCAGGGATCAGCCAGGGGCGTGACCTGCGCAGGCAGGTCGCCGCCGTGCGTGCCTTCTTAGCTTTCTTCGATGCGAAACACCTTGTCGCGCGCCGTCTGGCCGCGGACCAGCAGCAGCCGCGACTTGGCCAGCCCCAGCGATTTCGCCAGCAGTTTGCGCACCGCCTCATTGGCCTTGCCGTCCTCGGGCAGGGCGGTGACATAGACCCGCAGCGGCCCGTCGCCCTCGGCGACGATCCGGTCGCGCGCCGCCTTGGGGGTGACGCGGGTGGCGATCTCGGCCCCGGGCCGGGCCAGGTGACTGAGGTCGGGCGGTTTGGCGGCCATCTCTGCTGTCCTTCTTTCCGCGCGCGCCGCGCAAGGGCGCCCCTGCCGGCGCAGGTCTTGCGCCCGGGCGCCGCAGGGCACAGTCTGCGCCGACAGAGGAACATCACGAGGCGCCAAGATGTCAACAGCACCCGACCCCCGCACCGGCTTCTACTGGGATGAGCGCTGCTTCTGGCACTCGGGCGGCAACTATGCCCTGACCCTGCCCGTGGGCGGCTACGTGCAGCCCCTGGCGGCGGGCGGTCTGCCCGAAAGCCCCGAGACCAAGCGGCGGCTGAAGAACCTCATGGAGGTTTCGGGCCTCTGGGCGGAACTGGCCACCACCTCGGCCCCGCCCGCCACGCGCGAGGATCTCATGCGGGTCCATCCCGCCAGCTACCTCGATGCCTTCAAGGCGATGTCGGACGCGGGCGGCGGCGAGCTGGGCCTGCGCACCCCCTTCGGCCAGGGCGGCTACGAGATCGCGGCCCTGTCGGCCGGACTGGCTGTGCAGGCGCTGGATGACGTGCTGGCGGGGCGGGTGCGCAATGCCTATGCCCTGTCGCGCCCGCCGGGGCACCACTGTCTGCCCGACTTTCCCAACGGTTTCTGCCTGCTGGCCAATATCGCCGTGGCCGTCGAGGCCGCCAAGGCGCGCGGCCTGGCCCCCCGCGTCGCGGTGCTGGACTGGGACGTGCACCACGGCAATGGCACCGAACATATCTTCTACGACCGCGACGACGTGCTGACCGTCTCGATCCACCAGGAGGCCAATTATCCCCTGGATACCGGCGCGGTCACCGACCGCGGGCGCGGCGCGGGCGAAGGATACAACCTGAACATCCCGCTGCCGCCCGGCGCGGGCCATGTCACCTATCTGGAGGTGATGGAGCGGATCGTCCTGCCCGCGCTCACCGCCTACCGCCCCGATGCGATCATCGTCGCCTGCGGCTTCGACGCGGGCATCTTCGACCCGATCGCGCGCATGTCCTGCACCGCCGAGACCTTCGGCGAGATGACCCGCCAGGTGATGCAGGCCGCCGACACCCTTTGCGACGGGCGCCTTCTGATGGTGCATGAGGGCGGCTATTCCGAGGCCTATGTGCCCTTCTGCGGCCACCGGGTGATGGAGGTGCTCTCGGGCAGCGACATCCATGTGCCCGACCCCATGGCCCAGGCGGTGGCAACGCGGCAGCCGAACGCGGGGTTCAACGCCTATCTGTCGGGGGTGATCACCCAGATCGCCGAGGCCCTGTCATGACCCGCGCAGGCCCGGGCGCAGGCCCGGAGGGGCGGCGATGAAATACCTGATGCTGGTCCCGCTGCTGCTGCTGGCGGCGATCGGCGCGCTGATGGCCGCCGGTCTGGTGCCGCCCAATGGCTATGTCGGCTATCGCAGCGTGCGCAGCCTGTCCGACCCGGCGCTGTGGTATGCGATCAATGCCCGCGCGGGGTTCGCCCTAGGCCTCGCCAGCCTGCTGGCGGCTGCGGGGGTCTGGGCGATTTACCGCCGCGCCCTGGACCCCTCGGTGCAGGCGCTGCTGTCGGTGGCGGCGCTGATCGCCGTGGCGATCGTCACGGTGATCGCGGGACGCACCGGCTAGAGGGGCAGGCGCCCCCGCTTTGCGGTTGAAACCCCGGCGCCGAGGGCCGACATATCGAGCCAGCCCAACCGGAGAGAGACATGCCCGAAAGAAACCAGGCGGCGCTGGACTTCCTGCTGACCCGCCGTTCGCGCCCGGCCAAGACCCTGGCGGCCCCCGGGCCCGACCGGGACGCGCTGGAGGTGATCCTGACCGCCGCCGCCCGCAGCCCCGACCATGGCAAGCTGGAACCCTGGCGCTTTGTCGTTCTGGAAGGTGCGGCCTTTGCCCGGCTGGCGGATCTGGTGCGCGCGCGCGGCGCGGCGCTGGAGAAAACCGAGGCCGAGATCGCCAAAAGCGTGAAGCAGTTCGACGATGCGGTGGTCTGCGTCGCCGTGGTCTCGGCCCCGAAACCCTCGGACAAGGTGCCACAGATCGAACAGCTTTATTCCGCTGGCGCCGTCTGCCTGGCGGCGCTGAACGCAGGCCTCGCCTCGGGCTGGGGCGCCAGCTGGCTGACCGGCTGGCATTGCTTCGACCGGGGCTTTGTCGAAGAGGGGCTGGGCCTGACGCCCGAGGAAAGCATCGCCGGGCTGATCTTCTACGGCACCGAACAGGTCACCCCGCCCGAACGTCCCCGCCCCGAGCTGAAGGAGATCACCACATGGATCTCGGCCTGATTCTTTCCGGCTTCACCCGCGCGCTTGGCCAGACCGGCGATCCGCGCTTTCGCCGGGTGCTGTTCATCGGCGTCGGGCTGACCCTGGTCCTGCTGGCCGGCGCCGCCTGGATCACCTGGTTCGGCATCGGCTGGGCCATCGGCGATGACGCCAGCCTGCCCTGGATCGGCACCGTGCCCTGGCTGAACGATCTGGCGGCGGCGGGCGGTCTCTTGGCGATGATGATCGCCTCGGTCTTCCTGATGGTGCCCGTGGCCTCGGCCATCACCTCGATGTACCTCGACCAGGTGGCCGAGGCGGTCGAGGATCGCCATTACCCGCAGTTCCCCCCGGTCGAGGGCACCGGCTTCTTCGAGGATCTGCGCGATACGCTGGGCTTTTTGGGGGTGATCATCGTCGCCAACCTGGTGGCGCTGGTCTTCTACCTGGTCCTGGCGCCGCTGGCGCCCTTCATCTTCTGGGGGCTGAACGGCTACCTGCTGGGGCGGGAATATTTCACCCTGGCCGCCATGCGCCGCCTGGGCCGCGCAGGCGCCGAAGAGCTGCGCCGCCGCAACATGGGCACGATCTGGCTGGGGGGGATCCTGATGGCGATCCCGCTGACCGTGCCGATCCTGAACCTGGTGGTGCCGATCCTGGGGGCGGCCACCTTCACCCATATCTTCCACGGGCTGGCCGCCAAGCGCGGCTAGTCTTATCCGACAGCCCAGAATACTCCTGCCGGAGGCAAGGCGTGCCCGCAGGGCGCGCCTTTTTCATCTGTCGCGCGCCGGTTGGCCCGTGCCGGGTCATGCCTTCGGCGAGAGTATTTCCAGCTGTCGGATGAACAGGGGCGGGCGCCCGGCGGGGCGGTCAGCCCGCCGTGGCGGGCGTGGACATGCGGTTGAACCAGTCCAGATCCTCGATGGTGATCCAGCCCGACAGGATGATGCCCGCGATGATCACGAAGAGCACGGTCGAGATCCCGGTGGTGATCCACAGCTTGGGCTTCAGGTGGTGGATCTCCAGCGAGCCCGACTGGGTGCCGCGCAGCACCCGGCCCATGTCCTGCTGGGTCTTCAGCTTCAGTGGTGCCAGGATCAGCAGGGTCATCCACCAGATCACCGCGTAAAGCACGATGGCAGAGGTGATGCCCATCAGACCTGCTCCAGCTCGATCAGGGTGCCGTTGAAATCCTTCGGATGCAGGAACAGCACCGGCTTGCCATGGGCGCCGATCTTCGGCTCGCCACCGCCCAGGACGCGGGCGCCCTTCTCCAGCAGCTGGTCGCGGGCCGCCAGGATGTCGTCCACCTCGTAGCAGATATGGTGGATGCCGCCCGCCGGGTTCTTGTCGAGGAACCCCTGGATGGGCGAGCCCTCGCCCAGCGGGTACAGCAGTTCGATCTTGGTATTGGGCAGGGTGATGAAGACCACCGTCACCCCGTGATCGGGTTCGTCCTGGGGCGCGCCCACATCGGCGCCCAGGGTCGAGCGGTATTGCTCGGCCGCGGCCTCCAGATCGGGGACGGCAATGGCGACATGGTTCAGGCGGCCGATCATGGCTGGGGTCTCCTCTTCCTCACCTGGCCCCTTATCGCCCGGTCCGGGGGGCGCGCGCAAGCCGGGGCGCAGGCCATGGGGTCGCAGGGGGCGCTTAACCCTGCGTTCACCTTCGCCCGCCTAGCCTGATCGGGTGATGTGCCGGTCCGGCCCTCGGACCCGTCAGGAAGGAAGGCGCCCATGGATCCGCTAGAACCCTTTGCCGCCCCGACCGCCGCGCGCCCGATGCTGGGGCTGACCGTGCTGGTGGTCGAGGACAGCCTGTATGCCTCCGAGGCGCTGCGCCTGCTATGCCTGCGCTCGGGCGCGCGGATCCGGCGGGCCGATTGCCTGCGCTCGGCGCGCCGTCACTTGCAGGTCTACCGGCCCTCGGTGGCGGTGGTGGACCTCGGGCTTCCCGACGGATCGGGGGCCGAGCTGATCGGCGAGCTGACCCGGGGCGGGGTGCGCCTGGGGGTGGTGGCGGCCATGTCCGGCGATCCGGGCGCCGAGGCCGTGGCGCGCGAGGCCGGGGCGCAGATCTTCTTTGCCAAGCCGCTGACCAGCCTGATCCAGTTCCAGCGCGAGATCCTGGCGCGTTTGCCCCCGGAATACCGCCGGTCCGGCCCCCGCCTGATGCCGGGCGAGCCGGTTGAACCCGATCCGGTGGCCTACAAGGACGACATGGCCCATGCGGCCGAGCTGCTGGAGGAAGGCGCCGATGCCGAGACGCTGGCCTATCTGGCGCAGTTCCTGCGCGGCGTTGCGCACTGTGCGGGCGATGCTGAGCTGGAGGCGGCGGCGCGCCATCTGGCCGCGCGCCTGGAGGAGGGGCAGCCGCTGCGCGCCGATCTGGCCGCGCTGGCGGGCCTGTTGCAGGACCGGGTGGGGCAGCGTCTGGCGATCTGACCGCTAGCCGCGGTCGGGCGCGCAGGGGCGGTTCAGGTGAGCTGAGGGAAGAGGACGGGAGAGCCGGGGAGGCTCTCCCTGCCGGTGTGACCGGGAGGGTGGGCCGCCCTTCGGGGAGAGAGGGCGACCCCGGTGACACCGGAGGTCCTGGCGAGGGGCCGCGCGGGGGCGTACGGCGTCGCGAGGGCCGGGGCAGGGGCGGCGGCGCGACGGAGCGGGCCGCGCCGCGCGCGCTGCGATCAGGCGGCCACGGCGGGGGCGGTGGCACCGGTCAGCTTGGCGGTCACCTCGACCAGGCGGCTGGCCTGGTGGGCGACGGCCGCCTTGCCCTTGTCGTCAAAGGCACCGGCCTTGCCGGAATAGCCGTAGGGGTTGCCGCCGGCCTCGGCGATCACCTCGGAGGTGAAGCCCGGGGCCACGACGATGGCGCCCCAGTGCATGACGGTCGGGTAGAACCCGAGGATGGTGTTCTCCATCCCGCCGTGGGTGTTGCCGGTCGAGGTCGAGGCGGTCACGGTCTTGTTGGCCAGCTTGCCCTGGGCCCAGACGCCGCCCAGCGTGTCGATGAAGGCGCGGATCTGCGAGGGCGCGCCGCCGAAGCGGGTCGGGAAGGAGAAGAAGTAGCCATCGGCCCAGGCCATGTCCTCGGGGGTGGCGACGGGGATGTCCTTGGTGGCTTCCAGGTGGGCCTTCCAGGGCTCCTGGGTGTCGATTACCGATTGCGGGGCGGTTTCGGCCACGCGCAGCAGGCGGACCTCGGCGCCCGCTTCGCGGGCCGCGCGGGCGGCTTCTTCGGCGACGGCATAGTTGGTGCCGTAGGTGGAATAGTAGATGACGGCGATCTTGGGTGCGCTCATGTCGATGCTCCTGAAACTGGGGGCTTGATGTCTCGTTTGAGCGCCAGATAGGCCCGAAGCGGCGCGGACAGAATTGCCGCAAGTGCAAAGCCGCTGTGCGCAAGCGCACGGTGCCGTGTGGGATCTTGCCTGAAAAAGCATCGTCGAACGCAGTTTCCCGCCTGCCGGAGGGCCGGCAGGGCGGGTGCATCCTGGATCCTTTGGGAATGTCAGAGGGTTAGCGGAAGGGTGCGCCGTGGGCCCAGACGGTCAGCGAGAACCGCTCGCCCGCGGTCACGGGCAGCACCCGGTGCAGCGCGAAAGAGGGGAACAGCACGGCGGTGCCCGGCGCCAGCTCTGCGGTGGCGCAGTTCGAATTCATCCAGACCTCAAGGGTGCCGCCCTCATAGGCGCCGGGATCGGACAGCTGGGTGACCAGCGTCAGCTTGCGCCGCGACGCCAGCCGCCCCTCTCCGATGTCGGAATGCCAGGTGAAATGCCCCTCGCGCTCGGCCCCGTAGCGGGCGATCTGCGGCGATTCGGAGAAATCGGTCAGGTCGAAGTCGAAGACCTCGCGATTGGCGCGGGCCACCAGGTCGATCAGCCGGTCCATGACCCAGCCGGTCTCGGGCAGGTCGTCGAGCCAGACCAGATCGGCGCGGCGCAGGTTGTGTTCGGTGGTGGCGCGCACCAGGCCCGCATCGGCGGCGGGGGCGGCGCGGGCAATCTCGGTCAGCTGGGCGCATTCGGCCACAGAGAAGGCATCGGGAATGGTGTGAAAGGCGATCATGGGCGCAATGCAGTCGAAAGGTGCGCCTCTATGCCCGCTGGGCGCCCCTGCCGCTGCGCCGTTTCCGACCTGTCAGATGTCGCTTTTGGCCCTGCGCGGGGGATCGCCTGCGGGAAAGCTCCGGCCCGGGCATCGGGGCCTAGCGTTCGCGGCCAGGGGCCGAGGGGGCGGCGCCGGGGCCTGCCGGGGCACGGCTGCGTTGCGGGCGGAAGCCACAGCGCACCAGGGCGCGTTCGACCCGTTCCACCTTGGCCGGGGTGCTTTCCATCCGCGCGATCCCTGCGCAGAGCTGGGCGGCCAGATAGCCGATCGCCTTGGCCGGATAGCGGCGGTTCTGTTGCTGGATATAGCGGGTGGCGGTGCGGCGCCGTCCGGTCACCTCATGCAGCCAGTCGTCGCCGTAGTGGTCGACCAGGGCCATCGCATCCAGCACGTCCTGACGGGTCATGCGATCGAGGCCGCGCAGGAAACGGGGCTGTGCGCCGGGCAATTCATTCATGATCGAAGAATAGCCCGAGCAGGGGCCGGGGGGTACATGAATTTCATGCATTTCCGTCATGACGGAAGAGAGTGAACAGCCCGTGAAGCCCCCCCCGGGACCGCGCCCCGGGGCCGGGCCTAGCTGGGGTCGCGCCAGCGGTTGACGATGGGATAGCGCCGGTCCAGCCAGAAGGCCCGGTTGGTCAGCCGCGCACCGGGCGCGGCCTGGAACCGCTTGTATTCCGACAGGTAGATCAGCCGCTCGACCTTTTTCACATCCTCGCGGTCATAGCCGGCGGCGACGCAATCGGCGACCGACCGCTCGTCGTCCACCAGCAGGGTCAGGATGCCGTCCAGCACGGGGTAGTCGGGCAGCGAATCGCTGTCCTTCTGGTCCTCGCGCAGCTCGGCCGAGGGCGGCTTGGTGATGATCCGCTCGGGGATCACCTCGCCCGCATTGCCCTGCATCCAGTCGCGGTGGTTGGCATTGCGCCAGCGGCAGGTTTCGAAGACCCGGGTCTTGTAGAGATCCTTGATCGGATTGTAGCCGCCCGACATGTCGCCGTAGATCGTGGCATAGCCCACGGCCACCTCGGACTTGTTGCCGGTGGTCAACAGCATCGAGCCGAACTTGTTCGACAGCGCCATCAGCAGCAGACCGCGCAGGCGGGACTGGATGTTTTCCTCGGTCAGGTCGGGCTGGGTGCCTTCGAAAAGCGGCGCCAGGGCCTCGGTCACCGCGGCGCGGGGGCCAGAGATCGGCACATAGTCATAGCGGCAGCCAAGGGCGTTGGCGCAGGCCTCGGCGTCCTCAAGGCTGTGCTGCGAGGTATATTCCGAGGGCAGCATCACGCAGCGCACGTTGTCGGGGCCCAGGGCATCGGCGGCGATGGTGGCGACCAGGGCCGAATCGATGCCCCCCGACATGCCCAGCAGAACCTTCTTGAACCCGGTCTTGCGGCAGTAGTCGCGCAGGCTTTCGACCATGACGCGGTAATCCTGCTCCCACTCGTCGGGCATATGGGCCTTCTCGCCCTCGACGATGCGCCAGCCCTCGGGGCCGCGCTCCAGCTCGACCATCTGCTGGGCCTCGTCGAAGACCGGCATCTGGAAGGCCAGCCCGCCATGGGGGTTCAAGCCGAAGCTGCCGCCGTCGAAGACCTGATCGTCCTGGCCGCCCACAAGGTTGAGGTAGATCAGCGGCAGGCCCGTCTCGACCACGCGGCCCACCATGTGGTTATAGCGGGTGTCCATCTTGTGCCGCGCATAGGGCGAGCCATTGGGCACGATGAGGAACTCGGCGCCGGTTTCCTCCAGCGTTTCCGAAACCTCGGGGTGCCAGGCATCCTCGCAGATGGGAAAGCCGACGCGTGCATTGCCCACGGCCAGCGGGCCGCCCAGGGGGCCGCTGTCGTAAAGGCGCACCTCGTCGAAGACGGTGTCATTGGGCAGGTTGTGTTTCAGCGCGCTGGAGACGACGCGGCCGCCCTTCAGCATGTGATAGGCGTTGAACAGCTCGGCCCCTTCCACATGGGGGCCGCCGATCATCAGCGGCGGGCCCTCGGCGCAGCGCTCGGCCAGGGTGGCGATGGCGGCGATGGCGTCCAGGTAGAAGGCCGGCTTCATGATCAGATCCTGGGTCTGATAGCCGGTGATGAACATCTCGGGCAGGCAGACCAGGTCGGCGCCCGCGTCGCGGCCCTGTTGCCAGGCGGCGAAGGCCAGCTCGGCATTGCCGGAAAGATCGCCCACGGTGGCGTTGCGCTGTGCCAGCCAGATGCGGAACCTGTCTGCCATGTAACCTCCTTGCGGCCGGGAACCGGCGCCTGTGTGGTTCAGAATATGCGTCCTGTGGCGCGCTGGGGCGCGCGGGTCGGGGCCTGCTTAGCGGCCAGACCCGCCGAGGGGAAGGCGATTTGGTGAAAGGCGTTGCCCCCCTTTTCCCGGTCGCATAGGTTTTCGCCAGACCAGCAAGGCCGCCGCGCGCGCGGATCGGGCCCAGCGAAACGGCGGGTTCAGGGAGAAACCATGACGCAGGTTCTGAAAAGCTTTCTGGTGGCCGGGTCGGTCGGCCTGGCACTTATGGCGGGCACGGTCGCGGCGCAGGACGGCGCGGTGCAGACCAAGCAATACGAGGATGGCGGGGTCTACGAGGGCAGTTTCAAGGACGGCCTTCAGGATGGCTATGGCACCTATCGGCTGCCCAATGGCTACGAATATTCCGGCGACTGGGTGGCGGGCGAGATCCGCGGCAAGGGCCGCGCGGCCTTCCCCAATGGCTCGGTCTACGAGGGCGAGTTCGCCAAGGGCAAGCCCGAGGGATTCGGCAAGATCACCTTCTCGGACGGGGGCACCTACGAGGGCGAGTGGGTGGACGGCAAGATCACCGGCCAGGGCATCGCCAATTACGCCAATGGCGTGCGCTACGAGGGCGGGTTCCGCAATGCGATGCATGACGGGCGCGGCCGGATGGAGAACCCCGACGGCTATGTCTACGAGGGCGACTGGGTGAACGGGGTGAAAGAGGGGATCGGCCAGATCACCTATCCCGACGGCACCACCTATGAGGGCGAGATCGCGGGCGGCCAGCGCCAGGGCAAGGGCACGCTGATCATGGCCGATGGCCTGACCTATGAGGGCGACTGGGAGGCCGGGCAGATCCAGGGCACCGGCAAGCTGACTCAGCCCAATGGCGACATCTACGAAGGCACCCTGGTGGCAGGCAAGCGCGAGGGCGAGGGCCGCGTCACCTATGCCAGCGGCGATGTCTACGAAGGCGGTTTCGTCGCCGATCAGCGCGAGGGGCAGGGCAGCTTCACCGGCGCCGATGGCTATCGCTACGAGGGCCAGTGGGCGGCAGGCAAGATCGCGGGCGAGGGGCGGGTGACCTATCCCGACGGCTCGGTCTACGAGGGCCAGTTCGCCGATGACCTGGCCGATGGCCGCGGCAAGATCACCTATCCCGATGGCGCCACCTACGAGGGCGACTGGGTCGGCGGCGTGATCGAGGGCGAGGGCGTGGCCACCTTCCCCTCGGGGCTGACCTACGAGGGCGGCTTCAAGGGGGCGCAGAACCACGGCTATGGCGTGATGCGCGATGCCGACGGCTATGTCTACGAAGGCAATTGGGCCGAGGGCCAGCGCGACGGCGAGGGCCGCGCCACCTATCCCGACGGCATGGTCTACGAGGGCGGCTTCAAGGCCGGTCTGCGCCATGGCGAGGGCAAGATCACCATGCCCGATGGTTTCAGCTATGAAGGCGACTGGGCCGAGGGAGAGATGACCGGCGAGGGCGTGGCCACCTACAAGAACGGCGATATCTACACCGGATCCTTCGTCGAGGGCCGCCGCCAGGGCGAGGGCACGCTGACCTATGCCACCGGCGAGGTCCTGTCGGGGCAATGGGTGAACGGCGTGCTGGACGAGGGCAGCGCCAGCGAGGCGGGCGCCGCAGATGAGGGCGCCACCGAGGGCACCGCGGAAGAGGGCGCTGCCGAGGATGGCGCGCCCGAGGCCAGCGAGTGAGCCGCCCGGGGCGCGCCTTCGCCTATCGCGGCGGGGCGGCGGACAGCCTGGGGTATCTGGTCCTGCCCGAGGGGGCGGGGCCCTGGCCGGGCGTGCTGGTCGCCCCGGCCTTCGGCGGGCTATCGGATTTCGAACGCGACACCGCAGACCGGCTGGCCGGTATGGGCTATGCGGCCCTGTGCGTGGATTACTACGGTGGCGGCGCCCGGGCGGCGGATCGCGACGAGGCCTCGGGCTGGATGGGCGCGCTGATGGCCGACCGGCCCGAGTTCGCCCGGCGGATGCAGGGCGCGCTGGCGGCCCTGGGCGCCCTGCCGCAGGTCGATGCGGCCCGGCTGGGGGCCATGGGCTTCTGCCTGGGTGGCAAGGGGGTGCTGGACCTGGCGCGTTCGGGGGCGGCCTTCCGTGCGGGCGTGTCGCTGCACGGGATCTTCGACGCGCCCCTCGAAGGATCGCAGCCGATGCAGGCGGCGCTGCTGGTGCTGCATGGCTGGGACGATCCCCTGGCCCCGCCCGAGGCGGTCACCGCCCTGGCGGCCGAGCTGACGGCCCATTGCCCCGACTGGCAGATCCAGGCCTTCGGCCATACCGGCCATGCCTTCACCAATCCGGCGGCCCAGGCCCCGGGCATGGGCTATTCCGCCCCTGCCGCTGCACGCTCCTGGGCGGCGCTGGACCGCTTCTTCGCCGAACATCTGCACTAGGACGCCGGGCGCCGCGCGCGCCCGCCGGGCGCGACGCCCCGCCTCCCGTCCCGTGGAAGGGACCGGGCGCGCGCCCATGCCCCGGGCCAGGCTGACGTGCGCGTCAATTGACAGGGGCCGTCCGGTCGCCTTTCTTGTCCGCGCAAGCGCGCCCGCCCGGGCCGCACCAGCCGCCACCAAGGAAGACCCGATGCCAAGATCCATCCTGACCGCCGCCGCCCTGTTCCTTCTGACCGCCCTGCACCCGGTCACGGCCCGGGCCACCGAGGTCTACGTGGAGAACACATGCAGCGAGACGGTGCAGGTCGCGGTCAGCTATACCGACAGCCGCGGCAAGGAGCGCACCGAGGGCTATTTCCGTCTGCCCGCCGGGGCCGAGCGCAAACTGCTGCGCACCGAGGCCGGGCGCTTTGCCTTCTACGCCTATGACCCGGGCCGCAGCTGGCGCGGCGCCTACCGGATGCCCTCGGTCGGTGACGACTATGGGCTGGACGGCACCCTGGTCACCTTCGACCCGACGCTGAAACGCTATTCCCATGCCCTGAGCTGCGCCGAAAGCCAGGGCGACGCCGCCCTGCGCCAGATCCGCATGGCCACCACCTGCGACCACGATGTCTTCATCGCCGTGCGCTATCAGGACCTGGCCGGGCAGATGCAGACCCAAAGCTGGTATCGCCTGACCCGGGGCGAGGTGTCCTATCTGCCCAAGACCCGGGCCGATCACTTCTTCTACTACGGCCGCAGCGAGACCTTCCTGGAGCAGGGCGAAGAGACCTGGTTCAGCTATGTCGGCGCCCATCCCTTCGCGCTGGAGGGCAAGGAAGAGGGCTTCATCCGCAAGGATTTCAACACCGATGCGCATCTGCTGCTGCTGAGCTGCGGCGGCTAGGCGCCGGGGTGGGGCTGCGCGCCCCGCCAAAGGAAACGCCCCGAAGCCGGACGGCTCGGGGCGTTTGTCATTCGGATCTGCCGCTGCGGGCGCGGCGTGCGATCAAAGCTGCTCCATCACCTCGTCGGAGGCCTCGAAGTTCGCGGTGACGCGTTGCACGTCGTCGTCGTCTTCCAGGGCGTCGATCAGCTTCATCAGCTTCTGCATCGCCTCCAGGTCCATCTCGGTGGTGGTGGTGGGCTTCCAGATCAGCTTGGTCGACTCACTTTCGCCAAGCTGCTCTTCCAGGGCTGAAGAGACGGCGGCCAGATCGGTGTCGGCGCAATAGATCACATGGCCGTCTTCCGAGCTTTCCACATCCTCGGCGCCCGCCTCGATCGCCGCCATCATGACGGTGTCGGCATCGCCCACGGAGGCGGGGTAGACCACCTCGCCCTTGCGGTCGAACATGAAGCCGACCGAGCCGGTCTCGCCCAGGTTGCCGCCGTTCTTCGAGAAGGTCGAGCGCACGGTCGAGGCGGTCCGGTTGCGGTTGTCGGTCATCGCCTCGACGATGATCGCCACACCGTTGGGGCCGTAGCCCTCATAGCGGATCTCTTCGTAGTCGTCGCCTTCGCCCGCCTGCGATTTCTTGATCGCGCGGTCGATCACGTCCTTGGGGACGGATTGCGACTTGGCTTCCTTCACCGCCAGGCGCAGGCGGGGGTTCTTTTCGGGGTCCGGGTCGCCCATCTTGGCGGCCACGGTGATCTCTTTCGAGAGTTTCGAGAAAAGCTTCGAACGGGCGGCGTCCTGCCGCCCCTTGCGATGCTGGATATTCGCCCATTTAGAGTGGCCGGCCATCGGTGCCTCCGGTCTCGGTCTGAATTCGGTCGCGTCTCTATAATCGACAGCGGGGGCGGGCCGCAAGGTGGCTGCGCATCGGTGCGGATCCTCAGACGGTTGTGCCTGGCGCGCAGGCTGCGCCCCTGGCGGGCACCCGCGGCCAGATCGCCGCCACAGGCCCGGCCAGGGCCTTTTGTAACAAGGGTTGTCATTTGAGCTGCCCGCGCGGTTCGGGGCCAATGGGGGCTATTTTATACGTCAGTCTCAACAGGGGGCGTTTCATGCCCGTCTCTCTCTGCCCGCGCTATCACGATCCCAAGCAGGGCGCCTGGGTCACCCACGCCTGGGCGCAGATGGGCGCGTTCGAGACCACCTACCTGGGCCCGACCGGCCGCGACTGTTACTCCCTCTACGCCGAGACCGACCCGATCTCGCACAGCATCACCAGCGACATTTCCAAGACCGTCATCCAGGGCAACGCCCAGACGGTCAAGGTGGCGGGCCAGACCTATGGCCTGCGCGAGATGCGCGCTGAAGGGGGGATGCAGAAACTGGCCTGTAGCCTGTGAGACACGGGGCGGCAAAGGATCGCCTGGCGGGCCTTGTTCCCGGTGACCCGCGCCCCAGATATGGGGCAGGGGCCCGGTCCGGCAGGACGGGCCCCTTGATCTGTTCCGTCCCCTGTCCCCCGAGGTGCCCCGCCCATGACCGCCGATCTGTTCGAGCAATTTGTCACGCTCTGGGTCGTGATCGACCCGATCGGCACGATCCCCGTCTTCGTTGCGGTGACCGCCGGGCTGGGCCCGAAGGCGCGGCGCAAGGCGGCGGTGCAGGCCAGCCTGGGCGCCGCCGGTGTCCTGCTGTTCTTCCTGGTGCTGGGCCAGTTCCTGACCGAGGCCCTGGGCATCTCGCTGCCGGCCTTCCAGATCGCCGGCGGGCTGATCCTGTTCCTCTTCGCGCTGACCATGATCTTTGGCCAGGGCGACCGCTCGGACCGGATGGCCGACGGGCACAACCCGGCGATCTTTCCGCTGGCGGTGCCCTCGCTGGCCTCGCCCGGCGCCATGCTGGCCATCGTGCTGCTGACCGACAACAACCGGTTCTCGGTGCCGGAACAGGCGGTGACGGCGGCGGTGATGCTGGCGGTGCTGGCGGTGGCCTTCGTGCTGATGCTGTCGGCCGGGCCGATCCTGCGGGTGATCCGTCCGGGCGGCGCGGCGATCGTCAGCCGGGTCATGGGCATGGTGCTGGCCGCCGTGGCCACCGACAACGTGATCGAGGCGATCTTCCAGTTGGTGGCCGAAGGCCCGGGCACGGGTGGCGCCCTCTGATCCCCGGGACAGTGGACGCAGACCCCGCTATTTCCAATGATGACACTGTTAGAACCGGTCCCGCAGGGCACCGGGCAGGCGCCTTTGCCTGGCCCTTGCCTGCGCGGGGCGGGACAAAGGAGGTTTGAGACCATGACGATTTTCCGCCCCCGGCGCCTGGCCGCCCTGCTGGTGCTGGGCCTGGCCCTTGGCCTGCCCCCGACCGCCGCCCAGGCCGCCAACACATTGGTCTTCCAGAACGATTGCTCGGAACAGGTCTGGGTGCATTTCATTTACTACGACCGGGCCGGCGCCCGGGTGACCATGCCCGCGCAATCCTTTCAGCCCGGCGCGCGGCAGTCGGTCTTCGTCACCGACAGCAGCACTTATTACTACTACGCCTATGACGATGGCCGCCATTGGAGCGGCGATACCTACCTGCGCAACATCAATGACGATCCTTTGCCTTACCGCGAAAGGGTGATCGACGAAGAGATCGAGACCCTGCGCCTGACCTGCGAAGACAGCTATGGCGATACCAATCTGATGGAATTCCGCGCCCTCAACCGCTGCCAGCAGCCGATCTGGGTCGCCCTGCGTTACAAGTCGCTGGACGACGAGTGGAAGACCTTTGCCTGGCGCAAGGTAGAGCCGGGCCAGATGGGGTTCTTCCCCAAGACGCGCAACGGGGTGATCTACGTCCACGCCAAGACTGCCCGGGATGCGACCGGCTATCGCGTGACCTGGGAGGGCACCGACAAATACTACACGGTCGAGGGCGAAGAGCTGGGGTTCATCCGGAATGATGACGTGCGCGGGCGCCCCTTTACCGGCTTCAACTGTTAGGCCTCTCTTGCGGGGCCCCTGTCGCGGCGCGCCCGTCTCGGGGCGCGCCGCCGGATCCCGTCGCTCGCCCCCGGCAAGATTGTCGCGGCACGCACAGCTTCATCCAGACGGTCCCGATCAACCAGATCTTCACCGAATACCGGCTGGACAGAAACCGCATCCTGAACCTGGCCTGCGACTGAGCGGGCGGGCTGTCGCCGGGGCGGTGGCGAAGGGCCGCGCAATTCGCGTGACCTTGGCCGCGCGGGCGCTATTGTCGGCCCATGACTACCGATCAGATCATCCTCTTCACCCTGTTCTTCGCCGTCTTCGCCCTGCTGCTGTGGGGGCGGTTCCGCTATGATGTCGTGGCCTTCACGGCGCTGATGGTGGGGGCCGCGACCGGGGTCGTGCCCTACGAGGACGTCTTCAGCGGGTTCGGCCACGAGGCGACGCTGATCGTGGCGCTGGTGCTGGTGGTCTCGGCCGGGCTGGTGCGCTCGGGCGCGGTGCATCTGATCACCCGGACGCTGGTGGACAGTTCGCGCAACCTGGGCGCCCATATCGCCCTGATGGGGGGGATCGGCGGGGTGCTGTCGGCCTTCATGAACAATGTCGCGGCCCTGGCCCTGCTGATGCCGGTGGATATCCAGACCGCGCGCAAGGCGGGGCGGGGGCCGGGCCTGTCGCTGATGCCGCTGAGTTTCGCCACGATCCTGGGCGGCATGGCCACGCTGATTGGCACGCCGCCCAATATCATCATCGCCGCCATCCGCGCCGACAGCCTGGGCGAAAGCTTTGCCATGTTCGACTTCGCCCCGGTGGGCGGGCTGACGGCGCTGGCGGGCTTGGCCTTCGTGGCGCTGATCGGCTGGCGCCTGATCCCGCAGCCCGACGACGGGCCGATGACCGAGAAGGAGCTGGCGCAATACGTGGCCGAGCTGACGGTGCCGGCAGACAGCAAGTGGATCGGCCGCCGGGTGTCGGAAACCTATGACGACGCGGAAAAGGCCGACGTGGCAGTGCTTGGCGTGATCCGGGACGGCAAGCGCCTTTATGGCCGCTCGCGCAGCGTGTTGCTCGAGGCGGGGGATGCGCTGGTCCTGGAAGGGCTGCCCGAGGCGCTGGACGAATTCCGCACCGCGCTGAACCTGGCCCTGGCGGACGGCCAGCGCGAAGAGCTGCTGAAGGCCAGTGGCGAGGGGCTGGACGTGCTCGAGGTGGTGGTGCCGCGCGATGCGGCCATCGCGGGCAAAACGGCCATGGCCGTGGGCCTGTCCTGGCGGCACCGGGCGGTGCTGATGGGGATCTCGCGCCAGGGGCGGCAGATCACCCGGCAGGTGCGGCGCACCCAGATCCAGCCCGGTGACCAGCTGCTGCTGCTGGTGCCCAAGGATACCGGCAGCCAGGTGGCCGATGCCATCGGCGCCCTGACCCTGGCCGACCGTGGCCTGGCGGTGACCGAGAACACCAAGACCTGGGCCGCCATTGCCCTGTTCGGCGGCGCCGTGGCCGCCGCCAGTGTCGGCCTGCTGCACCTGCCCATTGCCCTGGGCTTTGTCGTCATCGCCTATCTGCTGATGCGCGTGGTGCCCCTGCAAGAGCTGTACGACCATATCGAATGGCCCGTCGTGGTCCTGCTGGGCTCGATGATCCCGCTGGGGGCGGCGCTGGAAACCTCGGGCGGGACCGAGCTGATCGCGAACGGATTGGTCACCCTGACCCAGGGCTGGCCCGCCTGGGCGGTGCTGACCGCGCTGATGGTGGTGACGATGACCCTGTCGGACGTGCTGAACAACACTGCCACGGCGATTGTCGCCGCCCCTATCGGGATCTCGATGGCGCAAAGCTTTGGCGTCTCGCCCGATCCCTTCCTGATGGCGGTGGCCGTGGCGGCCTCTTCCGCCTTCCTGACCCCCATCGGGCACAAGAACAACACGCTGATCCTGGGCCCCGGCGGCTATCGCTTTGGCGACTACTGGCGCATGGGCCTGCCGCTGGAGATCCTGGTGGTGGCCGTGTCGATCCCGCTGATCCTGGTGTTCTGGCCGCTCTGACCCCGGCCCGCGCCCGGGGGCCCCGGGGCCGCGCGCATCGGCGTCACTTGATTGGCATTGTCAACTTGATCGAGATCAAGGAGCGCCCGCGCGGGTGAGTCTAAAACCTGTTCGAGCCCGGGGCACACCGGGACGGACAAGGACCGGAGCGCGGCGCAATGAAACCCATGGGATCCCTGACGGAGCATTACTGGCTGGTCCAGAGAATGGCCAAGGCCCTGGGCTGCGACACCGCGCAGGCGATGGAAGAGGGGCGTCTGGACCCGCAGGAGTGGGCCGAGATGGTCACCCGCTGCCGGGGCTGCCAGGTGACCTGCGCCTGCCGTGACTGGCTGGCGCGCGCCGAACTGGACGAGGCCCCCCGGGCCGATGCCATCGGCGGCTGCGAAAACGCGCTGGTCTTTGCCGAACTCTAGGACGGACGAACGGGAACAGGATTGGACAGGGCCAAGACGGCCAGGATCCTTAGGAGACGCGAAATGGGTTTTTTCAGCAAGCTTGACAAGCACGCCGACCTGATGGGCGGCATGGCCGACCGCGTCGGCCTGGATCTGGGCGCGCAGATGGTCGACGAATCCGTCGCCAACGGCTACCGCGCCGCAGTCATCCGCTGTGCCACCTGCCGCGAGGCGGGTGCCTGCGCCCAGTGGCAGGCCGAGCACGCCAGCGCCGAGCGCACCCCGGCCTACTGCCGCAACGCCGGCTGGTTCGAGGCGCTGTCGACGAAGTGAGTTTTCCCGGGCGCGCGCCTTGCGCTGTGCCCGGTTCCAGATCCCGGTTGCATGGTTCTTTGGGGAAGGAGCCATCAGGGATCGCCGCAGCGGCTCCGGTCCGCTGCCCTGGCCGCAGGAGGGCGCGGCCTTGGCAGGGTCATGGCGACCGGGCAAGCGTGGCGCAGGCGCCGGTGCGAGAGCCTCCTCTCGCGCCGGCGTTTTCTTTGCGCCCCGACCGGTCGTGCCGCCAGTTCCGGGTTTGGCTGAACCACCCGCCCGGCCCGCGCGTAGTCCCTGCATGACCGACGACACCTCCCCCCGCCTGATCCTGGTGCTGGGCGACCAGCTGTCCCCCGACCTTTCGGCCCTGCGCGGCGCCGATCCGGCCCGCGACCGCGTGGTCATGGCCGAGGTGGCGGCGGAAACCGGCTATGTGCCCCATCATCCGAAGAAAATTGCCCTGGTGCTGGCGGCGATGCGCCATTTCGCCGAAGAGCTGCGCGGGCAGGGCTGGCAGGTGGCCTATACAAGGCTGGACGAGCCCGAAAACGCGGGCAGCATCGGCGGCGAACTGCTGCGCCGGGCCGAAGAGACGGGCCTTTCCCGTGTCGTTGCCACAGAGCCCGGCGAATGGCGCCTGACCCAGGCGCTGCGCGATCTGCCGCTGGATCTGGAGCTGCGCGAGGATGACCGGTTTCTCGCCAGCCACGCCCGCTTCGACGCCTGGGCCGAGGGGCGCAAGGCGCTGCGGATGGAATACTTCTATCGCGAGATGCGGCGCGACACGGGGTACCTGATGGAGGGCGACCAGCCCGCGGGCGGCCAGTGGAACTTTGACGCCCAGAATCGCCAGCCGCCGCCCCGGGGCGGGGCGGATCTGTTCCGCGCGGGCCCGATGTCCTTCACCCCCGACGCGGTGACCGAAGAGGTGCTGACCCTGGTCGAAGAGCGTTTCAGTGCCAATTTCGGTGACCTGCACCCCTTCGACCTGCCCGTCACCCGCGCTCAGGCGCGCCGCGCGCTGAGCCATTTCGTCCGCAGCCGCCTGGCCGAGTTCGGCCCCTATCAGGATGCCATGCTGCGGGACGATCCCTATCTGAACCACGCCCTGATTTCGCCCGCGCTGAACATCGGCCTCTTGGACCCGCGCGAGGTCTGCGACGCGGTGCAGGCAGCCTATGAAGCGGGCGAGGTGCCGCTGGCCTCGGCCGAGGGGTTCATCCGCCAGGTGATCGGCTGGCGCGAATATGTGCGCGGGATCTACTTTCGCGAAGGCCCCGACTATCCCCGCCGCAATGCGCTGAACCACCAGCGGGGGCTGCCGCCGCTTTACTGGGGCGCCAAGACGCGGATGGCCTGCCTGGCGGCGGCGGTGGATCAGACGAAACGGCTGGGCTATGCCCATCACATCCAGCGGCTGATGGTCACCGGCAACTTTGCCCTGCTGGCGGGGGTGAATCCGGCCGAGGTGCACGATTGGTATCTGGCGGTCTATGTCGATGCCTTTGAATGGGTCGAGGCGCCCAATACCGTCGGCATGAGCCAGTTTGCCGATGGCGGCGTGATCGCCTCGAAGCCCTATGTGGCCTCGGCCAACTACATCGCGAAGATGTCGGATTACTGCACCGGCTGCGCCTATTCCGCGACGGTAAAACAGGGCAAGGGGGCCTGTCCGTTCAATCTGCTCTACTGGCACTTCCTGGCCCGCCACCGCGCCCGGTTCGAGGGTAACCCCCGCATGGGCCGGATCTATGGCAGCTGGGACCGGATGGAGGGCGAGAAGCGCGAGGCGATCCTCCGCGAGGCCGAGGATTTCCTGGCGCGGCTCTCGGCGGGGGAGGAGGTCTGACGGAGATGCCCCCGTCGCCGAAGGGCGACAGGTAAAAGGGCAGGGGGGGCTCTGCCCCCGTCGCCGAAGGGCGACACGTGGAGGGGAAGGGGGGCTCTGCCCCCCGCCGCGCGTGCCGCGCGACTCCCCCCGGGATATTTTTGGCAATGAGAAAAGCTGGGCGCCGCGCCCCAACTATTTTTTGGCCCGAAATACTCCGGGGGTGCGGGGGCTGGCCCCCGCTGAAAGCAACGTGCAGGGGCTGGTCCCCGCTTTTGGTCCGTGGCCGTCCAGCAAGACGGCAGGGCCTAGCCGCGCAGGCGCTTGCCCCAGAGGTCGTATTCGCTGGCCTCGTCCACCTCGACCGTGACCAGATCGCCCGGTTTCAGATCCTCGAAATCCTCGTCGATGAAGAGGTTGCCGTCGATCTCGGGCGCATCGGCCCAGGACCGGCAGGTGGCGCCGTCGCCGTCTACCTCGTCGACGATCACCTGGCAGGTGCGGCCCACCTTGGCGGCCAGCTTGGCCTCGGAAATCGCCTGGGCCTTCGCCATGAAGCGGTCCCAGCGGTCCTGCTTCACCTCGTCCGGCACATGGTCGGGCAGGTCGTTCGAGCGCGCGCCCGCGACATTCTCGTATTGGAAGCAGCCGACGCGGTCGAGCTGCGCCTCGTCCATCCAGTCGAGCAGGTACTGGAACTCTTCCTCGGTCTCGCCCGGATAGCCCACGATGAAGGTCGAGCGGAGGGTGATGTCGGGGCACATCGCCCGCCAGGCGGCAATTTCGTCCAGGGTCTTCGCGCTGGCCGCGGGCCGGGCCATGCGTTTAAGGACATCGGGGTGGGCGTGCTGGAAGGGGATGTCGAGATAGGGCAGCAAGCCGCTTTCGGGGTCGGCCATCAGGGGGATCAGCTCGCGCACCGCCGGGTAGGGGTAGACGTAGTGCAGCCGCACCCAGGCGCCAAGCTTGCCCAGCTCGCGCGCCAGGTCGGTGATATGGCTGCGCACCTCGCCGTCCTTCCAGGGATGCGCCGAATACTTGCGATCCACGCCGTAGGCCGAGGTGTCCTGGCTTATGACCAGCAGCTCCTTCACCCCTGCCTCGACCAGCTTTTCCGCCTCGCGCAGCACGGCGTGCGCGGGACGCGAGGCCAGGCGGCCGCGCATGTCGGGGATGATGCAGAACTTGCACTTGTGGTTACAGCCCTCGGAAATCTTCAGATAGCTGTAATGGCGCGGGGTCAGCGAGACGCCCGAGGCCGGCAGCAGATCGACGAAGGGATCGGGGCTGGGCGGCACCGCCTGGTGCACGGCGTCCAGCACCTGTTCGTATTGATGCGGGCCGGTGACGGCCAGCACCTTGGGGTGGGTGCCGGTGATATACTCGGGCTCTGCCCCCAGGCAGCCGGTGACGATCACCCGGCCGTTTTCCTTCAGCGCCTCGCCGATGGCCTCCAGGCTTTCGGCCTTGGCGCTGTCCAGGAACCCGCAGGTGTTGACGATCACCGCGTCGGCACCCGCGTAGTCGGGCGAGATGGCGTAGCCCTCGGCGCGCAGCCGGGTCAGGATCCGTTCGCTGTCCACCAGCGCCTTGGGGCAGCCGAGAGAGACCATGCCCAGCGAGGGTTGGCCGGGGCGCGCGGGGTCCTCGCCCAGACGGGCGGCAGGAGCTAGATCGGGGCGGAGATCGGGCGGGTTCTGCATTTGCCCGCATATAGGCGAGCGCAGGCCCCGTGGAAAGCCCCGCCGCGCGCGCGCGAGCGTTTGCCCGGGGCGTCATTGTTGCTATTCTGTCTAATGACCAATTGGATCAAGGGGATCGGGGATGCGGTGGATCGTGCGAATTCTGGGTGCGCTGGTGCTGGCGGTGGTGGCCCTGGCGGCGGCGCTGCTGTTGCTGCCCGGCGAAAAGATCGCGGGGATCGCCGCTGACCGGATCGAGGCGCTGACCGGCCGCCAGCTGACCATCGCCGGTGAGACCCGGCTGAGCTATTATCCCGTGCTGGGGGTGCGCACCGGCCCGGTCAGCCTGTCCAACGCCCCCTGGTCCGAGCGCGGCCCGATGTTCCAGGCCGACAGCCTGCAAATCGGTGTCGACCTGATGGCCCTTCTGGGCGGCGACGTGCGCATCACCGAGCTGGAGGCCGAAGCCCCCGCCATCCTGCTGGAACGCAATGCCGAAGGGGCGGTGAACTGGGATCTGCTGCCCGCGGGTGCGGCCTCGGGCAGCGGCGCAGAGGCCCCGGCCCCAGGTGGCGCGGCGCGGCAGATCACCCTCGACCGGCTGCATATCCGCAAGGCCTCGATCCGCTATATCGACGCCGCCATGGCCAGCGATCAGCGGCTCGAAGGGCTGGAACTGGGGCTTTCGCTGCCCGACAGCAGCGGCCCGGCGGATCTGACGCTGGGTCTCGACCTGCCCGGCGGGCGGATCAGCGGCGAGGGCCGCGTGGCCCAGGCGATGACCTTCCTCGACGGTGGGGTTTCCGAGCTGAGCCTCAGTTTCGAGGCCCCGGGCGGCAGCGCCCGCTTCGAGGGGCGCGGCGGGATCGCGCCCGAAGCCGACGGCCATCTGGTGCTGTCGATCAGCGATGCCGACCGGCTGCTGGCGGTGCTGGGCGAGGGGGCCACCCTGCCCGGGGCGCTGGCGGGGGATCTGGGCTTTGACGGCCAGGTCACGCTGACATCCGACGGCCAGGTGGCCCTGCGCAGCGGCACCCTGCGCGGCGCGGGCAACGTGGCGGCGGTCGAGGCCGACATCACCCCCGGCCCGGTCACCCGCGTCACCGCCCAGGTGGTGGCCGACCGGCTGGACCTCAGCGCCTTCACCGGCGGCGGCAGTTCGGGCAGCGGCGGTAGCAGCGGCACGGGCGGCTGGTCCAACGCGCCCATCGACGCCTCGGCGCTGAACCTGATCGAGGGCACCGTGGCGCTCAGCGCGGGCAGCGTCGATCTGGGGGTGACCCAGCTGAGCCAGCTGCGCAGCCAGATCACCATCGACCGCGCCCGCGCCGTGGCGACGATCAGCCAGATGGGCATCTTCGGCGGCGGCGTCACCGGCCAGCTGGTGGCCAACAACCGCGCGGGCCTGTCGATTGGCGGCGACCTCAGCGCGGCGGGGGTCGACCTGGCGCGGATGCTGGACGAGCTGGCGGGGATCGACCGCTTCACCGGCAGCGCCGACGCGGGGCTGAACTTCCTCGCCTCGGGCAATTCGGTGCAGGCCTGGATGTCGTCGCTCTCGGGCGGCGGCCGCCTGTCCACCGGGCGCGGCACGATCTCGGGGATCGACCTGGACCGGGTGCTGCGCTCGGGCGACGTCTCGGGGGGCACGACGATCTTCGACGCGACCGAGGCCAGCTTCTCGATCGCCGGGGGCGTGCTGTCGAACGACGACCTGGAAATGCGCCTGGCTTCGATCACCGCCACCGGCGAGGGCACGGTGGACCTGGGCCAGCAGCGGCTGAACTACCTCTTCACCCCCGTGGCGCTGAAGGATGACGCGGGGCGCGGCATCGCCATCCCGGTGCGCATCCGTGGCCCCTGGGCGTCGCCACAGATCCTGCCGGACCTGGAACGCGCTATCCAGCTGAACGCGGACCTCGACACCCAGCAGATCGAGGACAACGCCAAAGAGCGCGTCCGGGCCGAGGTCGAGGACGCCCTGGGCGTGACCCGCGAAGAGGGCGAAAGCGACGAAGACCTGCTGCGCCGGGGCCTGGAGAACAAGCTGGAGGACGAGCTGCGCAACCTCTTCAAGTAGAGGGCCGCTCGCCTGATGGGGCCCCGTGTCTGATCGGGCCGCCTTGGCGTCCCGCCCCTCTATCTTCTCGTTTGCCAAAAGTATCCCGGGGGAGTCGCCCGTAGGGCGGCGGGGGCAGAGCCCCCTATCCCTTCCATCTGCCGCCCTCCGGCGGCGGGGGCAGAGCTCCTTTACCCACACACCAACCGCACATGAAAAAGGCCCCCGAGGGGGCCTTTTCAAATCTCCGATCGGTCCGCGCCTCAGCGTTTGCGGTCGCGGCGCGAGGACATGGGCTGGAAGGCCACGCCCACATGGGCCTCGCAATAGGGTTTGCCCGCCTGGGCGGGCAGGCCGCAGAACCAGAAATCCTCGGTCGCGGGGTCGCCCACGGGCCACTTGCAGGTCTTCTCGGTCAGCTCCATCAGGGTCAGGCGCTTGGCCTTCTTCTCGATCTCGCTGACCTTGGCCAGGGCCTCGGGGCTGATCTCATTGGCCGAGGGCTGCGGCGGCAGGGGCTGGCCCGCCGGGATGATCGCCTTGCGCGCCGGGCTGGGCGCGGGGGCGGCGGGGGCCGCCGCCTGGGGCGCGGGTTCGGGTTTCGGCTCGGGCGCCGGGGTGGCGCTGGCCGCCTCCCGCTTGGGTGCGGGCTTGGCCTTGGCCTCGGGCTTGGCCGCCGGGGTGGCCTGGGCACTGCCGCCCCCGCCCGAGCGGTTCGACAGGCCCAGCCGGTGCACCTTGCCGATCACCGCGTTCCGGGTCACGCCGCCCAATTCCTTGGCAATCTGGCTGGCCGACTGGCCTTCGCCCCACATCTTCTTCAGCAGCTCGACGCGCTCATCGGTCCAGGACATTCGCCTCTCCATCTTCCCACAAGGCCGCTGCCCGCGGTCACGGGGGGCGGGGCCGCCTGCCATCGCAGGGGCCCCGCCCTAAAACTCAGCCTTCTATACTAGTCATGGGGCGCGGAGTTACAAGGTATCAATGGCCTTGCCCCCGCTCCCCGGCTTTCCTCTGCCGCAGGCCCGCGCGGCCTAAAGGCCCAGGCACCAGCGCATCACGGCCTTCTGCGCGTGCAGCCGGTTCTCGGCCTCGTCGAAGATCACCGATTGCGGCCCGTCCATCACCGAAGAGGTCACCTCTTCGCCCCGGTGCGCGGGCAGGCAATGCATGAACAGCGCCTGGTCCCCCGCCTGGGCCATCAGCGCGTCGTTCACCTGGTAGGGGCGCAGCATGTTGTGGCGCCGCTCGCGGGTGCTTTGCGCGTCATGCATCGACACCCAGGTGTCGGTGACCACCAGATCGGCCCCCTCGACGGCGCGGGCCGGATCGCGTTCGATTACCACCTCGGCGCCCTTTTCACGGGCGAATCCCACAGCCTTGGGGTCGGGGTCCAGCTGCATGGGCCCCGAGAAGGTCAGGTTGAACCCCATCTGGCCGGCGGCGTGCAGCATCGAGGCACAGACGTTGTTGCCATCGCCGATCCAGACCACCTTCTTGCCCGCCATCGGCCCGCGATGTTCCTCGAAGGTCAGCATGTCGGCCATGATCTGGCAGGGGTGGCTTTCATTGGTCAGCCCGTTGATCACCGGCACAGAGGCATATTCCGCCAGCTCGTGCAGGATGGTCTCTTCATTGGTGCGGATCATGATCATGTCCACATAGCGCGACAGCACCCGGGCGGTGTCGGCAATCGATTCGCCGTGACCCAGTTGCATCTCGCCGCCCGACAGCACCATCGACTGGCCGCCCAGCTGGCGCACCCCCATGTCAAAGCTGACACGGGTCCGGGTCGAGGGTTTCTCGAAGATCAGCGCGACCATGCGACCGGCCAGGGGCTGGTAATCATCAGGGGTGCCCTTGGGGCGATCGCCGCGGGCCACCTTCATGGCGCGGGCCTCGTCCAGCATGTGCCGCAGGTCGTCGGGGTCGGTGGTGTGGATGTCCAGGAAGTGCTTCATCGTCTCTCTCTCAAGGCGGGTGCGATGGCGGGCGAGGTCCTCCCGCCCGCATCGCCCCGCGCAGGGGCGTCAGCCCGCTTTCGTCTCGCTTGTCGCGGCCTTGGCGGCCCGGTCCAGCCGGTCCACGGCCTCGGCGATTTCGGCATCGGTGATGGTCAGCGGCGGCAGCAGGCGCACCACATTGTCCGCGGCCGGAACGGTCAGCAGCTCTTGGGCATAGCCCGCCTTGACCACATCGCCGCAGGGGATCTTGCATTTCAGCCCCAGCATCAGGCCCAGGCCGCGCACCTCTTCGAAGACGTCGGGGTTATCCGCGACCAGCCCCTCCAGCTTCTGCCGGAAGAGGCCCGCCTTGCGCCGTACCTCCTCCAGGAAGGCCGGATCGGCGATCTTCTTGATCACGGCGTTGCCCACGGCGCAGCCCAGCGGGTTGCCGCCATAGGTCGAGCCATGGGTGCCCGCCACCATGCCGCTTGCCGCCTCTTCGGTGGCCAGCACGGCGCCCAGGGGGAAGCCGCCGCCAATGCCCTTGGCGACCATCATGATGTCCGGGGAGATGCCGGCGTATTCATGGGCGAAAAGGTGACCGGTCCGGCCCACGCCACATTGCACCTCGTCCAGGATCAGCAGGCAGCCCTTGTCGTCGCACAGCTTGCGCAGCGCCTTCAGGTCGGCGTCGGGCAGGGGGCGGATGCCGCCTTCGCCCTGCACCGGCTCGATGATGATCGCCGCGGTCTCGTCGCTGACCATCTCGGCCAGGGCGTCCCAGTCGCCCCATTTCGCCTGTTTGAACCCGGGCAGCAGCGGGCCAAAGCCCTTGGCCATCTTCTCGGTCGGCACGGCGGCGATGGCGGCGGACGACCGGCCATGGAAGGCGCCGTCGAAGGCGATGATCTCGACCTTTTCGGGCAGGCCCTTGGAATACCAGTACTTGCGGGCCATCTTCACCGCCAGTTCCATGGCCTCGGTGCCCGAGTTGGTGAAGAAGGCGGTATCGGCAAAGGTCGCCTCGACCAGCCGCTTGGCCAGCTCTTCCTGCTGCGGGATCTCGTAGAGGTTCGACAGATGCCACAGCTTGCGGCCCTGCTCGGTCAGGGCCGCGACCAGATCGGGGTCGCTATGGCCCAGGGCGTTGACGGCGATGCCGGCGCCCAGGTCGAGGAAACGACGCCCGTCCTCCTCGATCAGCCAGGAGCCTTCGCCACGGGTGAAATGCAGCGGCGCGCGATTGTAGGTCGGCAGAACGGGAGGGATCATCGGATGTCCTTCGCAATACGAGAGGCCCTGAATGAGCATGGGGGCTCGGGCCAAGTCAAGTTTTCAAGGGGGGTGAAAAAGGCGCCGCGACATTTTGGGCGCAGGATCGGGGCAACAGCCGCGCTTCCCGGGGGAAGGCGGTCCTCAGACGCGTCGGCGTCGGCGGATATCTGCGGTCATCACGATCATGTCTGTCGCATAGCGCCTCGCGCGGCGCTTGCAAAGGGGAAACGTAGGCGCGCGGCGCCAGTCGTGGCGCCGGTGGCGGCCGGGGAGGCCTCCGGCGGGAGTATTTCTGGCCATCGAATGGAAGGGGGGGGCGCCCCAAAGCTCTTACGGTCCCCCGGCTGAAAAGGAGATCGCCTGGCGCGCGGCCTGGGTGGGCGTTCCTTCCATTCGATGGCTGAAAATACTCTGGGGGAGTCGCGCGGCACGCGCGGCGGGGGCAAAGCCCCCCGGGGCTGGCCTGGCCAAAAGAAAACGGCCCCGCCGCAGGGCGAGGCCGTTCGAAATGTCGAAGGATCAAAGCGATCAGGCGTTGGCGGCCTGGGCTTTCAGGATCTCTTTCTTCACCTTCAGCGCGGCGTCGGACAGCTCGGCGTCCTTGGCCTTGGCCAGGAACTTGTCCAGGCCACCGCGGTGGTCCACCGAACGCAGGGCGGAGGCGGAGATGCGCAGTTTCACGTTGCGGCCCAGGGTCTCCGAACGCAGCGAAACGTCGTTCAGGTTGGGCAGGAAACGGCGGCGGGTTTTGTTGTTGGCATGGCTGACATTGTTGCCAGTCATCGGGCCTTTACCGGTCAGTTCGCAGCGGCGCGACATGGGCTATCCTCGTCTGGTCTGAAGGGCAGTTCGCGCCCCGATCAAATGAAAAGGCACCGCCGTGGCGGCACCCCTGAATCTCGTTGCGCGTCATTACGACTCTGTCGGGGGGAGGTCAAGTGTTTCGGAGATATGACAGGGACAGAGCCGCGAGATGCGGATGCGGCGCTGCATAGACCGGCGGCGCGGGAAAGGCCAGAGGGGCGGCCCGTTCGCTTTGACGCGGGGCGCGTGAGGCGGATCCCCCCTATTGCTTGCGTTTGACGCGCAGGGTCGGATCCGCCTCGCGCGGATCCTCGGGCCAGGGGTGTTTCGGATAGCGGCCGCGCATGTCCTTGCGCACATCCGCATAGGAATTGGTCCAGAAGCCCGGGATGTCGCGGGTCACCTGCACCGGGCGACCGGCGGGCGACAGCAGGGTCACCACCAGGGGGCGGCCCGCCACGGTGGGGTGGCGGGTCTGGCCGAACATCTCTTGCAGGCGCAGGGCGATCCCGGGGTCTTCGCCGGAATAGTCGATGGCGATCTCGCGGCCCAGGGGGGTGATAAAGCGGGCGGGGGCCTCGCGGTCCAGCCGCTGTTGCGCGTCCCAGCTGAGCCGCCCGCGCAGGGCGGGCAGCAGATCGAATCGCTTCCAATCTTCCAGGCTGCGCACGCGCCCCAGATGCGGCAGCAGCCAGTCCTCTGCCGTTTCCATCAGCGCCGCATCGCTGAAATCGGGGAAGTCGTCGCCCATCAGGCGCGCGCGGGCCAGGAAAAGGCGCGCGGGTTCGGAAGGGAAGAAACCCAGCTCGCGCACACCCTCCAGCATGGCGCGGGCCATGTCCTCGGGCGGGGCCTCTTTCCAGGCGCGGTCGGTCAGGGCGATGGCGCCCAGCCGGTCCTGCACCCGGGCCTCGACGCGGCGGTGGCGGCGTGACCAGCGGCACAGATGCATCTCGGCGATCTGATCGGGGAAAAGGGTGCGCAGGGCGGCCTCGTCGATCTGCACCGCCTGGCGAATGCGCGCCTCGCGCGGGTCGCCGTCGGTGTCGGTGACCACCAGCAATCGCGCGCCCGCCAGCGGATCCTCGGGGGGCAGGGCCGCGCCCTTGCCGCCCGAGAGCAGATAGCGCGGCGCCTCGCCGGGGCGGCGCAGCCCGATCCGGTCGGGATAGGCGAGCGCGGCCATCTCCTCGGGCGCCAGCCCGGCCTCGGGACCGGCCCCGCGCGCCAGCCGCTTGGCCTCTTGCCGGATGCGGGCCAGGGCGCCCGCATCGGCGCGGGCCTCACGCTCGCCCTGCAGGGCCTTCAGCCGCAGGTGCAGGTCCACCGGGGCGCCGCGCGCCATCGGGTCGCGGTCGGCCAGCAGCGCGGCCATGGGCGCCGCCGAGGGCCCGGCGAGTGCCAGCATATGGGCCAGGCGCGGGTGCAGCGGCAGCCCGGCCAGGGTGCGCCCGTGCTCGGTGATGCCATGCCCGTCCAGCGCGCCCAGCATCCGCAAGAGGGCCTGCGCCTCGGCAAAGGCGCCTTCGGGCGGGGGCGTCAGGAAGGCCAGCTGGTCCGGCCCCGCCCCCCAAAGCGCCAGTTCCAGAGCCAGGCCCGCCAGGTCGGCGGCCTCGATTTCCGCAGGGGGATAGGCGGGCAGGGCCCCTTCCTCGCCCCTGGTCCAGGCGCGGTAGCAGCGGCCCGGCGCCACCCGGCCCGCGCGGCCCGCGCGCTGATCGGCCTCGGCGCGGCTGACCTTCTCGGTCACCAGCCGCGACATGCCGGATCCGGGGTCAAAGCGCGCCCGCCGCGACAGGCCTGCGTCGACCACCGCGCGCACGTCGGGGATGGTCAGCGAGGTTTCGGCAATCGAGGTGGCAAGCACCACGTTGCGCCCCTGGGCGGCAGGCTCCAGCGCGGCGCGCTGTTCGGCGAATTTCATCGCGCCATAAAGGGGGCGGATCTGGCAATCGGCGGGCAGGCGGCCTTTCAGCGCCTGTTCCACCCGGCCGATCTCGCCCGCGCCGGGCAGGAAGACCAGCACGCCCGCCTCGGTCTCGGCCACCGCGCGTTCCACCAGGGTGGCGACATCGGCCCAGGTCTCGCGGCCCTTGCGCAGGGGGCGGTCGGCATGGACCAGCTCGACCGGATAGGCGCGCCCCTGCGAGGTGACGATGGGGGCGTCCTCCATCAGCGCCGCCACGGGGCCCGCGTCCAGCGTCGCGGACATGGCCACCAGGATCAGGTCGTCGCGCAGGGCTCCGGCGATTTCCAGGCACAGCGCCAGGCCCAGATCGGCGTTGAGCGAGCGTTCGTGAAACTCGTCAAAGATCACCGCGCCGATCCCCGACAGCTCGGGGTCGGACTGGATCATCCGGGTCAGGATGCCTTCGGTCACCACCTCTATCCGGGTCGCCCGGCCCACCTTGGCCTCGCCGCGCACCCGGTAGCCCACGGTCTCGCCCGCCCGTTCGCCCAGGGTCTGGGCCATGCGTTCGGCGGCCGCGCGGGCGGCCAGGCGGCGGGGTTCCAGCATCAGGATCCGGCCCGGGGTCAGCCCGGCCTCTAGCATAGCCAGGGGAACCCGGGTGGTCTTGCCCGCGCCCGGGGGGGCCTGCAAGACGGCGCGGCCCCGGGCGCGCAGGGCGGCGATCAGCTCTGGCAGGGCGGCGTCGATGGGCAGGGGGGCTTGGGCTGTCATGGCGCCCTTATGCGACGGCGGGGCGGGGGGCGTCCAGCTTGTGTAAAGTGGGGGCGTTCCCCTTGCGGGCTGCGGCGGTGTCGCACTGGACGGCGCGCGGTGCGAGGCGCTACACCCGGGGAAAAGCAGACCCGGGGGACCCTGATGGACATCGACACATTGGCCGAGAAAATCCTGGCCGGGGATCGCCGCGCCCTGTCGCGCGCCATCACCCTGGTGGAAAGCGCCCGCGAGGATCACCGCACCCAGGCGGCGCAGCTGCTGCAACGGCTGTCCGGGGCAGGGCGTCAGGCGCTGCGCATCGGGCTGTCGGGCACGCCGGGGGTGGGTAAGTCGACCTTCATCGAGGCCTTCGGCATGATGCTGACCCGCGCGGGCCTGCGGGTGGCGGTGCTGGCGGTCGATCCGTCCTCGGCGCGCACCGGGGGCTCGATCCTGGGGGACAAGACGCGGATGCCCGAGCTGGCGCGCGCGCCCACGGCCTATATCCGCCCCTCGCCCAGCCAGACGCACCTGGGCGGCATCGCGCGCCGCTCGCGCGAGGCGGTGGCGCTGTGCGAGGCGGCGGGGTTCGACGTGGTGCTGGTGGAAACCGTGGGCGTCGGCCAGTCGGAAACCGTGGTGGCCGAGATCTCGGACCTGTTCCTGCTGCTGCTGGCGCCCGCGGGCGGCGACGAGTTGCAGGGCGTCAAGCGCGGCATCATGGAGATGGCCGACATGATCCTGGTCAACAAGGCCGATGGCGATCTGAAGCCGGTGGCGATGCGCACCTGTGCCGATTACGCGGGCGCCCTGCGGCTGCTGCGCAAGCGGCCCCAGGACCCCGAGGGCTTCCCCAAGGCGATGATCGTCTCGGCCCTGGCCCGGGACGGGTTGGAAAAGGCCTGGGAAGAGATGACCACCCTGGCCGACTGGCGCCGCGCCGAGGGTCATTTCGACCGCGCCCGCGCCGCCCAGGCCCGGTTCTGGTTCCGCGAGGATGTGAAACAGGCCCTGCTGGCCGAGTTGGAGCGCGGCGCGGCCAAGGCGAAGATGGCCGAGCTGAGCGATGCGGTGGCGGCGGGAGAGACGACGCCGACCCTGGCGGCAGAAGAGATGCTGGCGGCCCTGCGCGCCGGGTGAAAGGGGCTGCCCCCCCCCGTCGCCGGAGGGCGACAAATGGAGGGGGAAGGGGGGCGCTGCCCCCGTCGCCGGAGGGCGGCAAATGGAAGGAAGCGGGGGCCTTGCCCCCGTCGCCGGAGGGCGACAGGTCGAGGGGGAAGAGGGGCTCTGCCCCCCGCCGCGCGTGCCGCGCGACTCCCTCCGGGATATTTTTGGCAATGAGAAAGCGCTAAGGGGCGCTGCGGGGCAGGCGTCGGGGGCTGAGGGCCCCGTTGGGCCGGGTTGATGGATGGGCGCCTTTGGGGGTGCCCCTGGGGGCGGCGGTGGCGGCCCGGGGGCGAGGGCGGCGTCAGTGGTCGCTGAGCAGCTCGGCCACCCAGAGGGGCACGACCTCGGTCGCGCGGCCAAGGCGGGCCTCGGCGAAATCGCTGCGCACCGAGGAGCTTTCCAGATTCAGCTCGACCGAATGGGCGCCCGCCGCATCGGCGATCTGCACGAAGCCCGCCGCCGGATAGACCTGCCCCGAGGTGCCGATGGCGGCGAAGAGCGTGCAGCTTTCCAGATGGGCCAGGATCGCGTCCATGTGGTAGGGCATCTCGCCGAACCAGACGATGTCGGGGCGCCCGGCGGGGGCGGCGCAGGCGGGGCAGGGTTCGGCCACCTGCATCTCCATCGGCGCAGGCCAGCGGTGGCCGCAGGTGGCGCAGAGGGCCGAGGCCAGCTCGCCATGCATATGCAGCACGTCCCGCGCCCCGCCCGCCTCGTGCAGGGCGTCGACGTTCTGGGTGACCAGCACCACCTCGCCCGGGTAGTCCCGTTGCAGCTGGGCCAGGGCCACATGGGCGGCATTGGGCCGGGCCTCGGCGGCGGCGGCGCGGCGGGCGTTGTAGAACCGCTGCACCAGTGCCGGGTCGCGGGCGAAGCCCTCGGGCGTGGCCACATCCTCGATCCGGTGCTGTTCCCACAGCCCGCCCGCATCGCGGAAGGTGCCCAGCCCGCTTTCGGCGGAGATGCCCGCGCCGGTCAGGATCACGATTTTCTCCATCCCGCCTTTTCCTTTGCTGATCCGGGTTCTAGCCTTTGTTCGACGATAGCCGCAGGAGATGCCCGATGAAAACCGCTTCGATCCTTTTCGTCTGTCTTGGCAATATCTGCCGCTCGCCCACGGCGGAGGCCGTGATGCGCGCCAAGGTCGAGGAGTTGGGGCCGGATCTGGGCGCGAATCTGGTGCTGGACAGCGCGGGCACCGGCGGCTGGCATGTGGGCGAGGCGCCCTATGGGCCGATGCAGGCCGCCGCCCGGGCGCGGGGCTATGACATGGCGGGGCTGCGGGCGCGCCAGTTCGCCGTCGCCGATTTCGGCGCCTTCGACCTGATCCTGGCCATGGATGCGCAGAACCTGGCTGATATCGAGGGGCAGCGCCCGCAGGCCGGGCAGGGCGCCCCGGTGCGGCTGTTCACCGATTATCTGCCCGCCCAGAGCGCCTTTGCCGGGGCCGATCATGTGCCCGACCCCTATTACACCCGCGATTTCGACGGCACCCTGTCGCTGATCGAGGACTGCGCCGAGGGGTTGCGGACGGCGCTGGCAGGCTGAGGAAGACGGCGCAGGGCCGCCTTCCCCGCCGGGGTCAGCGGGCCAGGTGCCAGGTGCCGCCGACGCCGTCGCCCCGGGTGTCGCCGGGCTTGTTGTCGCCCGCCCAGTAGTACAGCGGCATGTTGTCCAGCGCCCATTGCAGGCTGCCGTCCTGACGGGTGACCAGGGTGAAGTCCCCCTCGGCCGAGGCGCCGGAGCCGGCCAGCAGCGGCGGCCAGGACTTGGCGCAGCCGCCGTTGCAGTTGGAGGTGCCGGGGGCATCCTTGTCGAAGATGTAAAGGGACATGCCGTTGGCATCGGCCAGATAGCCCGCTTCGGTCATCTGAACGCCCGAGGGGCCAGAGGCGACAAGGCTGAGAACGGCCGCTGCCGCAGTCATTGCAAGATTCATGGATCATACTCCGTAAAGGATTGTCCGGCCGGGCCGGAAAAAGGTCACGCGCCATCGCGCATGGCGTCGATGAGGGGGCCTTTGCCGGGGCGGCGTTGTCACCAGCGTTGTCATGGTCG
This sequence comes from Pseudooceanicola aquaeponti, assembly GCF_050897975.1. NCBI lineage: Bacteria > Pseudomonadati > Pseudomonadota > Alphaproteobacteria > Rhodobacterales > Paracoccaceae > Pseudooceanicola > Pseudooceanicola aquaeponti. The sequence goes on from NZ_JBPAXY010000004.1 coordinate 300,140, forward strand.
ATGAAATTGCGGGCCCGGGGCGTTGAAACGGGCCCGCGGCCTGGCGCGCGGCCAGAGGCTTGCCCGGTGCCCGGGCGGACGCTATCCTGGGGGTGGTCGGCAGTTCCCGAGGCCCGCCGTGCCCTTCGGGGCCTGCTAAACCTGCCATCCGAGGGCGCCTGGCGCGCCCTTCGTTTCGATGTTCCGACAGTTCTCACGCCCGACGCGTGCCTGTCGTGACCCGGCGGCCCGCGACCCCTGGCACGCGTGCAGGAGCGATCATGTCGAGACCCCCTATCCCCCTGTCCGTTCCGGACCTTTCCGCCTTTTCCCGCGCCCTGGCGCGTCAGCTGGACGCCGCCGAAGGCGCGCCGCCCTCGCATCTGGCGCTGATGAACATGCTGGCGCGGGCCGGTGGTTATCGCAATTTCCAGCATCTGCGCGCCGTGCAGGCCGCCGAGGGGCGGCTGGCGCGGCCGCCCCGGGCGCCCGAGCCCCCGGCGGACCTGCGCCTGGTGGAACGCGCTCTGCCGCATTTCGACGACGCCGGGCGCCTGCTGCGCTGGCCCGGACGGCGCCAGGTGCGCAGCCTCTGTCTGGAGGTGCTTTGGGCGCGTCTGCCCGCCGGGCAGGTCCTGACCGAGCCCGAGGTCAACGCCCACCTGGAGGCGGCGCACCTGTTTGGCGACGTGGCGCAGCTGCGCCGCTCGCTGATCGAGGACGGGCTGGTCAGCCGCACCCGCGACGGCAGCGCCTATCGCCGCCTGGGGCAGGCTCCCAGCCCCGAGGGGCGGGCGCTGATCCAGCGGGTCGAGGCGCGGCGCAGGGCCGTGGCCTGAGGCGGCGCGCGCGCGGCGCGACGTGAAAAAGGCGCGGCCCCCGGGGGGCTGCGCCTGTCATCTGCGGGTCGATAGGGGGTTTGCGCGCCTCAGGAGGCGGCGCATTGCTCCTGCGCGACGGCGCCGAAGTAGGAGTATTTCTCCCAGAACTGCTCATCCGCGCGCGAGCTGGACATCTTCACGTCCTGGGCCATGTCGGGCTTCTTGAAGAAGCGGGCCGCCTGGCGCTGGTCGCGGCCGCTGAGCACCATGTCGGCAACCTGCTGGATGCAGCCGCAGACCTGCGGGTTCGCCGCGCGGCTGTCCGAGGCCAGGCAGGCGCGGGCGATCGGGCCGGCCTGGGCGGTGCTGCCCAGCATCATCAGGGTGGTGACTGCGCTTGCGGCCAGGGCCGCGCGAATGGAACATTTCATCTCGTTACTGCCTTCGCTGTCCGCCGGTCCGGGGGTTGGTCCGCCCGTGGCCCGCTGTTCGTCTCTGCCATCCGCCCCCCTGCCAATGGCCTGTGCAGGAGAGTCGGTAGCGGGAAAGTGGCAAAAAATCCGTTAATCGACAACCGATACGCGCCCTTTTGCCCGGGGCGCCGGAGGGGGTCGGCGGAAATCCGCGCCGGGGAAGAGTCGCGAAACTGCCCCGAAACCTGGCTGAAACGTCCCATTTTCGCCCTCTCCCCGGTCCGGCCTGCCGCGTAAGATACGGGAAAGCTTGCTTAACAGCGGGTTAATCGCAAGACTGGCGGGGAAGCTGTCGCGGCCTCGGGCGTCGCGGGCGTGTCACCGAAACATCGGGGCGCATCAGATGCAGGGGCAGAGCATATGGCAACGGTAAGTTTCACCCTGCGCGGTGACCAGATCGCGACCTATTCCAGCTATTCCGGCAACGGCAACAACAGTGGTCGCGTGGTCACGGTCGAGGGCGTCAGCCCGATCGGCGATGCCAGCGACAGCTACACCGTGCTGGTGGAACAGGTGAACGAGGGCACCACGCAGTTCCAGAACGGCCAGTTCGTCACCATCCTGGATGCGGATGGCAACATCGTCATGCCGCGCACCGGGGTCAACCCGGACGCCGAACAGGGGCTGGCCGCGGGCGATGAACATATCCTGTTCATCCAGTCGAATTTCCTGATCGACTATGCGGGTTTCGAGGCGGGCAGCAGCACCTTCAAGATCCAGCATAGCGACGAGAAGGCGGACCCGGGGATCGGCGACAACGACGGCCAGTTCGACTGGACCGACCAGGCGGCCTTCGTCTGCATCGCCTCGGGCAGCCTGATCGACATGGTCCATGGTGGCCCCCGTCCGGTGGAAGAGCTGTTGCCGGGCGATCTGGTGCCCACGGTCAGCGGGCGGATGCGCCGGGTGCTGTGGGTGGGCCAGGGGCACATGAGTTTCGACCCAGACGGGCACAAGCAAAAGCCGATCCTGTTCAAGGCGGGGGTGCTGGGCAACGGGCTGCCGCGCCGCGACCTGATGCTGTCGCCGCAGCACCGGGTGCTGCTGGGCGGGCCGGATGTGGCGGCGCTGACCGGCGAGGCGAGGGTGCTGGCGCCGGCCTGCGGCCTGGTGCCGTTGCCGGGGGTGCGGGTGATGCGCGGGCGCCGCGACGCGGTCTATGTCTCGGTCCTGCTGGACCGCCACGACGTGATCCGCGCCGAGGGCGCCCCGGTGGAAAGCTTCTGGCCCGGTCCCGAGGGGCTGAAACGCCTCGACCCGATGCTGCGCGCCGCCGTCCATGCCGAGATCCCCGGTCTGCTGAGCGAGGGGGTGGCGGCCTATGGCCCGCCCGCCGCGCGACTGATGCGGGTGCAGGAAACCCTGCGCCTGGCCCGCGCCCTGCGGACGGGCATGGCCGAAGCCCGCGCCGAGGGGCGCGCGCCGCGCCCGCTGATCCCCGCCCTGGCCCCGCCCGAGGCGGCGCGGGCCCGGCGCACCCGCAGCGGTCGCACCCTGCGCTTCGAGGGGCTGCTGGATACGGGCTATGAGGGGCTGCGCATCCGCGCCTGAGGGGGCGGGGGCGCGCCGCTCTGGGCCGGGCGCCGCACCGGGGTCAGGCCCCGGCCCGGCAGCCCAAGCGCGCGGGGCTCAGCTGTACCAGCCGCCCATCACTACCTGGGTTTCCGCGCCCGCCTCGGACAGCCGCGCGGCGAACAGATCGGTGTCGGACCCGCGATAGTGATAGGGATAGACCACCTTCGGCGCCATTTCGGCCACGCCCGAGGCGGCCTGATCCTCGGTCATCGTATAGGGCAGGTTGAAGGGCACGAAGGCGATGTCGATGTCGCTTTGGGCGCGGAACTCGGGCGTATCCTCGGTATCGCCCGCGATGTAGATCCGCAGCCCGTCCACGTTCAGGACATAGCCGTTGTCGCGCCCCTTGGGGTGATATTGCAGCCGGTCTTCGGTCATGTTGTAGGCGGGCACGGCGGCGACCTCATAGCCCAGCACCTCGCCGCTGTCGCCATTGGCCAGCGGCGCATTTGCGGCGGCCAGGTCGGGGGCCAGCATCTCGGCCACGGCGGGGTTGGTGATCATCGCCAGGGCGCCGTCCGCGCGCGCGGCCAGGGCGGCCAGGGTCTCGGCGTCGTAGTGGTCGCCATGTTCATGGGTGATCAGCACCGCATCCGGGTCGGGCAGCGCCGCATAGGCCTCGGCCCCGCCGACCGGGTCGACATAGATCACGCCCGCAGGCGTCACCAGGACAAAGCTGGCGTGGGCCACCGGGTGGATGGAAACCCGGCCCGAGGCGGTTTCATAGACATCGCCGGTCAGGTCCTGGGCCATGGCGGCGAAGGGGCGGATCAGCGTGGCCCCTGCGGTGGCGGCAAGTGCGGTGGTCATCAGATGGCGGCGGGTCAGCATGTCTCTCTCTCCCTTGGATGGCCAGGGGGCGTTGGCCCCGTGGCGCCAAGGGTAGGGCGAAAGGGCCGCGCGTCATCTCACGTTGCTGTCAGGAGGGGGGGCGTCAGGGCCGGGGAAAGGCGAGGGGGGCCGACCCTTGCGGACCGGCCCCCGTCCGGCTGGACTGACTGTCGCAATGCCCGGCCGGATCTGGATGGACCTTGCCCCCTAGGGCAGCGCGTCCTGTTTCGGGCGCGGCGTTGCGGCGGTCTCGGCCGGCAGCACCGGCAGGGTGACCTCGGGCATCTCGCCGGTCAGGCTGTCGAGGAAGGCGACGATCTTGGTCGCATCCTCATCCGACAGCGCTTCGCCCAGCTGGCTTTCGGCCATGATCTGCACCGCCACCTTCAGATCCCAGACCTTGCCCGAGTGGAAGTAGGGTGCTGTCAGGGCCACGTTGCGCAGCGGCGCGGCGCGGAAGACATATTCGTCATCCACCGTTTCGGTGACGGCAAAGCGGCCCTTGTCGCCCTCGGGCAACACATCGGCGCCGGGTTTCTCGATCAGGCCGAAGGGATAGTAGCCGTGGCCACCCACGTTGACCCCTTCGTGGCAAGAGACGCAGCCCAGATCCAGGAACAGCCCCAGCCCCGCCTTGGCCTCGGCACTGAGCGCGTTGTCGTCGCCGTTCAGCCAGGCATCGAAGGGCGCGGGTGTCAGCAGCGTTGCCTCGAAGGCCTCGATCGCCTTGGCCATGTTGTCGAAATTGGCCGGGCTGTCCTGGCCGGGGAAGGCGGTCTCGAACAGCGAGACATAGCCGGGCATCGAGTTCATCATCACCTCGACATTGTCGGGGGTGTTGGCCATCTCGACGCCCGCCTGCACCGGGCCCTTGGCCTGGGCGGCCAGATCCTCGGCGCGGCCATCCCAGAACTGCGCCTCGTTCAGCACCGCGTTCAGCACCGTGGGCGCGTTGCGCGGCCCCTTCTGCCAGCCGTGGCCGACCGAGGTTTCCAGGTTGTCATCACCGCCCGTGGTCAGGTTGTGGCAGGAATAGCAGGAAAAGACCCCGGACAGAGAGACCCGGGGATCGAAGAACAGCATCTTGCCCAGTTCGACCTTTTCGGGCGTCACCGTGTTCTCGGTCAGGGCCGGGATGGTCGAGGGCAGGGGGGAAAACATATCGGCCGCATAGTCGCGCAGCTCATCGGCTGCGGCGCCCGTGGCAAGGGCCGTACTGGCTAAGAGGAGAATGGTCAGGCTACGCATCATCGTCTCCGTTTCTGTGGGAGGTTCGCGCCGGGCCACGCTCTCGCAGAATCGCAGGCGGGGGGTTGATCTCGGTCAAATCCGGGAAGGTTTTTTGAATTATTCTAAATTGAAAGGTTTCAGATGTCCCTTTGGGCCGGGGGAGGCAGGGGGCAGGACAGCAAAAGGGGGACGCGGCGGGCGCGTCCCCCTTGGGGTGTCAAGGTCTTGGCACGGTGTCAGGCCTGGGCGGCGCCCCCCTGCGGGCGGGCCAGGCGGCGTTCGCTTTCCAGCAGGTAGAAAGAGGCCGCGATGATCAGCGCCGAGCCGGCCCACATGCTGCCCGGCGGCACGAAGCCGAAGACCAGCACCCCCAGGCCCACGTTCAGCGGCAGTTTCACATGGTCGAAGGGTTGCAGGAACCCCGCGTCGGCCAGGGAATAGGCCCGGGCGATGGCATATTGCGCCGCCGCGGTCAGCACGCCCGCCAGCACCAGCAGGGCCAGGGCCGTGGCGCCGGGCAGCAGCGCGCCCAGCCCAGCACCCGCAGGCAGGGCCAGCCAGGCCAGCAGGGCGTTGGCGGGGGTCAGCAGCATCAGCAGGTGCAGGGTCAGGCTTTCCGGCGCCTCGGTCGCCGTCATCCGCTTGGTCAACAGAGAGGTGCCGGCCCAAAGCGCGGCGGCCCCCACGGGCATCAGCGCGGCCCAGCTGAAGGCATCCGACCAGGGCGCCAGCAGGATCATTCCCCCCGCCAATCCGCCCAGCACCGCCAGCCAGCGGCGCGGCGGGGTCTCCTCGCGCAGCAGCAGCGCCGCGCCCAGGGTGACGAAGAAGGGCGACAGCAGGATCAGCGCCGAGGCCTGCCAGATCGGCACGAAGCCCAGCGAGGCCACCCACAGCTGCACCCCTGCCACGGCGCAACCCGCGCGCGCCAGGTGCAGCCAGGGCTGTTTCATTGCCCAGGCATCGCGGGATCGCGACAGGGCCCAGGGCAGGGCCAGCAGGGTGGCGGTCAGGTATTGCCAGAAGGCGATGGTGGGGCCGGGCAGGCCCAGACCCATGGCGATATGCTGGGTCAGGGTGTTGTAGATGGCAAAGATCGCGCCCGCGGCGATCATCATCGCGGCGCCGCGCGCCGGGTGGTGGGGGTGAGTCATGCGGTGTCCTTTCCAAACGCATAACCCAAGGCAGTCAGGGACAGCGCCCTTGCCGCTCCCTTTCGGGCGCGGTGCGGGGGATGTCCCGTTCTCTTCCATCCGGACTATGACCGTCGGCCCCGGAGTTCCACCGGATCTGCTGACCCTTTCGGTTGCGAAAGGCGCTCGCGGGCTATCACCGCCGGTAGGGAATTGCACCCCGCCCTGAGAACAAGCGGCCTCGTTGGCCGCCGGGGGAAATTAGGGGGCAGGGGAGGGGAGTGCAAGGGGCGCCGGTGCGGGGAGGGCTGTGCGGGGATGTGGGGGGAGGGGGCTCTGCCCCCGTCGCCGGAGGGGCGGCAGGTGGAAGGAAAGGGGGCTCTGCCCCCGTCGCCCGGAGGGCGACTCCCCCGGGATATTTGGGGCCAGAAAATGGGATGGGGGCGAGGAGGGGTGGTGCTGGGGGCGCGAGAGGGGCAGGTGGCGCTTCGTCTAAACGGCATGGACGCTGCCTTTTCCCGGTTGTTCTGTCCGATTACAGTTCGGTCCATCAGTATTGCGCTTGCGGTGCTTGCCCCGTCTCCCGATTGGTTCCCCTGCTGTCCTTAGGCGGTGGATCGCTCTAGTCCCGACGAGAGGGCATTGCGCTGTCCATAGTAGCTGGCCTTGCGGCGCATTCGAGAGCGCGTCGCTGTTGCATTGTCTGCTCTCAGTCGCCTGTACGCTCATCGCAGGGCGGGTGTGGCTGTGGTTCGCGAAACCGGCCAAGCAACACCGGATTGCATCCCCCTGTACCCAGTCCGAGGTTCGGCTTTGCTGGCCTTGCGTCGCTCCGAATGCAGTTTCACCACAGTTTTCCAAACAATGCGCTGCTGCCAACTCGGATAGTGGAAATGTATTTTAATGCAGCATGGCTCTTTCTAATGTTGCTCTGTGAAATACCTCTGCAGGACGAAGTTGCTCGATCTCACCGAAATCCAGAATCGCCTCGAGTTGACACAGTGGCGGCACCGGGAACTGGCTGCCGTCAGTGATCAGCTCGAGCAGGCGTTCCCGTTGCTTGTGGCGCAGATCGAAGACCATGTCGTCGGCCTTTCCCAGGTCGGTGTGGCCAGGGCCCATATGCGTCTCGCCAGTGCCTTCGGCGATATCCTGAGCTCCTGGACGGAAGAGCAGCGTCTGATCGCGGTCCAGCGGGCCGAGGTGGCGCTCAATGCACTGGAGGAAAAGCTCGGGGAGCGCGAGAGATTCCACCTGCCGGTGGACGCGGTCATCGGGCTGGTTGGAAAACCGGTCCTGCTGGCCGCCTCCATGGCAGCCATGCCGACCCTCGCCGCCGTGGCGACGGTCAGCGCCACCAGCCTGTTCTTCTTCACCACCTCCACTGTCAGCGTGCCGATTCTCGTGGCGGGAGGCGTGGCCCTGGCTGTTGCCAACCTTTCGGGCAGCACGGTGATCAACCGTATGGGGGACAAGTCCCGTCGCCGACTGGCAGAGCGCGCCAATGCGCTGGCATGGGTCAATGTCTTCGGAGATCCTGAAAAGCCTGACGGTCGATGTCTGCTGAATGACCTGCAAGTCGCGGTGCTTCGCAAGGCCGAGGATAAACTGGAGGCAGTGTCATGATCACCATGCTCTACAAGGTGCCAGAAGACCTTCTGCGGGCCGTCACACAGGGCGAGGCTGAGGTCATCGGCGCTGTCATCAAGGAAACGGTCTCGGGGCGGATCGTGGGCCATATGCAGCAGACCAGTGCGGGCCAGAATTTCCTGATCCGCGCCTTGCAGGGGCTTCCGGGCGCGGCGGGCGGAGAGTTCTCGCCGCTCGGCATGCTGACAGCCTATCAAAATTACCAGATCGGCCAGAAGATCGAGGGCCTGCGCCAAGGCGTCGAGTTGCTCAAGGGCTTGCAGATCGGCACGCTGGCCCTCTCGGGGATCAACCTCGGTGTGTCCATTGCGGGCTTCGCCATGGTGCTGTCCCGGCTGCGCGCGATGGAGGGGCAGCTGGACAACCTCATGATCTCCGTCGCCGCCGTGACCGAGGACCGCCGGGAGGACGATCTGCGGTCCTTGCTGGGGGAACTCATGGACAAGCTGGGTCGCGCCGATGACCTCTTGTCCCTGAAAGATCTGTCCCGCATGGCGGACGGGTTGGTGGACGGCTTCGGCCGCCTGTCGGGCCAGTTCGAGATGATATTCCGCCGCGACGGCGCCGTTCATGCCTTGGAGACTCTCTCGGCGCAGAAGCTGGAGCGGCTCTGGATAGCCGCAGCGGCCCTGCGGTTGTGCCAGGACAGCACGTTGCGGCTGCTCTTTCTGATGGACGAACTGGAATATGCCCGCCGTTTTGCCAATCGCCAGGCTGGCTCGTTGCTGGACTTGTTCGATACTTTCAGGCCCGAAGAGTATAGCCGATTGATGACGCCCGTGAGCGAGGACTGGCAACAAACGCTGGCCGACCGTGCCGAAATGCGTAAACGCTGCATGATCCTGTCGGATGGTTTGCGCGGAGGGGTCGAGGGGGTAGCAGGGCAGGGTGCTCTTGCGCAAAGCCTCTTGGACGGAGGGATTTCCGGTCGCCGTTGGCTCGAAGCCGCCGAGGCAGAACAAGAGGCTCCGTTCCAGTTCCTAGAGGTTGGTTAACCGGAAACCGAATAACTGGCCCGATCGAAGGGGAAGGCCCCCTCACAACCCCTTGCCAACTGCCCCTTTCCCCCTCATATGCTGCCGATCATGACCGATCTCGCGCATATCCGTAACTTCTCCATCGTTGCCCATATCGACCACGGGAAATCCACCCTGGCCGACCGGCTGATCCAGTCCACCAACACCGTCTCGGAACGCGAGATGAAGGAGCAGCTGCTCGACGCGATGGACATCGAGCGGGAACGCGGGATCACCATCAAGGCCAACACCGTCCGGATCGAGTATATCGCCGACAACGGCGAGCTTTACGTGCTCAACCTGATCGACACCCCCGGCCACGTCGACTTTGCCTATGAGGTCAGCCGCTCGATGCACGCCGTCGAAGGCTCACTGCTGGTGGTGGACAGCACCCAGGGGGTCGAGGCGCAGACCCTGGCCAATGTCTATCAGGCCATCGACGCGGACCACGAGATCGTGCCGGTGCTGAACAAGATCGACCTGCCCGCCTCGGAACCCGAACGGGTGGCCGAGCAGATCGAGGATGTGATCGGCATCGACGCCAGCGACGCCCTGCTGGTCTCGGCCAAGTCGGGCCTGGGCATCCACGAGACGCTGGAGGCCATCGTGCATCGCCTGCCCGCGCCCCAGGGCGACCGCGACGCGCCGCTGAAGGCCATGCTGGTGGACAGCTGGTACGATCCCTACCTGGGCGTCGTCGTCCTGGTCCGCATCATGGACGGGGTGATGAAAAAGAACGACCGGGTGAAGTTCATGCGCAACGGCACGATCCACCAGATCGACCGGATCGGCGTCTTCCGCCCCGCCATGCAGAACGTGGACGAGCTGGGCCCGGGCGAGATCGGCTTCATCACCGCCTCGATCAAGCAGGTGCGCGATACCAAGGTGGGCGACACGATCACCCACGAGAAGAAGGGCTGCGAAACCGCGCTGCCGGGCTTCAAACCCTCCATCCCGGTGGTCTTCTGCGGCCTCTTCCCGGTGGACAGTGCCGAGTTCGAGGATCTGCGCGATGCGATCGAGAAACTGGCGCTGAACGATGCCTCCTTCAGCTATGAGATGGAAACCTCGGCCGCCCTCGGCTTCGGCTTCCGCTGCGGGTTCCTGGGGCTGCTGCACCTCGAGGTGATCCGCGACCGGCTGGAGCGCGAATACAACATCGAGCTGATCACGACCGCCCCTTCGGTGGTCTATCACGTCCACATGAAGGACGGCACGATGGAAGAGCTGCACAACCCCGCCGACATGCCCGACCTCACTTACGTCGATCACATCGAAGAGCCGCGCATCAAGGCCACCATCATGGTCCCCGACGACTATCTGGGCGATGTGCTGAAGCTGTGCCAGGACCGCCGCGGCATCCAGATGGAGCTGACCTATGCCGGCACCCGGCCCCTGGTGGTCTATGACCTGCCGCTGAACGAGGTGGTCTTCGACTTTTACGACCGGCTGAAATCGGTGACCAAGGGCTATGCGTCCTTCGATTACCAGATGATCGGCTATCGCCAGGACAACCTGGTGAAGATGCAGATCCTGGTGAATGACGAGCCGGTGGATGCCCTGTCGATGATGGTGCACCGAGATCGCGCCGAGATGCGCGGCCGGGCCATGTGCGAGAAGCTGAAAGAGCTGATCCCGCGTCACATGTTCAAGATCCCGATCCAGGCGGCCATCGGCGGCAAGGTGATCGCCCGCGAGACCCTGTCGGCGATGCGCAAGGACGTGACCGCGAAATGCTATGGCGGCGACGCGACGCGGAAGCGCAAGCTGCTGGACAAGCAGAAGGCGGGCAAGAAGAAGATGCGCCAGTTCGGGAAGGTGGATATCCCGCAAGAGGCGTTCATCTCGGCGCTGAAGATGGATAATTGAGGGGAACCCGGGCGAGAGCCCGGGTTTTTCTTTTGGGACTGCCAGTGGTCTTTGCGCCGGGTGGGGTGATGCATAGGTGGGTTGCATCCACCCTACGTTTGCCATGAGGGGGCAGCGTTTGCGTCGGGCCCCATACGGGGAGAAGCAAGCACTCAACCCGTAGGGTGGATGCCAATCCACCATGCTCCGGCGAGGCGCTACGGTGGATTACATCCACCCTACAAAGCGTTCGCATCCCTTCGAGAGCCGCGCGAAAAACCTAGCCCCGTAGGGTGGATGAAATCCACCGTTGCCGGAATGATCGCGGCATTGTGGGCTTTGCCCGCCCTAGGCAAGGGAGATGGTGGCTTGAAATATCCGGTTGAACTTAGAATGCTGCCCCCTAGCAATGGAGCAACCCAATGGCGGAACCAGATCATGATGGGGCTCTGAAAGAGCAAAGAAGGAAAGACCTGCGGCGAGAAATTGAGCGGCTCGAGGCAGAGTTCCATCGCCTCACAAGCGCCTTGGCATTTTGTGAGGAGTTCCTTTCTCGTTCCTACGAAGTTGATAAAGGGACGGCGCCTCCCGGAGCCATCGGACTTCACCAATTGTTTCTCATGGCCGCCGACAACATGCATATGTGCGTGGCACGACTTTTCGACAACCAGGATAAGTCCGTGGGGTTGAGGCAGGTGTTTCGCAAATATTCGGACGTGTTTGCCTACGGCTTGGATGACCCTGTCCAAGATGCATGGGAGGCCTGTTTGACCTCCATCGAGGGCAGTGAATTACTCGAAAACCTGTGGATTTACCGGCACGAATGGTTGGCACATAATCTTCTGAAGGCAGGGGATCGCACAAATGTCGAACGGATTCTCACAATCGGCCTCAGGAAGGGAGACGGGGGCACATACACGGTCACTTGGGCTGACCTCCTTGATCTGTCTCGCAGCACGCTGGATCTTCTGGCAAGGCTGCTTCGATTGGCCTGCGGTAGCCAGATTGTTCGTCGTACGCTCTACGGGGCTGAAGGAAGCCATGTACATGCTTCGGCAATAGATGTGGACCACTACGTGAAGAATGCCCGCGAGCAGTTTGCTGCCGTTCTGGAGCCCTGGTTTCCGAAGGGGTAGGGCGGATGCTGCTGCCGTTCAGCACCGAACCTCTCGTGCTTCACTGTTGAAGTGGAAAGCTAGCTGCTTACCCCGGTCGTCTAGCGGTGGATTGCATCCACCCTACGCGTCCTCGCTTTCATCCCGCACCGGGCCCACGCCTGGTAGGGTGGATGCCAATCCACCACCCACCTCCCCACGCTGCGCCCCCCCCCCTACGAAATCAGATCCCGCTGCACCTCCCGCTCCCCATAATTCCCCTCCGGCACCGCTCCGGCCCAGTCCGCCTCGACCCAGCCTTGGCGCACCTCGCGGTGGAAGGAGGAGAATTCCCAGTCCGCCGCCCGGGCCACCAGCCCGTGCCGGACCGGGTCGGCCCAGCAATAGCGCAGGTGCCGGTGGTAGTCGCGGGCGTCGCGGATGTGATGCTCCCAATAGCGCCGTTGCCAGATGCCGACCTCGCCGCGCCGCAGGCGACCGGGGCTGATCGCCACGCGGTCCTTCACCCGCTTGCTGAACTCGGCCTTGATCGCCTGCCAGCGCAGCGGATAGGCGGCGTCGCCCGGTGGCAGGGTCCACAGGCAGTGCAGGTGGTCGGGCAGCACGACCCAGGCGTCGATGTGGAAGGGGCGGCGCAGGCGTTCCACCATCACCGCTTCGCGCAGCGCCGTCACCTCGTGGCTGAGCAGCGCCGAGCCGGTCTCGCGCAGGCAGACGGTGAAGAAGATCGTGGCGCCGGGCAGGCGGGGGCGGAGATAGCTGGCCATGCGGCGATCGTCGCGTGGCATGGTTAAGAAAGGGTGGAGCGGGGCGGGGCTGCGCGGAACACCAGGCAGGCCCGAGGTCAGGCGCAGAGGCGCTTGCGCCAGGCGAGGGGCACAGGGTCCGCCGTGACTGAGGCCGGACAGCCGCCGCCCGCGCTGGACGCAGGCGCGCATGACAAAGGCCGGGCCCGCCCCGGGGTCCCGGCCTTGGCCTGGGTCGTCTGGTCCCGCGCCGGACGCGCGGGGGGGAATTACATCCCGGCCTGGGTCTGGCGGGCTTCGCCCTCGATGGCGGCGCCGGCCTTTTGCAGGTCACGGCCCGCGCCCTGCACGGTTTCACAGGCGGTCAGCGCGGTCAGCGCGGCCAGGCAGATGGCAAGTCGGATCATCTCGGTCCTCGGTAAGAAATGGCTCTGACCGGGATCCTAGGCGGCGGGCCGGGGCGCGTCCAGTCGGATGCGTCTTCCCGGCCCGTTCAATCGCGCGCGCAGCCGTGCCAGGCGCGCGGGGCGCTTACATCTGCGCCTGGGTTTCCTGCGCCTGGCCCTCGATGGCCTCACCGGCGTTTTCGATGTCCTGGCCTGCGCCCTCGATGGTTTCGCAGGCGGCCAGGGCCAGCAGGGTGGCGAAAAGGGCGGCGGTGCGGGTGGCGATACGGGCGGTCATGTCTGTCTCCTGTCTCTCTTCCGGTTCTGCGGGGACAACGCGGCGCGACGGCTGAGGTTCCGGGCGGGGGTCTGACCTGGCGACAGAGCGGCGCAGGCGGGCGGTATTTGACCCCGATCAAGGCGGTGCGGGGCGGCGGGCCCGCACAGTCCATACGGTCCCGACTCGGGTCCGTCATGGGAAGGATAACAGCCATGCTTCGTCTCGCCTCGATCCTCTACTCACTGATCTCGACCACCCTGGCGGGGTCCTTCGTGGTCGTCGCCCTGGTCACCGGCCAGGACACGCTACGCCCGATCCTGATCGCCGCCGCCGCGGGGTTCCTGGTGGCCCTGCCGGTGGCCTATCTGGTCGCCCGGCGCATCGTCGGCAGCGACGAGGCCTAGGCCCGGGGACCCTGCCCAAGGGGCAAGCGGGGGCCGGTGCGGGCCCCGCATGACGGTGCTTTTCATTATGGACGGGGGCGGGGCGCCTCTAAGGTCGCGCCAAACGTCTGTCTGATCTGCACGAAGGATGCCCCATGAACGGTATGCGCGACCTGGCCCTGGGCGGGCTTTTCTTTGTCGGCGGCATCGTGGTTACCGTGATCTCGCTGACCGGCGGCCAGGGCGGGGCGATCGCCTATGGCGCCATCGCGGTTGGCGCCTTCATGCTGATCAAGGGCGGGATGCAGCAGGCCGAGTATCGCAAGGCGGTCCGCGCGGCAAAGGCCCGGGCCGAGGCCGGGCAGCCGGCCGAGGCGGGCGCGGGCACGATCACCCGGGCCCAGGCGGATGAAATGATCGACCTGGTGGTGGGCGTTGCCGCCGCCGACGGGCAGCTGGCGCCGGGCGAACGGGTGATCCTGCGCTCGGTCGCGCGTGATGTCTTTGCCGCCGATCTGTCGGACGCGGATGTGCAGGCGATCTATGACCGGGTCAGCGCCTCGGCCCATGGGTTCGAGGCCGGTCTTTACCGTCTTCAGGGCAAGATCCCGCCTCAGATGGGGCCGACCCTGCTGCGCTATGCCGCCATGGTGGCCTATGCCGATGGCGAGCTGGGTGCGGCGGAACAGGCCGCCCTGGCCAAGATGGCCGAGATCCTGGGCATCAGAGACACCCAGAAACAGGTCGAGCTACAGGCCGCCTTCCAGCAGATCCAGCGCATCGTGATGGAGCAGCAGCAGGCCCGCGAAGCCGCCGCAGGCCCCATGCCTGGCTGATCAGCGCGACGCCTTCAGCCCGCGGCAAGAAAGGCCGCCACGGCGGCTTCGAATTCGCGCGGTTTCTCGGCGTGCAGCCAGTGGCCCGCGCCGGGGATCTTGGCGAAATGCGACTGCGGGAAAAGGGCCCGGATGCGCTCGCGCGCCTCGGGCTTCACATAGTCGCTTTCGGCGCCCGACAGGAACAGGGTCTCGCCGGGGAAGGGGGTGGTCAGATCCTCGGGGAAGGACATGATCTTGGGCATCTCCGCCTCCAGCACCTCCAGGTTCAGCCGCCAGCGTTTCTCGGCCACATCCAGGCTTTGGGTGAAGAAGCTTTGCAGGGCGCGCCCCACCCCCAGCTCGGCCAGCTGCGCCTCGGCGTCCGACCGGCGACCCACCCGGGACAGGTCGACCGCCTTCATCGCGTCGATGAATTCCTGCTGGCTGTGGGAATAGGTGACGGGGGCGATATCCGCCACCACCAGCCGGTCCACCAGCTCGGGGCGGCTCAGCGCCAGGGTCATGGCGGCCTTGCCGCCCATGGAATGGCCCAGCAGATGGCAGGGGCGCCCCTCGGCCTCGATCACCTCGGCCAGGTCGCGGGCCATGTCGGGATAGCCGTGCTGGTCGCTCCAGTCGGAAAAGCCGTGGTTGCGCATATCCACGGCGATGACCGCGCGGTCCGCCGACAGACGTTTCGAGATCACGCCCCAGTTCCGCCCCGACCCGAACAGGCCATGGGCGATCACAAGGGGGGTGGCGTCGGCGGGGCCGTCCTGGCGGATCCTGTTCAGCATGGGCGATGCATAGCGCGGCCCCGCGTTCCGCGCCAGAGGGCGGCGCGCAGGGTCCCCTGCCCAGGGGCGCACAGCGCCGGGCGGGGGGGCAAGGGCAGGCGCAAAGACTTGTCGCCCGCCGCCCCCGGCGCTAGGGTCGGCTCCGCTGCGGCGCCCGCCTCGGGCCGCCCCGGCACAGAAGGACCGGAGCAGACGTCATGGCCGACCCCCTCAACTCGCTCGACAGGCATATGGACCGCAGCGCCCGTCGGCTGCGGCGCAAGCTGGGCGGCAAGCGCGGCCATCTGCACCTGCGCGATGCCGATCTCGACCGGTTGACCCGCCGCGCCGGGCGTGACCTGCCCGCGCCTGCGCGGCGCGAGGCGCAGCGGATCCTGGCCACCCGCGCCCAGATGCAGAACCCGCGCCTGGCGGCGCGGATGGATCCCGGGCGGCTCGACGCCTCGTTCCGGCGCTTCGACGCGGTACTGGGCCAGTGGAACCCGGCCCGGCGGCGGCGCAACATGTGGCTCAACGCCGTGGCGGGCTATGCCTTTAACCTGCTGCTTTTCGGCGCGCTGCTGGCGGGCTTCCTGCACTGGCAGGGCTAGGGCCTAGCCCTGATCGACATCCCCGGGGCGAAAGCCCCCGCGCCGCAACTGGCCGCGCATCACCAGGGTGACGGTGGCGAAGCTGACGAAGAACAGCAGATACCACGATCCCATCTTCGACAGCGAGACCAGCTGAAATTCCGCCTGGCGGTGATAGATCCAGGTGCCCGACAGGGTGCCGATATTCTCGGCCACCCACAGGGCAAAGGCGATGCCAAGCGCGGCCAGGGGGAAGGGCATCCAGTGCCAGGCGCGCAGGCGAAACCACATCCGCGTGCGCGCAAAGAGCAGCAGCGTGGCGGCGAACAGCGCCAGCCGGATGTCGGGCAGCCAGTGATGGGCGAAGAAGTTTACATAGATCGCCAGTGCCAGCAGGACCGAGGCCCAGAAGGGCGGATAGGGGGCAAAGACGGCCCCGAACAGGCGAAAGGCCCGGGCGATATAGCTGCCGACGCTGGCATACATGAAGCCGGTGAACAGCGGCACTTCGAACAGCTTCAGCATCCCCGGCTCGGGATAGGCCCAGGATCCGGCCGAGACCTTGAACCACTCCATCACCGTGCCGGTGAGGTGGAAGAGCAGGATTACCTTGGCCTCGTCCCAGGTTTCCAGCCGGAAGGCCAGCAGCAGGATCTGTGTCAGCACCGCCAACCCCACCAGAAAGTCATAGCGCGCCAGGGCCCAGCCCTCCTGCCAGATCGCAGAGGTGACGATCAGCGAGATAAGGATGATCCCAGCGAACAGCCCGGCCCATAGCTGGCGCCAGAGGAACAGCAGCAGGGATTGCGCCCAGCCGGGCAGAGGCGTCTGCGCCAGCAGCGCGGCATCACGGGGCAGGGAGGGGGTCTCGCTCATGGCGCCATGTTGCGCGTCCCGTGCGCCCTGTCCAGCGCCCGCCGCACACCTGCCCCTCACCCCCGGCATACCGGACTTTGGCCAAAGGCCCTCGCACTCCAACCCTCCCGACACGCCGCCGGGCCAGAGGCGCCCCGCCCCTCTCTTCTCATTGCCAAAAATATCCCGGGGGGAATTGAGCCGCAGGCTCAAGGGGGGCAGAGCCCCCACTTTCCTTCCATATGTCGCCCTCCAGCGACTTCCCTTCCGCATGTCGCCGTCCGGCGAGGGAGGCACAGCCCCCCGCGCGGTCAGTCGAACTTGCGCGAGGGGGCCAGCACCATGGCCTCGCCCATCAACACCTTCTTGCCCGCCACCAGGCAGCGGCAATCCAGCTTCACCCGGCGCTTGGCATGGTCGATGCCGATCACCTCGACCTCGGCGGTCACCACGTCGCCGGGGCGCACGGGCGCCAGGAACTTCAGGGTCTGGCCCATGTAGACCGTGCCATGCCCGGGCAGTTGCTCGCCGATCACCGCCGAGATCAGCCCGGCGGTCAGCATCCCATGGGCAATGCGCCCCTCGAAAATCGTGTCCTGGGCATAGGCGTCATCCAGATGCACCGGGTTCCGGTCGGTCGAGACCTGGGCAAACATCTCGATATCCGCATCCGTCACCTCTTTGCGCAGGTGACGGGTCATGCCCATCTCGATGTCCTCGATGCAGATCGTGCCGCGCGGGAAATTGTCCAACATCCACCCCTCCATCCCGGGCGCCGCCGCGTCAGAGGTGGGGCGAATCCGGTGCGTAATAATGTGAACGACCAGATGGTCGTTGCGAAACAATATTACGCTGCGGATGCGAGATCAAGTATTTTGACGGACCGGGCGTCCCCCCGCCGCAAGGGCCTCAGCGCAGGAAGCCGATGGCGTAGGTCGGGGTCATGCGGTTGGCCTCGATAAAGGCCTCCAGCGCGGCGGGATCGGGCTGATCGGTGGTCTTGGTCTCTTCCGCCGCCAGGCCGCCGGTGATGAAGAGGGTGTCGATCCCCTCGCCCAGGCCGCCCTGCACATCGGTATGGATGCCGTCGCCGATGGCCAGGATGCGGCTTTCCGACGGCACCGGGCCCAGCTGGGCCAGGCGCATCCGGGCCAGATCGTAGATCGGCGGATGCGGCTTGCCGAAATAGAGGCTCTCGCCGCCCATCTCGGTGTAAAGCTTGGCCACGGCGCCGGCGCACCATTCGCGGGTCTCGCCCCGATCGACGACGATGTCGGGGTTGGCACAAAGCAGCTTCAGGCCGCGCGTCTTCGCCAACAGCAGCTCGGGGCGCAGCACCTCGGGCGGGGCCATGGTGTCGAAGGGGCCGGTGCAGACCACGCCCTCGGCCTCGTCCAGGGGAACGCGGGTGATCTCGATCGGGTGTTCCTGGATGTGCAGCGGGTGGAAGAAGGGATCGTCGCCCGGCTCGCCGATGTGGAACACCTTGTGCCCGACGATGCCGTTGTACATGGCGGCGCGGGCGCTGTCGCCCGAGGTGGCGATGGTGTCCCAGGCATCCTCGGGCACGCCGAAGCCCGCGATCTGCGTCTCGACCTGGGCGCGGGGGCGGGGCGAGTTGGTGACCAGCACCACGTGTTTGCCGCTCCGGCGCACCTCTTGCAGGGCGGCGACCGCTTGCGGCAGGGCCTTCACCCCGTCATGGACGCAGCCCCAGAGGTCGACGAAGAAGGCGTCGTAATCGGCGGCGATGTCGGCGAGGGTGGGGACGATGCGGGTCATGGCGGCTCCGGTCAGGCAGGGGCGTTTGGCCTTCATATGGCGCAAAGGGGCCGCCGCGACCAGTGGCCAATGCGTCCCCGGTAGCGCTGTCATCAATATGTCATGGAGGCGGGCCGGGCCGCCAGGTCTGGACGCGGGCCGGGGGCGTCGCAGCAAAAAGGCGCGGGTCCCCCTCGCGGCCCGCGCCTTTCCTGTTCTCTTATCCGCCCGGATCAGGCGGTGGCGGCGGCCAGGGCCTGATCCAGATCGGCGATCAGATCGGCGGCATCCTCGGTGCCGATCGACAGGCGCACCACCTCCGGCGCGGCGCCTGCGGCGCGCTGCTGCTCTTCGCTCAGCTGCCGGTGCGTGGTCGAGGCCGAATGGATGATCAACGAGCGCGTGTCGCCCAGGTTCGCCACATGGGAAAACAGCTTCAGGCTGTCCACCAGCTTGACGCAGGCATCATAGCCGCCCTTGACCGCCACGGTGAAGAGCGCCCCCGCCCCCTTGGGCACGATCTGCTGGCCGCGTTCGTAGTAGGGGCTGCTTTCGAGGCCCGGCCAGGTGACGGCTTCGATGCGCGGGTCGGCCTCCAGCCACTGGGCCACCGCGCGGGCGTTCTCCACATGTTTGGCCATGCGCAGCGACAGGGTCTCGATCCCCATCAGGGTGTAATGCGCCGCCTGGGGGTTCAGGGTCATGCCCAGATCGCGCAACCCGATGGCGATGGAGTGGAAGGTGAAGGCCAGTTCACCGAAGGTCTCGTGGAACTTCAGCCCGTGATAGGCCGGTTCCGGGGCCGAGAGCGAGGGGAACTTGTCGTTCGCCGACCAGTCGAACTTGCCCGAATCGACCACGCAGCCGCCGGTGACGGTGCCATTGCCGGTTAGGTACTTGGTCATCGAATGCACCACCAGGGTGGCGCCCATCTCGATGGGGCGCGCCAGGGCCGGGGTGGCCGAGGTGTTGTCCACGATCAGCGGGATGCCGGCGGCATCGGCGATCTTCGCCATGGCGGGCACGTCGGTCACATAGCCCCCGGGGTTGGCGATGGTCTCGCAGAAGATGGCGCGGGTGTTCTCGTCGATGGCGGCAGCGACGGCCGCCTCGTCATCCATGTCGACAAAGGTGCAGGACCAGCCGAAGCGTTTGAAGGTCTGGCTGAACTGGGTGATCGTGCCGCCGTAAAGACGGTTCGAGGCGACGATGTTCAGCCCCGGCGCCATCAGCGGGAACAGCGCCATGATCTGCGCCGCATGGCCCGAGGAGCAGCAGACCGCGCCCGCGCCCCCTTCCAGCGCCGCCATGCGCGCCTGCAAGGCGGCCACGGTCGGGTTGGTCAGGCGCGAGTAGATATAGCCCACTTCCTGAAGGTTGAAGAGCGCCGCCGCGTGATCGGCATCGCGGAAGGCATAGGCGGTGGTCTGGTAGATCGGCACCTGGCGCGCGCCGGTGGCCGGATCCGGCTCGGCGCCGGCGTGGATCTGCAGCGTGTCGAAGCCCTGGGTCATGATGGTTTCCTCCTTTTCCGTTGGCCGCGAATTAAGCAGGTTCCGGGTGGACTGGAAAGAGCGGGCAGATCGTCGGGCGGTGGCGCCTGCCTCCGGCGGCGCGCGGGAACCCCGGCGTCGGGCCGCCTCCGGCGGAGTATTTTCGGCCCGATGAAAGAGCGGGGACGCGCCTTTCCGGGGGCCGGACCTTCACAAGACAGCGGGCGCGCCCGCCCCATTGTGAAAGTCGGTCGCCCCCATGGCACCCCTTTTCCCTATTCGACGGCTGGAAATACTCCGGGAGGTGTCTTCGCCCGGCGAAGACGGGGGGCAGCGCCCCCCTCCGACGCAGCCCCCCGCAGCGCCCGAACGAAAAGGGACGTCCCGCAGGACGCCCCTTTCAAATCGTTGCGGCGGACAGCTTCAGACCTTGAGGTTCGGAATGATCTGCTTCTTGCGGCTCATCACGCCGGGCAGGACCACGCGGTCGCCCTCGACCGTCACGCCAAAGCTTTTCTCGGCCACGCCCTTGACCAGGTCGTTGGGCACGAAAAGGGTCGCTTCCTCGTTCAGGATGTCGACCACGAACAGCAGCACCTGATCGACGCCATCCTCGGCTTCGACCGCCTTGAAGCTGTCCATGATCGAGGCCTGGCGATCCAGCACCAGTTTCGGCGCGGTGGTTTCCAGCACGGAGACGCGGAACTTGGTGCCGTCCACCTCATAGGCCTTGCTGTCCATGCGGATCAGCTCGGCATCCGAGAAGGCCGAGATGTCGGACTTGGCCTCGAACATCTCGCTGGCATAGCTGCCCAGGTCCAGGTTCAGCTCGGCGGCCAGGCTGACCGCCAGGGCGCGGTCCTGCTCGGTGGTGGTGGGCGAGCGGAATTCCAGCGTATCCGACAGGATGCAGCTGAGCATGGCGCCCTTGATGTTGTCGGGCATCCGGGCCGCGTCCTCGCCCATCAGGTCGTGCATGATGGTGGCGGTGCAGGCCAGCGGCTTGATGGTGATGTCGATCGGGCCCTTGGTTTCCAGGCCGCCGGTCAGCTTGTGGTGGTCGATGATCTGGATGACGTTGGCGTCGTTGATCGCCTCGGGCAGTTCGGCGGGGTTGTTGGTGTCGACAATGACCACGTCATCCTCGGCGGTCACCTCTGCGATGATCTCGGGCGTCTCGAAGCCCCATTTCTCGACCACGAAGGCGGCCTCTGTGTTGGGCTGGCCCAGCAGTTTCGCCGCCGCCGGGGTGCCTTTGACCTCGCTCAGATACCAGGCCCAGATCAGGGCAGAGCCGGTGGAATCGGTGTCAGGAGATTTGTGGCCGAAAACCTTGATCGTCATGGGGCGTTCCTTGCAGATCACAGAGGGGAAACATGGGTTCGGCGGCCTTATACTGGCCCCGTCCGGCGCTGTCACCCGTCCCGATGGCGCGCGCGCCGCGCCTTGCCGGGCCCGGGCGGGGCGGGCTAGGGTCCGGCCATGTCCGCGCCCCGTGAAACCGATCTATATCCGCCCGTGAAGGCCTTCCTTGAGGGGCAGGGCTATGAGGTGAAATCCGAGGTGGCGGGGGCCGATGTGGTGGGGCTGCGCCCCGGCGATCCGGCGCCGGTGATTGTCGAGCTGAAACTGGCCATGTCGCTGCAATTGCTGCACCAGGCGCTGGAACGGCTGAAGATTTCCGATGCGGTCTATCTGGCCATTCCCCAGGTGAAGGGGCGCAAGACCCTGGCGCGGCATGTGGCGCTGTGTCGGCGTCTGGGGCTGGGCCTGCTGACGGTGCGCCTGTCGGACGGGTTCATCGAGGCGCAGTGCGATCCGGGGCCCTATGCGCCGCGCAAGGTGAAGGCCCGCCAGAGCCGCCTGCTGCGCGAGTTCCAGCGCCGCGCCGGCGATCCGAACCGTGGGGGCGCGGCGGGCAAGATCGTCACCGCCTACCGCCAGGACGCACAGCGCTGCGCCGCCCATCTGGCCGAACACGGCCCCTGCCGGGGCGCGGCGGTGAAGGCCGCCACCGGCGTGGCCCGGGCCACCACCCTGATGCGCGACAACCACTACGGCTGGTTCGAGAAGGTGGCGACGGGCGTCTATCAGATCACCGAGAAGGGCCGGGCGGAACTGTAGGGCGGGAGGGATCCCGCCGTGCCCCGGAAGGAGGGCTGTCTCCCACCCTGCGAAATCCGCGCCGACTGTGTCCCGGGCGTAGGGTGGATGCCAATCCACCCGGCGGGGCCTGTCCTGCCGCGTCACGGGCAGAGCCGCCCCTTCGCACCCGCAGCGTAATTTTTCCCGGCGCGCCCCGTTGACTCACCCCGGGCGCTTGCCTATCTCCGTGCCGTTAGCACTCGGGGGAGCTGAGTGCTAATACCCGCCGAAACCCGGCGGGGCAGGGAACAAACTTTGAGCCAAGGAGCCTCGAAGATGGCATTTCAACCGCTGCATGACCGTGTGCTCGTCGAGCGTGTCGAGAGCGAAGAGAAGACCGCAGGCGGCCTGATCATCCCCGACAGCGCCAAGGAAAAACCCGCCGAAGGCATCGTCATCGCCGTGGGCGCTGGCGCCAAGGACGACGACGGCGAGCGTATCGCGCTGGACGTCAAGGCCGGCGACAAGATCCTGTTCGGCAAGTGGTCCGGTACCGAGATCACGCTGGACGGCAAAGAGCTGCTGATCATGAAGGAAAGCGACATCATGGGCATCATCTCCTGATCCTCACCGGATCGGATTGACTGACCCCATTCGCTTTACCCGAAACCCAATCTCAGGAGAGAGAACATGGCTGCAAAAGACGTCAAGTTCGACACCGACGCCCGCAACAAGATGCTCAAAGGCGTCAACACCCTCGCCGACGCGGTGAAGGTGACCCTCGGCCCGAAAGGCCGTAACGTGGTTCTGGACAAGTCCTTCGGCGCGCCGCGCATCACCAAGGACGGTGTCTCGGTCGCCAAGGAAATCGAACTGGAAGACAAGTTCGAGAACATGGGCGCCCAGATGGTGAAGGAAGTCGCTTCCCGCACCAACGACGAAGCCGGTGACGGTACCACCACCGCAACCGTGCTGGCCCAGGCCATCGTCAAGGACGGCGTCAAGGCCGTGTCCGCCGGCATGAACCCGATGGATCTGAAGCGCGGCATCGACCTGGCCACCGCCAAGGTCGTCGAGGCCATCAAGGCCGCTGCCCGCCCCGTCAACGACAGCGGCGAAGTCGCCCAGGTCGGCACCATCTCGGCCAACGGCGAAGAAGCCATCGGCAAGATGATCGCTGAAGCCATGCAGAAAGTTGGCAACGACGGCGTTATCACCGTCGAAGAAAACAAGGGCATGGAAACCGAGGTTGAAGTCGTCGAAGGGATGCAGTTCGACCGCGGCTACCTGTCCCCCTACTTCGTCACCAACGCCGACAAGATGGTCGCCGAGCTGGAAGACTGCATGATCCTGCTGCACGAGAAGAAACTCTCGTCGCTGCAACCGCTGGTCCCGCTGCTCGAGCAGGTCATCCAGTCGCAGAAGCCGCTGCTGATCATCGCCGAAGACGTCGAGGGCGAAGCCCTGGCGACCCTCGTCGTGAACAAGCTGCGCGGTGGCCTGAAGATCGCCGCCGTCAAGGCACCGGGCTTCGGTGACCGCCGCAAGGCCATGCTGCAGGACATCGCGATCCTGACCGGCGGCCAGGTGATCTCGGAAGATCTGGGCATGAAGCTCGAGAATGTCACCATGGACATGCTGGGCACCGCCAAGACCGTCAACATCACCAAGGACGAAACCACCATCGTCGACGGTGCTGGCGACAAGGCCGAGATCGAAGCCCGCGTTTCGCAGATCCGCACCCAGATCGAGGAAACCACCTCGGACTACGACCGCGAGAAGCTGCAAGAGCGCGTGGCCAAGCTGGCCGGTGGCGTTGCCGTCATCCGCGTCGGCGGCCTGACCGAGGTCGAAGTGAAAGAGCGCAAGGACCGCGTCGATGACGCCCTGAACGCCACCCGCGCTGCCGTGCAAGAAGGTATCGTGGTCGGCGGCGGTGTCGCCCTGGTGCAGGGCGCCAAGTCGCTGGACGGCCTGACCGGTGCCAACCCCGACCAGGACGCCGGCATCAAGCTGATCCGCAACGCCCTGGAAGCGCCGCTGCGCCAGATCGCGGAAAACGCAGGTGTCGACGGTGCCGTCGTCGCCGGCAAGGTCCGCGAATCCACCGACCTGAAGTTCGGCTTCAACGCTCAGACCGAAGAATACGGCGACATGTTCGCCTTCGGTGTGATCGACCCCGCCAAGGTGACCCGCACCGCGCTGGAAGATGCAGCCAGCATCGCCGGCCTGCTGATCACCACCGAGGCGATGGTTGCCGACAAGCCCTCGAAGGAAGGCGCCGGCGGCGCCCCCGACATGGGCGGCATGGGCGGCATGGGCGGCATGATGTAATCAGCCGCAGCCCGGGCAGGCGCGACCTGCCCGCTGCCGGAACACTGGGAAAGGGGGCCTTCGGGCCCCCTTTCTGCTGGGCGTAGCCTGCATCCCTGACCGGCGGGGCGCGGCGCATCCGGGCAGAGCGCCCGGCAAGGGGTCAGGCCCAATGTGGGCCCGCCGGGCGGCTTTCCGCCCCCGAACCCCGGTCTTTGTCACTTATTTCAGCGTCTTGCCGCAGTGCCGCATGTTTCGTTGCCTTGCCACAATTTGGGGGGCTGACCGGCGGCCCCCTTCCTCGCTAGGATTTTCCGGTGCGGGCCCTTCGGTGGCTCGCCCCTGTCGTCCCGTGGGAGCATCAGCATGGCACGCAAACCCGAGATCGAGCACAAGCTTTACACCTCCGCCCATGAGATCGGGGTCGATAACCTGCTGACCCAGGCCTATGACGGCCCGGCCCAGGCCCGGCTGGTCGAGGCGTTGCGCCGCGCCGGGGACATGACGGTCGAGCTGATGGCGCTGCACAAGGGCCATGTGGTGGGCTATGTGGGCTTCAGCCGTCACCTGTCGCCCGAGGGCTGGGTGGCGCTGTCACCGCTTGGGGTGCTGCCGCAGTGGCGCAGCAAGGGGATCGGCAGCGAGCTGGTGCGCTATGGTCTCGACGCGGCGCGCCGCGCCGGGGCGCGCGCCATCACCGTGCTGGGCGACGGGCGCTATTACCAGCGCTTCGGTTTCACCTACAAATCCGCCGAGAACCTCGAAACGCCCTATTGCGGCGATCAGACCCTGCTCTATCCGATCGCGGCGGGCACCGCCTTTGCCGCCGAAAAGCTGGTCTATCCGGCGGCCTATCGCGAGCTGGGGCTGCAACCCACGAACTGAACCGGCTCGGGTCAGGGCGCGCACGGGGCCGCTTTCCCAGGCCCCGCGCCAGTGCTATCCAGCGCCATGACCCCTTTGATCCGCCCTCAGCGCGGCCCGGCTGACGGGACCGCGTCATGACCCCGCCCCTGCTGCCCGATATGCATCTGACCGGCGCCCGCGTGCTGCGCCCGGGCGGGATGTGCGACGACGCCCTGGGCCTGTCCGCCGGGCGGATCCACGAGGGCTGCCCGGGCCGGGCGGTGGACCTGACCGGCTGGTGGGTGCTGCCCGGGATCGTGGATGTGCATGGCGACGGCTTCGAACGCCACCTGGCGCCGCGCCGGGGCGCGCTGCGCGACCTGGGCGACGGGCTGGCCATGGCGGCGGCGGAACTGGCGGTGAACGGCATCACCACGGCGATGCTGGCACAGTTCTTCTCCTGGGAAGGGGGGATGCGCAGCCCCGATTTCGCCGAGGCCATGGCGGCGGCCCATGCGGCGCTGGCCCCGCGCCAGGCGCTGGATCTGCGCCTGCAACTGCGGCTCGAGGCTGCGCTGATCGACGACTTCCCCCGCGCCCGGGCGCTGATCGCGCGCCATGACATCCGCTATGTGGTGCTGAACGACCACCTGCCGCACGCGGCGCTGGCGGCGGGCAAGACACCGCCCCGGCTGACTGGTCAGGCGCTGAAATCCGGGCGCAGCCCCGAGGCGCATCTGACCCTGATGCAAGATCTGCACGCCCGCGCGCCCGAGGTTCCGGGCGCGGTACAGGGCCTCATCGCCTCCCTGCCGGGTCTGCTCTTCGGCAGCCATGACGATGCCACCCCCGAGGATCGCCGCCACTGGCGCGCCCTGGGTGCCCGCGTTTCGGAATTCCCCGAAACCCGCGCCGCCGCGCTTGAGGCGCGGGCGGGCGGCGACGCGGTGGTGCTGGGCGCACCCAATGTGGTGCGCGGTGGCTCGCACGCGAAGAAGGTCTCGGCGGCCGAGCTGGTGGCCGAGGGGCTCTGCACCGCCCTGGCCTCGGACTACCACTATCCGGCACCGCGCCAGGCGGCGCTGAAACTGGCCCCCGAGATCGGCCTTGAAGCGGCCTGGGGCCTGGTGTCCTCGGGCCCCGCCGCCCTGCTGGGGCTGACCGATCGCGGAACGCTGGCGGCTGGGCAGCGCGCCGACCTGGTGGTGCTGGATCCCGACACGGGCCGCATTGGCGCCACCCTCGCAGGCGGGCGCCTGGCCTGGCTGGGCGCCAACCTGGCGCCGCGCTTCCTGGGCTGAGGCCTGCGGCGAAGGGGTGCGGGGGCTCTGCCTCCGTCGCCGGATGGCGACACGTAGAGGGAGGCGGGGGGCTCTGCCCCCCTTGAGCCTTAGGCTCAATTCCCCCCGGGATATTTCTGGCAATGAGAAGAGAGAGGCGGGGCGCCGGAAAGTTCAAGCGGCGCCCCGGCTGAAAAGTCTGCCAACAAGAGCGCCGCGCCGGTTGGCCTACGTCTCAGCCGGGGGGCGGTCGGGGCTTTCAGGGGCCACCCCCTTGCCCTTCTCATTGCCAAAAATATCCCCGCCGTAGGCATCGCCCGGCACGGGCGATACGCCCCGGGACCCAACAGGCGCGACCCCGGGGCGTGGTGCCGATTGCCCCTGCGCGCAAATCCACTATAAACACGGCTCGGATCCCCGCGCGGAGGCAGGCAGATGAGCGCTATCAAGGTCGGAATCATCATGGGCAGCCAGTCGGACTGGCCGACGATGAAGGAGGCCGCCACCATCCTGGATGAGCTGGGCGTGCCCTATGAGAAAAAGATCGTCTCGGCGCATCGCACCCCCGACCGGCTGTGGTCCTACGGCAAGGAGGCCGCGGGCCGGGGCCTTCAGGTGATCATCGCGGGGGCGGGCGGTGCGGCGCATCTGCCGGGCATGATGGCCTCGAAGACCCGGGTGCCGGTGATCGGCGTGCCGGTGCAGACCCGGGCCCTGTCGGGGGTCGACAGCCTGTATTCCATCGTCCAGATGCCCAAGGGCTTTCCGGTCGCCACCATGGCCATTGGCGCGGCGGGCGCGGCCAATGCCGGCCTGATGGCCGCCGGGATCCTGGCCATCGCCGATGCCGATCTCGCCGCCCGCCTCGACGCCTGGCGCGCCGCCCTTTCCGCCTCTATCCCCGACGAGCCCGCCGATGACTGACATGCTTCCCTCCGGCGCGACCATCGGCATCCTGGGCGGCGGCCAGCTGGGCCGGATGCTGGCCGTGGCTGCTTCTCGTCTGGGCCTGAAGGCCCATATCTTCGAGCCGGGCGCCAACCCGCCCGCCGCCGATGTGGCCCATGCGGTCACCACCGCCCCCTATGAGGACGCCGCCGCCCTGCGCGCCTTCGCCGAGGCGGTGGACGTGGTGACCTATGAATTCGAGAACATCCCGACCTCGGCCCTGGATGTGATCGAGGCGATCCGCCCGATCCGGCCCGGGCGCGAGGCGCTGCGGGTCAGCCAGGACCGGCTGACCGAGAAGGACTACCTTGCGGCCCTGGGCCTGACCACCGCGCCCTATGCCGATATCACCGACCTGGCCTCGCTTGAGGCCGCGCTGACCGACTTTGGCACACCCGCGATCCTGAAGACCCGTCGCTTTGGCTATGACGGCAAGGGGCAGGTGCGGATCACCGATCCCGCCCAGGCAGCCCAGGCCCTGGCAGAGCTGCAAGGCGCGCCGGCCGTGCTGGAAGGCTTTGTCGATTTCACCGCCGAGGTCTCGGTCATCGGGGCGCGCGGGCTGGACGGCGCCGTGGCCTGTTTCGACCCGGGCGAGAACGTGCACAGCGCGGGCATCCTGCGCCAGACCACCGTGCCTGCCGTCATCCCCGCCAGCCTGCGCACCGATGCGGTGCTGCTGGCCGCGCGGGTGCTGGGGGCGCTCGACTACGTGGGCGTCATGGGGGTCGAGCTGTTCGTCACGCCCCAGGGGCTGGTGGTGAACGAGATCGCGCCCCGGGTGCACAACTCGGGCCACTGGACGCAGAACGGCTGCTCGGTGGACCAGTTCGAACAGCATATCCGCGCCGTGGCGGGCTGGCCCCTGGGCGACGGGCAGCGCCATTCGGACGTGGTGATGGAAAACCTGATCGGCGACGACATGGACCGGGTGCCAGAGCTGGCCGCGCGGCCGGGGGCGGCGCTGCACCTCTACGGCAAGGCCGAGACCCGGGCGGGCCGCAAGATGGGCCACGTGAACCTGGTGAAGCCGAAGGGCTGAGGCCCGCCGGGGCCTGGTGACAGACAAAAAGGGCGCCGCGGATCTCCGGGGCGCCTTTTGCTTTGGGGGCCGTTTCGGGGCCTGTCCGGGCGGCCTGCGCGCGGGCCTCAGGCGATGATGTCGGGGGTCAGCCGGTCTTCGATCAGGGCGATCCGGTCCTTCAGGGCCAGCTTCTTTTTCTTCAGCCGCTGGATGGTCAGCCGGTCCGCCGTGGCGCGTTCCTCCAGCGCCTTGATCGCCTCGTCCAGGTCGCGGTGCTCGGCCCGGAAATGCGCCAGCTCGACCTCCAGCACCTCATCGGTCTTCATCGAGATGTCGGTGGGGGCATTCATGGCTGATTCGCTTTGATGGGTCACGGGCACCCAGAATACCGCAAACCTCTGGTTTCGCAAAAACCTTGCAGCCGGTCCGCCCCCTCCCCATATTGATTGCACGGGCCTTGCCGCTGACGGGAGGTCCGGATCAGACGTCGCTTACCGCCAAGGACGCAAGGAATGAGCAAGTTGACCCTGGGGTCGCACCCCTATCTTCTCGGGTTCGAACAGCTGGAACGGCTGCTGGAACGCAGCGCCAAATCCGGCAACGAGGGCTACCCGCCCTTCAATATCGAACAGACCTCCGAGAAATCCTATCGCATCACCCTCGCCGTTGCGGGCTTTGCCGAAGAGGACCTGGCGATCACGCTGGAGGACCGGCAGCTGGTCATCCGTGGCCGCCAGACCGACGACGGAGACGGGCGCGTCTTTTTGCACCGCGGCATCGCGGCGCGTCAGTTCCAGCGCAGTTTCGTTTTGGCCGACGGGGTCGAAGTGGGCGAGGCGGTGATGGAAAACGGCCTGTTGCATGTGGACCTGAGCCGGGCAGAGCCCGAGCGTGTGGTTCAGCGGATCGACATCCGCCGCGGCTGAATATCAGTGAAGAAAGGGGTAACGCCATGACCAGCAAATACGATTCCGATGAAACGGCGATCCTGACCGAGGCGGCGAAAACCGTCTATGTGCGGGCGGTGAATACCGCCGATCTGCCCGAAGACGTGCGCGAGCAGGTCCCCGGGGTGAAGCAGCTGTTCGCCGTGCATGATTCCATGGGCGAGCGCCTGGCCCTTGTGAAGGACCGCCAGACCGCCTTTATCCTGGCCCGCCAGAACGATCTGGCGCCCGTGACGGTGCATTGACGGGGCACCGACGGGGCCTTGATGGCGCCCTGATCCGCGCCATTCGGATACATTGAAACAAAAGCGGCCTGCCGGAACCCCGGCAGGCCGTTGTCATGTCTCGGCGCGGGCGAAAGGGCCCTAGCCCTCAAGGCCCCAGCCATCGGGGGCATAGCCATGCTCCAGCGCGGCGCGGGTGGCCAGCTCTTCGCCGATCCAGATCCCCTCGGCCGAGATCGCCTGATCGGGCAGGGTGGCCACCAGATAGGCGGCCTCCTCGCCCTCGGCCTCGACATACTGGCAGACATACTCTTGCCGGGTCAGGGCATCGGCCAGGGGGCGCCAGTCTGCGCCCTCGTCACTGGCGACGAAGAAGTAATCCACGTCGGCCACCTCGGGCAGGCCATGTTCGGCCTGCATCTCGCCATAGGCGGTCAGGGTCTCGGCCTTCTGGGCGGCGAAATCATGGGCCATGGGGGTCACTCTTGGGCCGCGAGGAAGTGCTCGGCGTCCAGGGCGGCCATGCAGCCCATGCCGGCCGAGGTCACCGCCTGGCGGTACTTGTGGTCGGTCAGGTCACCGGCGGCGAAGACGCCCGGGATCGAGGTCTCGGTCGAACCCGGCTTGACCTTCACGTAGCCGCCGTTGTGCAGCTCCAGCTGATCCTTGACCAGTTCCGAGGCGGGGGCATGGCCGATGGCCACGAAGACGCCCTTGCAGGGGATCTCGGTCACTTCGCCGGTCTCGACGTGCTTCACCTTCACGGCCTCGACGCCCTTGGGGTTGTCCTCGCCCACGACCTCTTCCAGCGTGTGATGCCACAGCGGTTCGATCTTGGGGTTCTTCATCAGCCGGTCGATCAGGATCTTCTCGGCGCGCAGCTCGTCCCGGCGGTGGATCAGGGTCACCTTGGAGGCGAAGTTGGTGAGGAACAGCGCCTCTTCCACGGCGGTGTTGCCGCCGCCGATCACCACGATTTCCTGTCCGCGATAGAAGAAGCCGTCACAGGTGGCGCAGGCCGAGACGCCGAAGCCCTTGAAGGCCTCTTCGCTGTCCAGTCCCAGCCATTTGGCGCGGGCGCCGGTGGCCAGGATCACCGCCTCGGCCACGTATTCCGTGCCGCTGTCGCCACGGGCCACGAAGGGCCGTTTCGACAGGTCCAGATCGGTGATGATGTCGCCCACGATCTCGGTGCCCATGGCGCGGGCGTGGGCCTCCATGTTGACCATCAGGTCGGGGCCCTGGATCTCGGTATGGCCGGGCCAGTTCTCCACCTCGGTGGTGGTGGTCAGCTGGCCGCCGGGTTCGATCCCCTGCACCAGGATGGGTTCCAGCATGGCGCGGCTGGCATAGACACCGGCGGTGTAACCCGCCGGGCCGGAGCCGATGATCAGAACCTTGGTCTTGCGCGTCTCGGACATCGTCGGGTGTCCCCTTTGAAAGAAAGCTTGTGCCTATCTAAGTCCGCGCCGCGACCCTTGCAAGCAAGGCGCGGCGCGGGACGCCGCCCGGGAAAGCGCCAGGTTCGTCAGTGGTTGCGACCTATTGTTGCGCGGTTGTGAAACTTTATTGCGCGCGCCTCTGGGGGTGTTATAAGAATCGCAAATTTCGGGAGAATATGATGCCTGGAACCAGACTGGATCCGATCGACAGGAAAATCCTGGCCGAATTGCAGGCCGATGGTCGCATGACCAATGTCGAGCTGGCCAAACGGGTGGGCATATCCGCGCCGCCCTGCCTGCGCCGGGTGCGGACGCTGGAAGAGCAGGGCTATATACGCGGCTATCACGCCGAGGTCGACAGCCGCGAGCTGGGCTTCGAGGTGCAGGTCTTTGCCATGGTCGGGCTGCAAAGCCAGGCCGAGACCGATCTGGTCGCCTTCGAAGAGCGCTGCCGCGACTGGCCGCTGGTCCGCGAATGCCACATGCTGAACGGCGAGGTGGATTTCATCCTGAAATGCGTCGCCCCCGATCTGTCGACCTTCCAAAGCTTCCTGACCGGGCAGCTGACGGCGGCCGAGAACGTGGCCAGCGTGAAGACCTCGCTGGTCATCCGCGGCGCCAAAGATGAACCCGGCGTGCCCTTCGAGGTGCTGGAAGAGCGGCTGAGCCGCGACGCCTGAGGGCGACATCTCCCAGAGCTGAGACAGAGATGAAAAAGCCCCGCTGCGGCGGGGCTTCGTCGGTTCCCTGGCGGTCTCCCTCCTCAAAGGGGGCAGGGAACGGCAGGGGAGGCGATCAGGCGGCGCTGCGGGCCTTGGCAGTCTTGGCGGCCTGGGCGCGCTGGTCTTCGGCGCGGGGCGCGCGGGCGTCGCGGGCATAGGGCAGCGAGACCTCGGCCTTGCGGGCGGTCTCGATCACCGATTTCATCCAACGCTTGGGCTGTGCACGCATCGCGGTCCCCTTTCCTGGCAGGTCGCCGCGCCGCCAATGGCACCGGCTGACTTGGGCTTTGGTTAACCATCGCCTGACAATGCGGCCAGCATGGGGTGAATTGTGACCATTTCGTGGAAATTGTCCCGATCGGCGGAAGGCGGCCCAGGGGCGGGCCTGCCCCGCGATCAGAGGCAGATCACCGAGATCAGCCGCCCGTAATCCACCTCGCCCGCATGGGTGGCGCGGCGATAGGAAAAGAAGCGTTCGGGATCGGAATAGGTGCAATGGCGGGTCCATTCCGCCTCGCCCACCCCGGCGCTGCGCAGCCGGTGCAGCCCATAGGCGGGCAGGTCGAACTGCATCCGGTCGCCCGCGCCGCCGGCGAAGAAGCGGCTGTTGTCGGGATCCTCGATCAGGAAATCGTCCAGGAACTCGGGGCCGACCTCATAGGCGCGCTG
Source organism: Pseudooceanicola aquaeponti (assembly GCF_050897975.1). Taxonomy (NCBI): domain Bacteria; kingdom Pseudomonadati; phylum Pseudomonadota; class Alphaproteobacteria; order Rhodobacterales; family Paracoccaceae; genus Pseudooceanicola; species Pseudooceanicola aquaeponti. The sequence goes on from NZ_JBPAXY010000004.1 coordinate 332,399, forward strand.
GCTGATCGTCGGGCCGATGGCGGCGCGGATGCCCTCGCGGGTGGCGCCCAGTTCGACCATGGCCTCGACCGTGGCATCCAGCACGCCATCCAGCGCCCCGCGCCAGCCCGCATGGGCCGCGCCGATCACCCCGGCCTCGGCATCGGCCAGCAGCACCGGCTGGCAATCGGCGGTCAGCACCGCCAGGGCCACGCCCGGCGTGGCGGTGACCAGCGCGTCGGCCTCGGGTTCGGGCTGCGGCGCCTCGGTCACGGTGACCGCGCGGGCCGAATGCACCTGCCGCGCCATGGCCAGCTCGGCCGGGGTCACCTCCATCGCGGCGGCCACCCGGGCGCGGTTGATCGCCACGATCTCGGCCTGGTCAGAGGATCCGGTGCCGCAGTTCAGCCCCGAGAAGATCCCCGAAGAGGCGCCGCCCCGGCGGGTGAAGAACCCGTGCCGGACGGGCCGCAGGATCGGGGAGGTGATGATTTCCAGGGTCATGAGACGGGCTTTTGATCTTGGGGTTGGGGCGGCGTCCGGCGATGGGCCGGGCGCGGTCGGGGATCAGGGGCGCAGGCCGGGTTCCAGCCCCGGCGGCGGGCGCTGGCCCGGGGGCGTCAGCGCCAGAATCTTGAAGAGCGTCCCCATTTCCTCGGGGTGGGTCAAGCGGCGATGTGCGGCCACATGGGCGTCAAGCGCAGCGCCGCTCAGCCCCTTGGCCAGGGCCTGGGCGCGGGCGGTGATGCCCAGCCGTTCCAGAAAGACGCCCTGGGTCTCCAGCCGGGTGGTGGCGGCGGGCAGGGCGGCGCGGGCCAGCTCGCCAAAGTCCACATGGGCCGTCAGGTCGGCCTGGCCCGGCGCGGCGAAGGGATCGGCGAACCCATGGTGTCGCAGCGCCTGGAAGGTATCCCCGAAGGACCGCGCATCGCCGTAATCGAGGATCAGCGCCGCCCCCCCCTGGCGGGTGATCTGCTGGCCAAGCGCCGCCGCCCAGCCCTGCGCCTCGGGGGACAGCTCGACCACGTCGCCCGGCGTGGTATCGCCCAGCCGGTAGTCCAGCGCGGCCAGCGGATGCGGCGCGGCCCAGTCGGGCGCCAGGCCGCCGTCCTCGGTTGCCGTGACCACCCGTTCCTGCCAGGTCTCGCCCTCCGCGCGGCGGAACTGGCGGATCGGCAGGGCGTCGAAGAACTCGTTCGCCACGGCGAACAGGGGCAGGGGGGGCAGGTCCGACAGATCCTCGGCCCAGCGGGGTGCATGGCCCGCCAGCTGGGCGCGCTGCGCCTCGCGCAGGCGGGGCGAGGCCTCGATCAGCAGGATCTGGGCGGCGGCGTGAAAGCCCGGCACGGCGCGGGTGGCACGCAGGATGTCGGCCATCAACGTGCCGCGCCCGGGGCCCAGTTCCGCCAGCAGGAAGGCGGCGGGGCGCCCCTGGTCCAGCCAGCATTGCGCCAGAGCCAGGCCCAGCATCTCGCCGAACATCTGGCTGATTTCGGGGGCCGTGGTGAAATCCCCCGCCGCCCCGATGCTGGTCTGGGTGGTGTAATAGCCATGCGCCGGGTCCAGCAGGCAGGCCTGCATGTAGGCGTCCAGGGGCAGGGGCCCGTCATGGGCGATACGGGCGCGCAGGATCTCGGTCAGCGGCGACAGGGGGGTCATGGGTCCAGCGGCCGCTTGCGGAAGGACAGCGCGATCACCGACAGGCCGATGACCACCATCGGCAGCGACAGCAGCTGGCCCATGGTCAGCCCCAGGGTCTCGGTCAGGCGCAGGACGTGGCCATGGGGGTTGTCCGGCGTGATGAACTGCGCATCGGCCAGGCGGTAGAACTCGACCGTGAAACGCGCCAGGCCATAGCCGGTCAGGAAGACGCCGGTCAGCCGCCAGGGTGCGCGCAGGGTGCGGGTGCCGAAGGCCAGGGCGATCAGCAGCAGGCCCAGCACCAGCCCCTCCAGCCCGGCCTCGTAAAGCTGCGAGGGATGGCGGGCGCAAAGCCCCTCGACGCCTGGGCAGTTCTGCGCCGCCGGGCCGGGGAAGGCCACGCCCCAAGGCGCCTCGGTCGGGCGGCCCCAAAGCTCGGCATTGATGAAATTGGCGATCCGGCCCAGCATCAGCCCCGGGGGTGCGGCCAGGGCCAGCATGTCGGCGGTCGACCCCAGCGGGATGGCATTGCGGCGGCAGAAGATCAGCGTGGCCACACAGACCCCCAGAAAGCCGCCGTGAAAGGCCATGCCGCCCTGCCAGATGCGCAGGATCTCCATCGGGTGGGCCAGGTAGTAGGCGGGCTCGTAGAACAGCACGAAGCCAAGGCGCCCGCCCAGGATGATGCCAAGGATCATCCAGGTCAGCAGGTCGTCCAGCTGCTCCTTGCGCATCGGCGCCTGCATCGCGGGCCACAGCCGGTCGCGGCCCAGGGCGGCGCGGCACAGGGCATAGCCGATGCCGATCCCCACCAGATAGGCCATGGCATACCAGCGCAGGGCAAATTCGGTGCCGAACAGGGTGATAGAGACGATCTCGGGGGACAGGTCGGGGAAGGGGATCATGGCGCGCATTCCCGCTATCTGCCCGGCCCCGGCTTTGACTGTCAAGCAGGCCCCGGCGGGGGTTGCTGAAACTGGCGTGACCGGGCCGGGGCGGGGCCGTTCCTGGGCTGGCATGGGTTGAGACCGGACGCGTTGCGGCCCATATTGCAGGGAAACGTAACACGCAGATGCGAGAGACCCCCATGCAGACCCGCAACAAGTTCTTCGACGATATGTCGCAGCTGATGACCAATGCCATGGGTGTGGCCCAGGGCGCCAAGGAAGAGGCCGAAACCGCCTTCAACTCGATGGTCGACCGCTGGCTGGCCGACCGCGATTTCGTCACCCGTGAGGAGTTCGACGCCGTGCGCACCATGGCCCAGAAGGCGCGCGAAGAGAACGCCGTGCTGAAGGCCCGCCTGGACGCGCTGGAAGCCGCCGGGAAATCCTCGGACGCGTGATCCGGCCCGCAGGGCCTCGCCCCGGGCGGGGCACAGATGCAGAAAGGCCCGCCGGTTTGGCGGGCCTTTTTGGTGTTGGGGCAGGTGGGCGACCTAGCAGGCGGTGTCGTTGCTGACCGTCACGCTGCCTTCGCGGGCGGCGGGAAAGTCCTTGGCCAGGGCCTCGGTCAGCAGGCGGATCACGTTGGCGCTGTTCTTGCAGGCGCTTTCGCTATGGGCCGTGCCTTCATAGACCTTCTGGCCCGTGGCCCGTTCGACCACGTCCAGGCGCACGATGCGCGGGAAGACCACGGTTTCGCTTTCCACCGTGCGATAGCCCGACAGGCGCCGCTCGCTAGAAATCTTGCCGTCGCGGCCTTCGGTGAAATGGCTTTCGAAAACCGGCTCGCGGCGGGTGGTGACGCGCATCACCGGCTCGTGGGTTTCAAAGGAATAGGTGGCGACCAGGGGCGCGCGGCCATCGCCGGGGGTGTAGCCCTTGGCGGCCAGCAGGCCCGCCAGTTCCGAGGCGCGCTGCTGGAAGGCCAGGCTGCGGCCGTCCATCCAGTCGGCGGCGGTGATCTGCACCGGGCGGGGCGGGCTGTCGGCGGTCAGGGTGGAATAGGCTTCGACATTGGGCGAGATCACGGTGCAGGCGCTGGCCAGGGCCAGCAGCGCACCGAGGGCGAGAAGCTTCAGACGTTTCATGGGACTGTTCCGGTAGTGGTGTCCCTTCACAGGTAATCACTTTGCCCGAAATGGCAAACGCCCGCCGAGGGCGGGCGTTCGACCGGCCAAACCTGGCCGATGGGGTCCGGGGCGCGCGCGGGGCGCCCCGGACAGGCCTTAGATGCAGGCCTCGACCACGGGCTTGAGGTTTTCCGCCGTCAGCTGCACCGGGTTGCCGCCGCAGGACGGATCTTCAAGCGCCATGGCGACGATGTCGTCGATCCGCGCCGCGTCCACGCCAAGCGCCGACAGCTTGCGCGGGATGCCAAGTCGGTCGTTCAGCCCCTGCACATAGTCGCAGAAACCGTCGAAACCGCCGTCGATGCCCAGATAGGGCGCCGCCTCGTCAAAGCGGGTGCGGATCTTGTCGGCGTTCAGTTGCAGAACGGCGGGCATACAGACGGCATTGGTGGTGCCGTGGTGGGTGTTGAAGATCGCGCCCACGGGGTGGCTGATCGCGTGGATCGCGCCCAGGCCCTTCTGGAAGGCCGTGGCGCCCATCATGGCGGCCGACATCATCTGCGCGCGCGCCTCGATATCGGTGCCGTCCTCATAGGCGCGGGGCAGATAGTCGACGACCAGCCGCATCCCTTCCAGCGCGATGCCCTGGGACATCGGGTGGTAGTGCGGGCTGCTGAAGGCCTCGACGCAATGGGCGAAGGCGTCCAGGCCGGTGCCTGCCGTGATGAACTTCGGCATCCCGACGGTCAGCTCGGGGTCGCAGATGACGACCGAGGGCAGGACCTTGGGGTGGAAGATGATCTTCTTCACATGGGTTTCGGAGTTGGTGATGACGCTGGCGCGCCCCACTTCCGAGCCGGTGCCCGCGGTGGTGGGCACGGCCACGATGGGCGCGATGCCCGCCGGGTCGGCGCGGGTCCACCAGTCGCCGATATCCTCGAAGTCCCAGACCGGGCGGGTCTGGCCGGCCATGAAGGCCACCATCTTGGCCAGGTCCAGGCCAGAGCCGCCGCCGAAGGCGATCACGCCGTCATGGCCGCCCTCGCGATAAACTTTCAGGCCTTCTTCCAGGTTCTTTTCGGTCGGGTTGGCATCCACGCCAGAGAACATGGCGCGGCCCAGACCGCCCGCGACCATCAGGTCGAGGGTCTTCTGGGTGATCTCCATCTCGGCCAGGCCCCGGTCGGTGACCAGCAGGGGCTTGCGGATATTGGCCGCAGCGCAGGCCTCGGCGATCTCTGCGATACGCCCGGCGCCGAAGCGGATTGCGGTCGGGTAGGACCAGTTTGCGGTGAGGGTCATGGCAGGGTTCCTCAGGCTTTGCGGTAATGGTGCGACTTGGGACGGGTCAGCGCCTGGTAGCCCAGGATCGACAGGCCCGCGCCGTGGCCGGTGTTCTTGCACCCCGTCCAGCACAGCGCCGGGTCGAGGTAATCGCAACGGTTCATGAAGACCGTGCCGGTCTCCAGACGGGGCGCGATGGCGTTCATCGCCTCGACGTCCTTGGTGAAGACCGCCGCCGTCAGCCCGTATTGGCAATCGTTCATCAGGGCGATGGCCTCTTCGTCGTCCTTGACCGGCATGATGCCGACCACGGGGCCGAAGCTTTCCTCGCGCATGACTTCCATGTCGTGGGTCACGCCGGTCAGGATCTGCGGCGTCAGGTAGGCGGCGCCGTCATCGGCGGCCATCGGTTCGATCAGGGCCGTGGCGCCTGCGGCGACGGCATCGGCGATCTGGGCGCGCACGGTGGCGGCGAAACGGGCGTTGGCCATCGGGCCCACGGTCGTTTCCTGCTCCAGCGGGTTGCCCAGGGTCTGGCCCTGGACCCAGGCCACGGCCTTTTCGACAAAGGCGTCATAGAGGCTTTCGTGCACGTAGATCCGTTCGATCCCGCAGCAGCACTGGCCCGAGTTGAACATGGCGCCATCCATCAGGCCGTCGACAGCCGCGTCGAGGTCGGCATCGGCGCGGACATAGCCCGGATCCTTGCCGCCCAGTTCCGTCGCCACCGGCACGAAGGTGCCCGCCGCGTCGCGTTCCACCGCGCGGCCGCCCGCGACCGAACCGGTGAAGTTGATGAAGTCGAAGGCGCGGTCGGCCAGCAGGGCCGAGCTGACGTCATGGCTCAGCACGACGTTCTGGAAGACGTCCTCGGGCACGCCCGCGGCGTGCAGCGCCTCGGCCAGGTGATCGCCCACCTTCAGGGTCTGACCGGCGTGTTTCAGTACCACGGTATTGCCCGCGATCAGGGCGGGGGCCACGGTGTTGATCGCGGTCATGTAGGGATAGTTCCAGGGCGCGATCACATAGACCACGCCGTGGGGTTCGCGGGTGATCTTGCGGGTGAAGGCGTCGCTTTCCTCGATCACCAGCGGCGCCAGGGCGTCCTCGGCGATCTCGGCCATGTAGCTGGCGCGCTCGTTGAAGCCGCCGAACTCGCCGCCGAAACGCACGGGGCGGCCCATCTGATGGGCCAGTTCCTGCGCCATGCGGTCGGTCTGTTCCCCGATGATGGCCACGGCCTTCATCACCAGCTCGATCCGTTCGGCCAGGGGGCGGGCAGCCCAGGCGGGCTGCGCCGCACGGGCCGCCTCGACGGCGGCACGGGCGGCCGCCTCGCTCAGGTACTCGCGCGACAGGTACACCGACCCGTCGACAGGAGAGATCAGATCAACTTTGCTCATCTTTACGCTCTTTCGAATCCGCGTTGAATTTCCCAGTCGGTGACGACCGCGTCGAAGGCTTCCTGCTCCCAGTCGGCGGCATGGACGTAGTGATCGACCACCCCGTCGCCGAAGGCCTCGCGCAGGAGGGCCGAATTTGCCAGGGTCTCGCGCGCCGCGCGCAGGGTCGAGGGGATCTCGACGACCTTGCCCTGTTCATAGACATCGCCCGTGGCGGGCGGGGCCAGTTCCAGCCCCTCTTCGATGCCCTTGATCCCGGCGGCCAGCTGCACCGCCATCGCCAGATAGGGGTTCACGTCCGAGCCGGGAATGCGGCATTCCATCCGCACCGCCTTGGTGCCCGCGCCGCACAGGCGGAAGCCTGCGGTGCGGTTGTCCACCGACCAGACGGCCTTGGTGGGGGCAAAGCTGCCCGCCTGGAAGCGTTTGTAGCTGTTGATGTTCTGGGCCAGGAAGAAGGTATACTCGGGCGCATATTTGATCAGGCCCGCGCAATAGCTTTTCATCAGGTTCGACATGCCCAGGCTGTCGGCGGGATCATAGAAGGCACTGTCGCCGTCTTTCCACAGCGACTGGTGGACGTGGGCGGAACTGCCGACCTTGTCGCGGTGCCACTTGGGGATGAAGCTGGCCGCATGGCCCTTCATCAGGGCGACGTCCTTGACCACATGCTTGCCCAGCACGTGGTAGTCGGCCGCCAGCAGCGCCGCGTCGTACTTGATGTTCAGCTCTTCCTGGCCGGTCTCGGCCTCGCCCTTGGTGCATTCCACCGGGATGCCCATGGCGTAAAGGGCGTTGCGCACCGGGCGCAACACGACCTCGTCGCGCAGCGACAGTTGCAGCGCGTAATCCTCGTTATAGGGGGTCAGGGTGTCCAGATCCTTGAAGCCCGACTTGCGGATCTCGTCAAAGCTCTTCTCGAACAGGAAGAATTCCAGCTCGGTGGCCATCTTGGCGGACAGGCCCATGGCCTCCAGCCGGGCGATCTGCCCTTGCAGCATGGCGCGCGGGCTGTGCGGCACCGGCTTGTGGTGGTGGTGATCCAGCACGTCGCACAGCACGATCGCCGTGCCCTCCAGCCATGGGGCGGGGCGCAGCGTCGACAGGTCCGGCTTCATCACGTAGTCGCCATAGCCGCCGGCCCAGCTGGTCGCGGCGTAGCCCTCGACCGTGTACATCTCCAGGTCGGTGGCCAGCAGGTAGTTGCAGCAATGGCTTTCTTCCCAGGCGCTGTCGACGAAATGCGCCGCGTGAAAGCGTTTGCCCATCAGGCGGCCCTGCATGTCCACGATACAGGCCAGGACCGTGTCGATCTCGCCCGCGGCCACCTGTTCCTTCAGTTTGTCGAACGTCAGTGCTGCCATCTCTCATTCCTCCTAACCTGCGGAGGGCGGCCCAGACAGGGCCGCCCCGTTGTCTCGTTTCGGTGCGGCGATCAGCCGAAGGTGTAGGGCGGGCCCGCTTTCGAGGTCACGTCCTTGTAGTCGCGGAAGATCTGCACCAGCTTGGCGGCCACTTCGCCCTGCTCGGCCATCTCGTCCCAGAAGGTGACGGCGGCGTCTTCCACCACTTTCCACTCTTCCTGCGGGATCGAGCGCAGTTGCAGCTTGTCGCCCTGGGCGCGCAGACGCGCCTCGCCGCCCCAGTACCACTGGTTGCGGTAGGTGTGGCTGGCCTCGATGGCCGAGCTGACGATCTGCTTCAGGTGCTCGGGCAGGTCGGCCCAGCGTTTCTGGTTGACGAAGAACGACCCGATCCAGGCGCCCGAGATGTTGTTGGTCAGGAAGTAGTCGGTCACATCGGCCCAGCCCACGGTGTAGTCTTCCGTGATGCCCGACCAGGCCATGCCGTCCAGCTCGCCGGTCTGCACGGCGACCTGCGCATCCTCGTAGGGGATGTTCATCGGCACGACGCCGAATTGGCTCAGGAACTCACCTGCGGTCGGGAAGGTGTAAAGGCGCAGCCCTTCCAGGTCGGCCAGCGAGGTGACCTCTTTCTTGGTGTTGAAGTTACACGGGTCCTGACCCGCGGCCGACAGCCACTTCACGCCGACCTTGGCGTATTCCTCTTCCCAGATCTGGGCCAGGCCGTACTGCTGGAACAGCACCGGCACGTCCAGCGCGTGCTTGGTGGCCAGCGGGAAATACCCGCCGAACTGACGCAGCGGGGTCGGGGACGCCATGGAGTCGTCGTCCGAATGCACGCCGTCGATGGTGCCGCGTTGCAGCGCCTGGAACAGCTCGCCCGTGGGCACGATCTGGTCGGCGTAATACAGCTCGATCTCAAGCTCGCCCTGGGCGGCGGCGTTGATCGCGTCGATGGCGGGCTTGGTCACTTCCTGACCCAGCGCCGAACCGGCATAGGTCTGGAAGCGCCACTTGATGGCTTCCTGGGCACGCAGGACAGAGGGCGCGGCCAGGGCTGCGGGGGCGGCCATTGCGGCGCCGCGCAGGAAGGAACGTCTGTTGGTCATTTTCGGGTACTCCCTTTGAGGTTGGACGGGTGCCCCGCTTGCCCGCGGGGTCTGGTGGTTATTGGTAGACATAGTTCGGCAGCCAGGTGGCGATCGAGGGGAAGGCCATGACGATGGCCAGGGCGATCACCATCACCGTGACGAAGGGCGCGATAGAGCCATAGATGTCCTTCAGCGTGATCTCGGGCGGAGCCATGGCGCGCATCAGGAACAGGTTATAGCCGAAGGGCGGGGTCATGTAGGCGATCTGGCAGGTGATGGTGTAAAGGACACCGTACCACACCAGGTCAAAGCCCAGCTCGCCGACCAGCGGCACGTAAAGAGGGGCGACGATGACCAGCATCGCCGTGTCATCCAGGAAGCTGCCCATCACCAAGAAGCTCAGCTGCATCAGGATCAAGATCATCCAGGGGCTCAGGCCCAGCTGTTCGGTGAAGAGGAAGCTGATCGCCTTCACCGCGCCCAACCCGTCGAATACCGCACCGAAGGCCAGGGCCGCCAGGATGATCCACATGAACATGCAGGAGATGCCCAGGGTGTTGCGGGTGGCGGTCTCGAAGACCTTCCAGGACATCCGGCCCTTCAGCACGGCGGCCAGGAAGGCCGCGATGGCGCCGATGGCCGAGGCCTCGACCAACGAGGTCCAGCCCTTGACGAAGGGGATCATCATCACCGCGAAGATGCCCACGGGCAGCAGGCCCGCGCGCAGCAGGCGCAGCTTCTCGGCCCAGGTCACCTCGGCCCGTTCTTCCGCCGACAGGGCAGGGCCCAGGTCCGGGTTCGCGCGGCAGCGGATGACGATGTAAAGGATGAACAGCGCGGCCATCATCAGACCCGGCAGGATGCCCGCCAGCCACAGCTGGCCCACGGGCTGCCGCGCGATCATGGCGTAAAGCACCAGCACCACCGAGGGCGGCACCAGGATACCAAGCGAACTGCCCGCCTGGATCACGCCGGTGACCATCTTCTTGTCATAGCCGCGTTTCAGCAGCTCGGGCAGCGCGATGGTCGAGCCGATGGCCATCCCCGCCACGCTCAGGCCGTTCATCGCCGAGACCAGCACCATCAGTCCGATGGTGCCGATGGCCAGCCCGCCCTTCACCCCGCCCATCCAGACGTGGAACATGCGGTACAGGTCGTCGGCGATCTTCGATTCCGACAGCACGTAGCCCATGAAGACGAACATGGGGAGCGTCAGCATGGGATACCATTTCATCAGCTTCATCAGGGCGCCATAGCCCAGATCATAGCCGCCCCGGTCCCCCCAGAGCAGCAGCGCTGCCACCACGGCGACAAAGCCGATGGCGCCGAAGACCCGCTGGCCGGTCAGCAGCATCAGCATCATGGTGCTGAACATCAGCAGGGCGATCAGTTCATAGGACATCTCAGTATTCCTCCCCGCGCAGGCGCAGGATGTCCTTGAAGAACTCCGACAGGACCTGAAGCAGCATCAGGAACAGCCCGATGCAGGTAATCAACTTGATCGGCCACATGACCGGCTTCCACGAGGTGGGCGACTGCTCCAGATAGCCGATATGTTCGGAGGCGCCCGCGATGCCGCCGGTGAAGAAGGCGCCGATCAGCCCGCCGAACCAGGTCAGCGGCGGATCCATGAAATTGCCCAGGGAATAGGCCAGAGAGGCCAGGCCGCCATAGATCATCACGCCCAGGTAGAAGAGCAGGAAGAAGACGGTGAAGGCATCCAGCCAGGCCTTCTTGCGGTCGTTCAGCTCGGCATAGATCAGGTCCATGCGGACGTTCGAGCCAAGCTGGATCGAATAGGGCCCGCCCAGGATGTAATAGGCCACCATGGCGAACTGCGCCATTTCCAGCGTCCACATCGAGGGCAGGAAAAAGGTCTTCGAGATCGAGGACCACAGCAGGATGCCCATCAGGATGAAAAGACCGAACATGGTGACCCGGCCGATCCACCAGTTCATCCCGTCGATCCAGCGGATATAGCCGCGCATCACCCTCATGCGCCCTCCCCCGTGGGCAGGATGGCGGGGCCGCGGTCGCAGATCTCTTCGCCCTCGGTCGCCAGGGCGGCCAACGACAGGCTCAGCGCGCCGCACAGCTGTTCGGCGGCCAGGGCGACCTTTTCGGCATCGGCCAGCAGGTCGTTGCGCACCTCGATCATCACGTTCAGACGGCCGCGCGGCAGGGCGTGTTCGGCCAGGGTGTGGGTGACGCCGTCGGTGGCGGAATAGGGGGCGTTCAGCTCGGCCTTCAGCGGGCCGGACCAGTTGTCCATCATCGCCAGGGCCAGGCGGTTGTCGCTGTCGTGCAGCAGGCCGATCTCGGTCGGGCGCGGCTGGCCGTGCCAAAGGGGCGTGAAGGAATGCACCGTCACCAGGGCGCCGCCGTGGCGGTCCAGCACAGCCGACAGGGCGGCCTGGAAGGGGCGGTAGACCTCGCGCACCCGGGCGGCGCGCTGTTCGTCGTTCAGGCCCTGATTGCCCGGCACCTCGACCACCTCGGACCGTTCCGGCATGGCGCCCGGAGAACTGGGCGGGCGGTTGCAGTCATAGACCAGGCGCGACACGCGGCTGGCCACCAGGGGCGCGCCCATACGTTCGGAAATCGCCTGCGCCAGGGCCAGGGCGCCCGGATCCCAGACCGCATGGCTGAGGCGGTCGGCCTCGGCCAGGCCCAGCCCGTCGAGGGCGGCGGGAATGGCCGCGCTGGCGTGTTCACAGCACAGGACCACCGGTCCGGTGCCGCCGGGATGGATCACCTCGGCGGCGGGTCGCTCGCCGGGTGCCAGAATCTGAGAGTCATTGCCCACCATGGGCGCAGAGAAACCGGCCCCGGGCCCGGGTGTCAATTCATTTCTGTAGACATGACTACAGGGCATCTCTACTTTGTAGATATTGTTACAGCGGAAGGCGCGGCAGTGGCGAAGGCACGGGGCGGTGCAGAGGCAGAGGCAGCGGGGCAGGGCCCGGCGGATGGCCGGCGCGGCGCAGACCCCGCCGGGGCCGTGCGCGCCCGGATCGAGGCCGAAGACACCCGCCTGACCGCCGCCGAGAAACGCGTCGGCGAGGTGATCCTGAAGGACTACCCCATGGCCGGGATGCAATCGGTCACCAAGCTGGCCGATCTGGCCTGTGTCTCGACCCCCACGGTGATCCGCATGGCGCGCAAACTGGGCTTCGAAGGCTTCCCCGAGATGCAGAATGCCCTGCGCGACGAGGTGGCCGACCGGATCAAGGCCCCGGCGCTGAAACGCGATGCGCGCGGCGGCGACGGCCATGTGCTGCACCGCTTCGCCGATGCGGTGATCGGCAACCTGACCCGGTCGCTGGACCGGGTGGATACGGATACCTTCGACGCGGTGGCGGCCCTGCTGGCGGATACGGCGCGCCCGGCCTATTTCCTGGGCGGGCGGATCACTGGCGCCACGGCGGCCTATTTCCACAACCATATGCAGATCATCCGCACCGGCGTCACCCTGCTGGACCAGGCGCCCAACGTCTGGCCGCATTACCTGCTGGACATGGGCCCGGCCTCGGTCCTGGTGCTGTTCGACATCCGCCGCTACGAAAAGGACCTGCTGCGCCTGGCCGAACTGGCCGCCGAACGGGGCGCGACGATCGTGCTCTTCACCGACCAATGGGGCTCGCCCGTGTGCCGCGTGGCGCGCCATGTCTTCCACCTGGAGGTGGAGGCGCCCTCGAACTGGGACAGCACCGTGGCCATCATGACCGTGGTCGAGGCGCTGATCGCCGAGGTGCAGGCCAAACGCTGGGACGAAAGCCGCGAACGGCTGGACGAGCTGGAGGCGATGTTCTCTTCCACCCGGGTGTTCCGCTCGGGGCTGTGAGCCGGGCCATGGCGTGGGGTCTGGGCCCGGGCCCTCCTCCTGCCCTGGCAGGCGGGCGACGGACGGGCCGGGGATCAGCGGTGGATCAGGCGCCCACCAGGGTGGCCATGCGGCGCAGGGCCAGCTGATAGCCTTCGGTGCCGAAACCGGCGATCACCCCGTCGGCGCGCAGCGAGACATAGGAATGATGCCGGAAGCTCTCGCGCTTGTGCACGTTGGAGATATGGCATTCGATGACCACGCCCTCGAAGGCGTTCAGCGCATCCAGGATGGCGACCGAGGTATGGGTATAGGCGCCGGGGTTGATCACGATGCCCGCGCAGGTGCCGCGCGCCGCATGGATGCAGTCGATGATGCCGCCCTCGTGGTTGGACTGGTAGAAGTCCAGCTCCAGCCCCAGATCGGCGGCCAGCGCGGTGCAGTCGGCGGCCACGTCGTCCAGCGTCTCATGCCCGTAGATCTCGGGCTGGCGCTTGCCCAGCAGGTTCAGGTTGGGGCCGTTGATGACCTGGATCTTGGCTGCCATGGCGCGCTCTCCTCTTGCTTGCCTTCCTCCCTAAGGGGCGCCGCGCCGCCGGGCAAGAGCGGGTCGCGCGCGCCATTCGCACGCGCCGATGAATTTTTGACCGTCTGATCCGCATCTGACCGGGTGCTGTGGCGCCGTTGTCGATTTTTCGCCGCAATTGCGACTTTTACTCACCTCGCGCGACTCCCAATTTGGCCATCGACCGATGGTCTTGTTGCGCAACCGGGCCGGCGCAAGCCGGGACCACAACAAAAAGGCAAAATGCCACAAAAGGGTAGAACAGGGTCATGAACTGGAACGAACGCCTCGCACGAGGCCCGCAGCGCTGTCTCGGCTCGGCCCATGAGGGTCAGGCGGGATACGGGGCGGCTCCGGCCTCCTGGGACTATATCAAGAAGCCTCTGCGCTATTACCAGGGCGGGGGCGATGGCGGCGGGCTGGACCGGCGCCTGGCCTTTGGCCCTTCGGGACCGCTCAGCGACAGCGAAGGCCCGTTCAGCGGGCGCCGCATCGGCACCCTGCGCCGCGACGGCAAGCTGCGGATGTTCTCGGTCGATCATGTCACCTCTTTCATCGCAGGCACGCGGCTGCGCACCCCCGGCGGGCTGCGCCGGATCGAGGAACTGCGCCCCGGCGACAAGGTGATGACCCTCGACAACGGCCCCTGCGAGGTGACCTGGACCGGGCGCCGCACCGTCCGCGCGGGCGGCCGGTTCGCGCCGATCCTGATCCGCCCCGGCGCCCTGGGCAATCGCCATCCGGTCCTCGTCTCGCCGTCACAGCACCTGGTGCTGAAGGACAGCGCGGTGCGGATGCTGTTTGGCCGCGACGAGGCGGTGGTGGCGGCACGTCACCTGCTGGATGGTGAACGCATCATCCGCAGCCCGCGCCCGCAGACGGAATACGTGCTGCTGCAGATGGACGGCTATCAGGTGCTGGACGAGGGCGACCTGGGGCTGGAATGTGCCGAGCCGCTGACCATCTGTGCCCTGGACGAGGCCATGCTGGCCCGGCCCCTGGCCCCCGATGCGGCGCGCCGTGCCGAGCTGAGCCTGAAGATGGCGCGGGGCGACCGGGTGGGCCTGTCGGGCTATGAAAGCCGCCTGCTGCGTTCGATGATGGCGGCCACCGCCGATCTGCTGCCCGCCCTGGGGCGCGGCTCGGGCAATGCCTTCGGGCTGGCCCTGTCCTGACGTCGCTGTCCTGACCACGCCGCCCTGATGCCGCGGGGCTCAGGCCGGGGGCGCCGCCTCCTTGCGTTGCAGCGCCGCCCGGGCGCGGCCTTCGTCGAAGGGCAGGCCCGCCGCCGCGCAGACCGGCGCCAGGGGGGCGACATCGCCGCCCATGATCCCCTCGGCCTGCACCACATGCACCGTCACCCCGCTGTCGCGCAGCGCGGCCAGCCGGTCGTCGTAGCAGGCGGCAAAGGGTTTCCAGAACTCCGCCGAGGTCGAATGCTGGCGCATGAAGCTGGCCCGCGCCAGCGAGGCCAGCACCGCCGGGCGGTCGCGCTGGACGACCACCCAGGTGGCGCCGGGGAAAGCACGGGCGAAAAGCGGCCAGAGCAGGGCGAGCTTGGGATCCTTGTAGCCCCAGGGGATCTTGCCGTTGTAGCCTTCGGCGCGGATCGCGCGCAGCAGGCGGCGGGTCAGCCCGGGGCAGGGCGGCAGGGCCTCGGTCCGGGGCAGGGGCGCCACGCCGCGCGGATCGGCGCCAAGGGCGGCCAGCAGCGGCTTCAGGTGCTTTTCGCGGATCCGGCGGTTCTCGCCGTAGCCTTCGGGATTGTCGGCATTGCCTGCGATCGTCTCGCCTAGCCACAGGCCCTGCCCTTGCAGGATGCGGGTCACCAGCGAGGTGCCAGAGCGCGGCAGCCCGGTGATGAAGACCGGGCGCAGCGCCGCGGGCAGACCGGCGGGCGGGGCGCGGTGGATCGCGGGCAGGGCGGCGACAGGGCGCTGGCCCCAGTCCCGGCGCGCGGTTTCGATCCAGGCCGCCAGGGCGCGGGCCGACAGGTCTTCCTTGCGCAGGGTGGTGGCGCTGGCAAAGGCGCTCTGGGCATCGGCGCCCGGGCCCCAGAACCAATGCGCCGAGTGGTTCATGACCGCCAGCAGAGGCACGCCCGAGAACCCCGCCATGTGCCAGTTGGCACTGTCGACCGAGATCACTCCCGCCAGGGGGCGGATCATGTCGATGGTCTCGGCCGGGTTGGTGGTGATGTCGGCCAGCGGCACATGGCAGCGCGGATCGGCGGTGAGGATCGCGCGTTCCTCATCGGTCAGGTCGAATTGCAGCGCCAGAAAGCGCGCGTTCAGCGGCAGCATGTCGAGCAGGAAGCGCAGCGGGATATGCCGTTCCTCGCGCCGGTTCTGCCCCGAGCCACCCCGCCAGCACAGGCCGAAGACCGGCGGGTCGAAGGGGTGGCGCGTGGGCTGGTCCAGGGTGATCCCGGGCGCGATATGGCCCAGGCGGCGATAGCCCCGGCCGACGAAATCGGCGGCCAGATGGGCGCGCGGCTGTCCCAGCTCTTCGGCCACGCGGGCGGCGGGCACGTAGCGGGCCTGGGGGAAATAGCGCCGGATCAGCGGGCCATATTTGGCCAGGCCAATGAAGGTGGCGGCCTCATGGGCGCCCTCGGCCTTGATATGGGCCAGGTGGAACAGCACGTCGCCCAGACCCTGTTCCAGCACGATCATCCCTTCGTCGCGGGCCGGATCCTCGGGCAGGGGGACATGGGTCACCCCCTGGGGCAGGACACGAGGAAAGTTGATCGCCTGCCAGCGCGCCGCATAAAGGGGAAAGCCCAGCCTGTAGCGATGCGCCCAGATCTCGTGCAGCCCGGCAGAGGTGCGGAAATCGGCCAGCTCGCGCGCGCCGTTGGCCGGATCGCGACGCAGCCGCTTGGCCTGACCCGGGTCGCGCAGCCGCAGCGACAGCCGATAGCGCATCGGCGTGAAAAGGCGCGTGGGCAGGGCGCGATTCAACTGTCGCGCGGCCTCCAGATCGCCCACGCCGTAAAGGGCGCAGCCCAGTTGCAGATAGCGCAGGGACTCCAGCCGGGGCGAGGGGATGCGGTTGGCCTCTGCCAGGGGCAGCAGCGGCGCGATCCGGTCCCAACAGCGCGAGATATTGCCCGAGGTGAAATCCCCCTGCGCCTCGCCTAGCAGCTTGGCCAGATCGACCTGGCGCGCCTGGGGGCCGGGGGCGGATCCGGGCGCCGGGGCGGCGCCGCTCATTTTTCCTTTACCTTCAGCAGGCGCTCGGGGCGTACCCGTTCGGCGGCCTCGAACAGCGAGAAGGTCTGGTTGACGTAGTTCACCGCGCCGCCGATGTGATCCATGTAGGTTTGCAGCTCGGGCGTCAGCTCGGCCTCGACCATCTGCACCGTGCGGTCCGGCCCGTCGGCCTCGAACTGCACGTAGAACAGCGGCTCGCCCCGGCGGATGACGATGGGCTGCGTCGTGTCATGCCATTCGAAGGCCCACATCAGCGGTCGTGGCCACAGGTTGATCGGGAAGCGCCCGCCAAAGATCGTCCCCGGCAGGGGCGTCTTGCGGTAGTACATGTAGGCTTCAAGCTGGGTCATGTAGACCGGCTCGTCGGTGATGAAGTAATAGGGCAGCTTCAGCTGGAGGATGGGCCGGTCGGGAAAGCGCCATTCGCCCTCGCTGACCAGCGACAGCCGCTTGCCCAGGGTCGACCCGCGCACCGCCGATTTCTCGCCCGAGAGGTTGCGCAGCGCCGGTTTGCCGTCCTTGTCGCGGGCAAAGCCGATGTTCAGATCGAAGGGGCAGAGCACCTCGAAATAGCGGCTTTCCAGACCCACCACGGCGGGGCAGCGCGAGGCGGATTTGGCGTGGTCGCGCCGGGCGTCGCGGGAATGCACCCGGCGGGGCGGTTCGTAGATCACCGGCGCGTCGGTCTTGCCCAGAAGCCAGCCGATCTTGACCGGGCCTGCGCCGGGGTCGGTGGGGCCGCGCTGGTAGGTCACGGTGATGTCCATGAGGGATCTCCTGCGCGCGGGGGCGGCCAATGCCGAAAGGGGTAGCCTGTCACCCGGCCCCGCGCAAGGATTTCAAGGGCTTCGCCCCGCGTGCGTAGCAGTTGGCAGAGGTCCCGTCAGGGCAGCAGGGACAGCCAGAACCACGAAGTGAACAGGCAGACCCCGGTGGCGATCAGCAGGGCCGAGGCCGCCGAGCGCTTGGCCCGGTCATAGAGGTTGGCGAAGACATAGGTGTTCACGCCCGGCGCCACGCAGGCGGTCAGCACCGCCGAGCGGAAGGCCGCTTCGGGCAGGGCGAAGGCGCGGCCCAGCCCCCAGGTGATCGCCGGATGCACCAGAAGGGCCAGCACGCAGATCATGCCGATCAGCCGCCAGTCGCCCTCGATCTTGTATTGCACCAGCACGCCGCCCACGGCGAACAGCGCCGCCGGCAGGGCCGAGCGGGCGATGATCTGCATCGCATCGGTCAGCGGCCCGGGCACCGTCAGCCCGCTGAGGTTCACCGCGAAGCCGCACATCAGCGCGATCACCAGCGGGTTGGTGAAGATCTGCCGCAGGATTCGCCGCACCAGCGCGCCAAGGGCCAGGCCCTGGCCGCCCGCCCGGGTCAGCTCCATCGCGGCGATGCCCAGGGTGTAGCAGAAGGGGGCGTGGATCGAGATGATGGCAAAGTTCGCATCCAGCGCGTCCAGGCCGAAGGCCCGTTCGGTGATCGGCACGCCCAGCATCATCGAGTTGGAGAAGAGGCAGCAGAACCCGATGACCACCGCATCCTCGGGCGAGCGGCCGATGGCGCGGGCGCCGAAAAGGCCGAGGAAGAAACAGGCGGTGGCCCCGGCGTAGAAGCTGAGCAGCAGCGGCGCGTGGAACTGTTCGCCCAGGTCGAAACTGCTGACCGCCAGGAACAGCAGGCAGGGAAAGGCCGCGTTCTGGGTGTAGGACATCAGCCCCTCGGCCACCGACAGCTTCAGCAGCCCGGTCCGGGTGGTCACATAGCCCGCGCCCAGCACCAGGAAGACCGGCAGGATGATGTTGAGAAGCGCGCTCATGCCAGGGCCCGGGGCGCGGGCGTCATCCGCGCGTCACAGGTCATAGGTGATCTGCATCCCGTCGAAGGCCGGGGTGATGTGATCCGCCGTCTCGGCCTCCAGCGTCTCGTAGTCGAGGTCGATGTGCATATTGGTCAGCACCGCGCGGTCCGGCGCGGCCCGTTCGATCCAGGCCAGGGATTGTTCCAGGTGCGAATGGGTGGGATGCGGATCGCGGCGCAGGGTGTCCAGGATCCAGCATTTCAGCCCGGCGCAGGCCTCCCAGGCCTCGTCGGACATCTGGGCCACATCGGGCAGATAGGCCACGTCGCGCACCCGGAACCCCAGGGCGTCGATCGAGCCGTGATTGACCCGGAAGGGCATCAGCGTCACCGGCCCGCCCGCGCCGTCGATGGTGACGGCGCCCTTGATGGTGTTCAATTCCAGGATCGGCGGATAGGGCGAACCTTCGGGCTGCACGAAGACATAGCCGAAGCGGCTGAGCAGCGCATCCTGGGTGTCGCCATCGGCCCAGACGGGCAGGCGGCGGCGCATGTTGAAGACCACCTGGCGCAGGTCGTCGATGCCATGCACATGGTCCGCATGGGCATGGGTGAAGACCACCGCGTCCAGCTCTCCGATCCCTGCGTCCAGCAGTTGCTGGCGCATGTCGGGCGAGGTGTCGATCAGCACCCGGGTGGTGCCCTCGTCACGGATCTGCTCGACCAGGAGGGAGCAGCGGCGGCGCGCATTCTTGGGGTTCGTGGGGTCGCAATCGCCCCAAAGGCCGCCGAGGCGCGGCACACCGCCGGACGAGCCGCAGCCGAGGATGGTGAAGCGCAGCTGAGCCATCAGGCGGCGTCCTTCTTCCAGGCCGAAACCTTGGTGAAAAGCCGGTCGAAATTCGCCTGGGTCTGGGCGGCGAAGGCGGCATAGTCCATGCCGAAGACCTCGGCGCCGACCTGGGCGGTCAGGGCGGTAAAGGCGGGCTCGTTCCGCTTGCCGCGATGCGGCGGTGGGGCCAGATAGGGGCTGTCGGTCTCCACCAGCACCCGGTCGCGCGGCACCTGGGCGAAGAAATCGCGCAGCTCCTGGCTTTTCTTGAAGGTCGTGACGCCCGACATCGACAGGTAGAACCCCAGATCCAACGCGCGGCGCCCAAGCTCGGGGCCGGACGAGAAGCAATGCATAACGCAGGAATAGGGGGCGTTGCGGTGCTCTTCTTCGAGGATCCGCGCCATGTCCTCATCCGCGTCGCGGGCATGGATGACCAGCGGCAGGCCGGTTGCGGCGGCGGCGGCGCAATGCACCCGCAGGCTGACCTGCTGCGCCTGGGCGCTGTCGGCGGTGTAGTGGTAATCGAGGCCCGTCTCGCCGATGGCGACCAGTTTCGGATGCTTGGCCACCTCGACCAGCTGCTCGAAGGTCACCGGGGCCTCGTCCGCCACCGACATGGGGTGCAGACCATAGGCCCAGAAGACCGACGGATAGGTCTCGGCGATGGCGCGCACCTTGTCGATGCCGCCGGGTTTGGTGCAGATCGACACCATCCGGGTCACGCCCGCCGCATGGGCGCGCTCGATCACCTCATCCAGCGCGCCGTCGAAATCGGGAAAGTCGAGGTGGCAATGGCTGTCGGTGATCTGGGCGGCGTCGGTCATGTCTGTCCTGATGGGTCTTGCGGGCGGGATGGGATGTGCCGGGACGGCGGGCCGGGCGGCCTAGCCCCCGGCGGCGGCTTTCTGAAGCCTGAAGACCGTATCTAGGATGAGCGCCGAAGGGTCAAGGTTGACCGCCGTGCCGTGGCGCAGGCGGGCGCCGATCTCTTGCGCCTCTGACGCCCAAAGGCGCGCCGCATGGGCATCGGGGGCCAGCCGCGCAAAGGCCTGGGCCTCGCCGGGGGCGGCCTCGGGCTGGGGCGGCCTGCCGCGCGCGCCGGTCAGGGCCAGCCGCGCCAGCGCCTGATCCAGCAGGGCCAGCAGCAGGGCGCGGCGTTCCTCTTGGCCGCGGGCGGCGGCGGCATCGGCCAGGGCCTGGGCGCGGGCGCGATCCAGACGCGGCAGGCTGTCGAGGATGGCCACCCATTCGGCATAAAGCTTCAGCCCGTCGAGGTTGGCCAGCTGCACGGCGGCGCCCACCGACCCCTCGGCCAGGGCGGCCAGCCGTTCCGGCGCCTGGGTCTCGATCCCGGCCTGATCCAGCGCGGCCTGCATGGCGGCCTCGTCCAGGGGCCGCAGGCGCAGCACCCGGCAGCGCGAGCGGATGGTGGGCAGCAGGCCCGAAGGCTGATGCGTGACCAGCAAAAGCGTGGTGCGCGCGGGCGGCTCTTCCAGCAACTTGAGGATGGCGTTGGCGGCCGAGGTGTTCAGCTCGTCCGTGGCATCGACGATGACCACCCGGCGGCCACCATCGGCAGAGGAGAGCGAGAAGAAGTTCTTCAACCGTCGCGCCTCGTCGACGGTGATCTGGGCCTTCAGCCGCCCGGTCTTTTCGTTCACGCCCCGGCGCAGCACGAAAAGCCCGGGTTCCGCCCCGGCGGCCATGCGGCGCGCCACCGGGTGGTCGGGCGGGATCGCCAGGCTGTCGGCGGGGGCGGGCGCCAGGGCCTCGCCGAACATGCCGCCGTCCTCTGCCGCAGGGTCCGGCGTGGCCAGCAGAAAGCGCGCGATGGCCCAGGCCAGGGTCGCCTTGCCCGACCCGCGCGGGCCGGTGATCATCCAGCCGTGGTGCAAGCGGCCCGAATGGAAGGCGTCGAGGAACTCGGCCTCTGCGGCCCCCTGGCCGAAAAGGCGCGGCGTGTCGCGCGGATGCGGTGCGCCTTCGACGCGGTCCGGCTCGGGGGCGCCCTCGTCGCTCATGCCGGGGCCTCGAAGAGCTCGGGCAGGGCGGCGCGCAGCCGGGCAAAGACGCTGTCCACGTCGCCTGCGCCATCGACGATGCGGAACCGCTCGGCATAGGTGGCGGCCAGATCGAGGTAGCCCTGGCGCATGGCCTTTTGCAGTTCCAGGCCGAAGGTCTCGAACCGTTCCTCGGCCCCGGGGCGCGACAGGGCGCGGGACAGGCCCGCCTCGGGGTCCATGTCGATCAAGAGGGTGATGTCCGGTTCGCGCCCGATCATCAGCGCGTGCAGCTGGTCGACCGTGTCGCGCAGGTCGCCGCGCGACAGGCCCTGATACATCCGGGTGCTGTCGGCGAAGCGGTCGCAGATCACCACGGCGCCGCGGGCCAGGGCGGGCAGGATGGTACGTTCCAGGTGGTCGCGGCGGGCGGCGGTGAACAGCAGGATCTCGGTCTCGGCGGACCAGCGGTCGGGGTCGCCGTTCAGCACCAGGGCGCGGATCTCTTCCGCCCCGGGCGAGCCGCCGGGTTCGCGGGTCAGAACGACTTCACGGCCCTGCTGTTGCAGAGCCGTGGCAAGGGCGCGGGCCTGGGTGGATTTGCCCGACCCGTCGATCCCTTCGAAAGAGAGGAAAAGCCCCCCGTTCTCGGTCAAGAGCTGGCCTCCGGCGTGGCGGCAGCCGGGGCGGCGGCGGTCTCGGCGGGGCCTTCGTTCAGCCGCCGCAGCAGATAGCGCGCGGCGCTTTGCAGTTTCGAGGTAAAGCCGCCATGGGGCACCGCCTCGGCGGCGATCAGGGGGATGCGCTTCTCGGGCAGGCCCTCGGGGCGGATGATGATCTCGCCCAGCTCCTGGCCTGCGGCGACCGGCGCCATAACCGGCCCGCGCGCCACGATTTCCGAGGCCACGCCATCGCCGGTCAGCACGGGCACCAGGGTGCGCACGTCCTCGGCCACGGTCAGGCCCACGTCGGGGGCTGCGCCCTCATGCACCGGCAGGCGCACCGGCAGGATCTCTCCGGCGTCCAGCAGGGTGCTTTCGGTGAACTGGCGGAAGGCCCAGTTGACGATCGACCGACCCTCCTCCGAGCGTGCCTGGGTGCTGTCGAGCCCGGCATAG
Organism: Pseudooceanicola aquaeponti; assembly: GCF_050897975.1. Classification (NCBI taxonomy): domain Bacteria; kingdom Pseudomonadati; phylum Pseudomonadota; class Alphaproteobacteria; order Rhodobacterales; family Paracoccaceae; genus Pseudooceanicola; species Pseudooceanicola aquaeponti. The sequence continues at coordinate 354,528 of NZ_JBPAXY010000004.1, forward strand.
ACGAAGACCACGCGGCGGCCCGACACGGCATCCTTGGCCGAGCCGACCAGGCCATAGCCCGCTTCCTCGGTATGGCCGGTCTTCAGACCGTCGGCGCCGATGCCCATCGACAGCAGCGGGTTGCGGTTGTGGATGTTCTGCGGGGCGCGGCCGTCGAAGGTGAACTCGCGCTCGCTGAAGTATTCGTAGAACTCGGGGAAGTCCTCGATGATGTGGCGCGCCAGCAGGGCCAGGTCGCGCATCGACATGCGCTGCATCGGATCGGGCCAGCCGTTCGAGTTGGCGAAGGTCGAATTGGTCATGCCCAGCTGATGCGCCCGCTGGGTCATGTAGCTGGCAAAGCCCGCTTCGGTGCCATCGGGCGACAGGGCTTCGGCGATCACGGCACAGGCGTCATTGCCCGACAGCACGATGATCCCCTGGATCAGGTCCGAGACCTTCACCCGGTCGGTGGTGTCCAGGAACATGGTCGAGCCGCCGTAGTTCATCGCGTGTTGCGAGACGGGCAGTTCCTCGTCCAGGCGCAGGCGGCCGTCGCGGATCGCCTCGAAGGCCACGTAAAGCGTCATCAGCTTCGACATCGAGGCGGGCGGCAGCGGCGTGTCGGCCTCCTTGGCCAGCAGCACCGTGTCGGTGGTGATGTCCACGACAAAGGCCGCGCGGGCGCGGGTGTCGAAGGCCTGGGCCGGCAGGGCGGCCAGGCCGAGCAGGGCGGCGCTAAGGACCGTGGCGAGGGCGCGCAACGGACGGCGGCGGTGGGACATGGGCGGTTCCTTCTGCTTCGCGGATGGTCAGAGCCGGGCCCGGGGAACGCTGGGCGGCGCCCCGGGGCGCGCCCGTTCTACCACGGGGCGGATCAGTTGGTAACCGGATAGGCGTCGGTAAAGCCAGCCCCCTTGACGATCTGAAGCATGGTTGCGCGTTCCTCGGCCGACATGGCGGGACCGGCGATCACACGGTAGAACGTCTTGCCCGCGCTTTGCTGGGTCAGAACGCTGACATCCAGGGCGCGCTGGCGCATGGCGGTGGCGGTGTCCTCGGCGTTCTTCTGAACGCTGAAGATCCCGAGCTGGATATAGGGTTTGTCGAGGGTCGAGACCGCGGCGGCGGCGACGGGCGCGGGGGCCGGTGCGGCAGGCGCGGGGCCGTCCAGCGGCGTGGCGGTGACCTCGGCCGGGGCGGCGCTGCCCAGCGGGCCGGCGGTGCTGGCCCCTGCGCTTGCATCGGCGCTGCGGCTGCCGCGATCCTTGCGGAACAGGCCGAAAAGCCCACCCCGCTCACGCGGTTGGGTCTGGGTTTCGGCGGCGGGGGCGGCGTCCGCACCTGCGGTCGCCTCCAGCGAGGCGGCGGTGTCGGTGGCCAACGAGGCCTCAAGTGGTGTGGCCTCGACCGGGGCGGCAGCGGGCACGGCGGCGGCGGTCGCGGGCAGCGGCTCGGGCGCCGCGGGGGCGGGGTCGACGGTTTCGCGACGCAGGGCGGTGACGTTCAGCTGTTCGGGCGCGCCTGCCAGCATGTCCAGCGCGGCGGCGGCATCAGACGAGACCTGAAGCCGCGGCCCCGGGCCCATCGTCTCGCGCCTAAACAGCGCGCCGATGACGAAATTGTCATTGCTGGTATTGCGGATCAGCACCCGTTCGGGCTCGGCCACGTCGGGATGGGCCACCCAGACCCCACCCAGCGAGGGGCGCCCGTCCCACAGGCCCGCCTCGGTCACCTGGAAGACATCCGGCGCCTCGATGTCGCGTTCGATCAGCTTGGTCGAGCGGCCGCCCCCCGCGCTGGCCTCGGCCGTGTCCTGCGAGGCCTGGAACAGCTGCAGCTGGCCGCCTTCCTGGCAGGCGCCAAGCGCCAGCAGCGCCAGGGCCGCGACGGCGGATTTCATCGGAAACGGGCGGGGCCGTGCCATCCGGGGGGGCTGAACCATCATGTCTGCTCTCTGCCTCGGCGGCGGGGCCGCCCTGCCGCGTCGGGCGGCAATGCTCTTCAACTGCGCTCTGCCGGGGGATCGGGCCGCCGGTCTGTTTTGCGGGAAAGTAACCCGAAGCCCCGCACAAGGAAAGCCCGACCAGGGTCTGGCCCGCCATTTCAGCCGTTGAACGGCGGGAATGCGCGCTTCCAGAATCATTCGCGGGCAGCTAACCCGCTGCGGACCGGAGGAGTGGCAGAGTGGTCGAATGCACCGGTCTTGAAAACCGGCGTGCGTGAAAGCGTACCGTGGGTTCGAATCCCACCTCCTCCGCCACTAATCTTGTTTAACCAATTGATTTTAGGGTGAATTTCGGGCTAATGCGGGGATGGTTCCCACGTTCATTCCCACACCTTGCGGCGCTTTGCAGCCTCGCTTCAGTCGTCCAGAACCCTGTCATCCTCTGACTCGCCGGTGATCAATGTGCGCAGCCGGGCGCGGTCGATCTGACCATAGCTGCGCAACGTGGTCAGCACATCGTCGTGACCGAGGTTCTGGGACGTGGCGACAAGTTCGGCGACGGTGGCATTTCTTGACGAAACCCGACGCGCCAGCATGTGTCGAAAGGCATGTGGCCCGAAAGGCTGGAGCTTCGCGGCGACAAAGGCCGTGTTGACGATCTTGCGGACCGGCTCGGTGCTGCTCCAGTGGCGCCGTGTGAAACCCTCGGCGGCGAAGCCCATGTTGGCGTTGGGCGTGATAGCCGTTGCAGGAAAGAGCGGATCGTCGGGGCCGTAGAGCGCCTCGTTCTCCAGATAGGTGATCCAGGCGCGCAGGGCAGCTTCGGCCTCGGGGAAGCCTTTGGCGAAGAAGGTGTCGAAGTTCTTGCCGAATTTGGTTGCCACCTCGCGCGGGTTCTGCGCGACGGATTTGTCATCCAGATCGACATGCTTCAGGCGCAAGGTGATCAGCGCGCCGACACGGACCCCGGTCAGGCAGAGTAAGCCGAAAATCGCCTTGTCCCTCATTTCGCGAGGGGTGCCAGAGGGCATCAGTTCAAGGGCTTTCTGCGCCTGTTTCTCGCTGGGCGCGGGGCGTGCGGGGGCGGCGCGGGCCTCGGCTTCGTCTCGACGGGACAGGCTGAAATACTCTGAATCGGAGGCCCGGACACGACTGCGGAAGCCATCCTGCTGGGACAGCCAAAGCGTGAACTCGCGCATGGTCGCCATGATCGCTCGGGCGGTGGACTTGCCTAGCGGCTTGCCCTTCGCCGTCTTTGTGCGCTCTAGGTGGTCGCGGAATCCCATCGCCCAGTCGATGTGAAACTTGGCAAAATGCGTCCGTCCGTTCCAGACATCGAAACGCTCAAGGGCGGCCAATTCCTTGTCGAGGGACTTCTCCGAAAGCTGGCGCGCATACTTCCGGTATTCTAGGAATTTGCGCTTGAGGCGTTCGTTTGCTTCATTTGGTTGCTTGCTCATCTAGGCCTCCTTTCAGGCATTCATGAGGGGGGAATTCGGCGGATGTTTGGGGTGGGCGCGAAGTGGAAAATCACGGGGGCCTCTGCCCACCACCTTAATGTTCGCTAGTGCCGCATGATTTTGAGGTCGAGGATGCGGGAAAGCTCCGAAACACGGGATGCGGAGATAGGCTTGGACATGATCGTTCCGCAGGCCCCGCAAAGAGCCGTCAGCCTCGCCCGTTCCCCGGTCATGTCACAGTCGGCGAGCCCCTCTGCTGCGTGCCGCTCTGCTTTGCAACGAAAGCAATAGAAGGTGTCGATCTGTGTTTTCACCGACCGCTTTCTGCGTTGCGCTTTGATGTACCGGCGCAAGTCGTCGCCTCGGATAAGCTTGGGCCGCGTGTCGTCCATGATGCGTAGCCCGGCCGATGCCCAGTTGCGGATCGTTCGGTCGCTGACGCCTGTCACCTCTGCCGCTTCCTCGAATGTGTAGCAGCGGAACGACTTGATCCCGCTCAGGCGCGCTTGCTTCGGCATCTGCGTCTCACTCGCTGCCCTGGGTTTCGTTTCGCTTCAGCCAGGCGCGCAAAGCATCGAGCGTGATCAGGCGGCGTGTCCCGATCTTGACGCTTTTCAAGTCGCCCGAAGACAGCGCGGCGTAGAGCGTCGTACGCCCGATGCTGCACAGGCGCGCCGCTTCGTTTGGCGACACAGCGAGAACTTGGGGGATTTGGTTCAGAATATCGGTGGCGTCCGTCATGGCCCATACTCCTTTGCTTGGGTACAGGCGGACGATGCGGGACGCGGAGGGGTTCAAAATAGGTGCGCGGTTTTGAACCCCTTATGAACCCTTGCGGGCGGCTCTAACGTATCGCTGCAAGGTGGAATCGGAGGGAAGGGGCTTGCCCGGATAGGCGGCTTCGAAAATGGCTTTAACCGCGCGTGCTTCGGCCTTGATCGCTGTGGCGGCTGCGCCTGTCGAAATGCGATCCTCGATCAGGGGCTTGATCAGATGACCATGCTGATCTGGTCGCCCGACAGTGCTTGCTCTGGGCGCTCCAGCCAGAGTTCCGGGGTCTTCTAGAAGGCGCAGCGCGCCGGTCGTTGGGTCCAGATCGACGACTTGATCGAGGTGGGCCGTCACGATGTCTGCCATTGGCCAAGCGCCCTGACAGGTCAGGATCAACCGCCAACGTGACCGGGCATGGCGGCTTAGTGTATCTTGCAGCTGGCGTGCATCTTCCTCGGTCTGCAAGCGCGGATGGAAGTAAAGCATGATCTTATCGTGCGCTGCCGTGAAGGCCCCGATACGCCAGGTCTGGTCTTGAAGTGGGGTTGCCTTACGCTGCTCACAGTCGAGAAGATCGGCCAACTTGCCGATCAGAAACGGAAGGTCGGGGCGGTATGCAATCACCTGCTCGGGGGCGAGCTTTACCAGCCCCAGTTCGGGGCAATAATACCCATGGTCGAGCTGCTCATAAACGACAGGGGCAGAGTGCGCCTCGCTGCATTCGTCGCACACCACCGCGTCAAGCACGCCCGCTTTTCGCAAGAAGCCATGTTGCACAAGCGCGGCGAAGCTTCGGTCGCCGTCATAGAAGCCAGAGGATACTTTGCCGCCTTGTGCGATGATCTCGCAAAGCCGGGACGCGGCGTTCACTCGACCACCTCGAACAAGTCATCGTCGTTGGGCGGGGGTGCAAGCAGTTGCCAGCGTTCCAGAAGCCCATGCACAAACTGTCGTTCGGCCTCGGTCTTGTTCGGAACGCTTGTTGTATTGGGGGCGCTTAGCGTGACGGTCAATATGCGCCCTCTCTTGCCGTCCTTCGGCGCAAGATGGATGCGCAGCGTTGCGGACAGGATCGACCAGCCGCTGGCGCGCAGCGGAGAGGCGGGGCCGAAACGGCGGTCTAGGAAGGCATAGAGGGTTTCGTTCTCACCCCGCTTTTCGACCCTGGCGAAACCACCGTCGGATGACCGGAAGGACAGCGAGGAAACCTCGACCCGTTGGATCCCGTCTGCGGGGGCAGTTTCAAATGTCGGGTTATCGCGCAGCACGTCGAGCTGAACATCGCGGCGGGGCACCTGAACTGGGGTCTCGGAATGCTGGGCGAAATGCTCTGCGAATGACTGAATATACCTTTGGCGGGCTTTGCGGCCCCCCTTCGCGTAGATTTCGACGCTCTTCTGACTGGGGTCACAGGCGATGCCGATCTCAAGAACCTTTTGCACGGTTTGCCGTTCGAGGGTGTCATCTTTGAAGGCAAGTTCGCTTCGGGCGCGCTCTTCGATGTAGATCGTGGCCTGGGTCAGTTGGCTTTCCTGGCCGCTCAGCGGATCCATACGGACCGAGTGATACCAATCAGCTTCTCGTTTGCGATGCGCTGGCAGGTTGAGGATCTCGACCGCGTCTTCGAGGAAGCTTGCGCGCGCGCCTGCGTCGTCGAGAGCCCATGGCTTGCCGTCTTTCGGGAACTGATAGCGCGCCCATTGTCTGCCGCCGGTCCGTTGCAGCAGGGACATCTGCACCTGCACCTTGTTGATCATGTCGGGGTGCTGGGTGGCCAGCATCAGCAGGACGTCTTCGATGCCGTCGAACCCCTCAAGCGAAATCCCCGACCCGGCGCACACCTGCTCTGCGCCGGTCATCCCGGTGTCGTCGGCCAATTCGCTCAGAAGCTCCAATTCCGATGTCAGCGCGTCTTGCTGCGCGTCCGGCAGCTCCGAGAGCAACGCCTCGACGGATCGTGCCAAAGCCGTCCCGCGCCCCTCGCTGGTCCAATCGAAATCTGCGGGGGCATCAACACCCTGCGCGGCGAAATAGGCCCTCAGCCGTGGGGGCGGGGATCTGCGAATGAAGCCTTTGAATGATGCCATATGTTGCGCCTCTGGATTCGGGGTGCACAAATTATGGGGTTCGCGGGCGTATGGTGCAAGCTATTTGCGTTCGCAGGATGCCGCGACCATCGAATGGCGCCCATTGTGAAGCGCGGAATGGCTCTGCTACTGGTTAACGGAATACAGGTTTTTGAAAGTTCCGATTGAATGGCCCAAGACACCCGAAAAGCAGATCTCGACTTTGCCGCCGATCTTTTCAAAGCCGCCGACAAGATGCGCGGAGGGTTGGAGCCCTCGGAATACAAGCACGTCGCGCTGGGGTTGATCTTTCTGAAATACATCTCCGAGGCGTTTCAGGCCAAACATGAGGAACTGTCGCAAGACGACCTGGCCGACCCCGAGGACCCCGAGGAATACCTGGCCGAGAACGTCTTCTGGGTGCCCGAGACCGCCCGCTGGTCCTTTGTCCAGCAAAACGCCCGGTCCGAGAATATCGGCAAGATCATCGACGATGCGATGGAAGCCATCGAGGCGCAGCCGACGAACGAAAGCCTGAAGGGCGTCCTGCCCAAGACCTACGCGCGGCCCACCCTGGACAAGACCATGCTGGGCGAGCTGGTCGACCTCTTCTCGAACATCAAGCTGCATGACAGCGCCGACCGGGCGCGCGATCTGCTGGGCCGGGTCTATGAATACTTCATCTCGGGCTTTGCCAGCGCCGAGGGCAAACGCGGCGGCGAGTTCTTCACCCCCCGGTCTGTCGTGCGGACCCTGGTCGAGATGCTGGAGCCCTACCAGGGCCGGGTCTATGACCCCTGCTGCGGCTCGGGCGGCATGTTCATTCAATCCGAGAAGTTCATCGCTGAACACGGCGGCAACCCGTTGAACCTGGCGGTCTACGGGCAAGAGATCAACCATACCACCTGGCGCCTGGCAAAGATGAACCTGGCGGTCCATGGCATCGACGCCGATATCGCCTGGGACAGCGCGGGCAGTTTCCACAAGGACGCGCACCCGGGGCTGAAGGCCGATTACATCCTGGCCAACCCGCCCTTCAACATCTCGGACTGGGGCGGCGACCGCCTGACCGAGGATGAGCGCTGGCAATATGGCATTCCGCCCAAGGGCAACGCCAACTTCGCCTGGATCCAGCATATCATCCACCACCTGGCGCCGCGCGGCCATGCGGGGGTTGTGCTGGCCAATGGCTCGATGTCGTCGCAGACCAGCGGCGAGGGCGAGATCCGCAAGCGCCTGATCGAGGAAGACCGCGTCGATTGCATGGTCGCCCTGCCGGGGCAGCTGTTCTACTCGACCCAGATCCCCGTCTGCCTGTGGATCCTCAGCCGCGACAAATCCGCCAACGGGCTGCGCGACCGGCGCGGCGAGGTGCTGTTCCTGGATGCCCGCAACCTGGGCCACATGGTGGACCGGGTGCGGCGCGAGTTTTCCGCCGAGGATATCGAGAAGATCGCGGGCACCTACCGCCGCTGGCGCGCCCGGCCCGAGACGCTGGAGGCGCAGGGCTGGGACGCCTACGCCGATGTGCCGGGGTTCTGCAAATCCGAGGGGCTGGAGACCATCCGCAAGTTCGACCACGTGCTGACCCCGGGGCGCTATGTGGGCGCCGCCGAGGAGGAGGGCGACGGGGTGCCGTTTGAGGAGAGGTTCGCGGCGCTGCAAGCTAAGCTATTCGATCAGATGTCGGCTTCTGAAAAGCTTGGCCAGACGATCCGGCAAAGCTTGGCTCAGGTGAGTAGCGATGCCTGAGGTTTGGAGCGAAAAGCGTCTCGGTGACGTCATAGAATTGAAGCGGGGATATGATTTGCCCACTTCAAAACGGGTCGCTGGGGCAACGCCGATTATCTCGTCATCTGGGCCGACTGGACGGCACAATCAGCCTAAAGTAGCCGCACCCGGTGTTGTGACGGGGCGCTACGGAACAATTGGGCAGGTCTTCTACGTGTCTGAAGATTTTTGGCCCTTGAATACCACGCTCTATGTTCGCGATTTTAAGGGGAATGATCCCAGGTTCATTTCCTATTTTCTTCGTGGTGTCGATTTCATGGCCTATTCGGATAAGGCTGCGGTGCCCGGAGTTAATCGTAATCATTTGCACGAAGCGCAGGTGCGCATACCCAACGTCGATACGCAAAAGAGCGTTGCCCGGGTGCTCGGCGCCCTCGACGACAAAATCGAGCTGAACCGGCGGATGAATGAGACCCTGGAAGAGATGGCGCGGGCGCTGTTTCGGGATTGGTTCGTCGATTTCGGCCCGACCCGCCGCCAGATGGCGGGCGCAACCGACCCCGCCGCGATCCTGGGCCAGGCCTTCCCCGCCGACAAAGCCGCCCCCCTCGCCCCGCTGTTCCCCGCGACACTGGGGGAGGACGGCTTGCCCGAGGGGTGGAGTAAGCGGCCAGTCGGGGATCTGGCAGAGATAGTTGGAGGTGGGACGCCGAGTACCAAGACAGAGGCGTTTTGGGCTGGTGGGACTCATCTTTGGGCGACCCCACGTGATTTGTCTAAGCTTGCGGGGGTTTTCCTCAGGGAAACAGAACGAAAGCTCTCAGACGCGGGGCTGGCAAAGGTTAGTAGCGGATTGTCGCCAGCGGGAAGCGTGTTGATGTCGTCCCGAGCACCTATCGGCTATCTCGCCATCGCCTCGGCACCCGTTGCGGTGAACCAAGGCTTTATTGTCTTGAGGCCAACTGAAAGGTTCCCGACGCACTTTGCCAAACTATGGTGCGAGGCGAACATGGAGACGATCGAGTCCAACGCCAATGGCTCGACCTTCCAAGAGATTAGCAAGAAGAATTTCAAGCCTATCCTGGCTACGGTCGCTCCACGGGACACCATGGCCGCATTTGCAGAGCTCACAGAGCTTTTCTACGGCAGGATCAAATCCAGCGAGGAAGAGAACCAAACCCTCGCCGCCCTTCGCGACCTGCTTTTGCCCAAACTCATGTCCGGCGAAATCCGCCTGAAAGATGCGGAGGCCCTGTCATGACCCTTGGCCGTCTAGAGAAAATCGACCTGCGGGACATCTGGAAGACCGAAGATCAAGACTTCACGCCCTGGCTTGCGCGAGAGGAAAACATTTCGCTGCTTGCCGACACCCTGGGATTGGAGTTGGAGGTCGAGGCGCAGGAAAAGGAGGTCGGGCCGTTCCGCGCCGACATCCTGTGCAAGGATATCCGGAACGACAGCTGGGTTCTGATCGAGAACCAGCTAGAGCGCACGGATCATCGGCACCTGGGGCAGCTTATCACCTATGCGGCGGGGCTGAAGGCGGTGACCATCGTCTGGGTGGCGGCAACCTTCACCGAGGAACACCGCGCCGCGCTGGACTGGCTTAACGCGGTGACCGGCGACGATTTCCGTTTCTTCGCGCTGGAGGTGGAGTTGTGGCGGATCGGCCAAAGCCCGGCGGCGCCGAAGTTCAACATTATCTCCAAGCCCAACGAATGGTCAAAGACCGTAGGGGCGGCCACGCGAAGGATCGAGGCCGAGGCTTTGACCGACACAAAGCAGATGCAACTGGCCTTCTGGGAAAAGCTGCACGCCGACCTTCAGTCGAACCCACGCATCAGAACGCAAAAGCCCCGGCCTCAGCACTGGACGAACCTGCCCATTGGACGCTCGGGGATGCGCCTTGGGGCGATCCTGAACACGCGCGAGAACAGTCTCGCCGTTGAACTGTACCTAGGTGACGAAAATGCCGCCGCCTTTTTCCGAGAGCTTGAGCAGTCGAGGGAAGACATCGAAGCGGAATTGGGGTTCTCGGTGGTTTGGAAGCCTTTGCCCGAGAAGCGCGCCTGCCGGATCATCTATTACAAGACGGAATGCCCCTTGGATGATGCGGCCCGTTGGGCAGAGTATCGCGCGTGGATGATTGAAAGCCTGGAGGCATTTGATCGCGTTTTCCGCCCAAGAGTCAAAGAACTCGACCCGTCTCGCTTTCTTGGTCCGGCTGAAGAGGTAGGGGATGTTTAACGAAGACCTCGTCGAACAGGCCGCGCTGCATATCCTGCAAGAGCTGGGCTGGCGCTATGAAGAGCCGCTGGCGATTGCGCCGGACGGGCCGGACAGGCGGCGCGTGTCAAACGGCGATGTGGTGCTGGCGGGGCTGCTGCACGATGCGGCGCGGCGGCTGAACCCCGAGATCCCCGAAGAGGCGCTGGAACAGGCGCTGCGGCAGGTCCAGATCTCGGAAACCCCCTCGTTGATCGAGGAAAACCGGCGCCTGCACCGGCTGTTGGTCGATGGGATCGACGTGGAATTCCGCCGCGCCGACGGGTCGATCAAGGGCGACAAGGTGCGCCTGATCGACTTTGCCACCCCGGCCAACAACGACTTCATGGTGACGAACCAGTTCACCGTGGTCGAAAGCGGCCATAACCGCCGTCCCGATGTGGTCGCCTTCGTCAACGGTCTGCCCCTGGTGGTGATCGAGCTGAAGAACGCCGCCAGCGAGACGGCGACGATTGCCGACGCCTTCCACCAGCTTCAGACCTACAAGGCGCAGATCCCCTCGCTGTTTCGCACCAATGCGGCGCTGATCACCTCGGACGGGCTGTTGGCGCGCGTGGGCTCGCTGAGCGCGGGGGAGGATCGGTTCATGCCCTGGCGCACGGTGACCGGGGCCAAGGACGACTTTACCCCCGAGGGGCCAAAGGAGATGGACACCCTGCTGCGCGGCGTGATGCAGCCCGAGCGGCTGTTGCAGCTGCTGCGCGATTTTACGGTGTTCGGCGACCGGGGCGATGGCGTCTTCAAGGTGATCGCGGGCTATCACCAGTTCCACGGCGCGCGAAAGGCGCTGGACAGCGCCATTCAGGCGGTCAGCGCCGAGGGGGACCGCAAGGTCGGGGTGATCTGGCACACCCAGGGGTCGGGCAAAAGTTTCCTGATGGCCTTCTTTGCCGGTCTTCTGGTGCGCGCGCCCGCGCTGCAAAACCCCACGGTGCTGGTGGTGACGGACCGCAACGACCTGGACGATCAGCTATACGGCACCTTCTCGCTGTGCCGCGACCTGATCCGCCAGACGCCCGAGCAGATCGAGGACCGCGAGGATCTGCGGGCAAAGCTGGACCGGCAATCCGGCGGGGTGATCTTCTCGACCCTGCAAAAGTTCTCTCCGCTGGCCGGGGAAGAGGCCTTCCCGATGCTGTCGGACCGGCGCAACATCATTGTCATCGCCGATGAGGCGCACCGCAGCCAGTATGGGTTCGACGCCAAGCTGGACGGCACAACCGGCCTGCGGCGCTATGGCTATGCGCATTTCCTGCGCCAGGCCCTGCCGAATGCGTCCTTCGCGGGCTTCACCGGCACGCCGATTGAGGCAACGGATGTGAACACGCCCGCAGTCTTCGGGGATTATGTCGATATCTACGACATCAGCCGCGCGGTCGAGGACAAGGCCACCGTGCCGATCTACTATGAAAGCCGTCTGGCGCGGGTCGAACTGGAAGAGGACAAGCTGCCGGAAATAGACGCGGCGGTCGATGCGCTGTTCGACGATGAAACCCTGGCGGAACAGGAAAAGGCCAAATCGAGCTGGGCGAGTGTCGAGCGCCTGGTGGGTGCGCCCCCGAGGCTGGACAAGGTCGCCCAGGACATCGTCACCCATTTCGAGGACCGGGTCGAGGCGATGGCGGGAAAGGGCATGGTCGTCTGCATGAGCCGGGCCATCTGCGTTGATCTCTATCAGCGGATCGTGGCGCTGCGCCCGGCCTGGCATTCCGACGATGACAAAGAGGGGGCGGTCAAGGTCGTGATGACCGGCTCGGCCTCTGACCCGCTGGATTGGCAGCCCCATATCGGCAGCAAGGCGCGCCGGGATCTTCTGGCGAAACGGGCGCGGGATCCAGACGACCCACTGAAGCTGGTGATCGTGCGGGATATGTGGCTGACCGGCTTCGATGCGCCCAGTATGCACACGATGTATATCGACAAGCCGATGCGCGGCCATGGCCTGATGCAGGCGATTGCCCGGGTGAACCGCGTGTTCAAGGACAAGCCGGGCGGTCTGGTGGTCGATTATATCGGGATCGGCCAGAACCTGCGGAAGGCGTTGCAAAACTACACCGCGACGGATCGCGATCAGACCGGCATCGACGAAGAGGAAGCGGTTGCAACGCTTCAAGAACTGGTCGAACGCTGCCAGGCCTTCTTTGCGGGTTTCGACTATCAGGGCGGGATCATAGGTGCGCCGCAAGACAGGTTGCAGGCACTGGCCGGGGCGATTGAATGGGCCTTGGCCCGGCAGAAGGCCCGAGCGGATGCGGAGACCGAAGAAAAGGCCAAGAAGGCAGCGCTGAACTATTACGCCGATCTGGTCGCCAACCTGTCCAAGGCCTTTGCCCTGGCCGCCGCTAGCGATTACGCGCAGTCGGTGAAAGAGGAGGTGGGCTTTTTTCAGGCCGTGCGGGCGGCCATGTCCAAATCCTCGCCCAAGTCCGGGCTAAGCCAGCGTGAGAAAGAGTTCGCGGTAGGTCAGCTGATCTCGGAGGCTATTTCCGACGCCAGCATCATTGACGTCTTGGCGGCGGCAGGGCTGAAAAGCCCGGAGATCTCGGTTCTCTCCGAAGAGTTCCTGGCCGAGATCCAGACCATGGAACAGAAGAACCTGGCGCTGGAGGCCCTGAAGAAGCTTTTGGCGGGTGAGATCAAGGCGCGCCAGCAGCAGAACGTGGTCGAGGCCAAGGCCTTTTCCGAACGGTTGCAGGCCGCTGTTGCCCGCTATCATGCCAACGCCATCACCAGCCTGGAGATGATCCAAGAGCTGATCGACATGGCCCAGGACATGAAGGCGGCGGCGCAGCGGGGCGAGGATCTGGGGCTAAGCCAAGAAGAGCTGGCCTTCTATGATGCCCTGGCAGAGAACCAAAGCGCGATGGATGTGCTGGGCAATGAAGAGTTGCGCAAGATCGCCCATGTCCTGGTCGAGCAGCTTCAGCAGAACGTCACCGTGGACTGGCAGCGCAAGGAAAGCGCCCGCGCCAAGCTGCGGGTGCTGGTCCGACGCATTCTGAAGAAATACGGCTACCCACCGGACCTGGCCCCCGCCGCCATCAACCTGGTCCTGAGCCAGGCCGAAACGCTGCTGCGTTGGAAGGCGCCCTAGGTTGCGGTCGTGTCTTTCGCGAAGATGACCACTTTGCTGTCGTCCTTTAGCGTTGATGCCCGCATGGCCCAGGCTTCCATCAGCTTGCGCCGCTTGTCGAAGAGGTCAGATCGGGCATAGGCGGCCTCTGCCTTGTCCTTGATGCCATGCGCCAGCGCCGCTTCGATTACCTCGCGCGGAAACCCGGTGGTCTCGCCTGCCCAATCCCGGAAGGTGGACCGGAAGCCGTGAACCGTGATCCCTTCGCGGCCCATCCGGCGCAGGACGGCGGCCATGCTCATGTCGGAGATCGGCTTTCCGGGTTTGGTGTCGCTGCCAAAGATCAGTGCCTCGCCGGGCAGGTCTTCGCCGTGCCGCCCAAGCAGGGCCAGGGCTGCATCGCTCAGCGGAACGCGGTGTTCTTTCGCCGCCTTCATGCGTTCTGCCGGAATGGTCCAGACCTGCGCGCCTAAATCCACCTCGGCCCAGGTCATGCCGCGCGTTTCACCAGAGCGGGCCGCCGTAAGGATGGTAAAGGCAAGCGCCCGTGCCGCAACCCCTTCCCGTTTGGCAAGGTCGGTCATGAAATCGGCGATCTGCGCATGGGGGAGGGCCGGGTGGTGTTTGACCGCGCGCACCTTCTTTGGTTTCGGCAAGAGGTGGTCGAGGTGTCCCCGCCACCGCGCCGGGTTGTCGCCGCTGCGGATGCCCAGGGCAGAGGCATAGTCGAGCACGGCTTCGATTCTCTGGCGCACACGGTTGGCGGTCTCGGGCTTCTCGGACCAGATCGGTGTCAGGGTCGAAATCACGTCAGAGGTTTCGATCTTGGCGACCTGCACCGCGCCGATCTTGGGGAAGACGTAGGTTTCAAGGGTCGAGGTCCATTGTGCCGCGTGCTTGGCATTCTTCCAGCCGGGGCGCTTGCTTTCGATCAGCTCCAGGGCGGTGTCCCTAAAGGTCTTGGGTTTGGCCTGTCTCTTCTTGGCGATAGGATCCTCGCCCTCGGCGATCTGCCTCCGCGCTTCGGCGGCACGGTCACGGGCCATGGCAAGGCTGACGTCAGGATAGGCGCCAAGCCCAAGGTCACGTCGCCGTCCATGCACTTGGTAGCGCAGCACCCAAGAGCGCGCGCCCGAGGGCTTCACATAGAGATAAAGACCCCGCCCGTCGCCGTGTCGGCCAGGCGCCGCTGTTTCAACCTTGCGCGCTGTAAGAGCCATATCATTCCCACATTCATTCCCACACTTGAACCTGATTTGGGGCGGACGCTAACGAACTGCAAGGGGCGGGTGCGAATTTAGTTGTATGAAAAATATGAGGAAAAATGAACATCGACGAACTTTGCGGGATCTCGAAGAATGGCGGTTATACGGACACCTCCTCCGCCACCGTCATTTGCGGTGTTTGATCGGGTCGCCCTGGGCGGCCCTTTTCTTTGCTCATCAGGGTGTTGGTGGTGGATCCTTCCGGCGTCCGGCGCTGGATCGTCAGGATCACGGTAAAGGGGCCGCGGAACCGCAAGGACGCGTCGCTCGGGACCGGCTTTGGTCTTGGGGTGCCGGTCAGGCCGCCCGCTGGGCGCTGACATATCTCGGGGTGGACGGCAGGCCCGCCACTCTCGACTTCAAGTCCAGAAACCCGGCGTGAGTTTGGAATATGCCATGGCCTGCTTTTGAAGCAGGGCGCCGCCAGCTCTGGGCGCCTGGTCATGCCCGTAGTGGCGTCGTTTCACGGGGGCGATGTTTGGCGACTGGTAATGGGTCACCAGTCGAGCTAGTAAAGACGAAGTTGTAAATTTGGTGAATAAATTGATGACCCGGAATATCCTTGCCTTCGGAGACAGCCTGACCTGGGGCACCAACCCTGTTGAGGGCGGGCGGCACCTCTACGAGGATCGCTGGCCGACCGTTCTGGGGGCAGGTCTCGGCGCCGCTTACCATATCATTCCCGAAGGGCTTGGGGGGCGCACCACGGCCCATGATGACCTGACGGCGGCATTCGATCGCAACGGTGCGCGGGCTTTGCCGATGATGCTGGCCAGCCATTCGCCTTTGGACCTGGTCATCATCATGCTGGGGGCCAACGACCTGAAGGCGCAGATCTGTCCCACGGTGCACGCCGCTGCGGCCGGCATGGGGCGGCTGGTCGAGATAGTGCGCAGCTTTCCCTACGCCTGGGGTATGCAGGCGCCCAAGGTGCTGATCGTGTCGCCGCCGCATTTCGTTCTGAAGGCCGACGGCAGCGGCCCGCAATCTGGCCGCCGTGTGGAGGAAAGCCACAAGCTGTCCGAGGTCTATGCCGACCTGGCGAAGGCTCAGGGGTGCGGCTTCTTCGACGTGGCGCCATATGTGCAAGCCAGCCCGGTCGATGGGGTGCATCTGGATGCGGCCAATACGCGGGCTTTGGGGCAGGCGTTGATCGCCCCGGTGCGCGATCTTCTGCAACGATCACAGACCTAAAGGCCAGGTTGCGGTGTCGCCGGACGCCAGTTATGTTTTTGGACAAATTTACAAATTCCGGTGGTAGTGCCTCGTGTCTCAAATCCCCAGTGCCGATGCCCATCCCGTCGTCGCCCCGCTGCGCAAGCGGCGCCTGGCGGATGAGGTCTATGCCCAGATCCTGTTGCAGCTTTCGACCGGTCGCTACGCGGTGGGAGAGCGGCTGCCGACGGAAAAGGAGCTGGCGGCCATGTACGATGTCTCGCGTCCCGTGGTGCGCGAGGCGCTGCAACACTTGCAGACCGACGGTCTGATCGACGCCCGGCGCGGCTCTGGCACCTTCGTGCTGCGCCTGCCGCCGCATGAGATGGCGCATTACACTGACGACGCCCGCATCGCCCAGTACATGCGCGCCTACGAAGTGCGTCAGTGCCTGGAGTCCGAGGCCGCCCGCCTGGCGGCGCTGCGCATCAACCAGGCCCGGCTGCGGCGCCTTCAGCAGGCGTTGCAGAAAATGGAAGAGACGATGGAGCGCGGCGAGGATTCGCTGGAGGCCGACTTCGACTTCCACCTCGAGATCGCCCGCGCCTCGGACAACGACCTGTTCGAAAAGCAGCTGATGCTGCTGAAGCCCGACATGGTGGGCACGATGCGCATCGCCTCCTCGATCACGGTGGTCCGCCCCGAGGCGCGCAAGCGTCGGGTCTTGCAGGAGCATCGCGACATCTTCGATGCGATCAGCGTCGGCGATGCCGAGCTGGCCCGGCTCTACATGCGCTATCATCTGGTCAGCGTGCGGCACCGGATCATCGACCAGGACAGCTGAGCCCCGCCGGGCGCGATCTGTCAAATTTGACAAATATAAGATAATTAAATTGACATATCTTGCAGCGCCCGACAGGTTGCGCCGCAAGGTCGGGCGAGCTGTGCCCGGCGGCGGTCACCGGCAGAGGAGCGGGTGACCCGAGACCCCCGGAGGACCCCATGAAGATCACGTCAATTTCCCTCGTGCCGATCCAGACCCATCGGCGCACCGGTTCGATCAGCTCTCACCTGATCTTGCAGATGCATACGGACGAGGGGGTGACGGGGCTGGGCGAGATATCGGACCTGGATTGCTACCGCATGTACATGCCCGACGTCGACGCGGTGCGGGTCGGGATCGAGAAGATTGTCCTGGGGCGCGACCCTTTCGCGGTGCAGGCGATGCACAACGAGATGGCCAAGTTCCTGCATAACTACTTCCTCTCGGCGCCCAGCTATCCGCCCTTCACCCCGGCGTCCCAGATCGCCGCGGGCATCGACATGGCGTGCTTCGACATCATGGGCAAGGCGCTGGATACCCCCGTCCACACCTTCCTCGGCGGCCAGGTGCGGGACCGGATCGACATCTGCTATCCGCTGTTCCAGGTGAAGTCGGAGGCGGATTACGAGCGGAACCTCGGGTATATTCAAGAGCTTCTGGATCAGGGCATTTCCCGCTTCCGTTATTACGTCGGGGTGGACTTCAAGAAGGATGAGGCCTTCCTGGCGGCGCTGCGCGACCGGTTCGGCGACCGGGTGATGCTGAAGGCGCTGGATTTCCAGGCCCGGCACTACTGGAAGGACACGCTGCGCGCCTATGACCGGTTGAAGCAGTTCGGCTTCGAGGTGATCGAAAGCCCCAGCTGGCGCGAGGATTTCGCCGGTATGGCCGAGCTGCGCCGCCGGGTGGAGGCGGATATCTCCGAGCATTGCTCCTCGGCCTCGCAGGCCATGGCGATGATCCGCGCCGATGCGGTGGACATCTTCAACGTGACGGTCAACTCGGGCGGCCTGTTGCAGGTCAAGAAACTGGTTGCCCTGGCCGAGCTGGCGGGGCTGCGCACCCTGATCGGCACCACCCAGGAGCTGAGCATCGGCACCGCCGCCCATGCCCACCTTGGCGCCTCGATGGCCGAGATCGCCACCGCCTCCGATCCGGTGGGGCCGCTGCTCTATGCCGAGGATGTGGTGAAGGAAAAGGTCCAGATTAAGGACAACCAGATCGCCGTGCCCACCGGTCCGGGGCTGGGGGTCGAGCTGGATGAAGACGCGTTGGAGCGCCTGCGCGCGCCGCTGGTCGAGTGGGACCGCGCGGCCCATGGGGCAGGCTACGTTTCGGACTGATCCGTGGCGGGCAGGGCGCCACGGCTGTGCTTCTCCCCCAGGAAGACGCGCCGCCGGGCGTCCTCGATATGGCGGCGCATAAGGTCGCGGGCGGTGTCGGCGTCGCCTGCGGCAATTGCCGCCAGGATGGCGCGGTGTTCGGCGGCCATGGTGCGCAGCCGCTCGTCCCGGCTGCGGTGAGGTAGGGTGATGGCAATGGTCACGCCGCTGCGGATCGCCGGCAGGACGGCCGAAATCGCTTGCAGATAGAAGGGGTTGTCGGTGGCCCGGGCGAGGGCCAGGTGAAAGGCCGCATCCTCCTCCCGGCCCACGACCGAGGGGTCGGTCAATCCGCTCTCGGCTGCTGCGCAGGCGGCCTCCATCGCCGCAAGGTCGGCGGGGGTGGCCCGTGTGGCGGCCAGGGCCGCGGCTTCGCCCTCCAGCCCGGCGCGGTATTCGTAACAGGCAAGTGTTTCGGCGATGGCGCTGGCCTCCACATGATCGAGCACTGTTGGGCTGGGAGGGTTGATGACCCGCGTGCCGGCGCCCTGGCGGGATTCCACGATCCCGTCCAGGCGCAGGCGCAGGAGTGCCTGACGCAGAGCGGAGCGGGGAACCTCCAGGATCTGTGCCAGCTCCGCTTCCGGCGGCAGGCGTGCGCCAACCGGCCAGTCCCCGGTGGTGATCCGCTGGTAAAGCCGCTGGTAGGCCGTATCGCGCGGCGTCCGTCCCGTGGCGGGGGCAGGGGAGAGTGGCGGGTCCTTGGGGGCAGTCATCGTTGCTCCGCGAATCGTGGGGTTGCAGCGATTGTATAGTTAACTTCCCTTTTTGCGGATCTCGCTTTTGCGGCGCTTCTGTTGGTGTCGGCGCGTGGTTCGCCGTAGCGTCCTGAAAAGATGTAAAAGTTTGCAAATCTTGGATGTGACCGGCCTTTGTTGTTGACCTTCTTGCAGGAATATAAGTAATCAATATTTACAACATTTGTCATCGTCCAGGGGGAGGCCCGGCGGTGCAAAGCGGCCGCCGACGGCGGCGCGATCCCGGTTTATTGGAGGAGAAAACCGTGTCTAAGCTTCTGACAAAACTGATGCTCGCCAGCGCCCTGCTGGCCCCCACTGCGGCCCTGGCCGAGGTGGACTACCCCGTGGATACCGTGCGTGTCTTCGTGCCCGCCAAGCCCGGTGGCGGCACCGACGCCGGGGCCCGCCTGTTCGCCGAGTTCTTCGAGAAACATTCCGATGCGACCGTGGCCATCGTGAACCAGCCCGGCGGCGGCGGCGTGATCGCGGCCCAATCCGTGGTGCGCGGCGCCGATGACGGTTCCGTCCTGCTGTTCTTCCACGCCGCGCTGCATACGGCCAACCTCTTCGGCCAGTCGCCCTTCGCCTGGGACAGCTTCACGCCGCTGGCCACCACCTCGGCGGTGAACGAGGTTTACGCGGTGCGCGCCGATGCGCCCTATTCCAACATGGAAGAGTTCGTCGCCTACGCCAAGGAGCACCCCGGAGAGCTGAACGTCGGCTCGCAGCTGGGCGGCACCACCCAGGTCAAGGGGCAGGCGATCAACGCCGCCACCGGGGGCAACCTGCGCATCGTCGATGCCGGGACCGAGGCCGACCGCACCACCGCCCTGCTGGGTGGCCAGGTCGACGTGATCTCGATGAGCGTGGCCAACGCGATCCAGTATTCCGCCGACGGGCAAATGACCGTGCTGGCCGTGATGAGCTCTGAGCCTGATCCCGCAGCCCCCGAATTCCCGACCACCGCCGATGTCGGCATGGACTTCTCGCTGCCGCTGACCATGACGGTCTATGGCCCGGAAACGGTGGATGACTCGGTCAGCGAAGCCTTCGAGGCCGTTGTGGCCGAGATCGCTGCCGACCCCGACTATGCGGCCCGTCTGGCGACCCAGGCCCAGGTGCCGGCGCTGCGCGGCCCGGCCGCTGCGGCCGAGTTCCTGGCCAGCGAAAACGCGACCATCGCAGACCTTCTGGCCGAGTAAGGCCAGGCGTGCCGCGCGGGGCCTTCGGGCCTCGCGCGGCGGACCTGTCTCCATGGGGGTGACATGACCACGGACCGTATCATCGGCGCCATCTGCGTGGCGCTCGGGCTGGCGATGCTGGCTGGCGCTTTGCAGATCCAACAGAATTTTCCCGGCTCCGGCGATCCCGGGCCGCAACTCGTGCCGCTGATCCTCGGCGGTTTGCTGGCGCTCCTGGGGCTGTCGCTGGCCCTGCGCCGCCCCGCCGCCCCGATGCTCAGCGAGACGGCGCGCGCCACGGCCGATGCCACCGAAGCCGCCCCGGAGGACGCGCCCGCGCCGCAGCTTGGCACCCTGGATCCGCCCAGCCTGCCGCGCCGTATCGGCATCGCCCTGGCCTTCATGGGCTTCCTCGCGCTTTTCACGCCGCTGGGCTTCTCGCTGTCCGCCACGCTGTTCCTGGCCATCACCATGAGCCTGATGGACACGCTGACCCTGCCGCGCATCCTGGCGCGCAGCGCCGTGGCGCTGGTGGTGGTGATCCTGCTGGGGCTGATCATGACCCACCTTCTGGACCTGGCGGTCCCGGGCGTCTGGTTCGCCTGAGACCATAGGAGTTTCCCAATGTTCGATCTGGTTCTCGCGAGCCTAGTTCACCTGTTCGAGCCGAAGATCCTGGCCCTGATGCTGATGGGGGTCACGGTCGGCCTGATCTTTGGCGCGCTGCCGGGGCTCAGCGCCACCATGGCCATTGCGCTGCTTTTGCCGGTGACCTTCGCCATGCAGCCCGACACCGGCATCGCCATGCTGATCGCCACCTATATCGGCGGCGTCTCGGGCGGGCTGGTGGCGGCGACGCTGCTGCGCATTCCCGGCACCCCCAGCTCTATCGCCACGACCTTTGACGGTTACCCGCTGGCCCGCAAGGGGCAGGCGATCAAGGCCCTGGCCACCGGCATGGTGGCAAGCGCCGTGGGCAGCCTTCTGGGCATGGCGGTGCTGGTGGCCTTCGCCCCCGTCATCTCGCGCTTTGCCATCAACTTTGGCGCAGCTGAATATACCGCACTGACCGTCGCCGCCCTGGTGCTGGTCGTGGTCCTGTCCGAGGCGGACCTGACCAAGGGGCTGATTGCCGCCGTGCTGGGGCTGTCGCTTTCCACCATCGGCTTTGCGCCCATCGGGTCGGCGCAGCGGTTTACCTTCGGCAATATCGACCTGCTGTCGGGGATCGGCATCGTGCCCTTCATGGTCGGCCTCTTTGCCGTCGCCCAGCTGATCCGCGAGATCACCGAGCCGACCTTCCAGATCAAGGAAAAGCTGGACCTGCGCGGCAAGGGCGTGCGGCTGGCCGAATTCATCGGCAATGGCGTCAACATGATCCGCTCTTCCGCCATTGGCGTCGGCATCGGCGTGTTGCCGGGCATCGGCGGCTCGGCGGCCAACCTGGTAGCCTATGGCGCCGCCCGGTCCTCCTCGCGCAAGCCGGAAGAGTTCGGCAAGGGCAGCGTCGAGGGGATCTATGCGGCGGAGTCGGCCAACAACGCCTCGGTCGGCGGGGCGCTGCTGCCGCTGCTGACCCTGGGCATCCCGGGTGACGGGGTGACGGCGATCCTGATCGGCGGTTTCACCATCCACGGCATCCAGCCCGGTCCGCTGCTTTACAAGTCCGAGCCGGGGCTGATCGCCACCATCTACGCCGCCTTCCTGCTGGCCACCTTCACGCTGCTGCTGGTGCAGCTGCTGACCATCCGCATGTTCCCCCGCGTCCTGCTGATCCCGCGCCACTACCTGGTGCCCGGCCTGGCGCTGCTGATGGTGGTGGGCGTCTACGTCGGCGAATACCGCACCTTCGATCTGTGGATCATGCTGGGCTTCGGGGTCTTCGGCTACCTGCTGGAACGCTTCGGCTTTCCCCTGGGCCCGCTGGTGCTGGGCTTCGTCCTGGGCACCATCTTCGAGACCAACTTCCGCCGCGCGCTGATGTACTCGAACGGCGACTGGACCACCTTCGTCACCCGGCCGATCTCGGGCGCGCTGCTGGGGGTGGCGGCCCTGCTGCTGGCCTTCTCGCTTTGGCGGATCATCGCGAAACGCCGCCGCCTCCGTGCCACGGCCTGACCCCGACCTGCCTGCCGGGCGTCCGCGCCCGGCCCCTCTCCCGACCTCAAGACAGCCGAGATACAAGATGACCGACGACCGTCTGAAACCTTCTGAACTGCGCTCGGCCCGCTGGTTTGCGCCCGATGACCTGCGCAGCTTCGGCCACCGTTCGCGGATGATGCAGCTGGGCTATTCCGAAGAGGAATACCGCGACAAGCCGATCATCGGCATCCTCAACACCTGGTCGGGTCTGAACACCTGCCACAGCCACTTCCCCGAGCGCGTCCAGGACGTGAAGCGCGGCGTGGCCCAGGCCGGTGGCCTGCCGGTGGAACTGCCCGCGATTTCCGTCGACGAAAGCTTCAACAAGCCGACCTCGATGCTCTACCGCAACCTGCTGGCGATGGAGACCGAAGAGAACATCCGCGCCCACCCCCTGGACGGCGTCGTCCTGATGGGCGGCTGCGACAAGTCCACGCCGGGGCTGGTGATGGGGGCGATCTCGGCGGGCGTGCCGATGATCTACCTGCCCGCAGGCCCGATGCTGCGCGGGCACTACGCCGGGCGGATCCTGGGGTCAGGCTCGGATGCCTGGAAATACTGGGATGAACGGCGCGCCGGGAATATCTCGGACGAGGAATGGCTGGGCGTGCAGGGCGGCATCGCGCGCTCTGCCGGGGTCTGCATGACCATGGGCACGGCCTCGACCATGACGGCGATTGCCGATGCCATGGGGCTGACCCTGCCGGGCGCCTCCTCGATCCCGGCGGTGGATTCCGGCCACATGCGGATGTCGAACGCCTGCGGGCGGCGCATCGTCGACATGGTCTGGGAAAAGCTGACGCCCGATCGGGTCGTAACCGAGGCTTCGGTGCGCAACGCCGCCATCGTCGCCATGGCCACCGGCTGTTCCACCAATGCCGTCGTCCACCTGATCGCCATGGCGCGGCGGGCGGGCGTGAACCTGACGCTGGACGACCTGGATGCGCTTGGCCGCGACACCCCGCTGCTGGCCAATGTCCGCCCCTCGGGCAAGGACTACCTGATGGAAGACTTCTTCTACGCCGGCGGGTTGCGGGCGCTGATGAAGCAGATCGAGGACCGGCTGGATACCACCTGCCTGACCGTCACCGGCCAGAGCATGGGCGAGAACCTGGAGGGCGCACAGGTCTACAACGACGACGTGATCCGCCCGCTGTCGAACCCGGTCTACCGCGAGGGGTCGCTGGCGGTGCTGCGCGGCAACCTCTGCCCCGATGGCGCGGTGATCAAGCCCGCCGCCTGCGATCCCAAGTACCACTTCCACGAGGGTCCGGCGCTGGTCTTCGACAGCTACCCCGAGATGAAGAAGGCCGTTGACGACGAGACGCTGGAGGTCACGCCCGACCACGTCATGGTCCTGCGCAATGCCGGGCCCCAGGGCGGGCCGGGCTTCCCCGAATGGGGGATGCTGCCGATCCCCAAGGCGCTGGTGAAACAGGGCCACCGCGACATGCTGCGGATCTCTGACGCGCGGATGTCGGGCACCTCCTACGGGGCCTGCGTGCTGCACGTTGCACCCGAAAGCTATGTCGGGGGGCCGCTGGCGCTGTTGCAGACCGGGGACATCGTGCGCATGGACCTGGAAAACCGCCGCCTCGACATGCTGGTCGATGACGATGAGCTGGCCCGCCGCCGCGCCGCCTGGACCCCGCCCGCCCCCCGCTATGAACGCGGCTACGGCTACATGTTCTCCCGCCATGTCAGCCAGGCCGACAAGGGCTGCGACTTCGACTACCTGCAGGCCGATTTCGGCCGCTCCGCAGGTGAACCCGACATTTTCTGAAGGACGGACATCATGACCCATGATCTGAACACCGCGCTGACCGGCATTTCCGGCATCCTCGTCACCCCCTATGACGAGGTGGGCGAGATCGCGCCGCAGAAGCTGGCGCCGATCATCGACCGTGCCCTGACTGCTGGGCTGCACATGCCCGTGGTCAACGGCAACACCGGCGAATTCTATGCCCTGACCACCGAAGAGGCCTGCACCATGGCGCGCGAGGTCGTGTCGATGGTCGCCGGGCGGGCGCCCGTGCTGGCGGGTGTCGGCCGCGGCATCCGCGATGCCTGCCGCCTGGCCGAGGCCTCGGCCGATGCCGGCGCAACGGCGCTGATGATCCACCAGCCGCCGGATCCCTTCGTCAGCCCGCGCGGCACGGTCGACTACCTGCAACAGGTCTCGCGCGCCTCGGGCGGGCTGCCGATGATGGTCTATCTGCGCAACGATGCCATCGGCACCGACAACATCCGCGCCCTGTGCGAGGTCGAGGGCGTGCGCGGGGTGAAATGGGCCACCCCCAACCCGCTGAAGCTGGCCGAGGCCAAGGCGGCCTGTGATCCGTCCATCGTCTGGGTCGGCGGCCTGGCCGAGGTCTGGGCACCGGTCTTCTACGCCGTCGGCGCGCGCGGCTTCACCTCCGGTCTGATCAACATCTGGCCCGAACGGTCGCTGGCGATCCATGCCGCGCTGGAGGCGGGCGACTATGCCACCGCCAATGCGCTGATCGCCGAGATGAAGTCTTTCGAGGACATCCGCGCGGAAGAGCTGAACGGCACCAACGTGACCGGCGTGAAGGCGGCATTGCAGGCCACCGGCTTTGACTGCGGCGGCACGCGCGCGCCCTCGGCCTGGCCGCTGACCTCGGCGCAGCAGGGCAAGATGGCCCGCTTCCTGGAAACCAACGGCCTGGCCTGAGGCGATAGCGCCCGGCCCGGACAGAGGAACTGAACCATGACCGATACCCCCTTTACCCCCCACGGCGGCCACCTGATCGCCGGCCAGTGGATCCAGACCGAGGCCCGTTTCCCGAACGAGCCGGCCCATGGGCCCGTACACCAGTTCTCCGTCGGCACGGTCGAGCTGGTGGATCAGGCCTGCCGCGCCGCCGAGGAGGCATTTGCCGACTACGGCGCCACGACGCGCGAGGCGCGCGCCGACTTCCTCGACGCCATTGCCGAGGAGATCGAGGCCCGGGCCGAGGCGATCACCGCCATCGGCACCGCCGAAACCGGCCTGCCAGCGGCGCGCTTGCAGGGTGAGCGCGGGCGCACCACCGGCCAGCTGCGGCTCTTTGCCGATCACATTCGTGACGGCCGCTACCTTGATGTGCGCCATGATCCGGCGCTGCCCGACCGGCAGCCCCTGCCGCGCCCCGACCTGCGGATGATGCAGCGGCCCATCGGGCCGGTGGCGGTCTTCGGTGCCTCGAACTTCCCGCTGGCCTTTTCGACCGCCGGCGGCGACACCGCCGCCGCGCTGGCCGCCGGTTGCCCGGTGGTGGTGAAAGGCCATTCTGCCCACCCGGGCACCGGCGAGATCGTGGCCGAGGCCATTCATGCCGCCATCGCCCGCACCGGGATGCCCGCCGGGGTCTTTTCGCTGATCCAGGGCGGGCGGCGCGACGTGGGCCAGGCGCTGGTGCAGCATCCGCTGATCCGCGCCGTGGGCTTCACCGGCTCTCTGGGCGGTGGCCGTGCGCTCTTCGATCTCTGCGCTGCGCGGCCAGAGCCGATCCCCTTCTTCGGCGAACTGGGGTCGGTGAACCCGATGTTCGTCCTGCCCGGCGCCGCAGCGACGCGTGCAGAGGCTCTGGGGCAGGGCTGGGCCGGATCGCTGTCGATGGGGGCAGGGCAGTTCTGCACCAACCCCGGTATCGCCGTGATCGAAGAGGGAGAGGCGGCAGAGATCTTCGCCCAGGCCACCGCCACCGCCCTTTCGGCCAGTGGCGCGCAGGTTATGCTAACCGAGGGCATCGGCCGCGCCTATGCCGACGGGGCGGCCCATGTGGGCGCGGCTTCGGGGGTCGAGGCCCTGGTCTCTGCCACCTGTGGCCCGCGTGAGGCGCGGCCCTTCCTTTTCCGCGTCAGCGCCGCCGACTGGCTGGCCAGCGAGGTGCTGCGCGAAGAGGTTTTCGGGCCGTTGGGCGTGATCGTGACGGTCGCGGACGAGGCGCAGATGCTTGAGGTGGCCCGCGCCTTCTCTGGACAGTTGACCGCAACCCTACAGATGGACGGCAGCGACGCGACCTTGGGGCGTCGTCTCTTGCCGGTGCTGGAACGCATGGCGGGCCGGGTGCTGGCCAACGGCTTCCCCACCGGGGTCGAGGTCTGCGATTCCATGGTTCATGGCGGGCCTTACCCGGCCTCCACGAACTTTGGCGCCACCTCGGTCGGCACCCTGTCGATCCGTCGCTTCCTGCGTCCGGTCTGCTACCAGGATATCCCGGCCTCGATCCTGCCCGAAGACCTTTCGGACCTTTGACCCCCTCCAGGGTTGCCAGCCCCTCCCGGTCTCGGGAGGGGCTTTTTTCGCAGTCCAACCCTCCCGTCGCAGCCTTTTGCCAGCTGTCGCATATGCTTCCAGTCTGAACCCGGTGTGCATTGTAGCGTCGACTTTTGGTCACGGCCCCGATGGTTGAGCGCCCTGGTGCATCGCCGGGGCGTTCGAAGCCGAAAGCTGCGGGACCCTGTGAGAGTTCGGCGATCACATCTCGATCGACCAGGAGCGGAAAACCTTCGCCGCGCTGGAGATGCAGGCGTGCAAGTCGTGGCCCGTGCCCGGAATCGTCGCGAACTGGCTGTTTAGGCCTGCCTGAAGGTAGGCTTTGTGCAGACATCTTGCCCGCGCGAGGCGCGTAGGCCCGGCCAGGGCACTGGCGCGGTGCCCGTAGGGGTCTTGTTCCGGGCGATCCACAAGGCCTTTGGCCAGATCCTTTGCGCCAACCAGCACGGCAATCGGTACGTTTTGCAGGGCCTTGAGATCCGGTGCCTCACCGATCGTTTCGACCGCCTTGTCGAGGCCAGCCCACCAGGTTTCCTGTCGGTTCGGCAAAGTGACATTGCCTGGGGCCGCAACGATCAGGCCGGCAAGCGTCCGCGCCCTGAAATAGGCATAGCGGTGTGCGAACTGGGCCCCGCCGGAAAAACCGAAGAGCAGGGTCCGGTCTCTGGCCGAGTCGGTCATCTGGCAAAAGGCGAGAAGGGCCGCGTCCATGTTGGCCAGCTGATCATGACCGCCGCCAACCAGGAACTTGTAGCTGTCCGTCGCCACCCTGTCGCCTGGCACATCCGGGAAGAGAGGGGCCAAGAGGTTGAGATCGAGCTGATCCGCGAGCGGGGCAAACCCGTCGATGCAGCCCTGCACATCCCGGTCGCTGCCGTGGATGGTCAGCAGCACCGGGCGCTGCGCCTTGCCGCTTGGCGCCCGGCGCCACTGGCAGTCAAGCCAGTGTGCCGTGTCTCCGAAGCGCTGCCTCCCCTCGCGAGGGACTGTGGCCTCACCCATTCGACGTCTCTTTCCGCACCTTCGCGGGCGTTCCCTCGGCGCTGCGCAGGAAGGCATCGACGGCGCTCATGTAGGCGTCTTCCTCCTCCACATGGGGCATGTGACTGGACTGGCCGAAGACCCGCCAGTGAACATCGGGAATGAGGGTCGAGAACAGCTCTGCCGCATGTGGCGTCGCCTCGTCATAGGCCCCCGAGATCACCAGCGTGGGCACGTCGATCTGTGCAAGCCTGTCCTCGACGGTCCAGTCCCGCAGGCTGCCGGTGCCCCAGAATTCCGTCGGCCCCCACATCGTGTGATAGACGGTCGGGTCACGGTCGACCCAGTCGAAGGTGCGGCGCACGAAGTCGGGCCAGGGATCACAACGGCAGACATGGCGATGATAATAGACGTCGCTGGCCGCCTTGTAGTCGGGGTGATCGTAGGCCTCGTTGGCTTCGTGACGCCGCAATGCTGCCTGGGTCGCCTGTGGAAGCGCCGTGCGCAACCGGTCGGCCTCTGACGACCAGCGCGCCATCGAGGTGGGAGAGTTGGCGATCACCAGACGGTTGAGCCCGTCGGGGCGATGCACCGCATGTTCCGCACCAAGCATCCCGCCCCAACTCTGTCCCAGCAGGTCGTAGCGGGCGGCGATGCCGAGATGGGACAGGAGGTTTTCCAGTTCCCGCAGGAAAAAATCCACGGTCCAGAAATCCGCGCCCCGGTCGGGCAGGTGGGTCGACTTCCCGTTGCCGATCTGATCGTAGTGAACGACCGCGCGCCCGCCCGTCGCCAGGGCGGTGAGGTTGTCGAGGTAGTCGTGCGTGCAGCCGGGGCCGCCGTGGACGACCACGAGAGGCGCCTGCTCTCCGTCAAGATCACCGGCGATCCTGTACCAGGTGCGGTGCTCTCCGAACGGGGCGAAGCCTTCGGTGATTTTCAGGTCGGCAGGTGTCATGAATGGAAAGCCTTCTCTTTGGATTGTGCTGCCGGCGCAGTGGCGGCCTGTCGGACGAAATGGCCCGAGGCCACCTCGACCAGCAGGCTGTCGGCGATGTCGTCGGGGGCGTCATTCACGCCGTCAAAACTGCGATGGACGACCGTCAGCTGACCCGCCTTGCGTTCCAGCATCGGAACGGCGCTCAGCAGTCTTTGGGTGTAGGGGTGCCGGGGATGCGCCAGCAGGGCGTCCCCTGGCGCCTGCTCGACGATCTCGCCATGGCGCATGACGACGATGCGGTCGGCAATCTCCTCGATCACCGCCATGTCGTGCGAAATGAACAGCGCGGCAAAGCCCATCTCGGCCTGTAGGTTGCGGAACAGCTCCAGCACGTCGGCCTGCACCGTCAGGTCCAGCGCCGAGACGGATTCATCGGCCACGACGAACTTCGGGCGACTGACCAATGCGCGCGCGATGCTGATACGCTGGCGCTGCCCGCCCGACATCTGGTGCGGAAGGCGCGTCATGTAGGTCTGGTGCGGCAGCTGCACCCGATCAAGGATATCGGCGATCCTGCCCTGACGCTCGGCTTCGCTGATATCAAGATGGCGCAGGCCCTCTCGCACGATCTGCCCGACGGTGCGGCGCGGATTGAGAGAGGAGAACGGATCCTGGAAGATGATCTGCATCTGCCGCCGGAAATCCCGAGCCAGGGGTTGCCCGGACAGGGTGACCCTGCCGCTGTCGCTGGGCACCAGCTTCAGCAGGGCGCGCCCCAGGGTACTCTTGCCAGAGCCGCTTTCCCCAACCAGGCCAAGGATCTCGCCCTCATGGACGGTCAGGTCGACATTCTTTACCGCCTGAACCCTGCGGGCCGGTGTCCAGGGCAGCGAGGCTCGGCTTTTGACCTTGAACGCCACCGACAGGCCACGGGCCTCCACCAGCGGTGGTGTGCCACTCACATGGGTGGTCTTGGGGACGGGCAGCGCATTCAGCAGCCTCTCCGTGTAAGGTTGCGAGGGGCGGGACATGACCGCGCCGACCTCGCCTTCCTCGATCAGCTTGCCCGATCTCATGATGGCGACGCGGTCCACGTAGCTGGCAACCAGGGGCAGGTCATGGCTGACAAGCATCAGCGTAGTTCCGGTTTCCTTCACCATCTCCATGGTCAGGTCCAGGATTTCCCGCTGGATGATGGCATCCAGTGCGGTGGTGGGCTCGTCCGCGATCAGCAGTTTTGGCTTCAGAAGCAGTACGGAGGCCAGCATGATGCGTTGCCTCATACCCCCCGAGAACTCGTGAGGGTGCTGCCGCAGGACCGCGCCCGGATCGCGGAACCGCACCTTCCCGAGAATGTCGACGGCGGCGGCCTCGGCCTTCTTGCGGGACATGTCGCGGTGAAGTCGCAAGCCTTCGGTCATCTGGAGGCCGACAGTCAGGGCCGGGTTCAGCGAGACCATGGGTTCCTGGAAGATCATGCCGATCTCGGCGCCGCGCAGCCGTCGCAGTGCGCTGTTCGACATCCCCGGCACGCTGTCGCCGTTGTACAGGATGTCGCCGCTGCTGACGCGGCCGCCACCGGGCAACAGGCCGAGGGCGGCCCGGCCGATCATGGTCTTGCCGGATCCGCTTTCCCCGATGATGCCAAGCGTCTCGCCCGCCTTGACGGAAAGGCTGACGTTCTCGACGGCCTTGACGCTTCGGAACGAGATCGAGAGTCCTTTGATATCGAGCAGGCTCATCATGCGTCTCCAGTCTCTCGCATTCTGGGGTCGAAGATGTCGCGCAACGCGTCTCCGAACAGGTTAATCCCGAGCAGAGTCACCGAGATGAAAAGGCCTGGGAAAATCGCCAGCCAAGGCGCCATCGCGAACTGTCCGCGGGACTCGCTGAGCATGTTGCCCCAGGTGGGTTCCGGCGGGGGCACGCCCAGACCCAGGAAGGAAAGCGCGCTTTCGGCCAGCAGGGCATAACCGAACAGGGCCGTCGCCATGATGATCAGCGGGGCCATGCAGTTTGGCATGACATGCACCAGCAGGGTGTAAAGGCGGCTGTCCCCGACTGCGTGCGAGGCCTCGACAAACTCGCGCTCTCGCACCGAAAGCACCGAGCCGCGCATCAGGCGGATGACTGTCGGCACATAGGCGAGGCCCAGGGCGAAGATCACGCCCCATTTCGAGGGGCCGAGGATCGCCATGAAGGCAAGAGCCATCAAGAGGCCGGGGAAGGCCAGCAGCGCGTCTGTCAGCATCATGATGCCGCGGTCTGTCCAGCCGCCGAAAAAGCCGGACGCGGCACCGATCAGGGCACCGAAGAACAGGGCGAAACTGACCGAGCACAGAGAGATGAAGACCGACGTGCGCGCGCCGGCAAGGATACGTGACAAGACATCGCGCCCCCATTCATCGGTGCCCAGCCAATGGGTCCCGTCCGGTGGCTGGAGGCGGGCCAGGAAGTCGGGCTCGATCGGGTCGAAGGGGGTCCAGACCACCCCTGTCAGCGTGAACACCAGGATCGAGATCAGGATGGCGCTTCCGATAAGGCCGTTGGCGCGGCGCAGCAGCCGGGGAAAGGCGAAGGTCCGGCGCATGTCGGCGGTCTTGGGAGAGGTCGCATCGCTCATAGCTTCACCTTCGGATCAACGAGCATGTAAAGAAGGTCCACCACCAGGTTGACCATGACGAAGACGAAGGACACGAACAGCAGGCAGCCCTGCAAAACCGGGTAGTCCCGCGCGAAGATCGCATCGACCAGGAGGCGGCCGAGGCCGGGGATGCTGAAGACGGTTTCCGTCACGCTGGCTCCGCCGAGAAGCGCACCAAGCGTGAGGCCGATCACGGTCAGCGCCGGGGCGACAGAGTTCCGGAAGACGTGCCGCATCAACACGGTTGCCTCGCTCAGCCCCTTTGCCCTTGCGTGGGTGATGTAGTCGAGGCGCAGGATCTCCAGCGTCTGGACACGGATCATCCTGATCAGGACGCCGGTTTCGACAGCCGCCAGGGTGATCACGGGCATCACCAGATACATGACGCCACCGACGAAATCCTCATGCACCGAGACGAAGCCCACGGTGGGGAACCAGCCGAAGTTGATTGCCAGCAGATAGATCATCATCAGGCCAAGCCAGAAGCTGGGCAGGGACAGGCAGACGATCGAAACAAAGAGAATGCCGAAATCCAGCGGCGTGTTCTGTCGCCAGGCGGCGACAAGCCCGGCTGGAATGGCGATCAGCGTCGCGAGACCGACCGCGACGAAGGTGATCTGGGCGGTCACCGCGAAGCGCGACACCAGGGCAGAGGCAATGTCTTCGCCCGTGTTGATCGACACGCCCAGATCGCCGCGGAAGATGTTTCCGACCCAGATCAGGTATTGCCGGTAAACCGGGAGATCGAGGCCAAGCTTGCTGCGCATGGCCTCGAGGGCGGTGTCGCTGTCGGTGTCGCCCAGCATGATCGCCGCAGGGTCGCCTGGGATCAGCCGGATCAGCACGAAGACGATGATCGACACCAGAAGCAGCGTCGGGATCGTCATCAGGAAGCGTTTGGTTGCGTATGTCCACATTTCTGGGGTCCTCTCGGGGGGATGGGGCGGCTTGCGCCGCCCCACCTGTCACTCAGCGGCGCCGAGGCCGACATTCCAGAACCGGGGCTGGCCACCGGGCCACATGCGGAAGTCCTGCACGCGGTCAGAGGTCGCCATCACGTCCAGCTGGCTGAACAGGCCAATGGCAGGGACGTCTTGCAGGAACATCAGGTGCAGCTTGTCGGAAAGCGCCTTGCGCGCCTCGGTATCCGTCTCCGACTTCAGGGCCTCGATCAGTTCAAGGGCCTGCGGGTTGTTCCAGACCTTGCGGGGATGCTCGCCAGAGAACATGTCCCAGGACAGCGCGGGGTCGAGGCGCGGCGAAAAGCCGAAGGACTGCATCTGGTACTTGCCGCTTTGGTAGAGGTCGAGCTGCGAGCCCCAGTCCATCACCTCGATCTCGACGTTCAGGCCCGCCTTGCGCCACATCGACTGGGCGATCAGCGCCTGGTCATAAAGCCGTTCGGACTGCTTCGTCGTGGTCAGGGTGATCGGTGAACCGTCATACCCCGACTCTTCGACCAGGGCCTTGGCCGCGTCGAGGTCGTACCCGTACCGTTGGCTCTGCACCTCGGTATAGAAGCTCGAGATCGGCGGGATGGGCGAGGCGTTCGCGGCCTCTTCCCCCATCAGCATTGCAAGCTGGTCCAGGTCCAGCGACCGCGCCAGTGCCTGCCGCAGGGCGGGATTGGCCAGCATCTCGTCATGGCGCGAGATCAGGAAGTTGCTCCAGCTTGCCGTCGGCTCCGTGAGAACGGTGAAACCGGCGTCGCGGAATTCGGTGATGTCGGAGACGTTGATGTTGAAGAGGTCGATGTCGCCGGCGCGCAACGCGGCCTTTGCCGAGGCGGGATCAGGAACCACGATGATATCCACGCGGTCGACATTGACGATCTTCGCGCCGGTATACCCGTCCATTGCCCCTTCCGCCGGAGTGTAGCCTTCGAACTTCGTCAGGCGAATGCGCTCGCCCGGACGCCACTCGTCGAGCACGAAGGGCCCGGTGCCGACCGGGGCGACCCAGCCGCCGTCGGCGTTCAGGCTGTCAGGGTGCAGCACCGGCGCGGTGCCGCAATCGAAACGCGCCATCTCCTTCAGGAACAGGGGAGAGGGGGCGTCGATTTCATAGGTGACGGTGTAAGGGTCCGGGGCCGTGACGGAGACAACGTTGATGCCGTCCGACCCGTTGAAGCGGTCCCGGCAACGCCAGCCGGTGTCCTCGGCCATCAGCCGTTGCCAGGACCAGAGCACGGCATCAGCGGTCAGTTCGGCGCCATTGTGGAATGTCACTCCGCGGCGCAGCGGGAAGGTGTAGCTCAACCCGTCCTCGGAGACCTGGATCTCACTGGCCAGAACCGGGCCGACCGACAGATCGTCGCGGTAGCCGACAAGACCTTCGACCACGTTCAGCAGAATGCCGTCCGTGTAGGCCGAACGGTCGACGCCGGGATTGGTGGATCGGATATCGACCTGGGTTCCAACCTTCAGGATGGCATCCTGTGCAGAAACGATGGCCGGTAGAGTGGTCAGGATTGCCGTCGCTATGGCTTTCTTCATTATCTTTTTCCCTGTTGCTGGATGTTGGTGCTCGGTTTCAGGCGGCTTGTTGGGACGCCGTTCCGAGCTTGTATGTTTTGTAGGTTGTCGAGGGGTCGTAGGGGGCCGGGCGGGCATGGAGCTCGCCGACAAGCGGGTCGAAAATGACGCTGGCGACCGTGCTGACCAAGTGCCCCGACCCGGACCGCGTCGGCGGTCGGCAGACTGCGAAGGGGGTTCCGAAGTCGTCGGAGAACGCCACCTTGAAGTCCTCCAAGGTCAGGTCACCGGCTCTTTTCCGGAGGTGGTGCAGCAGCCGCTTGTCTCGATAGTAGGTGCAGGGCGAGCGACCGAAACGGGCGCTGTCGGTGATCTTCGTCAGCCCCTCTTGGCTGAGAAAGTGGTTGGCGTGCGCGAAGATGCCGTCGCTGTCCGGGTGGACGAAGAAGACATCCTTCGGCGTCGTCTCCAGGCTGATTGCGATGTCGCCGTGCACGGAGGACAGCGTCATGTTGTTGGAAACCGCGCGCGGCACCGAGGTGACCGCGCCAAGCGCACGTGCAAAGTTGGATGCCATAAGGATGCGCCGGCGAATGATCGACAGCGGGACGCCCCGGTTGCCGTAGTCCTGTTCGCATTCCAGGTTGTTTGCCGTGACCGCGATGCCCGCATCATTGAAGCCTGAGCGAGCGAGCCCCCCCGCTTCGACGAAGGTCATCAGTGACGGGCCGTTCTCTTGCTTGATCTCCAGGATGACACTGGATTCCACGCAACGCGCATTGAAATCCCAGTTCTGGCCATGCAGCAGACGCCCCGCGCGCGTGGCCGTGCCATAGGCCAGCGCGCTTGTGCATCCCTCTGCCGGCATGGCGGCGCGCCCGCTCTTGGCGGCGTCGGGCGAGGTTCCGTTGAACAGTTCGGATCGCGCGTTGATGACGATGACGACCTCGCGATCAACATCGGCGCCTTCTGCGATGGCCGTCACCTCCTCCATGCAGAGGGGGTCCACGGCCTCGATGGAGTGCGCGAAGTCATGGGCGAGGCGCTTTACCTCGGACCAGTCGTGGCCATGAAGCTGCATCGCTTCACGGTAGATTTCTTCGCCGATCTTGATGCGATCTGCGGCAAGGCGTCCGTAAGCAAAGCCGCGCTCTGACGGCGTGCCCTCGACGCGGATATGGGGGAAGGGTTGAACATCGAACATGCTTCAAAAGTGAATTTGTTCGCGAACTGAGTCAATCTAGAATCTGTCGCAACGCGACATTATTGCAAAATAGCATAATTATCAGAAGCTTATGATTTGCCTTTTGTCGCTATCCGGTGCACCCTCCTTGAGGGGCTTCCTCTCGATCCGAACGCCCTATAGACTCGAAATGGCAGCAATAGTCATCGGGAGTGGAGCGTGAGTCCCTATACGCCCCTGCATCATCGGCTGGCCCAGAACATCGTTGAGGACGCAGTGCTTGCGGGACATTTGCCCGGGGCGCATCTGGTCACCTCGCAGCTGGCCGCCAAGTTTCAGATTTCGCGCACGCCCATCGTTCGGGCCCTGGATCTTCTGACCGATCAGGGCGTGCTGGAGAGGCGCAGCAATCGCGGTTACTTCATCCTCGACCTGGATCGCTTTGATCGGGAGGAGATCCAGTCAGACGACGAACGCCTCTACTGGCGCGCCGTCAACGATATCTATGATGAGTGCCTGCCCGAGAGTTTCGACGAAACCCTGCTGATCAAGCGCTATGAGCAGCCGCGCCGGACAGTGGCGCGTCTCTTGCAGCGGTTGTCCGATGAGGGGGTCCTGCGTCGGCGGGTTGGTGTCGGCTGGAGGATCGAAACGGTTCTTCGCACCCCTGAAGATGTTAGGAAAAGCCTGCGCTACAGGATGTCGATTGAACTCGGCGCTTTGGCCGAACCGGGCTACCACGCACCGCATGAAGAGGTGCTGGCGGCCATTCGAGAGCAGAAACTGATCCTGAGTGAAGGCACGCATTCGAAAGAGACTTTCGAACGAAACGCCCGCTTCCACGAAAAGCTCGTGTCGTGGTCCAACAACAGCTTCTTCGTAGAGGCTGCCGTGCAGCACAACAAGTTGCGCCGCCTCTGGGAATACCGCCACTTCAAGGCGGCCAAGGACATCCGGAAGTCCACCGAAGAGCACATCGAAATCTTGCGCGAACTTGCGGTCGGCAACACGGCGCGGGCGAGAGAGCTTCTGAGTGAGCATCTGGAGAAGCGAATGCATACCCAGGAGGCCTATGCCCCTGCATCCTCAGCTTCTGACGACCGATAGCATGGCTTTGCCCTGCGAAGTCGCCCGCTTCGCAGGAGATTTCACCCTGTCTTGATGTGGCTGGGCCCGACGCTTGATGCCGCCGAGCGACGGAAAGATTCGGGTGCAGTGACAGTCGGTTCTCCGAAGATCGCTGGCGCGGTTCGTGCCGACCCTGCTCGCGGTCCGGTTGGGCAGGTGCGTTGCAGAGACCGCCACCGCCATCTGCGGTGTTGGATCGGGTCGCCCCGGGCGGCCCGGATGGGCCGCACAGGGGGCAGGGGGTGCAGGCCGGGCGTGACCCCGGCCCGCACCAGGAGGCCTAGGTCAGGATCGTCGGCAGCCAGAGCACCAGCCAGGGCAGCGCGATCAGGATCATCACCCGGGCGATCTCGGCGGCGAAGAAGATCCCGGTGCCCGCGAAGATGCTGGACATCGGCGTCTTCGGCGTCAGCGACGAGATGATGAAGACGTTGATCCCGAGCGGCGGGGTGATCAGCCCCAGTTCCACCACGATCAGCGTCAGGATGCCGAACCACAGCTTCAGCTGGTCCGCCTCCAGCCCGAAGGCCGCCTGATCGGCCGAGACCCATTCGCCGCCGTTGATCGTCATCAGCACCGGCCAGAGGAAGGGCACGACCACCAGGATCATCGACAGCGACTCGAGGAAACAGCCCATCAGGATCAGGCCCAGCAGGCAAAGCGCCAGCACCGCGTAGGGGGCCATCGTGGTGGTCCCGGCCCAGTCCGCCAGCATCATCGGCAGGCCCGAGCGGGCGAAGAACCCCGACAGCACCGCACCGCCGAACAGCAGCCCGTAGATCATCGCCGAGGTCATGGCGGTTTCCTGAAGGGCGCGGCGCAGCTGCGGCAGGCGCAGCCGCGAGCCGTCGGCGCCGGGGCGGCGCAGCAGGCCGTAGAGGATCACCACCATCGCCCCCACCCCGGCGGCAGGCGTCGGCGGGAAAAGCCCGATGCCAAGGCCCAGGATGATCCCCCCGAAGATCGCCGCCACCGGCAGGAAACGACGCAGCAGCAGCCTGCGTTCGGCGGCCTCGATCGCGGGCACCGGCGGGGCGGCCTCGGGGCGGGCCCAGACGTAGAGGCGGATCACCAGCATGAAGAGGATCACCGCGATGACGCCGGGGATCAGGGCGGCCTGGAACAGGTCCATGATCGAGGCCTCGACGACGATCGCATAGATCACCAGGGCAACCGAGGGCGGGATCAGGATGCCAAGCGTGCCCCCCGCTGCCAGCACCCCGGCGCTGAAGCCGGGGGCATAGCGGGCGCGGGTCAGCTCTGGCAGGGCGATCTGGCCCATGGCCGAGGCGGTGGCCACCGAAGAGCCGCAGACCGCCCCGAACCCCGCGCAGCCGACGATGGCCGACATGGCCAGCCCGCCGCGCAGGCGCCCGACCAGCACCCGCACGCCGCCGAAAAGGTCGCGGCTGAGGCCCGCATAGGCCGCCGCATATCCCATCAGCACGAACAGCGGGATCACCACCAGGTCATAGCTGGCCACGGTTTCCCACAGCAGCGACTTGAACTGTTTCAGCACCGGCTCGAAGCGCAGGAAGGGGGCGACGATACTGAGGGCGAAATTGCCGCCGATCCCGACCAGCATCATCGCCAGGATGACGGGCAGGCGCAGCAGGATCAGCAGGACAAGGGCGATGAGGCCGCCGAGACCGACCAGCTCACGCGGGTCCATGAAGCGTTCCTTTCGTGTCGAAGGCCGATTGCGCGGCCACCAGCGCCCAAAGCGCCATGGAAACCACGCCGGGCAGGTAGAAGGGCCAGTGCGGCAGGCCCAGCAGGCTGGTGACCGTATGGTCGTCAAAGACCTCTGCCATGCCGAGGATCAGCCACCAGCCCAGAAACAGCGCCGCACCGCAGGCCAGCAGATGGGCCAGCACGGCATTGGCCCGGCGCAACCGCTCGGGCGCCAGGTCGACCAGGATGCCCACGGCGATATGGCCCTGGCGCAGGTGGCAATAGGGAAAGAAGGCCAGTGCCGCGACCGAGGCCAGCAGCCCGACGATTTCCTCGGTGCCGTAGATGCCGGGAACCCCCGGGGCCAGGGCCTCCAGGCCCAGGGCGCCCAGCCCCCGGGTCAGACCCAGAAGCAGGGCGTTGAGGCTCATCAGCCCGGCCACCGCCAGGATGCAGAGCCCGCCCAGCAGAGACCAGGCCTCTGCTGCGCGTGTGATCATGCGGGACATGGGGGCCTTACTCGCTGAAGCGGGCGATGGCCGCATGGGCCGCGTCGATCAGGGCGGGGGCGTCGATTCCCTCTTGCGAGACATCCGCGCTCCAGCGTTCGATCACCGCGTCGCTGGCGGTTTCGAACCCGGCCCATCCCTCGGGGGACATCTCGATCACCGGGCGGCTTTGGGCGAACTGGGCGGCCACGTCGCGTTCGACTTGGTCGAAGCCCGCGCCGATCTCTTCGGCGATGGCAGCGCCGGAGTTGGCGTCGATCACCGCCTTCAGGTCGTCGGGCAGGCTGTCGTAGCGTTCCTTGTTCATCGCGAAGAGGAAGACCGTGGTGCCTGAACGCAGGTGGTCGGGGCCTTCGAAGGTGAAATCGGTCAGCTCGTCCAGCTTCATCGGGCCCGCGGCCTCGAAGGGCAGCAGCGCCCCTTCGATCGCGCCCTTGGACAGGGCCTGCGGCAGGTCAGGGGCGGGCATGGAGACGGGCTCGGCGCCCCATTCGCCGATCAGCCAGCCGGCCACGCGCGAGGGGGTGCGCAGCTTCACCCCCTGAAGGTCGGCGACCTCGGTCACCTCATGGCCCTTCAGGTGCAGGGCATAGCCGCCATGGACGTGGATCAGCAGCGGATGGACCTCTTCCAGATCCGCCGCAAGCATCGGCATCATCGACTGGATCGCCATGGTCGTGGCGCGGGCCGAATTGCGATGCACGCCGGGCAGTTCGAAGACCTCCAGCCGCTTGAACTGGCCCGGGGTATAGCTGGGCAGGGTCCAGACTATATCAGCCAGGCCGTCGCGGACCTGGCGGTACAGTTCCGGCGCCTTGCCGCCCATCGACATGGCGGGGAAGATCTCGACCTGGATACGGCCGTCCGATTGCTCTTCGATCCGCTGGGCCCAGGGTTCGATCAGCACCTTTTGGACGGTGGCGTTCGGCCCCAGGAAATGCTGTACGGTCAGGGTTACATCCTGGGCCACGGCGGCGGTGGACAGCATAAGCGTCCCCGCAAGCCCGGCGAGGGCCAGCTTGAAGTTCATTGATTTTCCTCCCAAATTCTGATCGCCGGTCCGGGTGTTTCCGCCGCGTTGCGGGGGATGGGCGGGCGATCCGATGTCACGAAAATGACCGGAAGCGGGCCTTTCATAAAGACACGCCCCAGACATAACATTGCATAATTTCAACATTGGCTCCGCCGGGGTCGGGGCCCGGCCCGGGTCACTTCAGCGTGACGTAATGGGCCGGATCCAGTGCCGTGGCGCGCAGGGCGGGCGGGGTGCCCAGGATCGGTGCCAGCTGGGCGCGGAGCACCTCGCAAAGCGCGCCGATCCTGTCCGGCGTCCGGTCCGGGTGGCGCAGCAGGGCGATCTCGACATTGCACTGGGGCTGGTCGGGCAGGCCGTGCACGGGCACCACGGCCAGCTGGCAGGCCGCCCGGGGCACGCCCAGGTCCTGCATCAGCCGGTCGCGCAGGGCGGGCAGAGCCGCCAGCAGGGCGGGGCCGTGGCTGTCCCACAGGGGCTCTGCCAGGTAGATCTTCAGGTTCGGCATCCTTCAGCCCTCCGGGACCATCACGAAGTCGAAGGGCGAGCGCCACAGCGTCTCGGCCTCGACCCGTTCGAAGGGCGCGACCAGGCTTTCCTTGACCCCGAAGACGGTGTCCGAGGTCAGATAGGGGTCTTCGCCGACGAAGGTGTGGGTGATGATCGGCCGGAAGCCCGGCGCGCTGACCCGGTAATGCATATGCGCCGGCCGGAAGGGGTGCCGCCCGAGCTGGCCAAGCAGCTTGCCCACCGGGCCATCATCGGGGATCGGGTAGCTGACCGGCTTGATGCCGCGAAAGGCATAGCGCCCGTCGGCGCCGGTGGTGAAGATGCCCCGGTTGTTCCATCTGGGCTGAATCTCGGGCTGCTGCACATCGTAATAACCCTCGGCATTGTCCGACCAGACGTCGATCCGGGCGCCCGCGACGGGCTGCCCCTCCAGATCGAGGACCCGGCCCTCGTAGAGACAGCTTTCGCCCTTGCCATCCAGCGAGATCGTCTCGCCCATGGCCCGTTCCGGCGCGCCTGCCACATGGAAGGGGCCCAGCACCGTGTTCTCGGTCGCGCCCTCGGGGCGGCGGTTGTTGATCGCGTCGACCAGCATCGACAGGCCCAGGATGTCGGACAGCAGGATGAATTCCTGCCGCTCGTCGGTGCAGATTTGGCCGGTCTGGGTCAGGAAGGCGATGGCATGGTCCCATTCGTCCTGGGTCAGCTCGACCTCTTTGGTGAAGGTGTGCAGGTGGCGCACCAGCGCCGCCATGACCTGGGCCAGGCGCGGGTTGGCTTCGGCCCCGATGCGGGCGTTGACGGTCTCGGCCGAGGCCTCTTCGGTGAAGTAGCTCATGTCGTCCTCTCGATCTCCGGGCGGGCGCCTTCGAAGGCGCGGTGCAGCAGGGCGCGCAGGGGCGCGGCCTCGACCGGACGGGGGTTCCAGTAGGGGTTGGCCAGGGCCAGTTCGGTCACCCGGTCCAGGTCGGCCTTGCTGACGCCGAGGTCCTTCAGCGCGCGCGGCGCGCCCATGCGGGCGGCAAAGTCATAAAGGCCGTCGGCGGCGGTGTCGGCCTGAAGGATCCGCGCCACCGGGGCCAGGGCGGGCCCGGCCACGGCCTCGTTATAGGCGGTGGCATGGGGCAGCAGGATGGCGTGGGTCTCCGCGTGCGGCAGGCCCAGGCTGCCGCCCAGGGTGTGGCAAAGCTTGTGATGCAGGGCCATGCCCACCTGGGCCAGGACCGTGCCGCAGGCCCAGGCCCCGAAGAGCGTGTCTTCGCGCGCCGCCAGGTCGCCGGGCGCAGCCCGCAGCAGCGGCAGGCCGCCCGCGAAGGCGCGGATCCCCTCCAGCGCCAGGGCCGAGGACAGGCGGTTGCCGTCACGGGCATAAAGCCCTTCGACGGCATGGGCGATGGCGTTCAGGGCGCTGGTCACGGTCAGGCCCAGGGGCAGGCTGGCCACCAGCTCGGGGTCGTAGACCACCGCCTCGGGCTGGACCTTCTGCGAGGCGAAGGTGCTTTTCACCCCGTTCTCGGTCTGGCCCAGGACCGGGGTCGCCTCGGACCCGGCATAGGTGGTTGGCAGGACGATCTGCGGCAGGTCGGTGCGCCAGGCCAGGGCCTTGGCCAACCCCACGGTAGAGCCGCCGCCGATGGCGATCAGCCCGTCGGCGTCGCCCAGGGCGTCCAGGGCGGCCTCGGTCACCTCGACCGGGGTGTGCATGGTCGCCTCGGTGAAGATCCCCGCGCAGGCCGGACCCAGGGCGCGGGCCATCTCCTGCCCCTGGGGGGCCTGCTGCGGCGTGGTCAGGACCAGCGCCCGGCGAATGCCCAGCGTGGCCAGTTCGGGCGAGAGGTCGGCCCGGGCGCCCGCGCCGAAGCGCAGGCTGACCGGGCGCCCTTCGGCAGAGAAGCCGGCGAAAAAGCGGGACATCTCAGGCGCTCTTCTTCTGGAAGCCCGCGACATTGCGATAGCTGGCGGCCACCGCCTCCAGCTCTTCGGCGGTGATCAGCTCTTCGATGCGGTCCTCGGGGCCGCTGACCCGGGCATCGGCGATGTCCAGCACCTGTTCCGGCCCGCCCTGGCGGTTCATCCGCACCACGCTGGCGGTGACGGGGCGGCGGATCTCTTCATAGGCCAGCAGGCCGCCGGGGCCGGGGTTTGCGGCCAGGCAATCGGCCAGGACGCGGCCGTCGATGATCGCCTGGCTCGCGCCATTGGCGCCGATCGGGTACATCGGGTGCGCCGCATCGCCCAGCAGGGTCACCGCGCCATCGGTCCAGAAGGGCAGGGGGTCACGGTCGATCATCGGAAACTCGGTCACCGTCTCGGTGGCCTCGAGGATCCGGGCGATATCCATGTCGCCCATGCTGAAGTCGCGGAAGGGCGTGACGTAGTCGGTGGTGGCGCCGCGGGTCCAGTCGGCATCCTGGATGTGGCGCGGGCTGGACAGGCGCACCTCGGCCACCCAGTTGGTCAACGCCCGGCCCTTCTGGCGCAAGGGCTCGCTGATCGGGTAGGTGACGAACTTCACGTCGTGGTTTCCGGCAATCACCATGGTGCGCCCGTCGCCGATCTGGTCCATCTCGACCGCGCCGCGGAACATCATCGTGCCTTCGTAGTTCAGCGGCCCCTCGTCCGGGTGGATCTGCGCGCGCAGCTTCGAACGCAGCCCCTCGGCGCCGATCAGCAGATCCGTTTCATGCCGGCTGCCATCGGCGAAAAGGACGGTGACGCCCGCCTCGCCCTGCTCGTAGCCGGTCACCGCCTTGTCTTGAAGGACCGCGTCCTGACCCATGCGTTCGCGCACCGCCTCCAGCAGCAGGAACTGCAACTCCCCCCGATGCACGGAATATTGCGGCGCCGGAAAGCCCGCCTCGACGCTGCGCGGATCGGACTGGATCAGATGGCCGAACCGGGTGCGGTATTCGATGCAGCGGGTGCGGATGGCCATGGCATCAAGGCGCGGCCCCAGGCCCAGCCCGTGCAGCACCTCGGCGGAATGGGGCATCACGTTGATACCCACCCCAAGGGGCCGGATCTCGGGCACGGCCTCGAAGACCTGCGGGCGGAAGCCCTGTTCATGCAGGCAGAGCGCGGCGGTCAGCCCGCCGATACCGGCCCCGGCAATGGCGATCCTTGTCATGGTGTACCTCTCCATTCATTTTCAAAATCCGATCTCTGGCAAGCCGCGCCTGCCCTCGGAAAGTCTCCCTGGTGGCTTTGTTTTCGCCATGATGCTTGACGGGGGCAATTCACTGGCCTGACAATGACTGTCACTATT
This sequence comes from Pseudooceanicola aquaeponti, assembly GCF_050897975.1. Taxonomy (NCBI): domain Bacteria; kingdom Pseudomonadati; phylum Pseudomonadota; class Alphaproteobacteria; order Rhodobacterales; family Paracoccaceae; genus Pseudooceanicola; species Pseudooceanicola aquaeponti. The sequence goes on from NZ_JBPAXY010000004.1 coordinate 397,153, forward strand.
CCGACCGAAGGGCAGGGCGATGGTAGAGACCCATCTGGACCGGGACCGCTATGTGATGGGGGATGCCTCGGACCATGTCGGCTTCCTGAACATCGAACGGATCACCGACCGGCGGCACATCCACGGCTGGCATGTCGATCCGCATTTTCACGAGGGTCTGGCGCAGCTCTTCGTCTTCGAATGCGCAGGCATCGAGGCCCGGATCGACTATGAGCCGCTGCGCCTGGACGAACCGGCCGTTCTGTGGCTGCCGCCCCTGTGCAGCCACGGGTTCGACTATCCCGAAGAGGCCGACGGCTGGGTCCTGACGGTGCCAAGCAGCGACGTGACCCGGATCGCCACGGGGCGCAGCTGGCTGGAACGCTGGATCCACGCGCCGAAGGTGCTGCGGGCCTCGGATGCGCCAGAGGCCATGCGCGACTGCGCGGCCCTGGCCCGCAACGTCGGCATCGAAGGCGCCCGCCAGGGGGAAGAGCGCAACATCGTGCTGGAGTCGCTGTTCTTGCTGCTGCTGGTGCAGCTGCATCGCGGCCTGCAACGGGCGGCGGCCGAACCCGACAGCGGGCCCGACCGGCGGCAGCACCTGCTGAACCGGTTTCACGGGTTGCTGGACCAGCACCTGCAACAGACCCGGTCGGTTGCGGATTACGCCGCCATGCTGTCGGTCACGCCGACGCATCTGTCGCGCAGCATCAAGTCGGTCTGCGGTCGCACCGCCGGAGAGATCATCCACGACCGGGTGATGCTGGCGGCCAAGCGCGAACTGGTCTTCACCGACAAGTCGGTGACCCAGATCGCCTATGACCTGCAATTCTCGACCCCGTCCTATTTCACCCGCTTCTTCGTCCAGCAAGAGGGTGAGACGCCGCGCAGGTTCCGCGACCGGATGCGGGCGCCAGAGACCCAGGTCTAGCGCCGCCGGAGGCGGGCTCAGACCGCGTTGTCGTCCCGCATCTCCAGCAGGCGCGACCGGACGTAGCGCAGCACCTGGTCGCTGTCGCACAGCTGGTGCCACTGCATCCCGATGCGCAGCAGCGGCAGTTTCATCGGCGCGTCGAACATGCGCAGGGGCATGATCTTGCAAAACAGCTCGGCCAGGCGGCGGTGCACGATCGCGGCCCGGTCGGTGCCGGCGATCATGATCGGCACGGTGGCGAAATTGGCCACGATCACGTCCATCTCGCGCCGGTTGCCGTAAAGGTCGGCAATGGCGGATTCGTAGTTCGGCGGCCCGTCGGCCAGTTGCACCGTGACCTGGCGCAGGGCCATGAAGGTTTCCAGGTCGGGGGGCGTGTCGCCGATGCGCGCATTGTTTTCGTCGACGATCACCGAATGGCTGTCGGAGAAAAGGTGGCGCGAGGGGTGTTCGCTGGTCAGGAAGCGTTCGGGCATCACGGCAAAGTCGATCAGCCCGCGCGACAGGTAGGCGGTGGCGTCAGTCTTCGGCGCCAGCAGGGTGAAGCTGAGGCCGGGGGCCTCGCGCTGGATCTCGCGGATGGCGGCGCTCATGAAGGCCGTCGCGACATAGTCCGAGGTCATGATGCGGATGTTGCGCTTGACCGTGGCGGCCTCCAGGGTCGGCTGCTGGATGACCGTCGCCTCGATCTGCATCAGCGCGTTGCGGATCGCCACCGCCAGGTCCTCGGCCCGGGGCGTCAGGGTCATCTTGCGGCCGACCTGCACCAGAAGCTCGTCATCGAAATATTCGCGCAGCCGGGCCAGCGCGCCGCTGGTGGCGGACTGGCTGAGGCAAAGCTTCTCGGCCGCGCGCGACACGTTGCGCTCGGTCAGCAGCCGGTCGAGTGTCACCAGCAAGTTGAGGTCGAGCCCCCTGAACCGCATCCTGCATCGCCCTCCCTGGGTCCTGTCGTCCTGTCGCCGGGGCCGACATTAGGCCGCCCGGCCCGGGCGGTATAGCGCGGATCGGGGGCGTGGCCCTAGTCCGGCAGATGCGCCACCGCACGCACCCAGCCCGCCGAGGCGCCTTCGATCTTCACCGGAAAGCAGCTGAGCTTGAAGCCGTAATCGGGCAGCGTTTCGAGGTTGGTCAGCTTCTCTATGTGGCAATAGCCCCGCTCCATTCCGGCCTTGTGGCCTTCCCAGATGATCGACGGATCGCCGTCACGCTCGAAGCGTGCGCGGGTGTGGCCGAAGGGGGCGTCCCAGCTCCAGGCGTCGGTGCCGGTGATCTTCACCCCCTGTTCGGCCAGAAACAGCGTCGCCTCGCGCCCGAAGCCGCAGCCGCGGCTGAGGAAATCCGGGTGTCCATAGGCGGCCCCGGCGGCGGTGTTCATCAGCACGATGTCGAAGGGTTTCAGGCGGTAGCCGATCCGGTCCAGCTCGGCGCGGATGTCGTTGGCGGTGCAGACATGCCCGTCTGGCATGTCGCGGAAATCCAGTTTCACCGCATCGGCGAAGCACCACTCCAGCGGCACCTCGTCGATTGTGATGGCCCGGGCGCCGCCGTCCATCGTCGGGTGAAAGTGCCAGGGCGCATCCAGATGGGTGCCGTTGTGGGTGGTGATGCGCACCGTCTCGATCGCGGCCCCGGCGGCGCCGGGCAGATCCTCGGCCCGCAGGCCGGGAAACAGCATCATGAATTCCTCGGCGCCCTTGTCGTGACCGGCATAGTCGATCTGCGGCAGCATGTGCGGCGGGTCGGAGGCGATACCCTCCTTCAGGGCGACGGAAAGGTCGATAAGTCGTGGCATGGGGATCCCTGGTCTGATCTGGCGGGACGCGGGCGGGCCGCGTCCCGGAAGGGGGTCATTCGGCGGTGAAGAACCCGACGGTGAAGGCCTGGGGCAGGGGCTGCGCCTTGATCGCGCCGGGCTTGTCGGGATGACGCCCGACCCAGACCCGCTTGTCGGTGCCTTCGGCGATCACCGTCCCGTCCAGATGGGCGATGCGGTGATGCAGCTCGATCGAGGAGCCGCCGAAGCGGGCCACATGGCTGGTGATCTCGACCACGTCGCCATAGGTCGCGGGGGCGCGAAAGCTGACCTGGCTGTCGACCATGGGCCAGCCGACGATGTCGTGGGTGGCCTGGATCTGGCGCTTGCTCAGGCCGGTGACATGGTGGAACAGCGCGTTGGTATTGGCGTCGAACATCTCCGCATAGCGGGGATAGTAGACGATGCCGGCGGGGTCGCATTCGCTCCACTCGATCTCGCGGCGCCGGGTCAGGCGGACGGGGGTGCCGGGGGTCTGGGTCATTTCAGCGCCTTCAGTCCCAGCATGTCGCGCGCCTCGCCCGGGGTGGCGATGTCCAGCTGCAACTCCTTTGCGATCCGCACCGTGCGGGCGACCAGCTGTTCGTTCGTCGCCTTCTCGCCGCGGGCGTAATACAGGTTGTCCTCCAGTCCGACGCGGACATGGCCGCCCCAAAGCATCGCCTGGGTGGTGCCCGCCAGCTGCGCCGGACCGATGGCCGAGATGTTCCAGACCGAGCCCTCGGGCAGGAGCTTGATCATCGCCTCCAGGATGTCGTGGCTGTAGGGCATGGCGCCCTGGAAGTTGCGGTTGGCCCCCAGCACGAAGTTGAAGAAATAGGGCGGCTTGTCGTAGCCCATGGCGATCAGCCGGTTGGCATCGTTGATGATATGCGCCGGGCTGAACACCTCCCATTCGGGCTTGATGCCCTTTTCCTGCATGGTCTTGGCCAGGATCTCGCAGCGGGCCGGGGTGGTCAGCACCAGCAACTCTTTGCCCGGCACCACGGTGTCGACGGCGGTGAAGGCGTCCATGGTGCACATCTCGGCGCCCGCCATGGTGCCTTTCAGGCGCTCGTCGAAATTGTTCTCGCAGATGCCGTCGGGCCGTTCCAGAACCATGTCCCCGGTCGAGCCGCCGCCGGTGGAGTTGTTGAGGATGATGTCGGACCCCGCCCGGACCTTCTCGTTGATTGCGCGATAGATGTCGGGGTTGCAGGTGGCCAGGTGATCGGGGCGGCGGGCATGAAGCGCGGCGATGGCCGCGCCTGCCTTGGCCGACTTGATGACGCTGTCGGCGATCTCATCCGGCTGGGTCGGCAAATGCGGCGAGGCCTCTTTGGGGGCCATGCCGCCGGTGGGGGCGACGGTAATGATCAGCTTCGAACTCAAGGGGTCCTCCTTCGGGCATCGGGTTTGCGCGCCGGGGACCGTGTCGGAGGAAGGGGGCACATCTTTCCCGGGCCCGTCCATGGGGCCATGGCGGGGTGGGCAGATGGGCGGGTGGTCGGGTCTCCTCCGGACGCTCCCGGCGTCTGAGCGGATCTAACGCCAGATCCGCGCGCGCCGTATGGCCTAATTTCCGAAGTCAGCTATCGGTCTGGCCGATATATCCCGCTGTGGAGGATCGCTTGGCCGGTGGCCGCAGCCGCGCCCGGGCCACGCGGGCCCGGGGCGGCGCCATCGGGGCCTCAGAACATCCCGTTGTCGTTGGCGGCGGTCTCGGGGATGGTCTGGGTCACGTCCCAGTGTTCCACGATCAGCCCGTCCTCGACCCGGAAGATATCGACGATGGCCCGGCCACGGTCATCCGCGCCCGAGGTCGCATGGACATGCAGCCAGACCAGATCGCCCGAGGCGGCGCTTCTGACGATCTCGTTCTTGGCGGCGGGGTTCTCGGCGAACAGGCCGGTGAAGAAATCGACGAAGGGGGCCTTGCCGTCGGGCACATGGGGATTGTGCTGGATATAGTCGCCGGCCACGACCGAGGAGGCGGCGGCGACGTCATGGTCGAGGAAGACCCCTTCGTAGAAGGTGGTCACCAGGGCCAGGTTGGCGGCCTCCTGGGCGGTGTCGCGCTCGGGCGCCTGGGCCGTGGCGAGGGTGCCGGTCAGCAGGGCGGTGGCAACCAGCGGGGTCAGGCGGAATACGGAAGGGAAACGCATGGCAATCGTCCGTCTTGGGAAAGGGCAGGGGGGCAGGCCCGGGGAAGGGGCCTGCCGCAGGGCGCTTAGCGGTAGCTGAACAGGTATTCGGCCACCATTTCGGCATTGGCCGGAGTTGCTGCCTCGAAACCGTAGTAGGCGCCGTATGTGTCGCGCAAGCTCTCGGTGGCGCGACGGGCGATCTCGTCGTACCAGGCGGGCAGCATCGGGGTATGGGCGGTCAGCGTCGCGGTATCCACGCCAAAGCCCCAGGGCACCTCGCCCATGGCCTGACCCACGGCGGCCTCGAGATCGTCGAGGAATTGCAGGTAGAAGGCGATGTCCTCATGGGCGCCGACATTGCCGTGCCCGCCCGACAGATAGTCCCAGTCCAGCGCGCCGATCTGTTCGACCAGCTGACGGTAGCCCAGGTAAGAGGCCGAGCCGGCGAAGGACCAGAAGGGCGGCTGGTCGGGGTTGATGACATCGGGGATATGCGCGACCTTTTCGCCTTCCAGGTAGAAGATCGAATGGTCATGGGCGTGGGCGTCATCCTCGGCGGCGATCACGTCGACGGTCAGCCCCTCGAAGGCAAAGCTGGTCTCGTCCGTGCCCAGAACACGGGTCGGTGCAGGGTGGCCGGAGCCCAGCTTTTCCATCTGCGCGGCGGTGGCGGCGGTGGCGATCACCTCGGCCTCGGGGAAGGCCGCGAGGATCACCGGCGCGTCCTGGATGTGGTCGGCGTGGTTGTGGCTGTAGACAAGGGCGGTGACCGGCAGGTCGGTCACCTCGGCGATGGCCTCCAGCAGGCCCGCGCCCTGACCTTCCAGCGCGTCGAACAGCAGCACGCCCTCGTCACCGACGTAGAAGACGGTGCCGTAAAAGCCGCCCTGATAGAAATAGACCCGGTCGGTCAGCTTTTGCAGGACGAAGGCCTGGGTCATGTTCTTGGTGAAGAGGTTCTCGATCTTCTCGCCCGGGGCCAGCGCCTGGGTGGCGGATTCGGCGCGGTAGGTGGCGCCCACGGTCGAGGGCACCTCGGCCAGGGCGCCCTGGCCCAGGACGAGGGCCAGCGCGGTGGTGGCGGCGAAACGGAATTTGCGGGTCATTGCGGTGCCTTCCTGTGGCTGCATCATTTTGATGACCCAGAGGTAGCTCCGATGATCGTATGTCAGTAGGCCTATAAAATGCGATTAATTGTATTGATATGGCATACGGTTGCCGCTACGCCCTGCCCATGCTGAAGCTTGATCGCCTGCCCCATTTCCTTGCCGTCGCCGAGGCCGGTTCCTTTACCCGCGCGGCCGAACGTCTGGGCCTGACCAAGGCGGTGGTCAGCGCCCAGGTGGCACGGCTGGAGGATGAGTTGGGCGTGTCGCTGTTCGTGCGCACGACCCGCAGCGTCGCGCTGACCGAGGATGGCGAGCTGTTGCTGGGGCACGCCCGGCAGATCCTGGCAGAGGCCGAAAGCGCCCAGGAAACCCTGCGCTCGAAATGGGAGGCGCCCTCGGGCGTCCTGCGGATCGCGGCGCCACTGGACTATGGGCAAAGCTTTCTGGTGCCGGTGCTGGCGCAGTTCCGGGCGTTGCATCCGGCCTGCCGGGTGGCGCTGGATCTCAGCGACAGCATCGTCGATCTTCACAGCGGCAACTGGGATCTGTCGATCCGCCTGGGCTGGCCGCCGGATTCCAGCCTGAAGTCGCGCCGCGTCGGTCGTTTCACGCAGCGCCTGGTGGCCAGCCCGGCACTGGCCGCGCGCTATCCCGCCCCGACCTGTCCCAAGGAGCTGGAGGGCTGGCCCTTCGTCCGCAATTCGGCCCTGCGCGATCACCTCGGCCAGGAGTTCTCGAAAGGGGCAGAGCAGCGCGACCGGATCCGGCCGGACGTGGTCGCGGCCATCACCACGACCCCGGCGGTTCTGGCCGGGGCGCTGGCGGGGCTGGGCGCGGCGATCCTGCCGGACTTCCTTGTTGCCGATCCGCTGGCCAGCGGCGATCTGGTGCCGCTTCTGCCGGACTGGCACCTGCCCGAGGGCGGGATCCACATTCTTTACGCCCCGGCCCGCTTCCGCCCGCCGCGGGTGGTGGAATTCGTCAAGCTGCTGGTCAGCGCCGAGAAGGCCCGCCGCGACCCGTGACCGCGTCTCCACCGGGCCTTTGCTGACCCGACGGGTGCCGCCCGGGCCCTCAGACCGCGTCCCAGGGCACGGTGGTCTGGCACTGCTCGCCCAGCCCTTCGATGCCCAGGCGCAGGGTCTGGCCGGGGCGTAGGTAGACCGGATCGGGCTTTTGCCCCATGCCTACCCCCGGCGGCGTGCCGGTCGAGATCACATCGCCCGGATGCAGGGTCATGAACTGGCTCAGATAGGCTACCAGATGGGCCACGCCAAAGACCATCGTCGCGGTCGAGCCGTCCTGATAGCGGTGGCCGTCCACCTCCAGCCACATGGCCAGATCCTGCGGGTCGGCGATCTCGTCGCGGGTGACCATCCAGGGGCCCAGGGGGCCGAAACTATCCGCCGACTTGCCCTTCACCCACTGGCCAGAGCGTTTCTGCTGGAAATCGCGTTCGGAGACGTCGTTGACCAGGCAATAGCCCGCCACATGCTCCATCGCCTGGGCCGGGTCGATATAGCGGGCGGTCTGGCCGATGACCACGCCCAGTTCGACCTCCCAGTCGGTGGCGGTGCTGCCCTTGGGGATGATCAGCGGGTCATTGGGGCCGCAGATGGCCGAATTGGCCTTCATGAAGAGGATCGGTTCCTCGGGCAGGTCCATCCCCGCCTCGGCGGCGTGATCGGCATAGTTCAGGCCGATGCACATCATCTTGCCCACCTGGCCGACACAGGGGCCGATCCGGGCGCCGGGGTCCAGCACCGGCAGGGCCTGGGCGTCGGCCGCCGCGATCCGGGCCAGCCCGTCGGGGGTCAGCGCGGCGCCGGCGATGTCCTCGACCACGCCGGAAAGGTCGCGCCAGGTGCCATCGCCGTGCAGCAAGGCGGGCTTTTCCGCGCCCGGGGCGCCGATACGCATCAGTTTCATCACATCCTCCTGTCTTTGCCCCCGTTGTCCCGAGAAAGGCCCGGGGGCGCAAGCCCCGGGGGCGCGGGGATCAGGGGGCGGATCAGATCGCGGTGACGATGCCCAGCTCCTCCAGCCATTTCTGGTACTGGATCAGCGGCAGATCGCCCGGGCGGATCGGCAGTTCGACCTTGGCCCAGAAAGGCGGCAGCAGCCAGGGCCGCTGGCTTTCGATGATCGGCTTGTCCTGCATCCGCACATGGGCGGCCATCTCGGTGAAGGTGGCGTCGCTTTCGGGCGCCAGGTCGTAGTTGCGCGCGAAGATCCAGAAGTTGCGGGTGCGGTTCCAGTCCAGCGGGCAGGTGGCCAGCCAGATCACGTAACGCCCGCCGGGGCTGTCCTTCACCAGGCGGATCACGTTGGGCATCCCCACATAGTCGGTATAAAGCAGCTGCACCGGCCCATCCTCCGCCGCGCCGCCGCCGTTGAAGATCCCCGCGGGCTGTTCCGCCGCATAGCGAAGCACCAGCTGGCTACCCTCGCGCCAGACCTCGTGGTCGGGCGGCTCGGGATGGTCCTGATCGCCCAGGATGCCCTCGTGGACCCAGGGGAAATGGGTGTCGTCCAGCGTGCCCATGATCATACGGGTCGAGGAGGTGGCGGTATCCTCGGGTTCCGCCAGGCGCACCTTGCGGAAGCTGTCGTCGTCATATTCGGGGAAGGGGGGCAGGTCGAAGGTCGCCTCGGCCTCCAGGCAGACCCAGATCAGCCCGTAGGCCTCGCGGGCGCGGAAGGCGGGGATGTCGGCGGCGGCGGGAATGGCGCGCCCCTCGGGCAGCTGCGGGATGCGGGCACAGCGCCCGCCCGCGCCGAAGGCCCAGCCGTGATAGGGGCATTGCAGCGCCGGTTTACCGTCGACCACGACCACCTTGCCCAGCGACAGCTGCGCCTGGAAATGCGAGCAGGTGTCGGGAAAGACATGCACCGCGCCCTCGAACCGCGCCAGCACCAGGCGGCGGCCCAGCAGTTCGACCGGGGCGGGGGCGTCGGTCAGGGCCGCGCTTTCCATCACCGGGTGCCAGAAGGGCGCCATGCCGGTGCGAAAGCCCGCGATAGCCTCGTCGCTGGGGCGGTCTTCGGGGATCTGGGTGCGCGGGGCCATGGGTCTCTCCTGTCTGGGGCTGGCCCGGATATGGCCTGGCCTGTGTGTGCGGAAAAAGTGCCGTTTTGCGGCGAAGCGCATCGAAAAATGTGTACGCTTTGCGGGGGCGGGCCTAGGGTGGGGCCGGGACGAACACGGGGGACGACAGATGCACAACCGCGCCCTGCGCTACATTGATGCGGTGGCCCGCCACGGGTCGATCCGCGCCGCCGCCGAGGCGGTGAACATCGCCCCCTCGGCCATCAACCGCTATGTGCTGGAGCTGGAGGCGGACCTGGGCGTGCCCCTGTTCGAGCGCCTGCCGCGCGGGATGCGGCCCACGGCGGCGGGGGAAATCCTGCTGATGCATATCCGGGGCACCCTGCGGGAGTATGACCGCGCGGTCTCCGAGATCGGCCAGCTGAAGACCGGCACCCGGGGCAAGGTCACCATCGCCTCTGTGGCCAGTCCGCTGTGGGGCCTTCTGCCCGCCGCCATCCATGCCTTTTCGCAGCGCTACCCCCGGGTCGAGTTCCATGTGCGCGAGTTTGACATGGACCAATGCGTGCGCGAGGTGGTCGAGGACCGCGCCGATCTGTGCCTGATCTTCAACCCGCCGCCGCGCCTGTCGCTGCGCCAGGTGGCCAGCGCAGACTTCCCCCTGGGCGTCATCGCCACGCCCGACCACCCGATCGCGCAGCGCCGCTCGGTGAAACTGGACCATCTGCTGGGCTATGACCTGGTGCTGCCCGATGGCGCCACCTCGATTGCCCGCGAGATCGACCATGTGCTGGAAACCCGGGATCTGCGCCTGAATGCACAATTTGTAAGCTCTTCCGTCGCCTATATGATCGCCCATGTGGCGCGTGGCGGGGCGGTTGGCATCATGACCCCGGTGGGGATCGAGGACCATTTGCGCGACGGGCGGCTGGTTTTCGTGCCGCTGACCGACCCCGGAATCCGCCCGCAGCGCCTGATTGCCGGGGCCGCCGATGCCGCCGTTTCGGTGGCGGCGGCCAATTTCTCTCAACAATTGCGGGGGTCTTTGCAGGAATGGGCCGAAACCGGCGGCCAGCCGGGCTAGGGCCGCGCGCGCCCGGCGCGCCTGCGCAGGCCCCGGGTCGCAGCGACGAGAGCGCCCGGGATGCCCTTACGCCTTCTGCGTGTGTGTGCGAAAAATTAGAACGCAATGACCCAATTTCTGGTCTGGATGCGTTGCCGCACGGGTGATCTGTCTATCCCATGCGAGGCCATGGCCCGCCCTTCGGGGTGCCGCCGACGCGTTGCGACCTAACCCATTCAACGGACAGGACATCACATGTATCTGGGCAGCAAAGCCATCCCGATGATCTCCGCCCTGGCCCTGGGGGCATCGACCCTGGGCGCCCTGGCCGACACCGACGTCAAATTCGCCCTCGACTGGCGGTTCGAAGGCCCCGCCGCGGGCTTCCTGCTGGCCGAGGACCTGGGCTATTTCGCCGAGGAAGGCCTGAACGTGACCATCGACACCGGCACCGGCTCGGTGAACACCATCCCGCGCGTGGCCTCGGGCCTTTACGACATGGGCTTTGGCGATCTGAACAGCCTGGTGAAGTTCCTCGACGAGGATCCCGCCCAGCCGGTGATCGGCGTCGGCATGGTCTATGACAAGCCGACCTTCGGCATCGTGGGCCGCAAGTCCCTGGGCATCACCGAGGATCCCAAGTCGGTCGAAGGCCGCAAGCTGGGCGCGCCGCCGCCGGATGGCGCTTGGGCCCAATGGCCGATCTTCAAGGATGTGGCGGGCATCGACGACAGCGCGATCACCATCGAATCCATCGGCTTCCCGGTGCGTGAACCGATGCTGGCCAATGGCGACGTCGACGGCGTCTTCGGCTTTACCTTCTCGGTCATCCTGAACCTGAAGGCCCAGGGCACCCCCGCCGATGACATCGTCGAGATCCTGATGGCCGACCACGGCCTGAACCTCTACGGCAACGCCATCCTGGCCAACGAGACCTTCGCCGCCGAGCACCCCGAGGCCGTCACCGGCCTGCTGCGCGCCGTGATCAAGGGCTTTGCCGCCGCCATCGAAGACCCCGCCGCCGGTGCGGCTGCTGTCGCCAAGCGCGATGGCACCCTGGACGTGGGCGTCGAGCAGGAACGTCTGCAAATGGCCATCGACGGCAACATCCTGACCCCCTACGTGCAGGAAAACGGCATGGGCGGTGTCGATGCCGAGCGTCTGGCCTCCTCCATCGAGCAGCTGAAGGTCTCCATGGGCATCTCTGACGAGATCTCGCCCGAGGATGTCTTCGACAGCTCCTACCTGCCCGCCGCTGAAGAGCGGATGCTGAAGTAAGCAAGACCTGCCTGGCGGCGGGGCCAGCCCCCCGGCCAGGCGACAGACCCGGAAAGACTGCCCAGATGCATCTTGTGAATATCGACGACGTGGAGATGCGTTACGGGGGCCCCGAGGGCACCCTGGCGGTCTCTGGGTTGAACGTGAAAATGGACCGCGGCGAGTTTGTCGCCGTGGTCGGCCCCTCGGGCTGCGGCAAGTCCACGCTGATGAAGCTGACGACCGGCCTGCAACGCCCGCAGAAGGGCGCCGTGGTGGTGGCGGGCAAGGAAGTGACCAAGCCCATTTCCATTGTCGGCATGGCCTTTCAGAACCCGATCATGCTGCCCTGGCGCACGACGCTGGACAATATCCTGCTGCCGTTGGAAATCGTCGAGAAGCACCGCAAGCGCATCCGCAGCCACCGCAAGGAATACGTCGAACGGGCCGAGCACCTGCTGGAACTGGTGGGGCTGAAGGGGTTCGGCGCGAAGTATCCCTGGCAGCTGTCGGGCGGGATGCAGCAGCGCGCCAACCTGTGCCGCGCGCTGATCCATGAACCCGAGCTGCTGATGCTGGACGAGCCCTTCGGCGCGCTGGATGCCTTCACCCGCGAAGAGCTGTGGTGCGTGATCCGCGACCTGCACGCCGATACCGACGTGACCGTCATGCTGGTGACCCACGACCTGCGCGAAAGCGCCTTCCTGGCGGACCGGATCCTGGTGCTGTCGGCGCGGCCCGGTCGGGTGATCGCCGATCACAAGGTGCCCTTTGCGCGCCCGCGCCAGCTGGATCTGCTTTACGACAACGACTTCAACCATCTGGTGCAGGACCTGCATTCCGAGATTGCCCGGGCGAGGGACAACGCATGAGTACCGAACGCAAGGGCCTGACCTTCGTCCAACTGGCGCCCTGGATCTATACCGCCGGGCTGTTCGCCGTCTGGGAAGCCGCCGTCTGGATCTTCAACCTGCCCGTCACCTTCCTGCCCGCGCCGTCGCGCATCGCCGCGGCCATCGTGCAATACTGGGGGCCGATCTGGTCCAACTCGCTCCAGACGCTTTACACCACCCTCTTGGGCTTCGTCCTGGCCATGGTGGGCGGTCTGGCCATCGGTCTGCTGATCGGCTGGTCGCGGTCGATCTACGCGGGTCTTTACCCGCTGATGATCGGCTTCAACGCCATTCCGAAGGTCGCCGTGGTGCCGATCCTGATCATCTGGTTCGGCATCGGCTCGATCCCGGCGATCATCACCGCCTTCCTGATCTCTTTCTTCCCCATCGTGGTGAACGTGGCCACGGGCCTGGCCACCATCGAGCCCGAGACCGAGGACATCCTGCGCGCCCTGGGCGCCAAGAAGATGGATATCATGATCAAGGTCGGGATTCCGCGCTCGATGCCCTATTTCTTCGCCTCGCTGAAGGTGGCGATCACCCTGGCCTTTGTCGGGTCGGTGCTGTCGGAAACCGTGGGTTCGAACACCGGGCTGGGCAACATGATGGCCGCCGCGCAAAGCCGGTTCAACGTGCCGCTGGTCTTCGCGGGGCTGGTGATGCTGGCGATCGAGGGCATCGTCATGTACGCCATCATGGCCTGGGTCGAACGCCGCATGACCGGCTGGGCGCATCGGTCGAGCATGGGGTGAGCGGCGTCTCGGAAACCCTCCGGGGGAGGGTTTCAGCCGCGAACGGGCGGAGCCCCGGGGTAGGCGTCTCGGAAACGCTCCGGGGGAGCGTTTCAGGGCCGAACGGGCGGAGCCCAGGGCAAAGGTCCCACATCCCTTCCAAGGGCGCCCCGCCGGGCGCCCTTTCTCCGTTCCGCTCCCTCCCCCCATTGAAACCCGTCCCCTCTGCCCGCTAGGTTTCCCCAAATGGGATCGAGGAAGGAGGCGCCAATGGCCGATGTGATCGTTCTGGGGGCCGGCATGGTCGGCACCGCCAGCGCGCTGGCCTTGCAGGCGCGGGGGCTGGACGTGGTGCTGGCCGACCGTCGCGCGCCGGGGCGCGAGACCAGCTATGGTAATGCGGGCATCATCCAGGGCGAGGCGATGGAACCCTACGCCCTGCCCACCAACCCGCTGGCGCTGTTGCGCCTGGGGCTGGGCGCCGAGAACGCCGTGCGCTGGACCCCGGCGGGGGTGCTGGGGCAGGCGGGCGCGCTTCTGCGCTATCTGGCCCAGTCGCGGCCCGCGCGCCATGCGGCGATCTCGGCCATCTATGCCCAGCTGATCGCCCGGGCGGTGCCCGACCACGAACCGTTGGTGGCAGCGGCGGGGGCGGGGAACCTGATGCGCCCGCGCGGCTTTCGCCAGGGCTGGCGCAGCGCGCGGGCCTTTGACGCGGCGCGGGCCGATGCCGAACGGCAGGTGCGGACCTGGGGGATCGAGATCGAGGTGATGGATGGCGCCGCCCTGGCGCGGGCCGAACCGGGGCTGCGCGCCCCCTATGCGGGCGCCATCGACTGGCGCGACTGCTGGGCCTGTGCCGATCCCGGCGCGCTGGTCGCGGCCTATGCGGCGCTGTTTGAACGCCAGGGCGGCAGCCTGGCGCGGGCCGATGCGGGCACGCTGACCCGCGCGGGCGCGGGCTGGCGCGTCACCGGCGAGACCGGCCCGATCCAGGCCGCTCGCGTGGTGCTGGCCCTGGGCCCCTGGACCCCCGCCGCCCTGAAACCCTTCGGCGCCCGGGTGCCCATGGTGGCCAAGCGCGGCTATCACCTGCATTTTAAGGGCGAGCGGACCCTGAACCTGCCCTTCATGGACACCGAGGTGTCCGCCGTCATGTCGCCCATGCGCGCAGGCCTGCGCGTGGCCACCGGGGCCGAACTGGTGCCGATGGACGCGCCTGTGAACCGCAGCCAGCTGGCCCGGGCCGAGGCGCGGGCGCGCGAGATGTTCGAGCTGGGTGACGCGGTGGAACCCGAGCCCTGGTTCGGCACCCGTCCCTGTCTGCCCGGCATGTTGCCGGTGCTGGGCGAGGTGCCGGGCCAGCCCGGCCTTTGGGCGCATTTCGGCCATGGCCACCAGGGGTTCACCCTGGGCCCTGTCACCGCCGGGATCCTGGCCGGTGCGATGGCGGGCGAGCGCAGCGAGATGATCGCCGCGCTGGATCTGCGCCGCGCCCTGGCCTGAAGGCGGTTCAGGACAGCGGCCTAGCCGATGTCGCGCAGGTATTCGTTGGAATAGTCGACCTCCAGCTCGATCCAGACCGGCAGGTGGTCCGACATCTCGTGGGTGCGCCAGCTGGGATAGCTGCGCGCCCAGTTGTCATAGGGGGTGCCGCTGTCGGGGGCCTCGCGCAGCAGGCGGGTGACCTCAGCCTGGTCGCGGGCGTCGCGCATCAGCCGGGCGATCTGCTCGTACTCCGGCCCCTCGTCATCGCGAAAGACCGCATCGGGCCAGCGCACCACGCCGCGTTCCAGCATCCGGGTCTTCTGCGCCGGGCCGACAAAGGCGATCTGGTCGTAGTAATGCCGCCCCGACAGCGAGGTCGGCCCCAGATCCGGCACCTCGAAGCCCGCCTCCAGCAGGGCGCGCATCCCCGGCGCCGCGTGATCCTCGATGTTCATGTCGCCTAGGAAGACATGCACCTCGTCCTGGGCCCGGGCACGGCGGGCCATCTCGGCGGCGATGACGCGGATCTCATCCTCGCGCAGGGGGCGCCCGGCCTCTTCGTTGAAGACGATATGGGCCGAACAGAGGGTGAAGCGGAACCAACCCGCCTGGAAGGCGGCAAAGAAGGGAGTGCGGGCGATCTGCTCGCCGCCGGGCAGGGCGGTCCTGCGGCAGGACCAGCTCGCCCGCCAGGTGGCGGAAGGACACCCGGTTGCGGTTGTAGAGAAAGGCCATGCGTTCGTGATTGCCGCGCCCGCCGCCGGAACTGTCGTTGATGAAATAGGTCCAGCTGGGGCCCAGCAGGCGCATCAGCCGTTCGATCGCCTCGATGTTCTTCACCTCCTGCACGGCGCAGATGTCGAAATGGTCGATGATCTCGGCGATGTAGTGAAAGCTTTCGTGCAGGCGCGGGCGGCCGCCGTCGAAATGGCGGATGTTCCAGGACCCGATGATCAGGCTGTCGGGGCGCCGCCGCGCGGTGATCTGCCCGTTCAGCAGGGCGCGCAGGCGCAGCAGGCGGTCGGCGATCCAGCCCGCCTGACCGGGGGCGGCGCGGCCCCGGGGGTAGGTCCGGGCGTCATGTTTCAGCGATTGGTAATAGGCCATGGGAAATCCCTTCGATGAAATCTGTGCTGCGTCACGGCCCGCGAAATAGGCGGCCCGGGGGCAGGATAGCACGCCCGGGGCGCTGACCGGCGGGTCACTTGGTGGGGTGGCAGAGGAAATTCGCAATGGTGCGTGCAATCGGTATTGCATATCTATCCGGGCACGCGGCTGACGCGGATCGGCGTCGAAACTGAATGGAAATTCCATAAAACAAAGATGACAGGGCGCGCCTGTCGCAAAAGCTTCACCCAGGTTTCGGGGCGCCGTCATATTCCGCCTCTAGGCCGGGCTGCGAAGAAACTGCAATCCAAATTGCAAAAGGACCCCTGACATGGTTGCGAAACTTCCCAAACTTGCCGGCCTGGGCCTGGTGGCGCTGCTCGGCTCGACCTCGATGTCCTTCGCGGATGTGACCGTCGAATTCTGGCACAGCTTCTCGAAGAACGCGGGCGAGGCCCTGGACCAGATCATCGACAATTTCGAGGCCGCCAACCCGGGCATCACCATCGACGCCCAGCATATCGGCAACTACAACGACATCGTGGCCAAGCTTCAGGCCTCGATCCCGGCGGGCCGCGAACCCGACGCGGTGATCATGGAGGTGACCCGCTACGGCCTCTTCGCCGACCGTGGCGTGCTGATGGACCTGACCGACTACGTCGAGAACGACCCGCTGAAGGACGACCTGTTCGACTTCGCCCGCGAGGTCGGCGTGTTCGACGGCAAGAATTATATCGTGCCCTTCAACTCCTCCACCCCGGTCCTGTACTACAACAAGGCCATCCTGGAGCGCGCGGGCGTGCCGGAAGAGCCGAAGCTGGACAGCTACGCCGACGTGCTGGCCGTGGCGCAGCAGGTGCAGGCCGAGCTGGGCGACGAAGGCATCAGCGGTATCGCCGCGCCGGGGCAGTTCGCCCGCTGGGGCCTGATCATGAGCAACGACAGCGACATGATCGACAGCGTCTCGGGCGAGATCCTGCTGGACGCGCCCAACACCGTGGAGGCCTACGAATGGATGGCCTCGCTGGTGCATGAACATGGCGTCGCCTCGGCCGATGGCGTGACCACCGAGAACCAGGGGCGCGACGCCTTCCTGGCCGGCAAGGTCGGCATGATGATGAATTCGACCGGCAACTATGGCCGTTCGGTCACCGCCCTGGGCGACGACCTGGTGGTGGCGCCCATGCCCTGCAACAAGGTCTGCCGGGTGCCGATCGGCGGCGCGGGCATCGGCATCCTGTCCTCGGCCGAGGAGGAGGTGAAGGACGCCGCGTGGAAGTTCATCTCTTACGCCGCTTCCGCCGAATCCAACGCCATCTGGTTTGCCGCCACCGGCTACATGCCGATCAACCAGCACACCGCCGAGCAGCCCCTGGCCGCCGAGGCGCTGGAAACCCAGCCCGGGATCCGCGTCGCCATCGAACAGCTGCCCTTCGCCAAGGGCCGCCCGCGTCCCCCGGTGGTGACCTGGATGCGCGCCACCGAATACGACATGTGGCAGGCCATGGCCCTGGGCCAGCGCGAGGCCACCGAAACGCTGGACGATTTCGCCGCGCGCACCCGCGCCGAGGCCGAGCGTCTGGCCAAGTAATCCCCCGGCACCAACGGCAGGGGCCCGGTTCGTCCGGGCCCCTGTTGCCCGTCCAGGTCCGTTCCCACGGTCCGCCCGAAAGGTCCGCCTGCCCATGCTGCGCAAACTGACACCCTATCTTTTCATCCTGCCGCTGATGGCCTTCCTGGCGGTCTTTACCTATGTGCCGATCCTGCAAAGCGTGAACCTGTCGTTCCGCGAATGGGATTTCATGTCGCCCACGAAACCCTGGGTCGGGCTGGACAATTACACCCTGTTGCTGACCTCGCGCGACTTCTGGAACTCGGTGAAGGTGACGGCGATCTTCGCCCTGATCTCGGTGCCGCTGCGCCTGGCGCTGGCACTGGCCATTGCCAGCTATCTGGTGCGCGAAACCATCGTGTCGCGGCTGATGCGCGGGGCGCTGTTCCTGCCCTCGGTCACCTCGACCGTATCCATCGCGGTGGTCTTTTCCTGGGTCTTCTCGACCGACTACGGGATGATCAATGCCGCCCTCGCCTGGCTGGGATTCGAGCGGGTGCAATGGATGCAGGACCCGCAGCTGGCGCTTTACGTGATCATCTTCGTCAACACCTGGAAACAGCTGGGCTATGACATCATCATCTATATCGCGGGCCTTCAGGCGGTGCCGGTCGAGCTTTACGACGCGGCCTCGGTCGATGGCGGACGGCGGTTCCACGTCTTCCGCCGGGTGACCATGCCGCTGGTCATGCCCACCACCTATTTCCTGCTGGTGGTCTCGGTGATCGACGCCTTCCAGGTCTTCACCATCGTCAACGTCATGACCCATGGCGGCCCGGCGGGCGCCACCGACATGATCGTCAACATGCTCTACCGCGTGGGGTTCACGCTGTTCGACATCGGCACCGGTTCGGCGCTGGCGGTCCTTCTGTTCGTCTTCCTGATCGCCCTTGCGGTCCTCAAGGCCCGGGTCATCGGGCGGAGGGTTCACTATGAAGCCTGACACAAAACCCATGCGCGGCCTCTGGGCGGTCAATATCCTGGTGCTGGCCGCGGGGCTGCTGTTCCTGTCGCCCGTCCTCTATTCCATCTGGATGAGCTTTCAGACGGCGGATGCCTATTACGCCGGGCACCTCGACTTCACCCTGTCGAACTACGAGGTGGCGGTGGCCGAATACAACTTCGCCCGCTACCTGCTGAATTCGCTGATCGTGTCGGGGGTGGTGACCCTGGCGGGGATCGCCGTGGCGACCATGGCCGCCTATGCCTTTGCCCGCTACAGCTTTCGGGGCGGCAACCTGGCCTTTGCCGCCGTGGTGGCGACGCTGATGATCCCCAGCCATATCACCCTGATCCCCAACTACCTGACCCTGGCCAAGGCGGGGCTGCTGGACAGCTACGCGGGCCTGATCCTGCCCGCCATTTCCTCGGGCTTCGCCGCCTTCTTCCTGCGCCAGTACATCAAGGGCATCCCCCGCGCCCTGGACGAGGCGGCCTATATGGACGGGGCCAATGCCTTTCAGGTGCTCTGGCGGGTGATCGTGCCGATCTCGAAACCGGCGATCTTCTCGATGGGGCTGCACCTCTTCATCAGCGAATGGAACAACTACATCTGGCCGCTGGTCGCCATCGGCAAAGAGGATCTCTACACCCTCCAGGTTGGCCTGGCGCGGCTTTACCGGATCAACCCGGGCGAAGACGTGATCGACTGGCCGCTGGTGATGGCCGCCTCGACGATCACCATCCTGCCCGTCCTGCTGGGCTTCGTGCTGGTGGAACGCCACCTGGTGCGCGGCATCACCATGGGGGCGGTGAAATGACCGGCCCGCTGTCCGCCCTTCCCACCGATGACAAGACCAAGAAGAAGATGCCCATGACCTATGATGTGACCCGCATCGCCTCGCACCGGGGCGGCACGTTGGAGTTCGGCGACAGTACCCCGCAGGGGTTCCGCGCCACGGCCGCGATGGCACTGGAGGAGGTCGAGTTCGACCTCCACCCCACGGCGGACGGGGCCATCATGGTGCACCACGACGCCACCCTGGACCGCACCACCGATGCCACCGGCGCGATCCGCGACCTGACCGAGGCCCAGGTGCGCGCCGCCACCATCGACTATGGCGCGGGCGGCCATCCCATCTCGCTGGCCGAGCTCTGCGAGATCTACCGGGAGAGCCATGTGTCTTTCCGCTGCGAGCTGAAGCCGGGGCCGGGCGGCCTGGCCTATCCCGGTTTCGCCCCCCGCGTGGTGGCCGAGCTGGAGCGGCGCGGGATGCTGCATCGCACCGGCTTTTCCTCCTTCCTGATCGAGACGGTGGATGCGCTGCAAGCGGCCTCTGACCGGCCCTGCCTGTGGCTGGTCAGCCCGCCCGTGCTGACCCAGCTGGGCGCCGCCGGGGTGCTGGAGGTCTGCGCCATGCATGGCATCGCCGAGATCGGTGTGAACATCGACACCGCCACCTGCGCCTTACGCGACCGGGTGCGCGCCGCCGGGGTGGATTTCGGATGCTGGGGCGCCCATGAAGCCGCCCAGATCGACCGCGCGCTGGAGATGGGGGTGAAGGTCTTCACCACCGACCGGCCCAGCCTGGCCATCGCCCGCCGCGCCGCCCACCAAAGCACCCGCCAGACCGCCCGCCAAACGGAGGCCGAGACATGAGTTCGATCGAGCTGACCCAGATCCGCAAATCCTATGCCAACGGTCCCGAGGTGCTGCACGGGGTCGACCTGTCCATCGCCGCGGGCGAGTTCGTGGTCATCGTCGGCCCCTCGGGCTGTGGCAAATCCACTCTGCTGCGGCTGATCGCCGGGCTGGAGGCGGCCAGTTCCGGCGATATCGTCATCGGCGGCACCCGCGCCAATGACCTGGCCCCGCAGGACCGCGACATCGCGATGATCTTTCAGAACTACGCGCTCTATCCGCATATGACGGTGGAACAGAACATCGCCTTCGGGCTGGAGCTGCGCCGAGTGCCGAAACGCGAACGTCTGGCCCGCGCCCGCGAGGTGGCCGAGATGCTGCAACTGACCCCCTATCTTGACCGCAAGCCCGGCGCCCTGTCGGGCGGCCAGCGCCAGCGGGTCGCCATGGGGCGCGCCATGGCCCGCAACAGCTCGACCTTCCTGATGGATGAGCCGCTGTCGAACCTCGACAACGCCTTGCGCGTCGCCATGCGGACCGAGATCAAGGATCTGCACCGCCAGCTGGGCGCCACCATCGTCTTTGTCACCCATGACCAGACCGAGGCGCTGAGCCTCGCCGACCGGATCGCGGTGATGAAGGACGGCTATCTGCAACAGTTTGACACCCCCGGCGCGATCTACGACCGGCCCGCCAACCGCTTTGTCGCGGGGTTCCTGGGCGCGCCGACGATGAACTTTGTCGCCGCCGAGGCGCTGGAGGGCTGGCGCGGCCCGCGCGACGTGGATCTGGGCCTGCGCCCCGAGGCCCTGCGCCTGCACCGCGCCCGCCCCCAGGCGCCCGCCATCGAGGCGCGTCTGGCGCTGAGCGAGATGACCGGGTCCGAGTTCGTGCTGCATTGCGAAAGCCCCCTGGGCCGTCTGACCGCCGTGGCGCCCCGGGCCGAGGGGCTGCCCAGCCCGGGCGAGGCCATCTGGCTGGAATACGACGCCGAGGCCGCGCATCTTTTCGACCGCGACAGCGGCGCGCGGGCCTGAGGCACGCGCCCATGGACCGGGCCGCGCGTCTGGTCTAGGCCTGAGGGGGACAGCGGGCGCCGGGCGCCCGGGGGGACAGGACATGACCGACACGCCGCCCTTCCTGGGCGATCTGATCTCGCGCCATTCGGCGAAGCTGACCGAGGCGGACACCCGCCTGCTGGACGTCATGGTGCGCGACCCGATCCGGGCGGCGATGGAGAACGGCAAAGAGGTCTCGTTCCGCGCCGGGGTCCACCCGGCCTCGGCCGTGCGCCTGGCGCGGCGACTGGGGTTCAAGGGCTACCCCGAGTTCCGCGCCTTCCTGCAATCGAACCTGGTCGAGGGCCAGGGCGAGTTCGAGGCGGCGGGCGCGCGTATCGCCGCGCGGCTGGCCCGCGCCGAAGAGGGGCAGTTGCTGTCCTCGGTGCTGGACAGCGAGATCGCGGCCCTGGAGGCCCTGCGCGCCTCTTGCGCCGATGCCGACATTCGCGCCTTTTCCCAGGTGCTGCTGCCCGCGCGGCGGATCTTCGTCTTCAGCAGCTCGCACGGCGGGGCCCTGTCGCATCTGATCGCCATGCGCCTGCGCCGCTCGGGCTATGACGCCCTGGACCTGGCCGCCGAACAGACGCGGATCTGGGAATATCTGGCGGGGATGGGCAAGGGCGACGTGCTGTGGCTGATCGCCCTGCGCAAGACCGGCGATCTGCTGCACGAGTTGCGCGCCCTGGCGGCGGACCGCGGCGCGGCGGTGCTGTCGCTGCGCGACCCGCGCAGCGCGCCCTTCGAGCCCGCCGCCGAGGCTGAGATCTGCGCCTCGCGCGGGGGGGCGGGCGAACATCAGTCGCTGGTGGTGCCGATGACCATCGCCAATACGGTGATCCTGGATCTGGCCTCGATCGACGAGGGGCGCACGATGCGCGCGCTTGAGAGGTTCCGCGCCCTGCGCGAGGCGGCCGAGCGGCGCTGACCTCTGGGCGAGGCGGGCCCTAGCGGGCCGGGGTCATCGGGTCGATCGGGCCCAGGGGGCCGCCGCAGGCCCGCTCCACCGCCCGGGCGGCGGCCAGCAGGGCCGCCTCGCCCCGGGGCTGGCCGATCAGTTGCAGCCCCACGGGCAGGCCGCCGGGCCCGCGCCCCACGGGGACCGAGATCGCGGGCAGGCCGGTCACCGGCGCCAGGAACGAAAAGCGCAGCCAGCCGATGTAATCCTCCAGCGGCTGGCCGTCGATTTCGCGCGGGTATTCCTCTTCCACCGGGCCGGGCATCAGCCCGACCACCGGGCAGGCCAGCACGTCGAAGCCGGCCATGAAGCCCTGGACGATGTCGTAAAGGCGCGAGCGCGCCTGCTGCGCATCCAGCACATCCTCGATGTCCAGGGCCCGGCCCTGGTCGATATTGGCCTGCAAGCTGCGCTTGAAATGGCGCTGCACCCGGGGCGCGGCCCGGCCCGGCCCCGCGGCCCAGAGCATGGCGCGCAGGGTGCGATAGCAGGGGTCGAGGTCGGGCAGGGGCGGGCAGGTCTCGTCGATCACCGCGCCCTGGGCCACGACCCGGGCCAGGGCCTGGCGCAGGTGGTCCTCCATCGCCGCCGAGACCGGGGCGAACCCGCCCAGGTCGGGGGCAAAGGCGATGCGGATCCGGCCCTCGGCCCGGGTCACCGCGTCCTGAAAGGGCGTGGCGGGGGCAGGCTGCGACAGCGGCTCGCCCCGCATCTCGCCTGCCATGGCATCCAGAAACAGCGCGCAATCCAGGACCGAGCGCGCCATCGGGCCCTGCACCGCCTCCATGTTGAAGCGTGAATGGGCGGGCGCGCCGGGCACCCGCCCGGGCGAGGGGCGCAGGCCCACCACGCCGCAATAGGCCGCGGGCGTGCGCAGCGAGCCCGCCAGGTCCGAGCCATGGGCCAGCCAGACCTCGCCCGTGGCCAGGGCCGCCGCCGCCCCGCCAGAGGAACCGCCCGCGTTGCGCGTGGTGTCCCAGGGGTTGCGGGTATAGCCGAAGACATCGTTGAAGGTGTTTGCCCCGGCGCCGAATTCGGGCGTGTTGCTTTTGGCCAGCACCACCCCGCCGCGCGCCTCGATCCGGGTGACGATGGGCGAGGACGTCTCGGGCACATGGGCGGTCATGCCCCGGGTGCCGAAGGTCGCGCGCACGCCCGCCACCTCTGACAGATCCTTGATCGCCAGGGGCAGCCCGGCCAGCCAGCCCGGGTGGGCCGGGTCGCCCGCCAGGCTTGCGGCGGCCGCTTCGGCGCGGGCCTGGCAGGTGGTGGGCAGGGCGTTGACCTCCGGTTCCACCTGGTCGATGCGGGTCATGGCGGCGGCGATCAGCTCTGCGGGGGCGATCTCGCCCCGGCGCAGCAGCCCGACCGCCTCATGGGCCGAAAGCCGGCACAGCTCGGGCCCGGTGAAGCGGGGCTCGGGGGCCGGGGTCTCGGCGGGGGCGGGGGCCGTTGCGGCGGCGGAGGTGGTGGCGGTGGTCATGGGCACGTCTTGGGTCTGGCTGCGGCTTGGCCGCCAGTCTCGACCGCGGAGGGGCCCGTTGTCAAAGCCTGGGCGCCCCGGCCCGGGCCGGGATGGGTTTTGCAAGGACGGGGGCGTCAGTTTGCAAAGAGGTTGCGGCTGAGGCCCTGGGGCAGCAGCAGATAGGCCAGGGCAGAGGTCAGCACCAGGGCCCCGCCGCGCCGGTCGGCGAACCAGCCCGCGGGGCTGGTCAGCAGGCCGCGCAGCGCCAGCGCCAGGGCCTGGCGGCGCGGTGCGCCCTGGCGCAGGGCGCGGCGGGCCAGGCGGCGCAGATGCACCGCCTCGTCCCGGGCCGAGGCGGCGCGGCCATAGCGCGCGGCACTGACCAGCGCCGCCAGACGCCCGGCACAGATCGCCGCCAGATCCGGCGCCTGTTCACCCGCCGCCCCCGGCGCCACATGGCCGCGCGGATAGAGGACCAGCGCCCGGTCGAGCGGCGCCAGCCGGTTGCCCTGGCCCACCAGGCGGATCAGCCATTCCAGCTCGTCCCCATGGGTCAGGCGGCTGTCGAAACCGCCGCAGGCCAGGGCCACTTCGGTGCGCAGCACCAGGTTGCTCAGCCGGTCGACCGGGTTGTCAGCCAGCAGCCGCGCGATGGTCAGATCCTCGGGCGGCAGGGGGCGGGGGTGCGGCGGCAGGTCAGAGGCGGGCAGGGGCGCGCCGGGGCGGGCGGTGGCCACATGGGCGCCCGAGGCATAGCAGCCATCCAGGGTGATATCGTCGAAGGCCGCCACCAGCAGCGCCAGCTTCTCGGGCATCCACAGCGCGCCGGGGTCACCGAAGGCCAGCAACCGCCCCCGGGCGTGGCGCATCCCCAGGTCGCGGGCGGCGGCAAAGCCATTGCGGATGTCGCGCCCCTGCGGCACGCGCAACAGGCGAAAGCGCCGGTCCAGCGCGGCATACTCGGCCGCCACTTCGGCGCTGTCGTCCCGGGCGCCGGTGTCGATCAGCAGCGCTTCCCAATCGGTGAAGGACTGCGACAGCAGGGTTTCCAGGGTGATCGCCAGGCTGGTGCTGGCATTGCCGTAGGGTAGCAGGATCGTGACGCAGGGCCGGGTCGAGCCCGGCACCCCCGGGCGACCCCGGGCCGCCGCGGCAGTAGAGCAGGCCGAGGGGCAGGCCTTGGACACGGCGGGCGCGCCTTGCGGGTGCCCGGCGCGCGCGGTGCGGCCGGGATCCCGGCGCCCGGACCGCGGGCATCCGTCCGCCGCCACGGGGCTGCGGTCCGCCGCGGGGTGCCAGCCCGGCGGCAGGGGGCGACGCCGCGCGCTCAGGCGACGACCCCGCCCTTGTCGAGGGCTTCCAGCTCGGCCCGGCTGTCGCGCCACAGCGGCTCCAGCGCCGCCAGGTCGGCGCGGCTGATCTCCTGGTTGCGCTTGGCGCGGGTCTCGATCTCGGCCAGGGCCTGGCGCAGGGCGGTCAGGCCGAAGGTGCCGCAGGTCCCGGCGCAGGCATGGGCCAGGCGGGCGATCTCTTCCTTGCTGCCGGGGAAGGCGGCCAGGGCGGCGATGCAGCCGTCGGTCTCGGCACAGAACCGATCCAGAAGCTTGTGCCCGGTCTCGGCGCCGGTGCCGGCAAAGAGGGTCTCGATCTGCTCGGCGTCGATCAGCGCAGAGGAGGCGGCCTCGCCCGCCGCGCGGGCCTCGGCCTGGGGCAGTTCACCCGCCGCCAGATCGCGCAGCAGCTGGCTCAGGACCTTGCGGTCGATGGGTTTGGCCAGGCAATGATCCATGCCGATGCTGCGGAACCGCTTCAGCTCTTCGGGCAGGGCATGGGCGGTCAGCGCCACGATCGGCACATCGGCCGAGGCGCCATGGCCCGCACGGATCCGGCAGGCGGCCTCGGTCCCGTCCATCACCGGCATCGAGATGTCCATCAGGATCAGGTCAAAGCGCTGCGCCTCGGCCCAGTCGACCCCGGCCTGGCCGTCGACGGCCTCGGTCACGTAATGGCCTTCGCTTTCCAGCATCTCGCGGGCGATGAAACGGTTGATCTCGTTGTCCTCGACCAGAAGGATCTCCAGCGGCGGCGCGGCCAGGGGGGCGGGGCTGTCGTCGCTTTCGTCCTCGGGCTTGGCGGCGGCGGGGGCGGTGGCCACCGGCAGGCGCACCCAGAACAGGCTGCCGTCGCCGGGCACGCTTTCGGCGCCGATCTCGCCGTCCATCAGCTCGACCAGGCGGCGGGCGATGCCCAGGCCCAGCCCGGTCCCCGAGGCCTGCCGGGCGTAAGAGCTGTCGAGGGTCTCGAAATCGTTGAAGATCCGGTCGATGTCTTCCTCGGCAATGCCGATGCCGCTGTCGATGACGCGGAACTCGATCTGGTTGCGCTGCGCGCCGACCAGTTCGGCCTCGATCTCGACCTCGCCGCCACGGGTGAACTTCACCGCATTGGTCACCAGGTTCAGCAGCACCTGGCGCAGGCGGCGGCCGTCGGCCACCACGTTCTCGACCGGCTGGCCCACCCAGGACCAGGTCAGATCGTTGCCATTGGTGGCGGCCAGGGTGGCCGAGGTCTCGACCACCCCGTCCAGCAGGCGCGGCACCGAGAAGCTGCGCGCCTCGGGCTTCATCTTGCCGGCCTCGAACTTGGCCAGGTCCAGCACGTCGTTCACCAGGTTCAGCAGCAGATTGGCCGAGCTGTCCATCAGATCCAGCAGCTCGCTTTGCTCTTCCGACAGGGAATGGTCGCGCAGCAGTTGCATCGAGCCGATCAGCCCGTTCAGCGGCGTGCGCATCTCGTGGCTCATCACCGCCAGGAACTCGGATTTCGACCGTTCCCCCGCCAGCGCCCGGTCGCGGGCCTGGGTCAGCATCTCTTCCTGGGCCTTGCGCAACGAGATGTCGCGGACGAAGGACACGAAGAGGTTGGCGTCATCGGCGGCCCGGTCAAAGGAGATCTCGGCGGGGAAGCGCCGCCCCGAGCGGTCGCGAGCGGTGAATTCGAAGGGATGCAGGATGCGGTCGCCCCGAGCGCGGGCCTCCAGCACGCTGTCGCCCATGCGGCGCAGCTCGTCGGCGCCCGCCTCGGGGATCAGGAAATGGCGCACCCGCTGGCCCAGAACCTCGTCGCGGCTGTAGCCGAACATGCGCTCGGCGGCGCCGTTGAACTCGTGGATATAGCCCTCGGCATCGGTGACCACGACCGCGTCCAGCGAGGTTTCCACGATGGTGTCCATCCGCGCCGCATGGGCCTCGGCCTCTTCGGCGCTGGCGCGGGCCTGGCGGCCCAGGCGCAACAGCACCAGCGCCAGCAGTGACAGCCCGGCGATGCAGATGAACAGCACGGTGGCGATCAGCCCCAGCTTGCGGATCAGGCTGCCCTGGCGGGCGTCGGCCATCTGGGCGAAGTTGTCCAGTGCCGCCAGCGAGAAGGCGCGCACGTCCTGGCGCACGTCGACCGAGGTCTCCTGCAACACCGGAAGGGCGGCCAGCAGGGCGCTGTCGGGGCCGTCGATCAGCGCCACGTTGTCGGCGATGAAGGCATCGACGCGCAGGCGCGGGCCGTTGAAATCGCGGCTGCCCTGCAACTCGCGCAGGGCGGGGGCCTCTTCGATCAGGGTCATGCGGCTGTAGAAGACGTCGAAGCTGCGGCGCAGGTCGTCCAGCGCGGTCTGGCTGGCGGCCACATCGCCCGAGGCCACCGCCGTGCGCGCCTCTTCCAGTGCCAGCTGGTAGCGCAGGAATTCGACATCGGCCTGGGCCAGGCTCCATTGCAGGTTGCCCGTGTCGGAGGACGAGAGGTTCTCGATCTCGTTCAGCACCAGCCAGGCCAGCCCGACCACCAGCACCACGCAGACAAGCAGCGTCGAGATGGCGGCCACGGGCTGTTGCCAGTGTCCTTTGCGGGATGCGGTGCGTGGCGTCATCGCCATGTCCGGGACCTCCTCGGGGCCGGGTTACTCGGTCACGGAAATGCGATCGAGCTGCCAGATGCTGCGGGCGTAGACCACCTCTTGGCGGTAGGCGGGATCGGCATCAAAGGGAAAGACGATCCACAGCGGGCCCTTTTCGCGTAGCGACATCGGTTCGCCATGGTTCAGATAGGCCAGCAGGGCGGCGCCATCGGCCCAACCGCTGCGCGGGATCTCGACGGCGTAGTCGTTGATTGCCGTGGCGCTGATGCTTTGCGCCTCGGGGGCCAGGTCCTGCATCAGGGTGGCCAGGGGCACGCCGGTGAAGACCTGGATCCCGTCGGTCCAGATGGTGCTGGTCTCGATCACCCGGGCCGGCAGGGCCTGAAGCGCCTCCATGTCCAGCCGGGCCAGCACCGCGCCGTCGCTGTCGGTGACGGTCAGCAGGATATCATCCTCGGCGGCGACAGCCAGGGCGGGCGCCAGGACCGTGGCGGCCAGCAGCGCGGCAAGCGGCGTCAGGGAAGGGCTGGGCAGGGGCATAGGTGGGTACCGAATCTATCTGTTACCAATGTTAATCATGGCACAGGTGGGCCCCGTGCGGGAAAGAGGCATCGGACCAATGCCCCTACCCGAAAGGATAGGTGCGCCGCTCCCGGCCCCGGCTCGGCTGCTTGCCGTGGCGGCATCTGTCTTGACCTAGGCGTCACTGGACCTGTCGCAGAGAACTGTCCATAATCAGCACTATACGGCCAATCCTCCCCGATTTGGTCACATTGTTACGCTTCATTAACCGAACGTAACGAACACGATTCGCAGGCGGGACGACGGTGATCACGGCCAGAACTCTTCATGAACGCGATTCAGGCGGCGTGTCGGCCGGTGGGATGCGGGTGCTGATCGCCGACGACCACGACCTGTTGCGCGATACCTTGCAGGCCTTCCTGAACGCCGAGGGCGGGTTCGAGGCCAGCACCGTGGCCTCTTTCGACGAGGCCATCGAACAGGTCGAGGGCGGCGCGCCCTATGATCTGATCCTGCTGGACTATTCCATGCCCGGGATGCGCGGCATCGGCGGCCTGCGCCGGATGATGGAGGTGGCGGGCCACAATCGCGTCGCCATCATCTCGGGCACCGCCAGCCGCGAGATCGCCGAAGAGGCGCTGGCGCTTGGTGCGGCGGGCTTCGTGCCCAAGACCCTGTCGGCCAAGTCGCTGATCAATGCCGTGCGCTTCATGTCCATGGGCGAGCAATATGCGCCGCTGGAGTTCATGCGCGCGCCCGCCGAGGACGAAGAGACCAACCCCCTGGCCGAGATGCTGTCGGAACGCGAGTTGCAGGTGCTGGAGGGGCTGACCCAGGGCAAGGCGAACAAGGAAATCGCCCGCGACCTGGACATCCGCGAACCCACGGTGAAGCTGCATGTGAAGACGCTGTATCGCAAGATCGGCGCGGCCAACCGGACCCAGGCGGCGATGATCGCCAAGGAGGCGGGCCTCTTCTAGGCCCCGCCGCCCGCCCGCAGGGGCAGGGGCAGTTTTTCCATTTTCCGATTTTCCCGGCGCCGTGCCGTGCCGTTTGCCCGGGTTCAGCCCAGCAGACGGCCCGGGTTCAGCACGCCGGTGGGATCCAGCGCCGCCTTCAGCCTGGTCATCAGCTGGCGTTCCTCGGCGCTGCGCACCAGCGACAGATAGGGCGCCTTGTCCTGGCCGACGCCATGTTCGGCGGTGATTGACCCGCCCATCCGGGCCGCCAGCCCGTTGAGCGCGGCAGAGACCTCGGCCCGGGCCTGGGTCTTGACGATATAGTGCAGATTGCCGTCGCCCAGGTGGCCGTAGATATAGGGCCGCGCCTCGGGGTCGATGGCCGACAGGCGGGCGCGGGCCTCGGTCAGGAAGGCGGGCAGGGCGCGGGCGGGCAGCGACAGGTCATGCGGCACCAGCTGGCCCAGCGAGAAGGTGTACTCGACGCAGGCCTCGCGCAGCGCCCAGAACCGGTCATGCTCGCGCGCCGATTGCGAGACCACCACGTCGCGGCACAGACCGGCCTCGTAGGCCTCGATCAGCGCCGCCTCGAAGGCGTCGTCCTGAAGGATCTCGCGCATCCCCTGGATCTCGGCCAGCACGTAAAGCCCGGCGCCCGTGGGCAGGGGCGGGTCGCAGGACATGGCGCAGGCGCCCTCGTAGACCTCGGGCCAGATCCCCTCGTAGGCGGACAGAAGCGGGCCCAGCCGGGCGCGCAGATGGCGCAGCAGGGCCTGGGCCTTGTCCACGCTGTCGACGGCACAGAGGGCCGTGACCTCCAACGTGGGGGCGGGGTGCAGGCGCAGCAGGGCGCGGGTGACCACGCCCAGGGTGCCTTCGGAGCCGATGAAGAGCTGGCGCAGATCGACCCCGGCGTTGTCCTTGTCGAGCCCCTTCATGGCGCTGACGATGGTGCCGTCGGCCAGCACCGCCTCGATGCCCGCCACCTGGGCGCGCATCATGCCGTAGCGCAGCACCCGGATGCCGCCGGCATTGGTGGCGATCATGCCGCCGATGGTGGCGCTGCCCCGCGCCCCCAGATCGACGCCAACGATCATCCCGGCCTGGGCGGCGGCCTCTTGCACCTTTTGCAGGGGCGCGCCCGCGCCGACCTCGATCTGGGCCGCCAGATCGTCGACCGGGCCCACATGGGCCATGCGCTCCAGCGACAGCACCACCTCGCCCGGATTCACCCGGGCACCGCCCGACAGGCCGGTCAGCCCGCCCTGGACCACCACCCGGCGGTCTGCCTGATGGCACAGGTGCAGCACGGCGGCGACCCCGGAGGTATCGGCGGGGCGCACCACCAGCTCGGGCACCGCCACCACCCGGCGGCTGGCATCGGTGGCAAAGCGCGCCGCCGTCTCGGGATCGGTCACCAGGCCAAGGTCCAGCCCGGTGTCCAGAAGCGCGGCGTAAAGCGGATCCGGCGTGGTTTCGGCCAGCGTGTCAGGCATCGGCCGCGCGGGGGGCGTCGGGAACGGCACAGATCATGATCATCTCGACCTTCAGATCGGGGTTGGCCATGTTCGCCTCGAAACAGGCGCGGGCGGGCGGGGCGATATCGGCCACCCAGCCGTCCCAGACGGCGTTGAAGGCGGCGACCTCGGAAATATCCTTCAGGATGATGGCGCAGAAGAGAAGCCCTGCCTTGGTCGAACCGATCTCTTCCAGCCGCGCCTCGGCCTTGGCCAGCAGCTGCTCGGCCTGTTCGGCGGTGGTCAGGCGGCCGTCATAGGGGGCCTGGGGGGTGACGGCGAAATAGCCGGTGCCATTTGCGACCGTGGCGATAGAGGCGCGGGCGCCGGTGCCGAAACGGGTGATGATGTCGTCGAACATGGGGTCTTCCTTACTCGGTCAGGACGAAAACGGCGTCGGGGGTCCAGGAGACGTGGCAATCGTCGCCTTCCTTCAGGATCACCACATCGGCGCCGGGCACCCGCACGCGGATCGGCTGGGCGCCGCAATGGCCGATGACCACGGCATTGTCGCCGTAATTCACGATGGTCTCGATCGTCATCTTGGCATTGGCGCGTCCCTCTTTCGGGTCGCGCGACAGTTTCAGATGCTCGGGCCGGATCAGCAGGGTCACCTCCTGCCCGTCGCTCAGGGGCGGCTGGCCTTCGGTGGCAAAGTCCACCGCGCCCAGGATGGCACTGTCGGCGCGCCCGGCGGCGGCGTCGGTGATGGTGGCCTCGACCAGATTGCTTTCGCCGATGAAGTCGGCAACGAAGCGCGTTGCCGGGCGGTGGTAGATGTCCAGGGGCGCGGCGGCCTGTTCGATGGCCCCGTTCGAGAAGACCACGATGCGGTCCGACATCGACATGGCCTCGGTCTGGTCATGGGTGACGAAGATCGTCGTCACGCCCAGGCGCTTCTGGATGCGCTTGATCTCGATCTGCATCTGTTCGCGCAGGTTCTTGTCCAGGGCGCCCAGGGGCTCGTCCAGCAGCAGGAGGTCAGGCTCGAACACCAGGGCACGGGCCAGGGCGACGCGCTGTTGCTGGCCGCCCGACAGCTCTTTCGGCAGACGATGGGCAAAGCCCTTCAGGCCGACAAGCTCCAGCATGTCCTCGGCCTTCTTCATCCCTTCCTTCTTGCCGACCTTGCGCATTTGCAGCGGGAAATAGACGTTTTCCGCCGCGGTCTTGTGGGGGAAGAGGGCGTAGTTCTGGAAGACGATGCCGATATTGCGTTCCTGGGGCGCCAGATGCGACAGCGACTGGCCGTCCACGGTGATCTCGCCCTTCGTCGCATCCTCGAAGCCCGCGATCACCATCAGCGTGGTGGTCTTGCCGGATCCCGAGGGGCCGAGGAAGGTGACGAACTCGCCCTTCTCGATCCCGAGGTCGATATGCCCGAGGGCGGTGAAATTGCCGAAAGTCTTGTTGACGCCGGAGAGCTGAAGATAGGAGGTCATGGTTTCTCCAGGGGGGCTTAACGTTGGGCCGTGCGGGCCGTCATCTTGCGGACGGCCTTGACGAGGGAGGGGGCGATGAGGCCGGCGAAGACGATTGCGAAGAGCAGCGTCGAGATCACCGCGATGACCGGGTCGGCCTCTTCGCGGATCGAGTCGAACATCTTGCGCGGCAGGGTTTCCGCGTTGCGGCCCGAGATGAAGATCGCGACGACGGTTTCATCGAAGGACTGGATGAAGGCGAAGAGGGCCGAGATCAGCAGGCCGGGGCGCAGGATCGGCAGGGTGATATGCATGAAGACCTGGCGCGGCGTGGCGCCAAGCGAGCGCGCGGCGCGTTCCAGCGTCCGGTCGAAGCCCTTCAGGTTGGCCGACAGCACCAGGAAGGTGATCGGCACCGACAGGCAGGTGTGCGCCAGGATCACCCCCAGCTTGGAATGCACCAGCTTCAGCTCGCCGAAGTAGGAGTAATAGCCGATGGCCATGACGATATGGGGCACCGCCATGGGCATCATCATCATCAGGTTGGCCGCCGATTTGCCCCAGAACTTGTGCCGCACCAGGGCGAAGGTGGCGGGCACCACCAGCGCCATGGTCAGCAGGGTGTTCATCGCCGCGATGAAGACCGAGTTCCAGGTGGGCCGCAGCCAGGAGGGATCGGTGAAATAGGCCTGGTAATACTGCCAGCCCCAGCCCGGCGGCGGGAATTGCAGCGAGGCGGCGGTCGAGAAGGACATCGGCACGACGATGACCAGCGGTGCTGCGATGAAGACGACAACGGCAATGCCGATCCAGCGGATGAAGGTATTCATGGTCGCGTCCTTATCCGTAAAGTTTGTCGAGGCCGAAGCGGCGGTGATAGATGCCCAGAATGATCAGCGTCACCAGCAGCAGGACAATGGCCATGGCCGAGCCCAGGCCGAAGGCCAGGAACTGTTCGATCTGGTTGCCGATCAGGCCCGCGGCCATCTGTTCACGCGGCGAGCCCAGCAGGACGGGCGTCACGTAGAAGCCCAGGCAGATGACGAAGACCAGGACCGAGCCATTGGCGATGCCCGGTGCCGTCAGCGGCAGGTAGACATGGCGGAACAGCGACCGCCCATAGGCCCCCATGCTTTCCGCCGAGCGGATCAGCGAGGGGTCGATCTTCTGCATCACCGTGTAGATGTTCATGATCATGTAGGGCGCCAGGATATGCACCATGGCCAGGGTCGAGCTGAACCGGGTGAAAAGCAGCGGCGGCGGATCCTGGATGCCCAGGGTGTGCATCAGCCAGATGACGGGGCCGTTGTTGCCCAGCAGGACCATCCAGGCATAGGTGCGCACCAGGAACGAGGTCCAGAAGCTCATGGTGATCAACAGCAGGATGCCCATGGCCGCGCGTTTGCTGACCGTCGACATCAGGTAGGCCAGCGGATAGCCGACCAGCAGACAGCAGACCGTCACCAGAAGGGCGGTGCCGAAGGTGTTGAGGAAGACCTTGCGGTACAAAGAGCCGGTCAGCACCTTCTCGTAATTGGCCAGGCCCGGGCGCGGTTCGGTGACCGACATGATCGCCACCTCGGCCAGCGGCACGAGGAAGAACAGCGCCAGGTAGATGGCCAGCGGCGCCAGCAGCAGCCAGGGCCAGATATTCTGCCGGTCTGGCAGGGTCGAAAGCTTGAACCCCATGGGATGTCTCCCTTCGTGATGCGGAAAGTCGGGCGCGGCCTCTGGGACAGGGCGCGGCACAAGGTGGGGCGGCCCTGGCGGAGGCCGCCCCCTGGGGGACGCGCGACGGGGGAGAGCGTCGCGCGGCCGTCACTGAGGCCGGATCAGGAGGCCAGCCATTCGTCGAAGCGCATCGCCACTTCCTGCGGATCGCCACCCCAGTTCAGCATGTCCTGGGCGAAGGTCAGCTCGGCATTGCCGGGCGCCGTGGGCATCCGCGGCTTGGCCGCGTCGGGGATGAAGGCATCGGCGGCGGGGTTCAGCGCGCCATAGTTCGCCTGGCTGACGAAACCGGCCAGCGGTTCGGCAGAAGTGGCGAATTCGACGAACATCTTGGCCGCTTCCATGTTGGGGGTCTCTTTCGCGACCACCCAATAGGCATTGTCCAGCTCGGCCTGGTTCCAGGTGAAATCGACCGGGGCGCCGGCGTCGGCGGCTTCGAAATAGCGGCCATGCCAGATGCCGATCATGTCGACCTCGCCGTCGCGCAGGATCTGCGTCGACTGGGCGCCGCCGGTCCACCAGACGCGGATATGCTCCTTGATCTCGTCCAGCTTGGCAAAGGCGCGGTCGATGTCCAGCGGATAGAGATCCTCGGGCGCCACGCCATCGGCCAGCAGGGCCAGGGGCAGCACGCGGGCGGGGTAGCGTTGCAGCGAGCGACCGCCGGGGAAGCGTTCGACATCCCAGAAGTCGGCCCAGCTTTGCGGGGTCTCTTCCCAGCCCTTGTCGGTGCGCCAGGCCATCATGGTGGCGAAGGCGTGGCTGCCGACACCGTTCTGGAACAGGCCGCCCGGATAGGGTTCTTCGATCGGCTCCAGCAGGCCCGCGTTATTGGCGGCCACGATGTCGCCACCGCCCAGGGTGGTCACGTCGAATTCGTAGACGCCGGTGCGGACCTGGGCGGCCAGCTTGGCGAAGGACACCGGCGAGACGGTGTTGATGGCAATGCCGGTGGCGGCGGTGAAGGGCTCGAACAGGTTCGCCGTGGCCGCTTCCAGCCAGGGGCCACCCCAGGAGTTGATATACAGTTCTTTCGACTGCGCCCGCCCGATCGAGGGGGCGGCCAGGGCAGTGGCACCGGCCAGCGCGGCAGAGCCTTGCAGGAACAGGCGGCGCGAGGGGCGTATCAGTTTGGATTTCTTGGTCGTAATGGTCATGGAAACTCTCAACTGTTGGAGGTGGGGAAGGTTTCGCCGTAAAGACGAAGCCAGTTGCCGTGGGTGATTTTTGCGACCTCTTCTTCAGAGAAGCCCACGTTGCGGAGGCCGTTTGGGATGACCGCCATGTCTTCCAGATCCTGGAACCAGTCCGGCGGCGGTGCCTTGCCCGGACGGGCGGCCGAGGCCGCGCCGTAGTCGACGCCACGGGTCCAGCGACCCATGCGCATCCAGGCGTAATCGGGGGCGGTAAAGTTGTGGCTACGGTCGGTGCCGATGGCCACGCTGTCGATGCCGG
Source organism: Pseudooceanicola aquaeponti (assembly GCF_050897975.1). Taxonomy (NCBI): domain Bacteria; kingdom Pseudomonadati; phylum Pseudomonadota; class Alphaproteobacteria; order Rhodobacterales; family Paracoccaceae; genus Pseudooceanicola; species Pseudooceanicola aquaeponti. Next base: position 431,897 of record NZ_JBPAXY010000004.1, read on the forward strand.
CGATATCCACGGTCCGGGCCACCATCTCGCACCACTGCTCGATGGGGCCGGAGTAGTAGTCGCCGGTGATGTTGCGGTACGCGGCGCAGCCGATCACGCCGCCGGTTTCCTTCAGCGCGCGCAGCACGTCGTCGGTCTTGTTGCGCTTGTGCGCGAACAGGCTGTCGGCATTGGCATGGGTCACCGCGATGGGTTTCTCGGACGCCTCGATGGCCTGAAGGGTCGAGAGGTTCCCCACGTGGGAGCAATCCACCAGGATCCCCGCGCGGTTCATTTCCTTGATGACCTCTTTGCCATAGCGCGCCAGGCCCGAATCCTCGGCCTCGTAACAGCTGCCCGCCAACTCGTTCTGGTTGTTGTAGGTCAGCTGCACCACGCGCACGCCCAGCTCGGCCCACATCTCGACCAGGCGGATGCGGCCTTCGAAGAGGTTCGAGTTCTGGTAGCCCAGGATCGCGGCCACCTTGCCCTCGGCGGCGGCCTTTTCGATATCGGCGGGGGTATAGGCGAAGGCGGCGACGTCGTCATTCTCGCGGATCAGGTCGCGCCAGCGGCCTAAGGAGTCGAGGCTTTCCAGCGTGCCTTCCCAGAAGCCGCAGGTCACCACGACGCCATGCACCTTGGCTGCCTTCAGCCGGACGAAGCTGTCACGGTCGAAATGGCCGCATTGCAGCCCGTCGATGATCATGTCGGGGGTCATGGGGGCGGTCATTGGGTGGCTTCCTGGGTCTTGAGGCCGATCGAATTGATGAAATTCGGATCGGTGTCGTCGTCATTGTCGGTGCGGCCGATGATCTGGCCATCCTCGGTCACGATGTTCACGCCCGCATGGCGGCGCGACACGACCGAGTCCGGTGTCAGCGCGGTTTGCGCCAGCTCGTAGATGCGCCACCACTGCGCCGCCTCGATGGTGCAGCCGTCCTGAAGGACCTGCGCCAGCACCGGATCGGCGGCGGGGATGCGGGTGGCGGTCAGGACATTGCCCGCCAGTTCCATCTTCAGCCCGCGCCGCGCGCCCAGGGCGCTGGCCACGGCCAGTTCCTCGGGATCGGTCACATCGGTGACGGTGATCCGGGCGCTGTCCTGCTGGGCCAGGGCCAGTTCGGCCAGGTCCAGCACCGAGGGCAGGGTGATCCAGGCGTGCTGCCCGCCCGCGTCCAGCGCCAGGGCCTCACCCGTGTCGGACATCAGTTTCAGCCGGTGCGGATTGGCGGGCATCAGCGCGGGCAGGCGCGCCTCGAACAGGGGGAAACCGCCCAGGCCCAGGGCCTGGGAATACATCACCACATCGGTGATCATCAGCGCGAAGCCCTTGGGCAGATCGGTCAGCGACCAGATCCGTTCGCTCATCAGCCGCATCTCGCGCGGCATCACGCGCAGGGTCTGGGTCTCGGTCATTGGCGGGGCTCCTCGGGGTAGAACCAGTCGCTGGCCTCACCGGCGGCAATGGCCGCACGGGTGGGCGCACCGTGGTAGAGCACGCCGCGCAGGTTGCGTTGCAGGTAGTCGCGGGTCTTGTCGATGCCGTGCAGGGCGACGTTCATCAGCCGCACCAGGTCGATCGGCACGAAAGAGCCTGCGTTGATATTGGCGTGCGGCGTGTGGAAATGGCGCCCCGACAGGCTTTGCGCCCGGGCCACCATCAGCCGGTGTTCGGGGTGCGACAGCAGGAAATGCGCCATCGGGGTCTCGGCGGCGACGCCACCCAGATCCGCGTGCAGCTGTTGCAGCTGGCCGGGGATGTCCAGGCCCAGTTCGCGCGCCTCGGGGATCTCGTCGCGCAGGCCGCGCCGGGGCTCCTCGGCGGTTTCGGACTTGTACCAGACGTAGTCCTGGGCGTCGGAGGCCCCCATGTCCATGGCCAGGGCCCAGTCGTATTCGTCTTCCAGCAGATCGCGCAGGGCGCCCGCGGTCATGGTGGCGGTCACCTCCATCTCGTCGGCGCCTGCCACGGTGGTGGCCAGGGCGTCGGCCTCTTCGGGCACCAGCTCCATGATCAGTGACAGGAAGGTCTCGTAGCTTTCGGGCGCCAGGGTGGCCTCGGCGCGGCGGGCCAGCACGTCCAGCGGGTAGGCCTCGGCCTTGCCGTCCAGGGTGCCCGCGTCGCGCAACTCTTCCAGGGCGGGGATCAGCCCCGCGATCTCTTCGGCGACGGTGGCCGAGGCGGTGAAGGTCTCGTACATCATCCGGTCCTGGGCGCGGAAGGTCTGCGCCCGGCGGATCAGCGCGATCAGGCGGGCGATGCGCGCGTCCCCCTGGCCCAGCTCCAGCGCCAGCGCGGCGGCGATGGCGGTTTCGCGGGCGCTCAGCCAGCTGTCCAGCAGGCGGGGGTGCTTCTGGATGAAGAAGATCAGACCCAGGGCCGAGCCGTTGCCCACCCCCAGATAGCTGCGCAGCGCCGGATCCAGCGTCACCGCCTTGTCCGAGCGCAGGCGGGCCAGATGTTCCACCAGATCGCAGGCCAGTTCGCGCATCAGATAGGCCAGCAGCAACTGCGCCTCTAGCATCCCGCCCAGATCGTGGGCCTCGGTGTTGATCGAGGGGAAGGACCGGGTGCCGAAGGTGCCGTTGCCGTCCAGCCCGGTGTTGCGCATCAGGTAGCAGACGCTGTTCAGATCCTCGACCGAAGGCTGGCGCCCGTCGGCCAGGGCCTCCAGCACCGTCTCGAAGACCCGCATCGAGCGGTTCGAACGGCACCAGACCAGGGCGTTCTCGCTGGCCCGGCCCCGGTAGAGCTTGGGCAGTTCCTCGCGGGCGCTTTCGATGGCCTCTGCGGTGGCGGGGCCCTCGTTCAGGGTGCCCATCATGTCCCAGGCGCGGCCGATGATGCGGCCCGTGCGGCCCTCGCGTTTCGGCGTCAGCGAAAAGGCGATGAAGCTGAAGTCCTGCCGGGGCGTCTTGATCGAATAGACGATGGTGCCGCGCGCCTCGGCGTCGACGTCGAACCGCTCGGTGGTGATCTGCCAGCGTTCGCGGATCATGCGGTTCATCATCGCCCGGGTGCCAGACAGGCGCGAGGGCTGCATGGCGGCCAGCCGCTCGGGTTTCATCAACCCGCGCCAGTCGCGCAGGCCGGGACGCCCCTGGGCGTCGTGGGTATGAAGGGACGGGCGCGTCACGCGGAGCCTCCTTGCAGGATTTGAGAGAGGTCCGCGGCGGCTTTCAACAGCGGGTCGCGGAAACGGGCCTCGTCGAAGCGCATTTCGGGCACGACGAGGGACAGGGTGGCGGTGCAGCGCCCGTGCAGGTCGAAGACCGGGGCAGCAATGGCGCGCACGCCGCTTTGGGTATAGCCGCTGGACAGGGCGTAGCCCGCGGCGCGGATGGCGGGCAGGGTGGCCTCGTCGGGCAGCGGGTGCTCGCCCCGGCGCAGCCGGTCCAGCATCTGGGCATCGCCATAGGCCACCAGGATGCGCCCCGAGGCCGATCCTTCCAGCGACATCATCGTGCCCAACTTCTGTTCGGCGCGCAGCAGCGTGTCGGCTTCGACCCGCGCCACGATGCAGGGCAGGCCCCGGTCGATGATCGACAGCGAGGCAGTCTCGCCCGTCTCATCGGCCAGGGCGCGCAGCACCGGGTCGGCCCGGGTGCCCAGGTCCGCCTGGTCGAGCGAGGCCGAGGCCATGCGGGTGGCCAGCATCGACAGCCGGTAGGCGCCGCCGTCGTCCTGTTCCAGCCAGCCGGCGGCGACCAGGGTCAGCAGACGCTGATAGGCGGTGGCGCGCGACAGGCCCAGCTCTTCGGCGACCTCGGCCAGGCGCTGCGGGCGCCGCTTGTCGCCAAAGTGGCGCAGCACCTCCAGCACCTTCAGCGCGGTCGACAGCGGGCGCACGCCGCCGTCTTTCTGGCCGTCCTTGGCGCCGCTCTTGGTCGCCTTGGCAGGCTGTATTCTATCTGAATAAGAGTGATCCATATGAAATATCCTGCGGGTCGAATTGATCCATGTCAAAGAAAATACAGGCGTCTGAGGTGCAGGTTTTCCGGCCCTCGGCACCAAGTCTTTGAAATTTCGCAAAGAAAAATTTCGGCCTGCCGTATCAATTTTTGAGCAAAGCGCACGGTGGGCGCCGGTTGGTCGCCCTGTCGGCTCTGTCTGCCCGGGGCAGAGATCCGAATCGTGATCCGCGGAGTGAACCTGCTGAAATCGTCATTTGTATTTATATTCAATACGTTCCATGTCTCCTTTGGGCGGTCTCTCTGGCCGGAGGGGGTCGCTTTCGGGGATCTTTTCTGCGCCAGGGGGCCTGCGGCTTGCTCATTATTATTGACACCCTCGGCGGGATGGGGAGGATCGGGGCAAAGGCCGCGACCCCGCCCGGCGTGACGCGTCAGGGGGCGGTTGGCGCGGCGCGCGATCAGCAAAAGGTGGAACGGATGACACGAAACGGAGCCGATCTTGTGGTGCAGACCCTGGCGGAGAACGGGGTACGGATGTGTTTCGCCAATCCCGGCACGACAGAGATGCATATGCTGGCCGCCCTGGGCCGCGAGCCGCGCATGGGCCTGTCGCTGTGCCTCTTCGAAGGGGTGGCGACCGGGGCCGCCGATGGCTATGCGCGGATGACGGGCACGCCCGCGGCGGTGCTGCTGCACCTGGGGCCGGGCTTTGCCAATGGCATGGCCAACCTGCACAACGCCCGCAAGGCCGACACGCCGGTGTTCAATATCGTGGGCGAACACGCCACCTATCACCTGACCTATGACGCGCCCCTGACGGCCGATATCGCGGGCATGGCCCATACCGTCTCGGCCGCCGTGGCCACGCCGGAAACGCCCGAGGCCGCCGCAGGCGCCACCGCGCATCTGCTGGCCGAAACCGCCCATGGGGGCGTGGCGACGCTGATCGTGCCCAATGATGTGGCCTGGGCCGAGACCGAGGCCGAGACGGTCGCGGCCATCCACACCCCGCGCCCCGGGTTTGACGCCGATCTGCTGGCCGATGCCGCAGCAAAGCTGCGCGCGCCGGGCGCGGCGCTGATCCTGGGGGCGCCCTGCATCACCCGCCGCATGGCCGAGCTGGCCACCGCCATTGGCGAGGCCACCGGCGCCCTGGTGCGGACCGAGGCAGCCGTGGCGCGGATGCAGCGGGGCGGTGGCACACCGCCGCTGCTGCGCGTACCCTTCCACGTCGATTTCGCCACCGAGGCCCTGAAAGAGGTGCAGGCCGCCGTGCTGGTCGGCGCGCGCGAGCCGGTGGCCTTCTTCGCCTATCCGAACCGCCCCTCGCGGCTGCTGCCCGAGGGGGCCGAGTGCCTGCCCCTCTGTGCCCCCGGCGCCGATGCCGAGGCCGCGCTGGAAGCCTTGGCCGATCTGCTGGGCGCCCGGGTCACCGGCCATACCCAGCATCCCGCTACCGCCGCCGACCCCGGGGCTGCGATTGACGCCGAAGTGCTGGGACGTACCGTCGCCCGGGCCCTGCCCGAAGGGGCCATCGTGGTGGATGAAAGCATCACCAACGGGCTGTCGCTGTTCCCGATGTGCGGCGAGGGCCCGGCCCATGACTGGCTGAACAACCGCGGCGGCTCGATCGGCTATTCCCTGCCCGTGGCCCTGGGCGCCGCGACGGCCTGCCCCGACCGGCCGGTTTTCTGCATCACCGGCGACGGCTCGGCCTTCTATACCTTGCAGGCGCTTTGGACCCTGGCACGGGACGCGCGCGACGTGACGGTGATGATCCTGGCCAACCGGTCCTACCGGATCCTGGCCAACGAGACCGCCAAGATCGGCGCGGGCGCGCCGACCGAGGACACCGGCCCGCTGATGTCGCTGGAGGATCCGGCGCCCGACTGGGTGAAACTGTCCGAAGGGCAGGGGGTGCCCGCCCGGCGCGTGGTCACCGCCGCCGAACTGGCCGAGGCCCTGGCCTGGGCCCAGGCCGAGACCGGCCCGCATCTGATCGAAGTGACGATGTGAGCGGCGCCGAGGGACACTGGAATGCCCTGCGGAAAAGCGGTAGCTTGCGAAACTTGCAGGCAAAAGGGGGCGTCATGACCGACGCGGCTTTCGACATCGGCGCGCGGCTTCTGGCCATGCGCAAGGCGGCGCAGTTGTCGCAGCGCCAGCTGGCGGAACGCGCCGGTGTGCCCCATGCCCAGATCTCGATCATCGAGAAGAACAAGTCGTCGCCCTCGATCGCCACCCTGCGCAAGATCCTGTCGGGCCTGGGCATGACCATGGCCGATTTCTTCGACAGTGAACGCCAGGCGCCCGAGGGGCCGTTCTTTGGCCCCGAGGATCTGCTGGACCTGACCTCGAAACTGCCCGTCACCGGGGTGGCGGATGTGGCCGGGCGCATCGCCTTTCGCCAGATCGGCGACGCGCACCGCCACAACCTGCAAATCCTGCACGAGGTCTACGAGCCCGGCGCCGACACCGGCGAGACCATGCTGGAGCATTTCTCGAACGAGGGCGGCTATGTCATCGAAGGCGCGCTGGAGCTGACGGTGGGCGACGAGGTGCGGGTGCTGCGCCCCGGCGACAGTTACCTGTTCGACAGCCGCGTGCCGCACCGCTTCCGCAATGTGCATGACGGGCGCACCATCGTCATTTCGGCCTGCACGCCGCCCTATCTCTGACCCTTCCGGACGGGCCCTGGCCCGGCTGAACTGCCCCGATCCGAACCCCGGGCGCGCTGCACATCGCGGCGCGCCCGTTTCACATTCGCGGGGGATGCGTCGTGCCGCCGCGCTCATTCGCGCATAATCCTGTCCGTTTGCGCGCCCCGGGCCGGGTCGGCACGGTTGAACGCGCATTTTCAACCGATCTTCATCGGACTGACTCAGAACTGTCATGAAAGCTGCCTAGGCGGATCGCATCCTTTCCTTCCTTTCACGGAGCATCCGATGAAGCGTACCCTGATCGCAGGCCTGGCCCTGACCACCGCCCTGGTGGCCCCGCTGGCGGCTTCCGCCCAGACCGAAATCTCCTGGTGGCACGCCATGGGCGGCGCCCTGGGCGAAAAGGTCGACGAGATCGTCGCCAACTACAACGCCTCGCAGGACGAGTACCACCTGACCGCCACCTATCGCGGCAGTTACACCGAGACCATGACCGCCGCCATCGCCGCCTTCCGCGCCGGTGAGCAGCCGAACCTGGTGCAGGTCTTCGAAGTGGGCACCGGCACCATGATGGCCGCCGAAGGCGCCGTCTATCCGGTCTACCAGCTGATGGAAGAGCACGGCCAGAACTTCGACCCCTCCGCCTACCTGGCGGCCGTGGCGGGCTACTACACCAACACCGACGGCCAGATGCTGTCGATGCCCTTCAACTCGTCGACCCCGATCCTGTACTACAACAAGGACATCTTCACCGCCGCCGGTCTGGACGCCGACGTGGCACCGAAGACCTGGGCCGATGTCGAAGCCTTCTCGCGCAAGATCGTCGAAAGCGGCGCGGCCGAGTGCGGCTTCACCTCGGGCTGGATCTCTTGGGCGCAGCTGGAAAACCTGTCGGCCTGGCACAACCAGCCGATCGGCACCAACGAGAACGGCTTCGGTTCGATCGACAGCCAGATGACCGTCAACGGTCCCGTGCAGATCCGCCACTGGGAAAACCTGGCCAAGTGGGAAGACGAAGGCCTGTTCAAATACGGTGGCCCCGCCGGCGGTGCCGACAGCGCGCCCGCCTTCTACTCGGGTGAATGCGCCATCTACATGAACTCTTCCGCCTCGCGCGCAGGGATCCTGGCCAACACCGACTTCGACCTGGGCCTGGGTATGCTGCCCTACTACGCCGACGTCGAAGGCGCGCCGCAGAACTCGATCATCGGCGGTGCCACCCTGTGGACCCTGGCCGGTGGTTCGGATGCGCAATACGACGGTGTTGCCTCCTTCCTGAACTTCCTGTCCTCGGCCGAGGTTCAGGCCGACTGGCACCAGTTCACCGGCTACCTGCCGATCACCAACGCCGCCTATGAGCTGAGCCAGCAACAGGGCTACTACGACGAGAACCCCGGCGCCGACATCGCGATCAAACAGGTCACGCTGAACGCCCCGACCGCCAACTCCAAGGGCCTGCGCTTTGGCAACTACGTGCAGATCCGTGGCGTGATCGACGAAGAGTTCGAAAACCTGCTGGCCGGCAACAAGACCGCCGAAGAAGCCCTGAACGATCTGGTCGAGCGCGGCAACGCCCTGATCCAGGACTTCGTCGAAGCCAACGGCTAAGACCGATCCGATCCCGACAGGCCCGTGCATCCGCGCGGGCCTGTTCCCTTTTTCCGGCACCCCGGGTTCCCCATGCAGACCAAACGCACAACCTTCCGCAGCTGGTGGCTGCCCTACCTTCTGGTAGCGCCACAGCTGGTGATCACCCTTGTCTTCTTCATCTGGCCCGCGGGCCAGGCCGTCTATCAAAGCTTCCTGCGCGAAGATCCCTTCGGCCTGTCGACCACCTGGGTCGGTCTGCGCAACTATGTCCGCCTGTTCGACAGTGCCGAATACCTTGCGTCCTTCGAGACCACGGTGATCTTCACCGTCTGCACCGCCACCCTGTCGATGGGCCTGTCGCTGCTGCTGGCCGTGGCCGTCGACCGGATGATCCGCACCGCCAACCTCTATACCACCCTGGTGGTCTGGCCCTATGCGGTGGCCCCTGCCATCGCCGGTATCCTGTGGTGGTTCATGTTCAACCCCTCCTTCGGCATCCTGACCTATGTGCTGGAGATGCTGGGCTATGACTGGAACCACCGCCTGAGCGGCACCGACGCCATGACCCTGGTGGTGCTCGCCTCGGCCTGGAAGCAGATCAGCTACAACTTCCTGTTCTTCGTCGCCGGGCTGCAATCCATCCCGATGTCGCTGCGCGAGGCGGCAGCGATCGACGGGGCGGGGCCGGTGAAACGCTTCTTCACCGTGGTCTTCCCGCTGCTGTCGCCCACCACGTTCTTCCTGCTGGTCGTCAACATCAACTACACGATGTTCGACACCTTCTCGACCATCGACGCCTCGACCGCGGGCGGCCCGGGTCAGGCCACCACGATCCTGGTCTACAAGGTCTTCGAGGACGGGGTGAAAGGCCTCAACCTCGGCTCTTCCGCGGCGCAATCGGTGGTGCTGATGTCCATCGTGATTGCCCTGACCTTCATCCAGTTCCGCTTCATCGAGCGGCGCGTGCAGTATTGAGGAGGCCGAGCCATGGTTGAAAACCGTCCCTTCCTGACCTTCCTGGCGCATCTGGTGCTGATCCTCGGGGTGGCCTTCGTGGCGCTGCCCGTGTGGATCGCCTTTGTCGCCTCGACCCATGAACAGTCGACCTTCCTGTCGGGCTCTATGCCCATGTGGCCGGGGGGCAATCTGTGGGAAACCTACAGCACCATCCTGGGCGGGGAGACGCCGGTGCCCGGCGCGCCGCCCATGGGTCTGATGCTGAAGAACTCGCTGCTGATGGCGCTGATCATCACCGTGGGCAAGATCGCCATCTCGATCCTGTCGGCCTTCGCCATCGTCTATTTCCGCTTCCCCTTCCGGGTGCCGATCTTCGCGCTGATCTTCGTCACCCTGATGCTGCCGGTCGAGGTGCGCATCATGCCCACCTTCAAGGTGGTCGCGGATCTGGGGATGCTGAACAGCTACGCGGGCCTGTCGATCCCGCTGATCGCCAGCGCCACCGCCACCTTCCTGTTCCGCCAGTTCTTCCTGACCATCCCCGAGGAGCTGGTCGAGGCGGCGCGGATCGACGGGGCGGGGCCGATGAAGTTCTTCCGCGACATGGTCCTGCCGCTAAGCCAGACCAATATCGCCGCGCTTTTCGTCATCCTCTTCATCTACGGCTGGAACCAGTACCTCTGGCCGATGCTGATCACCACCGACGAGAAATTCTACACCGTCGTCATGGGGATCAAGCGGATGTCGGACGTGGCCGACAGCGACCCCCAATGGAACTTCGTCATGGGTTCGGCCATGCTGGCCATGCTGCCGCCCGTGCTCGTCGTCATCTTCATGCAAAGGCTCTTCGTGAAGGGCCTCGTGGAACAGGAGAAGTAATCATGGCCGGTATCACACTTTCCGCCGTGAAGAAGATCTACCCCGGCAGCGCCGAACCGGCGGTCAAGGGCGTGGATCTGGAGATCCAGGACGGCGAGTTCGTCGTCCTGGTCGGCCCCTCGGGCTGCGGCAAGTCGACCCTGCTGCGGATGATCGCGGGGCTGGAGACCGTCTCGGAGGGCGAGATCGCGATCGGTGACAAGGTCGTCAACCAGATGGAACCGGCCGAGCGCGACATCGCCATGGTGTTCCAGAACTATGCGCTCTACCCGCATATGTCGGTGCGCCAGAACATGGCCTACGGGCTGAAGAACCGGAAGATGCCCAAGGCCGAGATCGCCCGGCGCATCGAAGAGACGGCGGCGATCCTTCAGATCACCGACTACCTGGACCGCAAGCCGCGCGCCCTGTCGGGCGGCCAGCGCCAGCGGGTGGCCATGGGCCGCGCCATCGTGCGCGACCCCGCCGCCTTCCTCTTTGACGAGCCGCTGTCGAACCTGGATGCGAAACTGCGCCTGCACATGCGCGGCGAGATCAAGCAGCTGCACCAGCGGCTGAAGACCACCAGCGTCTACGTGACCCATGACCAGCTGGAGGCCATGACCCTGGCCGACCGTCTGGTGGTGCTGAACCATGGGCGCATCGAACAGGTGGGCCGCCCGCTGGATCTGTATCGTCAGCCTGCCTCGACCTTCGTCGCGGGCTTCCTGGGCGCACCTGCGATGAACCTGATGCAGGCCGAGATCACGGGCGGCGCCCTGATGCTGGCGGGCGCGGCACTGGCCCGGGGTCTGGCCGCGCCCGCGGGCCAGGTCACCGCCGGGATCCGCCCCGAGGCGCTGCGCCTGCGGCCTGCGGCGGGGGGCAACTTCCGCCTCGACTATGTCGAGGAACTGGGCGGCTCGCGCATCCTGCACGGCCATATCGCGGGCACCCGGATCATCGCCCAGACCGACCTGACGCAAGAGCTGTCGGACGAGATGGCGGCCGAATTGCCGCTGGAAGACCTGCACCTCTTCCACCCCAGCGAAGGGCACCGGCTGCCCTCTGCCCTGGGCCATTCTTCGGCCGCGTGACTTTCGCCCGGCCCGCCACGCGCGGGCCGGGCAAACTCAATCTAAAAGCGAATCGCTTTTTTCGAAAATTTTGTTGGTGGACAAGTTAATCAGGCCCCCCGAAGGGGCAGTTCGCCTCAAAATTGTGTGCACCCGGCATTTTTGCATAGCCGGTCTTGCCCGGCAAAACCCCCCAAATCACGCTGAATCAGCGATCTGTCCCGGCACGTATGCTTTGCAGCTCGGGATCCGCTTGCTACGCTTTACGTGACGAAAGTCAGTGTGTGTCGAAAACTTTTTTAAGTGGGGTGCTCCATGGAGCTGGTGTGTATTCTTGCCGTGTGTGTGTGTCTGTCTCTTGCCGCGATGGGACAGATGTCTGGAAATGGGTGGGCCCTGGCAGGCCTGGGTCGCGGTGTTCAGGACAGACGAAATGCGGCGCGCAAGCGGGCCTGGGAGGCGGCAACGGCCCGCCCCGATGCCCCGGCGCAATCGCTGGCCCGCCTGGCCGGTGACGAGGGGCTGCGCGCCTGTGTGGCCGAGACCGGGCAAGAGGGCGTCGTGATGAAAGCGACGGCCAAACCCTCTGGTCCCGAGATGAAGCTGATCGTCGACGGCCTGTGCCTCGATACGCTGCGCTTCCCCGCCCATCTGGGCGATGGCGCGTCCGAGGACGAGAGCCGGTCCTGGCTCGACATCACCCGACTGCGTCGCGCCGATGACGGGGTCCCGCGCCTGCGAGATGCGCTTCTCGTGGCGCTTGACTGGGCGCGCGACCCCGAAGGCAACGGCCGCCCCGAGGCGCGCCAGCGGCTGACCCTGGTCATCCCGACCCTGCATTTGCCGCTGGAACACTACCGCGCCTATGCCCGCGAGCTGGAGCTGTTCACCGCCCTGGTGCTGCGCCGCTACCGCGATGTGGTGGCCGCCTTCGAGATCGGCAACGAAGAGTTCGATCTGATCGAGCCCGAGGAATATGCCGCCAAGGCGCGGATGGCGATCCGGGCGCTGGAAACCGGGATGGAGGCGCTGAACCTGCGTGCGGGCGAACGCCCCGACATCCTGTTGCAGATGCCCCTGCCGCCGAAGCCGCCGGCAGGCCGCGATGATCGTCTGGGCAGCCCGCGCGCCGCCGAGCGCGCCATGCAGGCCGCCCTGGCCGCGCGCATGGGCGGCAACCTGGCTGGCACCCGCGCCGTGGCCACCCGCTTTACCGCCGAAGAGGGCGCGGTCGAGATCTCGGCCCATGAGGAGGCCGGGCGCCTGGTGGCCTATGTCCGCTCTCGCCTGGATCACCCGGTGCAGATCGACGTCGATTTCGCGGCCCTCCTGCCCGGCGCGCCGCTGTCGGTCGAAGCCCTGCGCATCGGCGCCGCCACCGAGGCGGCCCGTCCCGCCGCGCCGCGCGCCCAGCGGGTCGGCAATACCCTGCGTCTGGCGCGGCCCCAGGCCGAGGCCCAGCCCTGGGCGCTGGAGACGGTCGAGATGGACGGCACCCTGCTGGATGTGGAACTGGCCCCTTACGAGGCGGTCGAGGTCACCTTCCTGCTGGGCGACGGTAGCACCGCCGCCGCCGGTCGCCCGCCCATGCGCCTGCTGGCCGGCGGCCAGTCCGGCCAGGGGCCGCGCGCGCCTCGCAACAGCGATCAGACCAGCACCGCCCGCGCCGCGTCGCAGGGTCTGGTGGGGGCGCCGCAGCCCGACGAGATGATCGGCTGGGTCGGCGCGGACAAGTTCGTTTTCGGCAAAGCCGCAGCCGGGGCCCAGGCGTCCGGGCCGGTGGTCCGGAACTTCCATCCGGGCAAGGACGTGATCGAACTCGTCCTGCCTGGTCTCTCCGTGGGTGACATCGCCCTGACCGACCATGCAGACGGGGTCATGGTCCAGGCGGGTGATCACGCACGGTTCCTGCTGGATGGTGTCCCTTCCGTTCGGCAGATCGACGTGCAGCGGGATTTTCGGGTTCTCTGACCCCGTTCCGCTTGCCAGTGCAGTGGGCCCCGTGGCGACACGGGGCCCTTTTCCGTTTCGGGCGCGGCTGGCGGCCCTCCGGGGCTACGCTTCAGACTTGGCGGATCGCGCCGCGATAGCGCCACAGATGCGCCGCCAGGGCCAGCGCCCCCAGCCACAGCACGCCTGCGATCATCACAAAGACCGCCGCATCCAGGCTGCGCGTCGGTACGCCGTGGCCCAGGGCCGCCAGCCCGGCGCCCAGGGCGGCGAAGAAGCCGATCCAGGCCAGCGTCCGCAGGTGCCGCAGCAGCGCCGTGGCCAGCACGCCCCAGAACAGCGCGGCCAGCAGCATGGACCACAGGTAGTCGGCCAGGCTCAGCCCGATCACCGCCAGATGCAGCAGGGCGGCGACGTAGAAACACATGGCGGCCAGGAAATAGCCGTCGCTGGCATTGCTTGCGCGTGTCGTCATGGGCGGTCTCCTTGCAGCGGGGACGGCGGCAGGCGCCGTCAGGCGAAGTCGATGAAATTGGCGAAGGGCATCTCGCGCAGGCGCTGGCCGGTAGCGGCGAAGATCGCATTGGCAAGCGCGGGCGCGGCGGGGGGCACCGGTGGCTCGCCAATGCCGCGCACCTCTGGCCCGGTCTCCAATCCGCGCACCATGATCTCGGGCGCCTGGGGCATCCGCAGCCCGGCATGGGCGTAGTAATTCGTCGGCTCGGCGATGCCATCGGCATAGGTCACCTCGCAGTTCACCGCATGGCCCAGCCCCCAGATCACGCCGCCCTGCACCAGGTTCTCGAAGTTCACCGGATCCAGCACCCGGCCCACATCGGCGGCCACCCAGACCTTGGCGATGCGCAGCCCGGCCTCGGTCTGGCGCACCTCGACCACCTCGGCCACCGGCGTGCCGAAGGACATCACCATGGCCACCCCGCGCCCCGTGCCCTCGGGCAGGGGGGCGCCCCAGTCCGACATCTCGCCCACGGCCTCCAGGCAGGCGCGGGCGGGGGCGTAGTTGCACAGGCGCAGACGTTCTTCCAGCGGGTCGGCGCCCGCCTCATGGATCAGCTCGTCCAGGGCGCTTTCGGCGAAGAACCCCGCGTGCGAGGCCCCCACAGACCGCCAGGAGCTGACCGGCGCCAGCCCCGTTGCGGTATGGCCCGCGACCCGCAGCGCGGGCAGGGCATAGGGCATCGACCAGGCCCCGGCCACGGTCTGGCTGTCGGGGCCGACGGCGGCCAGGCCGATCCGGCCCATCTGCGAGGCGGTGACCGAAGGCGCGGCGATCGCCAGGTTCAGCGCCGTGACCTGGCCGTTCTCGACCTGACCGCTGGCCCGGGCCATGGCGATCTGGCGGGGGAAGTCCTGGGCCATGTCCTCTTCGCGGGAATAGGTCAGCTTGACCGGCGTGCCGCGCAAGGCGGCCCCGATCTCGGCGGCGCGAATGATGTTCTCGAATTCCAGCCGGTGGCCGAAGGATCCGCCGCTGTACTGGTTGTGCAGATGTACCGCCCGGCGCGGCAGGCCGGTGATCGCGGCGACCTTCTGTTCTGCCAGGCCGGGGAACTGGCTGGCCACCCAGATGTCGCAGCGCGTCTCGGTCACATGGATCAGCGCCGACAGGGGCTCCAGCGGCGCATGGGCCAGGTAGGGCGCGCGATACTCGCGCGGCGCCTCGGCCGGGCGCGCGGGCTGGGGGCCCTCGTCGCGCCAGACCTTCTCGGGCGGGCCCTCCAGCGCGGTGGCCAGGGCGGCCCAGTGATCGGCCTGTTCGGGCGCGAAGGGGGCTGGCCCCCAGTCGCAGTCCAGCGCCGCGGCGCCCTGGAAGGCGGCCCAGGTGCTGTCGGCCACCACCGCCAGCCCGTTGGAGACCGGCAGCACCCGTGACACCCCCGGCACCGTCCGCGCGGCGCTGTCGTCATAAGACAGCAGATCGCCCCCGGGGCGCGGGTTCAGCGCCACGGTGGCATGGACCATGCCCTCGACCGCCAGGTCGATGCCGTAGTCGAGCGTGCCGGTGGATTTCGCCGCGATGTCGATCCGCTGCATCGGGCGGCCCAGCAGGCGCCATTGCGCGGGATCGCGCAACGCGATGTCACGTGGCGCCAGTTCCTTTGCCGCGTCCGTGGCCAGATCGGCGTAGGGCAGGGCGCGGCCATCGGGCAGGATCACCGCGCCAGCTTCGGTGCGCAGCGCTTGCAACGGCACCCGCTCGCGATAGGCGGCGGCGGCCTTCAGCATCTCGCGCGCCATGGCCCCGGCCTCGCGCAGCTTCACATAGCTGTCGGGGGTCGAGCTGGAGCCGCCAGTGCCCTGAAGGCCAAGCGCCCCCATCAGTTTCTCCGAGGCGGCCCGGGCGATGGTGGCCACGGTGCCCCGGTCCTGGCTCATGAAGGGCAGCCCCTCGGCCGCCAGGGCGCGGTTGGCATAGGCGGGCGCGGCGGGGCCGGTTGCCACGGTGACCTCGGGCTGATCCAGATCCACGTCCAGCTCTTCGGCGATCAGCGCCGCCTGTAGGTGGCGGATGCCCTGGCCCAGATCCGTATGGGGCGCCATCAGGGTTATCCCCCGGGGCCCGATCAGGATCCAGGGGTTGAAGGTCACCGCCCCCTCGGGCAGCCCCTCTTCCAGCGGGTTGGGCCAGTCGCGGTTCAGCGCGTAGATCCCCACGGCCAGGCCGCCGGTCACGGCGAGAGAGCCGACGATCACCGCGCGGCGGGTCAGGCGGGTGGCTTTCGACATGGCTCAGCCCCCCAGCTTGGCGGCGGCCGCGTGGATCGCGGCGCGGATGCGGGGATAGGTGCCGCAGCGGCACAGGTTGCCCTCCATCGCGGCGTCGATGTCGGCATCGCTGGGGGCGGGGGTCTGGGCCAGCAGGGCGGCGGCCTGCATGATCTGGCCCGACTGGCAGTAGCCGCATTGCGCCACCTGCTGTTCGATCCAGGCCTCTTGCACCGCGTGCAGGGCCTCGGGGCGGCCCAGCCCCTCGATCGTGCGCACGGCGCGGCCCGCCACATCCTCGGCCCAGACCTGGCAGGCACGCACCGCCTCGCCGTCCAGATGCACGGTGCAGGCGCCGCAAAGCGAGGCGCCGCAGCCGTATTTCGTGCCGGTCAGCCCCAGCACGTCACGCAGCACCCACAACAGCGGCATGTCCGGCGCCACGTCGACCTGTCGCGGGCTGTCGTTCACCGTGAATTCGATCTTCATCCTCGCCCCTCGCTGATCTCTCTGGCGGGTCTGGCCGCATCTGCTCTGGCGCAGCCTAGCCGGTTTCGGGCCGCCTTTGTGGGTTTTTTGACCCGCAGATCGCGCCAAAGCGCTATCCGGTCGCGCCAGGGGGCACGCGGCCTCTGGCCGGGGGCGCGCGGGCAGGGCAGGATGGCCAGGCTGCGGTACCGCATGGTGCCGCCGGATCGCGACAACATGCCCGGAAAGGGCAGGAGAAGGGGGGAGCCAGTCCATGAGTTACGGCCGCAAATATCCGATGCGCGCAACCCTGCGGCAGGCCGCCGCCATGCTGAACCTGTCGCTGCCGCGCATCCTGGCCCGGGCCGGGCTGGAGCCGGAATTCTTCGACGGCCCCGAAGAGCGGCTGGTCGATGCCGCCACCTTCTTCCGCCTGTGGCGCGCGCTGGAGGCCGAGGTGCCCAGCACCGAGATCCTGCTGATCGCCGCGCGCGAGGCGGCCAAGGGGCCGTTCACCCCCTCGCTTTTCGCCTTTTCCTGCTCGCCCGACATCGCGACGGGGGTCGAACGGGTGGCGGTGTTCAAACCCCTGATGGGCCCCTTCCGGCTGGAGGCGCGCCGTGCCTCGGGGCGCTATGTCATCACCTGCGAGGCTGCCGATGCCCGCGTGCCCATGCCGCCCGTCCTGGCAGCGGTCGAGGCGGTCTTCCTGCTGGCCTGCGCGCGCAGCTTCTCGGGCCATCCGGTGCGGCCGCTGGACCTGCGCCTGCCCGATCCCGATCTGATCACCCCGACGCTGGCCGCCGATCTGGGCTGCGTGCCGCGCCCCGGCCCGGTGATGACCCTGGTGCTCTCGGACGAGGACGCAAGGCGCCCGCTGATCTCCGAGGACACGGCCTTTGCCGCCGTGGTCGAGCAAGAGTTGCACAGCCGCCTGGCCGCCAGCGACGCGGCGGCGCGCGGCGCCACGGCCAGCGAACGCCTGGCCCGGGTGCTGGAAGACCTGCTGCCCGCCGGTCAGGTCTCTGTCGCCGCGGCGGCGGCGCGCATGGGCCTGTCGGACCGGTCGTTGCAGCGCCGTCTGCAAGGCGAGGGCACCTCTTTCCAGGCCGAGCTGGACCGGGTGCGCGCCCGGCTGGCGCGCCTCTACCTGGCGCGCGGCGACCTGAGCACCGAGGAAATCTCGCATCTGCTGGCCTATCGCGATCCGAATTCCTTTTATCGCGCCTTCCACGCCTGGACCGGCATGACCCCCTCTCAGGCCCGGGTGGCGCAGGGCGCCTGATCGCGGCGCCCGGGCCGCTGCCGCCCTCTGCGGCAGATCCGGCCCCGCAGCGGCATTATCGCGCAGGGACCTCTGGCGGACGGGGGTATAGGCGCTGGAAAAATCGGCCCGCAAATGTCACTTTGCGGACAAGCCCGATTGGAAGGCCGATTGTCACGGGAATTGCGCGCATGTCCTCTGCCACCGCCAGCACCGCCGCCGCCACGCCCGGCGCCACGACGAACTGGATCGAGAATTTCGAAGGTCTGAACCGCCTGCCGCCCGAGCTGAAGGCCGAGCTGGTCGGCGGCAGCAAGATCGTCGAGATGCCCGCCGGGGCCCAGGTCTTTGCGCCCGGGCAATCGGCGGACAACCTGCTGCTGCTGCTCAAGGGCACGGTGCGGGTGCAGCAGAAATCGGAAACCGGGCGCGAGGTCTTCCTCTACCGGGTTCACGCGGGCGACAGCTGCGTGCTGACCACGGCCTGTATGCTGGCCTTCGAGGATTACGCCGCCGATGGCATCGCCGAGACCGACATCCGCGCCGTGGCCATTCCGCGCCGCACCTTCGACGACCTGGTGGCGCGTTCGCCCATCTTCCGGTCCTTCGTGTTCAAGGCCTATTCGCGGCGGCTGACCGATCTCTTCACCTTGATCGACGACATCGTCTTCCAGCGGATGGATGTGCGCCTGGCCGCCCGCCTGCTGGAACTGGCCGATGCCGAGGGCGTGGTCCATGCCACCCACCAGATGCTGGGCAACGAGCTGGGCACGGCACGCGAGGTGATCTCGCGCACCCTGGCCGAGTTCCAGCGCCGCGGCTGGGTGGAACTGGCGCGCGGCGAGGTGCGCCTGACGGGCCGCGCGGGTCTGGAACGCCTGGCGCGCTCTTCCGCGCTGAGCTGACCCCCCTGCCTTTCGGCCCCCGCCTGGGGCGACTCAGATCCCCCTCTGCGGCGGGCGATCGGCCCTGCCGTGCCCTGCATCAGGCCCCCCGGCCGCCCTGCCTGGCGCGGCGGGCGGGAAAATTTGCGCGGAAAAAATGATTTATATCAAAGTCCTGTATGCCTTTGTGTGCGGTTCTGGCCCGGTCTGTGACCTAGTCACGGAAGCGGCGGCCCCGGGTGTGACATAAACTGTCAGGTCCACCCCGGACGCCCTCATCGACTTCTTCCCCAGGAGGCACACATGACCCGTACTTCCGCTTCTCTCCCTGCCCGGGAGATCCGCGCATGATTACCGAATTTACCCCGCTCACCTCGCTTTTCGGCGGCATGATGGTTGGCCTGGCGGCGGTGCTGCTGATGGCCCTGCATGGCCGTATCCTGGGCGCCACCGGTATTGTCGGCGGCCTGCTGCGGTTCGACAACGCCTCTGACTGGGTGTTCCGCGCTGCGCTGCTGCTGGGGATGCTGGCCGCACCCTCGGCCCTGCTGCTGCTGACGGGCAGCGTGCCTGCCATCGACATCCCCGTCTCGACCCCGATGATCGTCCTCAGCGGCGTGGTGGTGGGCCTGGGCACCTTCTTTGGCGGTGGCTGCACCTCGGGCCACGGGATCTGCGGCAACGCCCGCTTCTCGCGCCGCTCGATCACCGCCACGATCACCTTCATGATCGGCGCCTTCGTCAGCGTCTTTGTCATTCGCCACCTGATCGGAGCCTGAGACCATGAAACTGCTGACCGCCTTCCTCATCGGCCTGCTCTTCGGTGTGGGCATCCTGATCGCCGGCATGGGCAACCCTGCCAAGGTGCTGAACTTCTTCGATATCGCGGGCACCTGGGATCCCTCGCTGATCTTCGTCATGGGCGGTGCCCTGGCGGTGACCATCCCCGGTTACCTGCTGGTGCTGGGCCGTCCGAAGCCGCTGTTCGACAAGGGCTTCCAACTGCCCGCGACGAAACTGATCGACAAGCGCCTGGTGCTGGGCTCGCTGGTCTTCGGCCTGGGCTGGGGCATCGCGGGCTTCTGCCCCGGCGGTGCGCTGCCCGCCCTGGGCACCGGCAAGACCGAGGTGCTGATCTTCGGCGCCGCCTTCGTCGCCGGGCTGCTGCTGGCGCGGCTGCTGAACCGGGTGCTGACCCGTCCCGCAGGCGCGGCCCGCACCGCCTGACGCCTACCTGACCCCTGGCCGGGGCGCGATCCCCGATCCGCCCCGGCCCGCCGACCCTTCGACCGGAAGAAAGGAGACTTCCATGTCCTATACGACCCATCCCGACGTCATCCCCCAGGTCACTGGGTTCTTCGACGAAGACACCAACACCATTTCCTACGTGGTGAAGGACCCGGCCTCCAACGCCTGCGCCATCGTCGATTCCGTGATGGACATCGACTATGCCGCCGGGCGGATTTCCTACCATGCCGCGGACGAGCTGATCGGCTTCGTCAAGGGCAACGGTCTGAAGCTGGAATGGCTGATCGAAACCCATGTCCACGCCGACCACCTGTCGGCGGCCCCCTACATCCAGTCGAAACTGGGCGGCAAGCTGGGCATCGGGCGCAATATCACCGTGGTGCAGGACACCTTCGGCAAGATCTTCAACGAAGGCACCGAGTTCCAGCGCGACGGCAGCCAGTTCGACCGGCTGTTCGATGACGGCGACACCTACATGGTGGGCGAGATGGAATGCCTGGCAATTCACACCCCCGGCCACACCCCCGCCTGCATGACCCATGTGATGGGCGACGCGGGCTTCGTCGGCGACACGCTCTTCATGCCCGACGGCGGCTCGGCCCGGGCCGACTTCCCCGGCGGCGACGCGGGCGTGCTCTACGACAGCATCCAGAAGGTGCTGGCCCTGCCCGATGAGACCCGTCTCTTCATGTGCCACGACTACGGCCCCAATGGTCGCGACATCAAGTGGGAGACCACGGTGGCCGAAGAGAAGGCGCACAACATCCACGTCGGCGCGGGCAAGACGAAAGAGGAATTCGTCAAGTTCCGCACCGAGCGCGATGCCCAGCTCGACATGCCGCGGCTGATCATCCCCTCGCTGCAGGTCAACATGCGCGCGGGCGAACTGCCGCCGAAGGACGAGGACGGCAAGACCTTCCTCAAGGTGCCGATCAACGCCCTTTGACCAGGCCCGGGCGCGCGGCCACCCCGCCGCGCGCCGCCCGTTTCATCCGTCGGACGCCTCCGGCGGGAGTATTTCTAGCCGTCGAATAGACAGGGGCACCCATGCTCCATTCGATGGCCGGAAATACTCCGGGGGAGTCGCGGCCTGCCGCGACGGGGGCAGCGCCCCCCCGATCACTTCACCAGTCTGCCCAGCCCTCAGGAGGAGACAAAATGGACATTCGCAAGATCAATGACGGGCTCTCCGTCAGCCCGCAGATCCAGCCAGACGAGCTTGCCGCAGCCAAGGCCGCCGGGTTCAAGTCCATCATCTGCAACCGCCCCGACGGCGAGGCCGCCGACCAGCCCAGCCAGGAGGAGATGGCCCGGGTTGCCGCCGAGCAGGGGCTGGCCTTCCGCTATCTGCCCGTCACCCCGGGCGTGGTCACCGAAGAGACCGCCCAGGGCTTTGGCGCCGCGCTGACCGAATTGCCCGGCCCGGTGCTGGCCTATTGCCGCTCGGGCACCCGCAGCTCGACCCTCTGGGCCCTGGCCGAGGCCAAGCGGCGCCCGGTCTCCGAGATCCTCGGCATGGCCAAGGCGGCGGGCTATGACCTGAACGGTGTCGCCCGGCGCATCGCCAATGGCGGCAAGACCCCCACCGATCAGGCCGACGCCAGCTATCAGGTGGTGATCGTGGGCGCGGGCGCAGGGGGCATCTCTGTCGCCGCCTCGCTGAAGTCGCGCGAGCCGGATCTGGAGATCGCGATCATCGACCCGGCCGATATCCATTACTACCAGCCCGGCTGGACCATGGTCGGCGGCGGCATCTTCGAGCCGCAGAAGACCGCCCGCACCATGGGCAGCGTGATCCCGCGCGGGGTCACCTGGATCAAGGCCGCTGTCGCGGCGTTTGAACCGGACGCGAATGCCGTCATTCTGGATGGCTGCCGGGTGGTGAAATACGACCGCCTGGTGGTCTGCCCGGGGCTGAAGCTGGACTGGGAGGCGATCCCGGGCCTGGAAGAGACCCTGGGCCGCAACGGCGTCACCTCGAACTACCGCTACGACCTGGCGCCCTATACCTGGGAGTTGGTGCAGGGGCTGAAGGCGGGCCGGGCCCTCTTTACCCAGCCGCCGATGCCGATCAAATGCGCCGGGGCCCCGCAAAAGGCGATGTATCTGTCGGGCGACCACTGGTTCCGCAATGGCGCGCTGCAAGACGTCGATATTCAGTTCATGAATGCGGGCGGCGTCCTTTTCGGGGTGAAGGACTACGTCCCCGCGCTGGAGCAATACGTGAAGAAATACGGCGCCACGCTGAACTTCTTCCACAACCTGGTTGCGATCGACGGCCCGGCCAAGACAGCCACCTTCAAGGTGGCCAAGCCCGACAGCGACCCCGAGACCGTCACCGTCGATTTCGACATGATCCACGTCGTGCCGCCCCAGGTGGCGCCCGATTTCATCCGCGTCTCGCCCCTGGCCGATGCGGCGGGCTGGGTCGATGTCGACCCCGCCACCCTGCGCCACAAGAGCTATGACAACATCTGGTCGCTGGGCGACGTGATGAACGCCCCCAATGCCAAGACGGCGGCGGCGGCGCGGATGCAGGCCCCCGTGGTGGCCGAGAACATCGCCGCCGACCTGCGCGGGCGCGGGCCCAAGGCCGCCTACGACGGCTACGGCTCCTGCCCGCTGACGGTGGAGCGGGGCAAGATCGTGCTGGCCGAGTTCGGCTACGGCGGGGTGCTGAAACCCTCTTTCCCGAAGATCCTTCTGGACGGCACCAAGCCCACGCGCGCCGCCTGGTGGCTGAAGGAACGGATGCTGCCGCCGATCTACTGGAAAGGGATGCTGCGCGGCCATGAATGGCTGGCCAAGCCCGCCGATGTCACCGTCAAGGCCGACCAGGCCTGACGTATCCGGGGCAGGCGCCCACCCCCGCGCCAGCGCCTGCCCCGGGGCCCGGACCCGATTGTCCCTTTTGACGGTCCGGGCCAGACCTCCCCGTTCCGGCCCGCGTTCCGGCCGGAGCCACCTTGCGGGTCGGGCCCCCTGACGGGCCTGCCCGCCTTTTCGATTTCGCGCGTCCGGGGGGAAGCGGCCCCGCGACGCATAGCCAGGACCAAGAGCCATGTTGCAAGCCCTCCGCCACTACCTGCCCATTCTCGACTGGGGTCGCAGCTACACGCGCAGCGCGCTGTCCAACGACCTTGTCGCGGCGGTGATCGTGACGATCATGCTGATCCCGCAGTCGCTGGCCTATGCGCTGCTGGCGGGGTTGCCGGCCGAGGCGGGGATCTATGCCTCGATCGTGCCGATCCTGCTCTACACGGTCTTCGGCACCTCGCGCGCCCTGGCTGTGGGGCCGGTGGCGGTGGTCTCTCTGCTGACCGCGGCGGCGATCTCGGAAGTGGCGGAACAGGGCACCATGGGCTATGCCACCGCCGCGCTGACCCTGGCGTTTCTGTCAGGGGCCATGCTGTTCCTGATGGGCATCCTGCGCCTTGGTTTCCTCGCCAACTTCCTGTCGCATCCGGTGATCGCGGGCTTCATCACCGCCTCGGGCATCCTGATTGCCGCCTCGCAGCTGCGCCATATCTTCGGCATCTCGGCGGGCGGGGATACGCTGGTGGAACTGATCGAGTCGCTGCTGGCCACTCTGTCGCAGACCAACCTGGCGACCCTGGTCATCGGTGTGGCCGCCACCGCCTTCCTCTTCTGGGTCCGCAAGGGGCTGAAGCCGCTGCTGCGCCGCTTGGGCCTCTCGCCCATGGCCGCCGATTTCGCCGCCAAGGCTGGCCCCGTCGCCGCAGTGGTCGTGACCACCGTCGCCACCTGGGGCCTGGGCCTGGCGGAGCGCGGCGTGAAGATCGTCGGCGAGGTGCCGCAATCCCTGCCGCCCTTCACCCTGCCGGATTTCTCGCCCGCGCTGATCGGCCAGCTGGCGGTGCCCGCCCTGCTGATCTCGATCATCGGTTTCGTCGAATCCATCTCCGTGGCGCAGACCCTTGCCGCCAAGA
This sequence comes from Pseudooceanicola aquaeponti, assembly GCF_050897975.1. Taxonomy (NCBI): domain Bacteria; kingdom Pseudomonadati; phylum Pseudomonadota; class Alphaproteobacteria; order Rhodobacterales; family Paracoccaceae; genus Pseudooceanicola; species Pseudooceanicola aquaeponti. The sequence goes on from NZ_JBPAXY010000004.1 coordinate 455,426, forward strand.
AGGGCCAGCGCATCGACCCCGACCAGGAACTGATCGGCCTGGGCGCCGCCAACCTGGGCGCCGCCTTTACCGGCGGCTATCCGGTCACCGGGGGCTTCTCGCGTTCGGTCGTGAACTATGACGCGGGCGCCGAGACCCCGGCGGCGGGCGCCTTCACCGCCCTGGGCCTGGCCATCGCCGCGGCCTTCCTGACGCCGCTGGTGCATTTCCTGCCCAAGGCCACGCTGGCCGCGACGATCATCGTCGCCGTGCTGGGCCTGGTCGATTTCAAGATCCTGAAAAAGACCTGGGCCTATTCGCGCGCCGACTTCTGGGCCGTGGCCGCCACCATCCTGCTGACCCTCGCCTTCGGGGTGGAAACCGGCGTCTCGGCCGGGGTGCTGATCTCGATCGTGCTGCACCTGCTGAAGACCTCGCGCCCGCATGTGGCCGAGGTGGGGCTGGTCCCCGGCACGCATCACTTCCGCAACGTGAACCGCCACCAGGTGGCCACCGATCCGGCGCTTCTGTCGCTGCGCGTCGATGAAAGCCTCTACTTCGTCAACGCCCGCTTCCTGGAGGATTGCGTGCAGGACCGCATCGCCGAGGACAGCCCGGTGAAGAACGTCGTGCTGATGTGCTCGGCGGTCAACGAGATCGACTTCTCGGCGCTGGAAAGCCTGGAGGCGCTGAACGAGGTGCTGACCTCGCGCGGGATCGGCCTGCATCTGTCCGAGGTGAAGGGGCCGGTGATGGACCGGCTGAAGACCTCTCATTTCCTGGATGAGATGAACGGCGAGGTCTTCCTGTCGCAATATGACGCCTGGCGGAAGCTGGCGCCTTGCGCGGTGGCCGAGGCCGAGGCCCGCGCCGCCGAGTAAGCACCGCCCCGGCCCGGGGTACACCGGGTCGGGTTTCGCGCCACCCGCAGCGCGGGCGTCGTGGCGCCGGCAGGGTCAGTGGGGAAGGCGCGGGGCGTTCATCGTCTCGCTCAGCGTCTGCAACAGCCGGTCGGGCGGGCAGGGCTTGCGCAGCACCGGGCCGGCCACCGGCGGGCGCGGGGCGGTTTCCGGGTCGTCGCCGACAAAGCCGGTCAGATAGACCACCGGCAGGTCGGGGAAAAGATCCCGCGCCGCCCGGGCCAGGCCGAAGCCGTCCAGTTCCGGCATCATCACATCGGTCAGCAGCAGATCCACCGAGGCCGCGTCGCCTTCGCGCAGCCGGTTCAGCGCCACGGCGCCGTTTTCCGCCGCCATCACCTCGAACCCGGCGGCGCGCAAGGTTTCGCACAACAGCAGGCGCAGGCCGGTCTCATCCTCGGCCAGCAGGACCCGGGGGGCGCCCGCCCTGGGCCGGGGCGTGGCCTTTTCGGCGGCGGCGGGGCTTTCCGAGGCCTTCGGGGCTGCCGCGCCTTGGGGGCTGGCCTCGGGCAGGGTGATCGGGCGGGGCACCTGCGGCAGGACGCGGGTCTGGCTCGAGGCCATGACCGGCGGCGCCTTGGCGCCCGACAGGTTGTCGGCAGCCGCGCCGCTGCGTGGCGGTTTCATCGCTCCGCCCGAGATCCGCGCCGTCCCCACCGGGGCCCTGCGCAGTGCAGCGGTCGTTGCGGGGGCCGTCGGGGCAGGGGCGGCGGGCGCCGCCTGCGCCTGCGCCTGGGCGTCGGGCCCGGCGGCCTCGGCCGGGGAACCCTGGTCAGTGGCCGTTTCGGCCTCGGCGGCGGGGTCGCGGGGCAGAAGGATCTGCACCACCGTCCCGGCCCCGGCAGAGGAATCCAGCCGCAGATCGCCCTCGGCGCCGCGGGCAAAGGAAAAGGCCGTGGACAGGCCCAGCCCGACGCCGGTCCCGTCCTGGCTGGTGGTGTAGAAGGGTTCAAGCGCGCGGGCGCGGACCTCTTCGGTCATTCCGGGGCCGTCGTCACTGACCGAGATTTGCAGATAGCGCCGCGCCGGGTCCAGCGGCACCCCGCTGTCCGAGTTGGCCGCCAGGGTCATCTCCGGCGCTCGCTGGGCGCTGCGGCGCACTGTCTGGGCGGCGGCGCTTTGCGCCTCGACATGGATCATGCCGCCCCGACCCGAGTGCTGGATCGCATTGCGGGCGTTCAGGATCAGGTTCAGCAGGCTGTCGATCAGCAGGCCCGGGTCGCAATGGACCATCAACCCCGGCTCGGCGGCGGTGAACCGCAGCGTGATGCCGCTGTTTTCCAGCTGCGGCAGGGCCAGGGCCTCGACCTCCATGAACAGGCCGGCGACGGCGCGGGTTTCGGGATGGCCCTTGACCGGCCGGGCGATGGTCAGCAGGCGCCCGGTCAGTTCCTTGCCGCGGGCCACGGCGCGCGAGGCGCTTTGCATGTAGCGGCGCGCGGCGGGGGGCAGATCCTCGTCCTGGCTCAGCTCCAGCGCATAGTAGATCGTGGCCAGCAGGTTGTTGACGTCATGGGCCAGCCCCGAGGTCACCTGCCCCAGGGCCGCCAGCCGGTCGTTCAGCTCTTGCGCGCGGCGTTCGCGGTCGCGCTGCGCGGCAGAGCCGGTCAGCAGCATCGCCCCGGCGCTGAGCGCCAGCAGCAACAGCAGCCCGCTGAGGACCAGCCGTTCCTGGCGCGCGGTCAGACGTTCGCGGTTTGACCAGGTGGCGATGGCCTCGGCGATGCTGTTTTCTAGCGCCAGCAGGTCCAGCGTTGCATCGGTGTCCGAGATCCGCACCAGCGCGTCGACCTCGGAGATGCTGCGGCCCTCGGCGGCGGCGGCGCGGGCCTGGCTCATGCGGCTGTGGTATTCCGCCAGCGTGGCGTGCAGGGCGGACATGGGCAGGTCGGTGCCGATGGCGATCCCCAACTGATGGATCTCGCGCAGCGCGGCGGTGGCAGCCTGGTAGCTCTCTTCGGCCATTTCGTAATACCCCGTCTCTTCGGGGCGCAGCACGGCATTCTTGAAATGGTGGATGAACCCGGCATAGCCGATGGCGCGTTCCAGCTGGTGCAGCGCCACGGGCAGGGCCAGGGCGGCGCGCCGTTCGGCGTTGTCCCGTTCCAGGGTCAGCACGTAAAGGGCGGGCACCGCCAGCAGAGAGATCCCCATCACCCCCGCCAGGCCGACGCGCAGGGCCGGGCGCCGCAGGGCGGCCACCAGCCGTCCGCGCCATCCGCCTGCGCCTCGCAGTTCACGTGTCGGCATCGGGTTCCCTCTTCACCCGGGGATCGTCGTCACAGGATCGACCCGTGGGTCGACTGTCTTTCTGTCGATACCATGTGTGGCGCGAAAGGGAAGCCGAAACGCACAACCTGAAGGCAAGTTGATCTAACTGCGTATGTCTAGGGCACTGGGAACATGGGTAATTTGTGCGGACTGGGGCAAGAGGAACAGCCCCGTGCCCGGCGCGACCCCCATGCGCAGGGGGCAGCCGTAGGCGCGGCTGAGCAGATCGTCGGTCAGCACCGCCTCGGCCGGACCGGCCCCCAGGCAGCGGCCCTGCTGCAACAGAACCACCTTCTGGGCATACATCGCCGTCAGGTTCAGATCGTGCATCACCGCGATCACCCCGCCGCCCGCGCGGGCGAAATCGGCGGCGATCTGCATCACCTGCAACTGGTGCGCGATGTCCAGCGCCGAGACCGGCTCGTCCAGGAAAAGCCAGCGCGGACCATGGGCGCCCACGGGCTCTTCCAGCTGGGCCAGCACCCGGGCCAGCTGCACCCGCTGCTGTTCGCCGCCCGACAGTTCCTGATAGTAGCGCCCGCCATAGTGGGCCAGGTCGACGCGCGCCAGCGCATCCAGGGCGCGGGCCTCGCCGCCCGGACCCTCGGCGCCCAGGCGGACGACCTCCAGCACGGTGAAGGGAAAGCTCAGCGCGGTCTGCTGGGCCAGCACGGCGCGGCGCCGGGCCAGCACGGCGGGATGGGCGCGGGTGACGTCGACGCCGCCCATGGTGACGCTGCCGCCGGGGTCGATCTGGCCCGCGATCTCGCCGGTCAGGACGCGCAGCAGGGTGGTCTTGCCCGACCCGTTGGGCCCGACGATGGCGGTCACCTGGCCCGCGCGGGCGCTGAAGTCGACCTGATCCAGGATCACCTTGCGACGCATACGCAGGGTGAGGTCGCGGGCGGCCAGGGTGGCGGTGTCGGCCCCCGGGGCGGGCGCATGGGCGGGGGCGTGCAGGGGGTCATGACGGCTCACAGGTCCAGAACTCCTCTCTGGCGCAGCAGGATCCACAGGAAGAACGGGCCGCCCAGAACGGCGGTGACAATCCCGATGGGCAGTTCCGAGGGGGCGATGATGACCCGGCTGATGATATCGGCCAGCAGCAGCAGCGAGGCCCCCAGCAGGGCGGCATTGGGCAGCAGTTCGCGGTGATCGGGGCCCGAGGCCAGGCGCAGCAGATGCGGCACCACGATGCCAATGAAGCCGATGCCGCCCGACATGGCCACGGCGGCGCCGGTGGCGGCAGCCACGGCCAGGATCGCCAGGTTCTTCACCCGCTGGATACGGATGCCCAGATGATAGGCCGCAGCCTCGCCCAGGGCCAGGGCGTTGAGGCCGCGCGCCAGGGCGGGGGCGGCCAGCAGGGCCGGTACGATCACCGCCAGCCCGGTGGCCACCTTGGTCCAGGTGGCCCCGGCCAGCGAGCCCATGCCCCAGAAGGTCAGGTCGCGCAGCTGGTTGTCATCGGCCATGTAGATCAGCACGCCCGAGACCGCCCCGGTCAGCGCGCCCAGGGCGATCCCCGCCAGCAGCATCACCGCGACCGAGGTGCGCCCGGCGCGGGTGGCCACGCGGTAAAGCAGCATGGTGTTGATCCAGCTGCCGACAAAGGCGGCGATCGGCACGGTGTAGATCCCCATGGCGGCGGCCAGCCCGGCGGGCAGCAGGCCCGACAGCAGGATGGCGGCGATGGCGCCCAGGCTGGCGCCCGCGCCCACGCCGACGATGCCCGGATCGGCCAGCGGGTTGCGGAACAGCCCCTGCATCAGCGCCCCCGACACCGCCAGCGCGGCGCCCACGCCCATGCCCATCAGGGTGCGCGGCAGGCGGATCTGCCAGAGCACGATCCGGTCGGCCAGGGCCACCTCCTGCCCGCGCAGCCCGTCCCAGAGGGCGGCCCAGAGGCTGGTGCCCGCGGCGCCGATGGCCAGGCTGGCGGCGACGCAGACCGCCAGCACCGCGATCAGCACCAGCCGCAGTCGCCGCGCCCGCTGGCGGCGGTCGCCCTGGTGCAGCACCGCGCCGATCTCGGAGCGATCAGGGGCGCCGGGACGCTGGCCCGCCGTGTCGGTTGCCGTCATCGCCGCCATGGCCTCAGCCCTCCTCGGCGGGGGTCTGGGCGGGGGCCGACGTCTTCGACGCGGCCTCGCGCAGGGCGGTGGCCAGGTCGTGCATCGCCTCGGGGGTGCGGATCGAGAATCCCAGCATGTACATGCCGTCCATGGTGACGAAGGCATCGGCCTGCCCGGCCGGTGTGGCCGCCACGGCGGGGTTGTCCAACAGGGTGTTCGGCCCGGTGGTGTGATCGGCGCCGCCGCCCGACATGCGCAGGATCACGTCCGGCGCGGCGCGGGTGATCGCCTCGTCGGTCAGGGGCTTGTAGCCCTCAAACCCACTGACGGCATTCTCGGCGCCGACCAGGCCGATCATCGCATCCGCCGCCGTGCCCTGGCCCGAGGCCATGACGCGCCCACCCTGGGCCGACAGCACGAAGAGAACGCGGATCCCCTCGGCGCCCGCCTCGGCCTGGGCTTCAGCCATGCGGCGGCCCAGATCGGCGGCCAGTACCTCGGCCTCGGCCTCGACCCCCAAGGCGGCGCCCACGGTGCGCACCTTGGTCTGAAGCGCCTCGGTGTCGAAGCCGTTCGGCACCACGGCGAAGGGCAGGCCCGCGTGTTCCAGCAGGGCCACCGCCTCGGGCGGGCCCGCGCCCTCCTCGGTCAGGATCATGTCGGGGCCGACCGACAGCACGCCCTCGGGGCTGAGCTGACGGATATAGCCCACGTCGGGCAGCAGCTCCGTCTCGGCCGGGTAGACCGAGGTGGTGTCGCGGGCCACCAGACGGTGTTCCTGGCCCAGGGCAAAGACGATCTCGGTCACCGCGCCGCCGATCGAGACGATGCGCTGCGCGGGCTGGGCCTGGGCGGCCAGGGGCAGGGCTGCGGCCAGCGCGGTGGCCAGCAGGGTGCGGCGGGTCAGGCCGGGAAGGCTCCGGGGCGCGCTCATGCCGGTTCCTCCGTCCGGGTCTCGGCCAGGCGCGCCACTTCTTCCTCGACCAGGGCGATCCAGGCGGCGTTGTGGTCGATCTCCGCGGTGCGGTGGCCGAAGATCTGCGCGATCAGCCCGCCGCGGGCGTCGAAGAAGTCGACCGACACGGCGGGGCCGCGGCGCGTCGGTTTCTCGGCCACCCAGACCTCGGCGATGTGATCGCCGCGCAGGTGCAGGTTGAAATCGTCATCCAGCACGTTCAGCCAGGGGCCCATTTCCTTGATCGGCCCGATGGGGCCAGAGACGATCTGGATGAAACCCGCGTTGCCGACGAAGATCATCGAGGGCGTGCCGGTGTCGGCCAGCCGGTGCAGCAGCCGCCCGACCGAGGCCGGTTCCAGCTTGCGCGCCATGGGGGCGCCGGCGGTGCGATAGGCGCCCAGGCGGTTGACGCCGAAGGTCTTGCACATGGCGCCGAACTTGTGGGTGTCGCCCAGCTCGGCCCAGGCGGCGCGCAGCGCTTCGGCCTGCTCGGGGGCCTCGCGGGCAGGCTCGACCGCCTCGCGCGGGGCCAGCTCCAGCACCTGGCCCTGATCGGCCAGCCGCAGCCGGTCGCGCAGCGCCGCCCAGGGGGCGGGATCGGCGCCCTTGGCCAGATAGACCTTGTGCACCGCGTCACCGGCGGCATCGAAGACCTGGAAACTGTGGCGCGGCCCGGCCTTGGTCTGGGCGATCACCGCGAAGGCATGGATCCAGCGGGAAGGGAAGAAGCGCATGTCGATGCGCCCGTTCAGCACCAGACCGGCGTGTTCGGACCGGCGGTAGCCGCCGTAGATGCCGTTGATCTCGCTGACGACCGATTCGTTGCGCGTCAGGCCCATGACCTCGCCCAGCTCGGGGATCGCGGCCAGCAGCTGATCGGGGTCGGCCTCGATCCGGGTGACGGTCTCGCCGTCGACCTGGGCGGCCAGCAAGCTGGCCTCGCCCACGCCCAGGCTTTCGGCCAGATCGCGCGGGCGTTGCGTGCTGTCGGCCAGGGCCTGGCGGATGGTTTCGGGGCTGGGCGCGGGCCCGGTTACGGCGCGCGCGGGCGCGGCGGCGATCTCTGTCATGCGGTATCCTCTCAGGTCCCGGATGGGGGGAAGCGGAGGGCTGGCGCATTGGCAACAGGGCCGGCTGGCGTCTCTCGGGTTAGTTGACAGGATTAGTAAAGTATCCTAGGCGGCGCAAGAGCCCGTCGGTGGGGAGACCGGCACAGGGCCCAAAATTTCGTGATTAGCCAGCCTCTTGGCCAGCCTCCCTATCCACTCGCTCAACCAAGGGGACCCCCATGTCCGCACGACCCTCCGTGCGTGCGCTGCTGATGTGCAGTGCCGCGACCACCCTTATTGCCACCCCGCTTGCCGCCCAGGACAGCGCCGATGCCGCCGCCATCGAGCTGGCGCCGATCACCGTGCAGTCCAAGCGCGAGGTGCAGACCGATACCGCCAATTCCGTCACCGTCGTCGACCTGGAAGAGATCCGCGACCGCCAGGCCTCGACCGTGGCCGAACTGGTGGAATCGGCGCCGGGCGTCAGCGTCTACGGCGCGCGCACCCCGCTCAGCTCGGGGATCAACATCCGGGGCTACGGGCCCAACGGATCCTACGGCGGTTCCAGCCACATCGGCGTCACCATCGGCGGTGCGACCAAGGGCGCGGATGAACTGTACCGGATGAGCACCCAGATGTTCACCGATCCCGCCCTCTTCCGCGAAGTGGCGGTGACCCGTGGCCTGGCCGGCACGCTAAGCTTCGGGTCCGGCCTCTTCGGTGGTCTGCTGGAGATGGAGCCTATCCAGGCCTCTGACATGACCGGCGGCGAACCGGGCTTCAAGGTGCGTCAGCTGCTGGAGTTCTCGGACAACGACTATTGGGCCTCTTCCACCACCCTGGCCTGGCAGCCGACCGAGAATATCGAGATCCTGGGCAACTACACTTACCGCGAGGTCGACATCATCGAGGATGGTGCGGGCAATCCGATCAACGAGGAAGGCTATGACGAGCCGTCCTGGCTGATCAACGGCCGCCTGACCTTCGGCGACAGCAACGAACACAAGGTCGGCGTGCTGTTGCAGCATACCGAGGCCGCCGAGCGGAACGTGCCCTTCAACCAGGTCGGCAATGCCATGTTCGACTTCATCTTCGGCTATGTCGACCGCGACACCGAAGACGACACCTTCGTCCTGTCCTACGAATACGACAGCCCGACCTCGGATCTGATCCATATCGAGGCCGACCTGTCCTATTCCGAGCTTTACGTCGACAACTACGCCCTGGCGCGTCCGGTGCCCGCCAACCTGGCCTTCACCGACACGGGCTATCGCACCCGCACCACCAAGCTGGTGGTGAAGAACACCGCCGATTTCGTCACCGGTCGGGTGGGCCACAGCCTGCAAGCCGGGGTGGAATTCGCCCGCTCGCACCGGACCACCGATGACGTGGTGGAATCGGCCCCCGAGGGCAAGGAAACCACTGCGGCGCTGTTCCTGTCGGACGAGATGGAGATCGGCCGCCTGACCCTGACGCCCGAGTTCCGGGTCGAGACCCAGACCATCGACGGCAGCGAGGATCGCTTTAGCGCCGGGGGGTACGGCGAATACGACAACGTCGCCTATAGTGCCGGGATCGGCGCGCTCTACCGCTTCGACAACGGCGTGTCCCTCTTCGGGTCGGCCTATTACGGCGAGGCCCTGCCGATCATCGACGACCTGGATGATGCCGACTACGTCGTGCAGGAAGAGAAGGCGACCGAGATCCAGATGGGCATCAGCTATGACGGCTTCGACGTCTTCGCCTCGGGCGATGCGCTGGCGCTGAAGGCCACCGCCTACAACCAGCACTTCTGGGACATGACCTCTTTCCTGGCCAACAAGATTGGTGGCGATACCTGGGGTCTGGAGCTGGAGGCGGCCTATTCGATGGCCAGCGGCTTCTACATCGACGCCAACGCCAACGTGATGCGCTCGCGCACGCAGTTCGACAACGGCACGCGCGCCTGGTCGGACATGGCTCCGGCGGACGAGCTGCGCCTGACCCTGGGCCAGAAGTTCGGCGAGACGCTGGACCTGTCGCTGGAAACCGTCTTTGTCGACGAGATCGACCGGGGCACCCAGGCGGATGGCTATACGCTCTATAACCTGCGGGCCACCTACAAGCCGCAGATGGGCGCCTTCGACGGCACCGAGGTGCGCTTCGGCGTCGAGAACCTGTCCGATGAGACCTACCAGCCGCGTCTGTCGGCCCGCACCGCGCCGGGCCGGACCTTCAAGGTGTCTCTGGCCAAGACCTTCTGATCCGAGGATCGCAAGGGCGCCCGAGCTGTTCGGGCCTCGGGGGCTCCGCCAGTGGCGGGGCCCTTTGCGTTTCGCAGGCTGCGGGCGGGGCAGGGGGCGCTGCCCCCCTTGCGTCTGCGCCGCAATTCCCCCCGGAGTATTTTCAGCCTTCAGGATGGGAAAGGGGCGCATGACCCCGGCGGCGCGCCCGGTCGGGCGGGGGCGGTGCCTCTGGCTTGGGCACCTGCGCGCGGGACGGGGGTGCTCTCTCGAAATGACAGAACCGTCATCTTGACATTTGTGTCACTTTGGGCGATCTGGCCGAAGTGACCCGGCGTGTCCTTGGAGCCTCCCCCATGACCCGAATACTGACCCGACGTTTGGCCCTGCTGGCCCTGCCCGCCGTCCTGGCCCTGAGCCCCGTGGCAAGTCCCGTGGCGCGCGCGGCCGAGGGTGACCCCGGCGCTGCCGCCCTGCCGGTGACCGTGGTCACCGCCCGGATGACCGCGCCCGAGCGCAGTATCCGCCTGACCGGCACGATCGAGGCGCTGGACAGCTATCCGGCGGGGTTCCGCGATGGCGGGCGGGTGATCTCTGTCGCCGTGGACGTGGGCGATGTGGTCGCCAAGGGCGATGAGATCGCCCGGGTCGATCCCACGCGCACCGAGGCCGCGTTGCGCGCCGCGCGGGCCTCTGTCGATGCCACCCAGGCGGCGCTGGACCAGGCCGAACAGGCGCGCGCCCGGGCCGCCAGCCTGCTGGAGCGCGGTTCCGGCACCCAGGCGGATCTGGACAGCGCGACCGAGGCCTATCTGACCGCCCGCGCTGCCCGCGATCAGGCCGAGGCGCAGCTGGCCACGGCGCGCCGCGCCTTCGAGGATACCGTGCTGACCGCCGTCGACGATGCCATCGTCACCGACCGCTCTGCCGAGCCGGGCCAGGTGGTGGGGCAGGGCCAGCCCATCGTCACCCTGGCCGCCCGCGAAGGCCGCGAGGCGGTCTTCCTGACCCCCGACGACCCGCGCCTGGCCGACATGCTGGGCCAGGAGGTGGCGATCCGTCCGCTGGAGGGCGAGGTGCATCTGCGGGTGCCGGTGACCGAGGTGTCGCCCGTGGTGGCGCAGACCGGCACGGTGACTGCCAAGGCGCGGATCACCGGCGACGCGGCGGGCGATTTCACCATCGGCCAGGCGGTGATCGGCGAATTGCGCCTGACCGACCGCCCGGTGATCGCCATCCCCTGGACGGCGCTGACCGCCGGGCAGGGTGGGCCCGCCGTGTGGCGTCTGCCCGAGGGCAGCGACCGGGTGGAACTGACCCGGATCGAGATCGACGGGTTCACCCGCGATCATGTCGAGGTGGCCTCGGGGCTGACCGGGGGCGACCGGGTGGTGGCCGAGGGCTCGCACGCGCTGTTTCCCGGGCGCCAGGTGATCGTGCTGGAGGAGAAATGACCATGGTTTCGCATCTTTTCCCGCGCCGCCGGACCCTTGGGGCCGGGGTGGTGCTGTGCCTGGCTCTGGTGCTGGGCGCCGCCCTGCCCGGGGGCGTCCTGGCCTCTGACGGTGCCGGTGCCGAGGACAGCGCGGCCCCCGCCGCGCCGCGCCCTGTGGTGACCGAGATCGTCTCGGCCGACCCGACGCGGCAACGCGCCTTCCCGGGCACGATCGAGGCCAAGCACGAGGCCGACCTGGCCTTCCAGACCATCGGGCGGATTGCCCGGCTGGACGTGGCCCCGGGCGATGTGGTGGCCGCGGGCGACGTGCTGGCGGTGCTGGACCGGGTCAGCCTTCAGGAAGACGTGAGCGCCGCCGAGGCGGCCCTGTCCTCGGCCCGGGCCGAGGCGGACTTCGCGGAACAAAGCTATGCCCGGGTGCGCACCCTGGCCGATCGCGACATCGCTGCCCAGGCGCAGGTGGAACAGGCCCTGGCACGGCGCGACGCCACCGCCGCCCAGGTGGCCGCCGCCGAGGCCGACCTGGCCTCGGCGCGCGAGGCGCTGACCTATGGCAGCCTGACCGCGCCGATGGACGGGGTGGTGCTGGCCGCGCCGGTCGAGGCGGGCACCGTGGTCTCGGCGGGGACCACCGTGGTGACCCTGGCCGGGCTCAGCGACCGCGAGGCGGTGATCGACGTGCCCGGCGACTTTCTGGCCCTGCTGCCCGAGGAGGCGCAGTTCGAACTGCGCCGTCACGAGGGGGGTGAACGGGCCGTGGCGGCGCGTCTGCGCCTGGTCGAGCCGGTGGCCGACGAGGCGCTGCGCGCCCGCCGCCTGCGCCTGTCGATCACCGGCGACGAAAGCCTGTTCCGCATCGGCAGCCTGATCTCGGCCACCTATCTGGCCGAGGCCCAGGCGGTGACCACGCTGCCCTTGTCGGCCCTGACCGGCAGCGAAGAGGCCCCGGCGGTCTGGCGCGTGGGCCCCGGCGCCCGGCGCGTGCACCTGGTGCCGGTGACCCTGGGCGCCGTCCTGGACGGGCGCGTCGAGGTGCGCAGCGGCATTGCCGTGGGCGACGAAATCATCGTGCGGGGCGCCCGGTCCCTGCAAGACGGCCAGACGGTCGGCCAACGTGAACTCAGCGAGCGTGCGCAATGAAAAAAGGCTTCAACCTCTCCGACTGGGCGCTGAACCACCGCTCTTTCGTCTGGTTCCTGATGATCATCAGCCTGGCTGCGGGCGCCTTCGCCTATACCTCGATGGGCCGCGAAGAGGATCCGACCTTCGCCATCAAGACCATGGTGGTCTCGGCGGCGCTGCCCGGCGCCACCGCCGAAGAGACGGTGACCCAGGTCACCGACCGGATCGAGAAGAAATTGCAGGAGCTGGACAATCTCGACACCACCCGCTCGGTCACCTACCCGGGCCAGACCATGGTCTATGTCGACCTGCTGGCCGAGGTGCGCGGCGACGCCGTGGATGACACCTGGCTGAAGGTGCGCAACATGATGTCCGACATTCGCGGCCAGATGCCCGACGAATTCGGCGGCTTCTACTTCAACGACGATTTCGGCGATGTCTACGGCTCGATCTACGCCTTCACCGCCGACGGGTTCAGCCCGCGCGAGCTGGAACAGCGGGTCGAAGAGGTACGTTCGGCGGTGCTGCAACTGGATGCGGCGGGGAAGGTCGAACTGCTGGGGGTGCGCGAGCCGGTGGTGCATGTGGAGTTTTCCACCGCCCGGCTGGCGGCGCTTGGCCTCGACAAGCAGACGGTGATCAACACCCTGGCCGCCCAGAACGCCATCGTGCCCTCGGGCTTCATCCATACCGGGGCGGAAACCATCCTGGTGCGGGTCTCGGGCCAGTTCGAGACCGCCCAGGACCTGGCCTATGCGCCGCTGCGCGCGGGCGAGACCTTCTTCACCCTGGCCGATGTGGCCGAGGTCACCTCGGGCTATGAGGATCCGCCGTCGGAGCTGTACCGGTTCAACGGCGAAGAGGGGATCGCGCTGATCATCGGGATGCGCGAGGGCGAGAACATCCTGGAATTTGGCGAAGAGCTGCACGCGCTGATGGACCGGATCGCGGCCGAGCTGCCGATCGGCATCGAGATGCACAAGGTGGCCGACCAGCCCGAGGTGGTGGAACATTCGATCAACCACTTCGTCCAGGCCCTGGTCGAGGCGGTGGTGATCGTTCTTGCGGTGTCCTTCGTGTCGCTGGGCCTGCGCGCGGGCCTGGTGGTGTCGCTGTCGATCCCGCTGGTGCTGGCAATCACCTTTGTCATCCTGGATGCCATGGGGATCACCCTGCAACGGATCTCTCTGGGGGCGCTGATCATCGCCCTGGGCCTGCTGGTCGATGACGCGATGATCGCCATCGAGACGATGATTTCCCGTCTGGAACTGGGCGAAAGCCTGGGCAAGGCGGCCAGCTATGCCTGGACCTCGATCGCCTTCCCGATGCTGTCGGGCACGCTGGTCACCGTGGCGGGGTTCATCCCCATCGGGTTGAACGCCAGCCAGGCGGGGGAATATACCCGCTCGCTGTTCTACGTGATCGCCATTTCGCTGGTCATCTCCTGGGTGGTGGCGGTGCTGTTTGCCCCGGTGCTGGGGGCCACCTTCCTGCCCAAGAAGATGAAGCATCACGCGCAGAAGGCCGGGCGGATCCGGCGCATCTTCCACGTGGTGTTGCGCGGCGCGATGCGGTTCAAATGGCTGACCATCGTGCTGACCATCGCGGTCTTCGGCGTCTCTATCGTCGGGCTGCAAAAGGTCGAGCAGCAGTTCTTCCCGACCTCGGACCGCAACGAGATCATGGTCGACGTGACCCTGCGCCAGAACGCCGATTTCGCCGCCACCGATGCCGAGATCAAGGTCTTCGAGGCCTGGCTGGCCGAGCAACCCGAGGCGCAATACTGGTCCACCTATGTGGGTCGCGGCGCGCCGCGCTTCCTGCTGACGCTGGATGCGCTGACCGCCACGCCGAACATCGGCCAGGTGGTGCTGATGACCGCCTCGAACGAGGAACGCGACAGCCTGCGCGACAAGATCGCGGCCTTCGACAAGACGCGCCCGGCGGCAGAGTATTTCCCCAAGTTCGTCGAAATGGGCCCGCCCGTGGGCAAGCCGGTGCAATACCGGGTCGCGGGGCCGGACTACGAGACGCTGCGCGATCACGCCCGGGATCTGGCCGCGACCCTTGCGGAGGAACCGCGCCTGGCGGCGATCTCGCTGGACTGGAACGAACCGGCGCGGGTGGTGCGCGTGGTTCTGGATCAGGCGCGGCTGCGCCAGCTGGGCCTCAGCCAGCAGGATGTGGGCCAGGCCCTCTACTCGCTGTTCGAAGGGGCGCCGGTGACCGATCTGCGCGACGGGACCAAGCTGGTCTCGGTGCTGGCGCGCGGCGTCGAGGCCGACCGCACGACGCTGGACTCGCTGGAGAACCTGCAATTCGGCAATGCCAATGGCACACCCATTCCCCTGTCGGCCTTCGCACGGCTGGAATGGACCACCGAACAGCCTGTCATCCACCAGGAAGACCGGGTGCCGACGATCACCGTCAAGGCGGCGATCACCAATGGCGACCAGCCTGACACGGTGGTCAATGACCTGGCTCCGGCGATCGAGGCCTTCGCCGCCCAATTGCCCGCCGCCTACAGCGTCGAGGTGGGCGGGTCCGTCGAAAGCTCGGCCGAAAGCCAGGCGCCGATTGCCGCCGTTGTGCCGATCATGGTGCTGATCATGCTGACCCTGGTGATGGTGCAGATGCAAAGCTTCCGCCTGATGTTCGTGGTGCTGGCCGTGGCGCCCCTGGGAATGATCGGTGTGGTGGCGGCCCTGCTGCCCGCAGGCGCGCCCCTAGGTTTTGTCGCCATCCTGGGCGTGCTGGCCCTGATCGGCATCCTGATCCGTAACTCGATCATCCTGTTCCAGGAGGTGAAGGACCTGCTGGATCGCGGCCGCACCCGCTGGGAAGCGGTGTTCGAGGCCTCGGACAGCCGCGCCCGGCCGATCCTGCTGACGGCGGCGGCGGCCTCGCTGGCGCTGATCCCGATCTCGCGCCAGGTGTTCTGGGGGCCCATGGCCTTTGCCATGATGGGCGGCATCATCGCGGGCACGCTGATCACGCTGCTGTTCGCCCCGGCCCTTTACTGCGCGGTCTTCGGGGTGAAACGCCCCAAGCCGGGCGATGACACGACGAAGGCGCGCGCGACGTGACCGAGGACCACCGCAAGATCGTCGCCGCCGCGCGCCGCGAGAAGATGCGCCACCGCCTGATCGAGGCGGCGGTGCTGGTCTTCGCCGCCAAGCCCCATGGTGACGTGGTGATCGAGGACATCGTGGCCGAGGCGGGCGTGGCGCGCGGCACCTTCTACAAGTATTTCGATACGCTGGAGGCCCTCTTCGAGGCCGCGAAGGTCACCATGGGCCATGAAATCCTCGAGATGGTGCTGCAAGAGCCGCGCGTCTCGGAAGATCCGGCGCGGGCCCTGGCCCATGACATCAAACGCTTCATCCAGACCTGCCGTCGCTACCGGATCATCGGCTGTTTCTCCACCCGCACGGGCCTTGGCCCGGTGGACCTGCTGGAAGAGCCGCTGCCCGCCTATCTGGCGGAGGGTGCGGTCTCGGGCCGGTTCTGCGCGCTGCCCGACTGGCTGGTGAAGAACGTCCTGAAGACTGCCGTGCTGTCGGTGCTGATCCGCGAGGAAAACGGGGTCGCCCAACCGGGGGACGCTTGCCTGTCCGTCGCCGCCGTGCTGCGGAGTTTCGGCGTGCCGCGCGACGAGGCAGAGGCGCTGTCGCAGGTGGACGGGGCGGCGCTGGCCGCCGCGCCCGACACCCTGATCGCCCGGGCCGAGATGATCCGCGCCGCCAGCGGAGACGCACACCCCTAGGCTCTCGCGCACCGGATCGCCGGGCGGGGCGCCCAGCCCGCAGCTCACGATTTGGCTATTGCGTTCATTCTGTATTGAACGGACTGCACGCTCGTGGCAGGACGGGCGACATGAGCGACGCGGCGATCAATGATTTCATCCAGACCATGGGTCTTTTGTGGCAGTCCGAGGGCGGCCCGCGCATTGCCGGGCAGGTCCTGGCCTATCTGATCGTTGCGGGCGAACCGCGCAGCCTGCAACAGATGTGCGAGGCCTTGCACATCTCCAAGGCCTCGGCCTCGACCAATGCGCGGCTTCTGGAGGGCAAGGGCTGTCTGCGCCGGGTGCGCCCCCTGGGCGCGCGCCAGGATGCCTGGCTGGCGGTGCCCAACCCCAGCCTGTCGCTGCTGCGCAGTGTCGCGCAGCGCTTCCGCAACAATGCCGAAACGGTGGGCCATCTGGCGGCGGGCTTCCCGCCCGAGATGGCGGCGGCCCGGGGCCGGGTCGAGGACTTCGCCGATTTCTACCGCAAATCCGCAGATTTCATGGACGAATGGACGGCGCGCCTGGGCCAGGACGGCCCGCCCGTGCCGGGAGGAGCCGACCGAGATGAGCACTGAGACCACTCCCGCCGAAAAGGGCAATCCGGCGAAGCCCGACTGGGCGCTGACCCGGCGCGAGAAGCGCGCGAAAGAGCGCGCCGACGCGGGTCTGCCGCCCCGGCAGCGGCGCGGCTGGATCCTCTGGCTGGTGCTGGCGCTGGCCGTGGCGGGCGCGGTGGTCTGGTATCAGCAGGGCGGCGCGGCGCAGCTGGCCGCCCTGCGCGGTGCCCCCGAAGAGGCCCCGGCAGGGGCCGGGGAGGGCGCCCCCGAGGCCCAGACCGAAGAAACCGTCGAGCAGGTGATGCAACTGCTGCCCTCGGAACTGACCGAGGTGCAGCCCGCCCGCCTGCGCGAGACGGTGAAGGCCACCGGCGCCCTGTCGCCGGTGCGCCAGCTGGCGATCCCGGCCGAGGTCTCGGCCCGGGTGACCGAGGTACTGGTGCGCGAAGGCGAGGCGGTCGAGGCGGGCCAGCTTCTGGTGCAACTGGACGTCGAAACCCTGCGCAACCAGCTGGACCAGCAACGCGCCACCGCCGCCGCCACCCGCGCGCAGCTGCGCCTGGCACGCACCCAGCTCGAGCGCACCCAGTCGCTGGTCGCCCGGGGCCTGGCCCCCGAAAGCCAGCTGGAGGCGGGCCGGGCCGAGGTCGACCAGATCGCCGCCTCGCTGGCCGCGCAGGAAAAATCCGTCGCCAATGCCGAGGAGAACCTGAAACACGCCCATGTCACCGCGCCCTTCTCGGGCGTGATCTCGGACCGCACGGTCGATCCCGGCGCCTATGTCTCCACCGGCAGTCCGCTGGTCTCGCTGGTCGATCTGTCCAGCCTGGAATTCGAGGCCGCCGTGCCGGTGCGCTACACCCCGCTCTTGGCGCCCGGTCAGCGTGTGGAACTCTCGGTCGAAGGGGTCACCGCCCGCGACTTCAGCGGCACCGTCGACCGTATCAGCCCGGTGGCGATCGAAGGCACCCGGATGCTGCCGGTCTACGTGACCCTGGCCAACCCCGAGGGCCTGTTGCGCGGCGGCATGTTCGCCGCCGGGCGCATCGTGCTGGAGCAGCTCGAGGGCGCCCTGGGCATCCCCGCCGACGCCCTGCGCGAAGACAGCGAGGGGACCTTCGTGCTGAAGCGCGAGGGTGATCGGGTGATCCGCCAGCCCGTCACCCTGGCCCGCACCTGGGAGGCCGGGGCTCTGGCCGAGATCACCCAGGGCCTGGCGCCCGGCGACGTGATCGTGGCGCAACCGCTGGACCAGCTGCGCCCGGGCAGCCGCATCCTGGTGGTGGGAGAGGATCAATGATCCTCACCCGCATTTCCGTCAGCCAGCCGGTCTTTGCCACCATGGTGATGGTGGCCATGCTGGTGATCGGCCTCTTTTCCTACCAGCGCCTGCCGGTGGAACAGCTGCCCGATGTGGATTTCCCGGTGGTCGCCGTGGTCACCGCCTATCCCGGCGCCACGCCCGAGGCGGTCGAGGCCGACATCATCGAGCCGATCGAGGATGCGGTGTCCACCATCTCGGGCCTCGACAGCATCCAGTCGACCGCCCAGACCAGCGCCTCTTTCGTGCTGATGATGTTCGACCTGGAGGTCGACAGCGCCAGCGCCGCGCAAGAGGTGCGCGACAAGCTGGCCCAGATCGAGGCCGAGCTGCCCGATGCCGCAGAGGAGCCGCAGATCCTGCGCTTCGACCCGAACGAACTGCCGGTACTCTCCATCGGCATCTCGTCCGAGGGGATGGACCAGGGGGCCATGACCCGCCTGGCCGAGGATGTCATCGCCACCCGCCTGGCCAATATCTCGGGCGTGGGGCGCGCCTCGGTCGTCGGTGGCCTGCCGCGCGAGGTGCAGGTTCAGATCGACCCCGACCGCCAGGCCTCGCTGGGGCTGGGCGTGTCCGAGGTGATCGCCGCCCTGCGCGCCGACAACACCGACCTGCCCGCGGGCGAGGTGACCGGCGGCGCCAGCGCGCAATCGGTGCAGGTGCAGGGCCGTCTGCCCGACCTGCGCGATTTCCGCGACGTGATCATCGCCCGGCGCGGCGGCCAGCCGGTGCGCCTGGGCGATGTGGCCGAGATCGGCCTGGACCTGGCGGATGAGGAAAGCCTGGCCATGCTGGACGGCCGCCGCGCCCTGGCCGTGGACGTGGTGAAGACCCAAGGGGCCAATACCGTGGCCGTGGCCGAGGACGTGCGCGCCGAACTGGCGAAGATGGCCCGCGAAAGCCAGTTCGAGGGGGTCACGCTGGAGGTGATCCGCGACAATGCCAAGCCGGTCGAGGAAAGCTTCCACTCGGTGCAGTCGATGCTGATCGAGGGGGCGTTGCTGGCCACCGCCATTGTGTTCCTCTTCCTGAACTCCTGGCGGTCTACCGTGATCACCGGGCTGACCCTGCCGATCTCGATCATCGGCACCATGGCGGTGATCTATTTCCTGGGCTTCACCCTGAACATGATGTCGATGATGGCCCTGTCGCTGGCCGTGGGGATCCTGATCGACGACGCCATCGTGGTGCGGGAAAACATCATGCGCCACCTGCACATGGGCAAGACCCACCATGACGCGGCGCTGGACGGCACCAACGAGATCGGCCTGGCGGTGCTGGCCACCACCCTGTCGATCGTCGCCGTCTTCTTGCCCGTGGCCTTCATGGAAGGCATCCTGGGCCGGTTCTTCCTGCAATTCGGGGTCACGGTCTCGGTCGCCGTGCTGATCTCGCTTTTCGTGTCCTTCACGCTCGACCCGATGCTGTCCTCGGTCTGGTACGATCCCTCGGCGGCGCCGGATGCCAAGCGCGGGATCATCGGCCGCGCGGTGGCGCAGTTCGACCGGCTGTTCGAATGGATCGGGCGGCGCTATGTGGCGCTGCTGCGGATCTGCCTGCGCTGGCGCAAGATGACCCTGCTGGCGGCGGTGCTGGCCTTTGTCGCCGGTCTGGCAACCTTCCCGCTGGTCGGCGCCGAGTTCGTGCCGCCCGCCGACAATTCCGAGATCCAGGTCGAGCTGACCACCCCCGTGGGATCCACCATCGAGCGCACCGCCGAGAAGATCGCCCAGGTCGACGCGGTGCTGCGCGCGGGCTTCCCCGAGATCACCGGCACCTATGCCACGGTCAATTCCGGCACCTCCTCGGGCAGCAACGTGGCCACGCTCTACGCCCAGATGTCGCCACCGCAAGAGCGAGAGCGGACGCCGTCGGACCTGGCCGGGCTGGTGCGCGAGGCGCTGCATTCCGTGCCCGGCGCCGAATACATCGTGTCCGCCGACAGCGGGCTGGGCGGGGTCGAGGCGCCGATCCAGGTGAAGATCTTCGGCGACAACCTGGATGTGCTGGAACGGCTGGCCGCCCAGCTGGCCCGCGATATGCGCCAGGTCGAGGGGCTGGTGGATGTGCGCACCTCGCTGGACGACCCGCAGCCCACCGTGGGCATCCGCATCGACCGCGACGCGGCGTCGGACCTCGGCGTGTCGCTGCGCCAGGTGGGGGATGCGCTGAACCCGATGCTCAGCGGCTCGACCGTGTCCGACTGGACCGACCCGCAGGGCAATTCGCTGGACGTGACGATCCGCCTGCCGCAGGCCTTCCGCGATGACGTCTCGGCCCTGGGCGCCCTGCCGATCGCCGCCGCGCCCGATGGCAGCGGGGTGATCCGCCTGGACCAGCTGGCCCGGGTCGAACGCACCGAAGGCCCGGGCGAGATCAACCGCGAGGGCCGCCAACGCTCGGTCCAGGTCACCGCCAACCTCGACGGGCTGACCACCGGCGAGGTGACCCCCGCCGTTCAGGCAAAGATCGACGCCCTGGCCACCCCGCCGGGCTACCGCGCCACCATGGGCGGCGATGCCGAGGATATCGCCGAAACCACCGCCTCGGCGGGGGCGGCGCTCCTCTTGGCGGTGATCTTCATCTACCTGGTGCTGGCCTCGCAGTTCGGGTCCTTCCTGCAACCCTTCGCCATCATGTCGTCGCTGCCGCTGGCGCTGGTCGGGGTGATGCTGGGGCTTCTGGTGGGGGGCTCGACCCTGAACATGTTCTCGGCCATCGGGTTCATCATGCTGATGGGTCTGGTGGTGAAGAACGCCATCCTGCTGGTGGACAACGCCAACCAGCACGTGCGCGAGGGCTGGCACCTCTTCGATGCGCTGGTCGAGGCGGGCGCCACGCGGTTCCGGCCCATCGTGATGACCACCCTGGCGATGATCTTCGGCATGATGCCCCTGGCGCTGAACCTGCATGGCGGCTCGGGGCAGAACGCGCCGATGGCTCATGCGGTGATCGGCGGGCTGATCTCCTCCTCGGTGCTGACCCTGGTGGTGGTGCCGGTGATCCTGACCTACATGGACGCCCTGGGCCGCCGGGTTTCGGGCCTGTTTCCCCAGGCCCCCGATCACGCCTGAGGGCGGGTTACCGGGCCTTAAGACCTTTGCCCCATCCTGCGCCCCGTGTGGCAGAAGATGAGGGTGTGATGAGTGACGCGTGTGACGCCGACAAGGGCGGTTTGCCCGACGGCGCGGGGCTTGTGCTGACATTTCTGGGCGGCGGTGCCGCCCTGGGCCTGGCCGGAGGGGCGCTGACGCTGGGCCTGCCGGTCGGGCTGGCGGTGCTGCTGTGGCTGATCGGGGCGCCGGTGCTGGCGCTTGGCGGCGCGGCGGGCTGGCTGCGCTGGCGCGGCCGCCGCAGCCGGGAGGCGGATCCCGCGGGGGCCGAGATCGCCTCGGACCGGGCCTAGGGACCGGCCCCGGGGCAGAGGGGCGGCGGGGCCGCCCGCGCGCCCGAGGACGGGCGCTCGCCCGAAGGAAGGCCCGCCGCCCGGAGGGCACAGGGTGGGGCGAAGGCCACCGGTGCGCCCGGATGACACAAGCACGGGCGGCTGCTATTCAGGGCCATGGATGCCTCAGACCTTTCCGCCGCCACGGCCCCCGACAGCCCCGGCGAAACCGACCGCTACCGGCTGAAACGCGAGGCTATCGTGGCCGCCGCGGCCCGGCAGATCGCCGGGCGCGGGCTGAAGGGGCTGACCCTGGTGGGCGTGGCCGGGATGGTCGGGCTGAACACCAATTCCGTCACCTACTATTTCCGCAAGAAAGAGCTGCTGGCCGAGGCCGCGGTCGAGGATGCGCTAAGCCGTTTCGCCCGTGTCCTCGACCCCGAGGCGGCCCCCGAGCAGGGACCGCGCGCCTATCTGCACGCGGTGCTGGCGCGCAATTTCGCCCAGGCCACGGCGATCCGGCGCGGCGACGAGGCGCCGCTGACCGTGCTGTCGGACATGCGCGCGCTGGAAGAGCCCGCCCGGGGGCGGCTGATCTCGCGCTACTTCGGGCTGGTCGCCCGGGTGGCATCGCGCCTGGGGCCGCGCGAGGGCGCCACAGAGGGCGGCGGTGGGCCGGGCAAGGGCCAGGCCCTGGCCCGGGCGCAGCTGCTCTGCGACGTGCTGCACTGGTCGCGCACCTGGCAGCGGCTTTATGCGCTGGAGGATTTCCCCCGGGTCGAGGCGCGGCTGGCCGATCTGCTGGACCGGGGCTTGGCGCCGCAGGGACAGGGCTGGCAGGGCAGCCCCTTGCCCGCCGAAGGGCAGGCGGCGGCGCCGCCCGGCACCTCGCCCGAGGCCTATCTGCGTGTCGCCACCCGGCTGATCAACGACCGCGGCTATCGCGGCGCCTCGGTGGAACGGATCGCCGGAGAGCTGCAACTGTCGAAGGGCAGTTTCTATCACCACCTCAGCGGCAAGGACGATCTGGTGCGCGCCTGTTTCGACCGTTCTTTCGGGCGGGTCACGGCGACCCAGCACCGCGCCGCCGCCCTGCCCGAAACCCAGTGGCAAAAGCTGGGCGCGGCGGTGGCCACCCTGCTGGAGGCGCAGCTGGCGGGGGAGGAGCCGCTTTTGCGCGACACCGCGCTGCTGGCCCTGCCCGAAGAGATGCGCCCCGAGGCCATCGCCCGCTCGGACCGGCTGGCGCGGCGTTTTGCGGGGATGATCTCGGACGGGATCGCCGAGGGCACGATCCGCGCCGTCGATCCCGCCATCGCCTCGCAATGCGTGATGGGGCTGATCAATTCGGCGGTGGACATGGCGGCGCGCGCCGGGCGTTGGCCCTCGCGCGCGGCCCTGATGCACGACTATGCCGATCCGCTGATGACCGGCTTTTTCCCCGACGGCTGATCAGCGCTTTTTCATCGCATCCAGCAATGCCGCGCCCAGGGCACTGGGCGCCTCGTTCCGGGGGGCGCTCTTCGGCCCTTTCGGCCCGCCTCGCGGGGCGCCGCCGCCACGGGGCCCGCCCTTGCCGCCGCCACCCGCGCCGCCACGGGGGCCCGAGGGGCCCGCGTCACGCTCGCGCTTGGCATCGCGGGCAGAGGCGCCGCCGTCCTTCTTCATCGACAGGCCGATGCGTTTGCGCGGTGCGTCCACCTCGGTGACCGTGACCTTCACCACGTCACCGGCCTTCACCACCTCATGGGGATCCTTGACGAAGCGGTCGGCCAGCTGGCTGACGTGGACCAGCCCGTCCTGGTGCACGCCGATGTCGACGAAGGCGCCGAAGGCCGCGACATTGGTCACCGTCCCTTCCAGCACCATGCCCGGGCGCAGGTCCGAGATTTCCTCGATCCCATCGGCAAAGCTGGCGGTCTTGAAGCTGGGGCGCGGGTCGCGGCCCGGTTTCTCCAGCTCGGCCAGGATGTCGCGCACCGTGGGCAGGCCGAAGCGGTCATCGACGAACTGTTCGGCGCGCAGCCCCTTCAGGGCCTGTTCGTTGCCCATGATCTGGCGCAGGTCGCGACCGCAGGCCGAGACGATCTTGCGCGCCACGTCATAGGCTTCGGGGTGGACGGCCGAGGCATCCAGCGGCTCGGCCCCGTCGCGGATGCGCAGAAAGCCCGCGCATTGCTCAAACGCGCGCGGACCCAGGCGGGCGACCTTCAGCAGATCCTTGCGCGAGCGGAAGGCGCCCTCCATCTCGCGGTGCGCCACGATGGCCTCGGCCAGCCCAGGGCCCAGGCCCGAGACGTGGGACAAAAGCGCCGCCGAGGCGGTGTTCAGATCGACGCCCACGGCGTTCACCGCATCCTCGACCACCGCTTCCAGCGACTTGGCCAGGCGGTGCTGGTCGACATCGTGCTGGTACTGGCCGACGCCGATGCTTTTGGGTTCGATCTTCACCAGTTCGGCCAGCGGATCCTGCAAGCGCCGCGCGATCGAGACCGCGCCGCGCAAGGAGACGTCGAGATCGGGGAATTCCCGCGCCGCCAGTTCCGAGGCCGAGTAGACCGAGGCCCCGGCCTCGCTGACCACCACCTTGGTAGGTTTCGCCACGCTGTCGGGCAGGCGTTTCAGGGTATCGGCCACCAACCGTTCGGTTTCGCGGCTGGCGGTGCCGTTGCCGATGGCGATCAGGCCGACGTTGTGTTTCGCGACCATGGCCAGGATGGCGCGGCTTGCCCCCTCGACATCCTTCTTGGGCTGGAAGGGGTAAAGCGTATCGGTGGCCAGAAGTTTTCCGGTTTCATCCACCACGGCGGCCTTCACCCCCGTCCGGATCCCCGGGTCAAGGCCCAGGGTCGCCTTGGCGCCCGCGGGGGCGGCCAGCAGCAGATCCTTGAGGTTGCGGGCAAAGACGCCGATGGCCTCGTCATGGGCGCGGGTGCGCATGTCCGACAAAAGGTCCAGCGTCATGGACAGCGACAGTTTCACCCGCCAGGTCCAGCCCGCCACCTTGCGCAGCCAGGCATCCCCCGGCCCGGTGCCCGAGGCGCCCAGCTTGGCGGCGATCATGTCGACGGGGCGGTCGGCCTGGTCTTCGGCGGGGGTGATCTCGACCGTCACGACACCCTCGTTCGAGGCGCGCAGCATGGCCAGCGCCCGGTGCGAGGGCACCTTGGCCCAGCTTTCGCTATGGTCGAAATAATCCGAGAACTTTGCACCTTCCTGTTCCTTGCCGGGCACCACGCGGGCGGTGATGACGGCGGCGCGTTGCATGAAATCGCGCAGGGCGCCGACCAGCTCGGCATCCTCGGCCAGCCGCTCGGTCAGGATGTCGCGGGCGCCGTTCAGCGCCGCCTTGGTGTCCTCGACCGCCTCGGTGACGTAACCGGCGGCCAGGGCCTCGGGGTCGGCGGCATGATCGGCCAGGATCGCCTCGGCCAGCGGCTCCAGCCCGTTCTCCTTGGCGATCATCGCCTTGGTGCGGCGCTTGGGCTTGTAGGGCAGGTAGATGTCTTCCAACTGCGCCTTGGTCTCGGCCCGGGCGATGGACAGGGCCAGTTCATCCGTCAGTTTGTCCTGCGAAGAGATGGACTTGAGGATGGCGCCGCGCCGGTCTTCCAGCTCACGCAGATAGGCCAGGCGATCGGCGAGGGTGCGCAGTTGGGTGTCGTCGAGGCCCCCGGTCACTTCCTTCCGGTAGCGCGCGACGAAGGGCACCGTTGCGCCTTCGTCCAGCAGGGTGACCGCGGCGCTGACCTGCTCGGGGCGGGCGCTGATCTCGGTCGCGATCAGGCGGGCGATGCGGGGGGCGGCGTCGGTGGGGGCGGGGGTCGTCACGTCGGGAACCTCGTCTGATGGGACCGTCTTTCTAGCCGCGCGCCCGGGCACCGCCAAGCGGATTTGCCGAAGCGGGCGGTGCCCTGCCACAGCTGCCCGGCACACGGGCAGATCGGCCACGGTTCCCGCCCGTGGCGGCTCTGCCGGGGACTATCCGTTGCAAGCACACGGCAAAGCATGGAACGCTGGGCGGCGACTACGAATGATCATTGCCAGAAGGCGGACCCATGTCGATCAAGGCGGCCATCCATCACCTGACCCATTACAAGTATGACCGACCGGTCACCCTGGGGCCACAGATCATCCGCCTCCGGCCCGCGCCGCATTCGCGCACCCGGGTCATCTCGCATTCGCTGAAGGTCACGCCCGAAAAGCACTTCGTGAACCTGCAACAGGATGTCTACGGCAACTGGATGGCGCGCTATGTCTTCCCCGAGCCGGTGCGCGAGTTCAAGATCGAGGTCGACCTGGTGGCCGACATGTCGGTCTACAACCCCTTCGATTTCTTCGTCGAAGAGGTGGCCGAGGTCTGGCCGTTCGAGTACCCCGACGACATCAAGGGCGACCTGAAGGTCTATCGCAAGCCGCTGCGCCCGGGAAAGCGGATGAAGGCCCTGCTGGCCAGCATCGACCGCAGCGAACAGCGCACCGTCGACATGCTGGTCGGGCTGAATGCCCATCTGTCGAACCTGATCGGCTATGTCATCCGCATGGAGCCGGGGGTGCAGACCCCCGAAGAGACGCTGAAGATCGGCAAGGGGTCGTGTCGCGATACCTCCTGGCTGCTGATCGACATCCTGCGGCACCTCGGCTTCGCCGCGCGCTTCGTCTCGGGCTATCTGATCCAGCTGAAGCCGGATCTTGAGGCGCTGGATGGCCCCTCGGGCACCGATCACGACTTCACCGACCTGCACGCCTGGGCCGAGGTCTATCTGCCCGGCGCGGGCTGGATCGGGCTGGATCCGACCAGCGGCCTCTTGACCGGGGAAAGCCACATCCCGCTCGCCGCCACGCCGCATTATTCCAACGCCGCCCCGATTGCCGGGGGCTTTTCCTCGGACGGCGCGCCCGAGGTCGCGTTCGACTTTGACATGACCGTCACCCGGGTGGCGGAACATCCGCGCATCTCGAAACCCTTCTCGGACGAGGCCTGGGACGCGCTGAACGATCTGGGCGCCAAGGTGGACGAGGCGATCTCGGCCGCCGACATGCGCCTGACCATGGGCGGCGAGCCGACCTTCGTATCCATCGACGATTTCGAAAGCGACGAATGGAACACCGCCGCCGTGGGCCCGATGAAACGTGGGCTGGCCGATGGGTTGATCCGGCGGCTGCGTGACCGTTTCGCGCCCGGCGGCTTTTTGCACTACGGCCAGGGCAAGTGGTATCCGGGCGAGACCCTGCCGCGCTGGACCTTCTCCCTTTACTGGCGCCAGGATGGCAGGCCGGTCTGGAAGAACGCCGATCTGATCGCCAAGGAGAAGGACGCCCAGGAGCTGCCGCCGGAAAAGGGCGCGGCCTTCCTGACCGAGATGGCCAAGGCCCTTGGCGTCGGCGAGGACTGCGTGTTGCCCGCCTATGAGGATCCGGCCCAGTGGATCCTGAAAGAGGCGCAGCTGCCCAACAACGTGACCCCCGAAAACTCGAAGCTGAAGGACGCAGAAGAGCGCAACCGCATCGCCCGGGTGTTCGAGCGCGGGCTGACCAAGCCCTCGGGCCATGTGCTGCCGATCCAGCGCTGGCAGGGGCGGTCGTCCTCGGGGCGCTGGCAGACCGAGCTGTGGCAGTTTCGGCGCGGCCATCTGTTCCTGATCCCCGGCGACAGCCCGGTGGGATACCGGATGCCGCTGGATTCGCTGCCCCATGTGCCGCCGGCGCAATATCCCTATATCAATCCCGCCGATCCCACGGTGGATCGCGGCGACCTGCCCGATTTCGACACGGGCGCCCTGGCCGAGGAAGAGCTGGACGCGCGCGAAGACGGCCATCCCACGGGTGCCGAGGCCCGGGCCGAGGCCCGGGCGGCGATCCAGGCCCGGCTTGAGGGGCGCGAGGGGGCCAAGGATCAGGCCAGAGATCAGGCCAAGGATCAGGCACGGGCCAGCTTCCGCCCCGATGCCGATCACCAGTCGCGCAGCGAGCAGCAGTTCGTGGGTGAGTCGGTGGCCGGTTCGGTGCGTACCGCCCTGGCGGTGGAACCGCGCGACGGGCGGCTGTGCGTCTTCATGCCCCCGGTCACCAATGTCGAGGACTACCTGGAGCTGCTGACCGCCGCCGAGGCCGCCGCCGAGGCGCTGGACCTGCCGGTGCATATCGAGGGCTACGCGCCGCCCCACGATCCGCGCCTGAACGTGATCCGCGTGGCCCCCGACCCGGGCGTGATCGAGGTGAACGTGCACCCGGCGGCCAACTGGGACGAATGCCGCGCGATCACCGAAGCCGTCTATGAAGAGGCCCGCCAGACCCGGCTGGGGGCCGACAAGTTCATGATCGACGGCAAGCATACCGGCACGGGCGGCGGCAACCACGTTGTCGTCGGCGGCGCCACCACCAACGACAGCCCCTTCTTGCGCCGCCCCGACCTCTTGCGCTCGCTCGTGCTGCACTGGCAGCGGCATCCGGCGATGTCCTATCTGTTCTCGGGCCTCTTCATCGGCCCGACCAGCCAGGCGCCGCGTGTCGACGAGGGCCGCGCCGACAACCTCTATGAGCTGGAGATCGCCCTGAGCCAGATCCCGGCCCCGGGGCAGGGGATGCAACCGCTGCCCTGGCTGACCGACCGGCTGCTGCGCAACCTGCTGACCGATGTCACCGGCAACACCCACCGGGCCGAGATCTGCATCGACAAGCTGTTCTCGCCCGATGGGCCCACGGGGCGCCTGGGTCTGGTCGAGTTCCGCGGCTTCGAGATGCCGCCCGATCCGCGCATGTCCCTGGCCCAGCAACTGCTGATCCGCGCCCTTCTGGTGCGCTATTGGAACGCGCCCATGGGGGGCGAGTTCACCCGCTGGGGCACCACGCTGCACGATCGCTTCATGCTGCCGCATTTCGTCTGGGAAGATTTCATGGACGTGCTGGGCGACCTGCGCCGCCACGGCTTCGACTTCCGCCCCGACTGGTATGTGGCCCAGCAGGAATTCCGCTTCCCCTTCTGCGGCGAGGTCGAATACGAGGGCGCCCATCTGGAGCTGCGCCAGGCGCTGGAACCCTGGCATGTGCTGGGCGAGACCGGCGCCATCGGCGGCACGGTGCGCTATACCGACAGCTCGACCGAGCGGTTGCAGGTGAAGCTGTCGGGCGCCGACCCCGATCGCTACGCCGTGACCTGCAACGGCCGCCGCCTGCCGCTGACCAAGACCGGCGAGGCGGGCGTCTCGGTGGCCGGGCTGCGCTACAAGGCCTGGCAGCCGCCCGAGGCGATGCATCCGGTGATCCCGGTCCATGCGCCGCTGACCCTGGACATCTTCGACACCTGGTCGGGCCGCGCCATCGGCGGCTGTACCTATCACGTCGCCCACCCGGGCGGGCGCAACTATGATACCTTCCCGGTGAACGCCAACGAGGCCGAGGCCCGCCGTCTGGCCCGGTTCCAGCCCTTCGGCCACAACCCGGGGGCCTATCTGCCGCCGCAGGAAATTTATCATCGCGAATTCCCGATGACCCTTGATCTGCGGCGCGGTCCGGGCATTTAGAAGGGCCTGACCCGGGCGATGCCCGTTCGGGCAGGCCCGTTTCGGGAGGAAAGCGCATGACCTGCCAGCCGCTGACCGGCGCGGGACGGCCAGAAGAGGCCGCCCGATGACCCCGCCCGCCTCCGGGCCGGGCGGCGGCGGCGCGTCCGGACCTTCGCATGGTCAGAGCCAGAGTCAGGGCCAGGGCCAAAGTCAGACGCAGGGGCCGGGCAATGGACCCGCGCCGATGCAGACCCAGACGCCGACGGGGCCGGGGGCACCCGCGCCCGAAGCTGCCGCCGCAGCGCCCGCCGCCCCTGCCGATCCGCTGGCCGCGCTGCTGGCCGATTACACGCCGCTGAAGGGCGTGCCGGATGAGCTTCTGGACCGAAACGGCGCCGTGCGCCCGGTCTGGAAGGGCTTTCTGGATCAGCTGGCCGCCCTGCCGCGCGAAGAGCTGGACCTGGCCTGCCTGCGCGGCAGCCAATACCTGAGCGACGCGGGCGTCTTCTTTCGCCACTATGGCCCCGACAGCCAGGAAGAGCGCGAATGGCCCCTGGCCCATCTGCCGCTGCTGATCGCGCAGCAGGAATGGGACGGCATCGCCGCCGGGCTGGTGGAGCGGGCCGATCTGCTGGAACGGATCATGGCCGACCTTTACGGCGCCAACCAGCTGGTGGCGGATGGCTTGCTGCCGGCCGAGCTGCTGGCCTCCAGCCCCGAATGGCTGCGCCCGCTGGTCGGCGTGACCCCGCGCGACGGTCATTACCTGCATATGCTGGCCTTCGACATCGGGCGCGGCCCCGAGGGGCAGTGGTGGGTACTGGGCGACCGCGCCCAGGCACCCTCGGGCGCGGGTTTCGCGCTGGAAACCCGCATGGCCACCGCGCGCAGCTTTCCGGGGCTGATGAGCCAGGCCAACGTGGCCCGCCTGGCCGGGTTCTTTCGCGGCTTCCGCGATGCCCTGCTGGCCCTGCGCGCCGAAGAGGACAGCCGGGTGGCGATCCTGACCCCGGGGCCGCTGACCGATACCTATTTCGAACATGCCTATATCGCCCGCTACCTGGGCTTCCTGCTGGTGCAGGGCGAAGACCTGGTGGTGCGCGACGGGCGGCTGATGGTGCATACGGTGGGCGGGCTGCGGCCGATCTCGGTGCTGTGGCGGCGGCTGGACAGCGCCTGGCTGGACCCGTTGGAGCTGAACGAGGACAGCCAGATCGGCACGCCCGGCATCCTGTCGGCCCTGCGCGCGGGCCAGCTGAGCATGGTCAATGCGCCGGGCTCGGGCGTGCTGGAGGCGCGGGCGCTGATGGCCTTTATCCCCGCCATTGCCCGGCGCCTTCTGGGGCGCGAGCTGAAGCTGCCCAATATCGCCACCTGGTGGTGCGGCTCGGCGGCGGCGCGCGACTATGTCACCGCCAATGCGGCGCGGATGACCATCGACCGCGCCCTGTCGACCAGCCTGCCCTTTGACCATTCCCCGGATGTTGTGATCGGCGGCAAGCGCGCCGATGGCCAGCCTTTCGATCCGGCGATGATTCAGCACCAGGCGGGGGCGCTGGCGGCGCAGCAGATCGTGTCGCTGTCCACCGCGCCCGCGCTGGACGAGGGGCGGCTGGTGGCGCGGCCCTTCTCGATGCGGGTGATCCTGGCGCGCACCGCCCAAGGGTGGCAGGTGATGCCCGGTGGCTTCGCCCGCATCGGCCATTCCGATGTCTCGGCCGATATCTCGGTGCAGCGTGGCGGCTCGGTCTGCGATGTCTGGGTGGTGGGCCCAGAGGCGCGCCCCGATGACACCTTGCTGGCGGGTACCACCGGCGCGCGCCCCTCGCTGCCGCAGCTGGCGGCGCTGCCGACGCGGGCGGCTGACAACCTCTTCTGGCTGGGCCGTTATTCGGAACGGGTGGAACAGAAGATCCGCCTGCAACGGGCCTATCACCTGCGCCTGGCCGAAAGCGGCCGCGATGACCTGCCGCTGGTGCAATACCTGGCGCAATACCTGGCCGGGCAGGGGGTGGACGCCAGCCAGCCCTTCCCACCGGGGCTGATGGCGGATCTGGACGCGGCCATGGGCTCGGCCGGGCGGATCCGCGACCGCTTTTCCACCGATGGCTGGAACGCCCTGACCGACCTGCGCCGCACCGCCGGGCGCCTGGCGCCCCGGCTGAAGCCCGGCGATGACGCTGCGCGCGCCCTGTCGGTGCTGCTGCGCAAGATCTCGGGCTTCTCGGGGCTGGTGCACGAGAACATGTATCACGCCACCGGCTGGCGCTTCCTGTCGCTGGGCCGCGCGATCGAACGCGCCTGGTCCACCGCCGCCATGCTGGTGGGATTCGCCCAGCCCGACACGCCGCACGGCACCTATGAGATCGCGATCGAGGCGGGCGACGCGGTGATGACCCACCGGATGCGCTTTTCCGCCGCCTTCACCCGCGAGACGGTGCTGGATCTGCTGCTGCTGGACGAGGCCTATCCGCGCTCGGTCCTGGCACAGCTGGATGACATCCTGGGCCATCTCGACTGGCTGGAAAAGCTGACCCATGACCTGTCGGGCAAGCCCACGCCGATCCGCGCCGAGGTGATGAAGCTGCGCACCGAACTGGCCACCTCTCCGGCCGAGGCGATCACCAGCGCCCGGCTGATCGAGATTTCCAACGCCACGGCGGCCTTCTCGGGTCTGCTGGCCGACACCTACCTGAGGTAGCGATGCTCTATTCGGTCCGCCTGCGCATCCACTATCAATACGACAGCCCCGCCGATGTGGGCCGCCACCTGCTGCGCCTGACGCCGCCCTCGATCCCCGGCGTGCAGCAGGTGCAAGAGGCCCGGCTGACCTGCCGACCGCTGGCGGCCGAACAGCTGACCCGGCGGGATTTCTTCGGCAATATCTGCACCGAGGTCGCCTATCGCGACCCGCTGCCCGAGACCGAGTTCCTGATGGAGGCAAGGGTCGAGCGGCTGGAGGTGGAACCGGGTCTTGATGTCTCGCCCGACCGGGGCCAGTTCCTGCGCGAGATCGCGGCCCAGCCCTCGGTTCTGGGCGAGGCGCCGCAGACCTATCTGCCCGCCTCGCCCCGGGTGCCCGCCAATGCCCAGATCGCCGCCTGGGCCGAGGCCGCCGCGCGCGCCGCCGACACCGCCTTTGGCGCCGCCATGGCGGTGACCCGGGCGCTGCACCGCGACATGACCTTCGACCCCACGGCGACCATGGTCGACACGCCCCTGGATCAGGCCTTCGCGCAGCGGCGCGGGGTCTGTCAGGACTACACCCATATCCAGATCTGCGCCCTGCGGTCGCTGGGCATTCCGGCGGGCTATGTCTCGGGCTTTCTGCGCACCCTGCCGCCCGAGGGCCAACCGCGCCTGGAAGGGGCCGATGCGATGCACGCCTGGGTGCGGGCCTGGTGCGGCCAGGATATGGGCTGGGTCGAGTTCGACCCCACCAACGACATGCTGGCGGGCCGCGATCATATCGTCATCGCGCGTGGACGGGATTACTTCGACGTGGCGCCGGTGAAGGGCTCCATGCGGCTGGCAGGCGGGCAGCGGACCAGCCAGGGCGTGGACGTGGTGGCGATCTAGGCCGGGCGGCCTAGTTGCCGCCTTCGGCCATGAAGGCGTCATAGACCGCCTGGGCTTCGGGGGCGTTCCAGTCGGCGCCGCCCACCAGGCGGGCCACCTCGCGCCCCTCGGGGTCCACCAGCAGCGTCACCGGCAGGCCGAAGACGGCGGCGGCGCGGGCCTGGGCGCTGCGCGGGTCGCGGTACTGGGGCAGGGTGGCGGCCTCGGCCTCGGTCAGGAACTGCGCCACCTTTTCGGGGGCGTTCGGCCCCGAGGCCAGGGTGACCACGGCGAAATCCGCGCCGTCGCGGGCCTGCTGCAAGGCGGCCAGGGTGGGCATCTCTTCGCGGCAGGGGGCGCACCAGACGGCCCAGAAGTTCAGCACCACCCATTTGCCCGCGTAATCCGCCAGGCTGACCGCGCTGCCGTCGACATCGAGCCATTGCAGGCTGCTGTCCAACGCCTTGGGCGCCTCCAGCACCTGAAGCTTGCGCATCTCGCCGGTCAGCAGCTCTTCGATGCCTTCCGGGGCAGCCAGGGCCGGGCGGGCGATTGCGCCCAGCATCAGCGACGTATAAACCAGCGCGGACAGCAGTTTTCTCATTCTTCCTCCGAGGGTCCCGATGACCGATAGCCAAGCGAACCAGATGTGGGGCGGCCGTTTCGCCGAAGGCCCCGATGCGATCATGGAGGCAATCAACGCCTCGATCGGTTTCGACCAACGTCTCGCCCGTCAGGATATCGAGGGCTCGCGCGCCCATGCGGCCATGCTGGCCGCCCAGGGCATCATTACGGATAAAGACGCCGAGGCGATCCGTGAAGGCCTGCTCACGGTCTTGTCAGAGATCGAAGGCGGCACCTTCCAGTTCTCGACCGCGCTGGAAGACATCCACATGAACGTCGAGGCCCGCCTGAAAGAGGTGATCGGCGAGCCTGCGGGCCGTTTGCACACCGGGCGCAGCCGAAATGACCAGGTTGCGACCGATTTCCGTCTCTGGGTCCGGGATCAGGCCGATGCGGCCATCGGTGGCCTTCAGGCGCTGATCCGCGCGCTTCTGACGCAGGCCGAAGAGGGCGCCGATTGGGTCATGCCCGGCTTCACCCACCTGCAAACGGCGCAGCCCGTCACCTGGGGCCACCACATGATGGCCTATGTCGAGATGTTCTCGCGCGACCTGGGCCGCTTCACCGATGCCCGCGCGCGGATGAACGAATCCCCCCTGGGCGCCGCCGCGCTGGCCGGCACCTCCTTCCCGCTGGACCGGCAGATGACGGCAGAGGCCCTGGGCTTTGACCGGCCCTGCGCCAACTCGCTGGACGCCGTCAGCGACCGCGATTTCGCGCTGGAGTTCCTGGGCGCCGCCTCGATCTGCGCCATGCATCTGTCGCGCTTCGCCGAAGAGCTGGTGATCTGGTCCTCGGCCCAGTTCCGCTTCGTCGCGCTGTCCGATCGCTTCTCGACCGGCTCGTCGATCATGCCGCAGAAGAAGAACCCCGATGCGGCGGAGCTGATCCGCGCCAAGATCGGCCGGATCTTCGGTGCCAACGTGGCGCTGATGACGGTGATGAAGGGGCTGCCGCTGGCCTATTCCAAGGACATGCAGGAAGACAAGGAACAGGTCTTCGACGCCGCCGACAACCTGATGCTGGCCCTGGCCGCCATGACCGGCATGGTCGCCGACATGAAGGCCAATGTCCCCGCGCTGGAGGCCGCCGCGGGCGCGGGCTTCTCGACCGCAACCGACCTGGCCGACTGGCTGGTGCGGGTGCTGGGGATGCCCTTCCGCGATGCGCACCATGTGACCGGCTCGCTGGTGGCCATGGCAGAGGGCAAGGGCTGTGACCTGCCCGACCTGACCCTGGCGCAGATGCAAGAGGTCGAGCCGCGCATCACCGAAGAGGTCTTTGGCGTTCTGGGGGTGCACAATTCCGTGGCCTCTCGTATGTCTTACGGGGGCACGGCGCCCCAACGGGTTCGCGAACAGGTGGCGGCATGGAAAGCAAAGCTGGGTTGAAACGGATCGCGGCCGTCGCGCTGGTGGCATTGCTGGCGGGCTGCGGCGTGGATGGCGCGCCGGTGGCCCCCGGCGGGGCCGAGCGCGCGCCCTCTGGGGTCGATCGCAGCGATATGGGCATCAACGGCATCGGCGGCTCTGGCGAGACGCTGTATGGTTCGGAAACCGAGGTCTGAGGCCCGTGTCGCCCCTGCGTCTTGCCTTCCTGGCCCTGGCCGTTTGGGGCACGCTGCACCCGCTGGGGCTGATCTTCGCCTGGTTCGCCGAGAATGGCGTCAGCCTGACCGGGCTGGTCGCCGCCTGGCGGGCCGGATGGGCGCCCGCCGCGCTGTTCTGGGATCTGGTGATCTCTGCCCTGGCGCTGAGCCTGTGGATCGTCACCGACTGCCGGGCCCGCGGCGACCGTCTGGGCCTTGTGGCGATCCCGGCCACCTTCTGCATCGGGGTCAGCTGCGGCCTGCCTCTCTATCTTTTCCTGCGTGCGCGCAACGTGTAAGGCGGGCAACGACGCGCCGCCCGGCGGGCGCTCCTCTGCCCTGACGGGCGTCCTCGCAACCGTGCCCCTTCGGCGGACAGGCTTTCAGGAGACAGGCCATGGATCATTTTCTTTACCGTGACGGCGCCCTCTACGCCGAGGATGTCCCCGTGGCCGAGATCGCGGCCCAGGTGGGCACGCCCTGCTACATCTATTCCACCGCGACGCTGGAACGGCATTTCCGCCTGTTCGACGAGGCCCTGACGGGGATGGACCACCTGGTCTGCTACGCGATGAAGGCCGCCTCGAACCAGGCGATCCTGCGTATCATGGCCGATCTGGGCGCCGGGATGGACGTGGTCTCGGGCGGCGAATACGCCCGTGCCAAGGCGGCGGGCGTGCCGGGCGACAAGATCGTCTTTTCCG
Source organism: Pseudooceanicola aquaeponti (assembly GCF_050897975.1). Taxonomy (NCBI): domain Bacteria; kingdom Pseudomonadati; phylum Pseudomonadota; class Alphaproteobacteria; order Rhodobacterales; family Paracoccaceae; genus Pseudooceanicola; species Pseudooceanicola aquaeponti. Next base: position 490,513 of record NZ_JBPAXY010000004.1, read on the forward strand.
GCGTCGGCAAGACCCGGGACGAGATGCGCGCGGCCCTGACCGGCGGGGTGCGGCAGTTCAACCTGGAATCAGAGCCCGAGATGGAGGTGCTGAACGAGGTTGCCCTGTCCCTGGGCGTCGTGGCCCCCGTCACCGTGCGGGTGAACCCCGACGTGGACGCCAAGACCCACGCCAAGATCGCCACCGGCAAATCCGAGAACAAGTTCGGCATCCCGATCACCCGCGCCCGCGAAGTCTATGCGCGCATCGCGCAGCTGCCCGGCCTGAAGGCCGTTGGCATCGACGTGCATATCGGCAGCCAGCTGACTGATCTGGAGCCCTACCGCGCCGCCTTCACCAAGGTGAAGGAACTGACCGAGGCCCTGCGCGCCGATGGCCACGACATCGTCCGCCTCGACCTGGGCGGCGGCCTGGGCATTCCCTACGAGCGCGGCAATACCGCCCCGCCGCTGCCCGTCGAATACGGCGCCCTGGTGCGCGAGGTGCTGGGCGACACCGGCTGCGAGATCGAGATCGAGCCGGGCCGGCTGATCGCGGGCAACGCAGGCATCATGCTGTCCGAAGTGATCTACGTGAAACACGGCGAGGGCCGGGATTTCCTGATCATCGACGGTGCCATGAACGACCTGATCCGCCCCGCCATGTACGAGGCGCATCATGACATCGTGCCGGTGATCGAACCGGCGCCCGGCGCCGAACAGACCCCCTATGACATCGTCGGCCCGGTCTGCGAATCCGGCGACACCTTCGCCAAGGGCCGCAACATGCCCAAGCTGGCGGCGGGCGATCTGGTGGCCTTCCGCTCTGCGGGCGCCTATGGCGCGGTTATGTCGAGCGAGTACAACACCCGTCCCCTGATCCCCGAAGTGCTGGTCAAGGGGGATCAATTCGCCGTCATCCGCAAAAGACCCTCCTTTGAGGAGATCATTAACCGCGATACGCTACCCGAGTGGATGTAGCGCGATCCCCGCGCTGCCCCCTCGGGACGGAGCATGGTTGAGCCGACGCGATACACCCGATTGATGCGCCAATTGCGCTGGCCGCTGGCTCTGACACGGGCGGGCCTGCTGGCAGAGATCGTGGTGCGCGCCCTCTGGCCGCTGTGGACCCTGCTGCTGACCGGGCTGGCGCTGGTCATGGTGGGCCTCGTGGCCGCCCTGCCGGTGGAACTGGCCTGGGCCCTGGGCGGCCTGGCGGCGCTGGCCGCTTTGGCGCTGCTGATCCTGGGCCTGCGCCGGATTCGCATTCCCAGCCGGGACGAGGCCTTTCGCCGCCTGGATGCGACGCTGAAAGGCCAGCCTTTGCAGGCCCTGCGCGATGCCCCCGCCCTGGGCGAGGGTGACCCCGGCACCCGTGCCCTGTGGGAGGCGCATCAGGCCCGCATGGCCGTCCGCGCCCGCGAGGCCCGACCGGTGGAACCCGACCTGCGCCTGTCCTCTCGCGATCCTTTCGGCCTGCGCTACATCGCCCTTCTGGGGCTGGTGGTGGCCCTGGCCTTCGGCTCTGTCTGGCGTCTGGGGGATCTGGGCGACATGGCCCCGGGCAGCGCCCAGGCCGCGGTCGGCCCCTCCTGGGAAGGCTGGGTGGCGCCGCCGCCCTACACCGGGCTGCCGACGCTCTATCTGGGCGACATCACCGGCGAGGTGCTGACGGCGCCGCGCGGATCCGAGGTGACGCTGCGATTCTATGGCCCCGAGGGGCGGCTGGAACTGGCGGAAACCGTCTCGGGCCGGGTGGGGGACCTGCCGCCCGCCTCTGCCGCTGCCCAGGATTTCATCATCGCCCAAGAGGGGCGGCTGGCGGTCGAAGGGCCGGGGGGCCGGGAATGGCGCGTGGCCATGCTGCCCGACCGGGCGCCCGTGGTCACCGTGGATGGCCCCGGCGAGGCGGATGTCGAGGGGCAGATGACCCTGCCGTTCTCGGCCACGGATGACTATGGCGTGGTCTCGGGCGAGGCGGTGATCACCCTGGATCTGGCCGCCGTCGATCGCCGCTATGGCCTGGCCTTGGCGCCCGAGCCGCGCGAGGTGATCCGGGTGCCTCTGCCGATGCCGATCTCGGGCTCGCGCGCCGAATTTTCCGAGGCCCTGGTCGAGAACTTCTCGCAGCACCCCTGGGCCAACATGCCGGTTACGGTGTCCCTGACGGTCGAGGATGCGGCGGCCCAGTCGGGGCACAGTGATGGCTACGCCATGCTGTTGGATGCGCGCCGCTTCTTCGACCCGCTGGCCGCTGCCCTGATCGAGATGCGCCGCGACCTGCTGTGGAACCGCGACAACGCGGCCCGGGTGGCCCAGGTGCTGCGCGCCGTCCGCTGGCAGGGCGACAGCCTGTTCCCCTCGGAAACGCTGGAGCTGCGGCTGATGCGGCTGGTGCGCAAGGTCGAGACCATTGCCCGTTTCCGCCCGATGACAGACGCGCAGCTGGCCGATGTGACGGCGGCGCTTTGGGACATGGCGGTCGAGATCGAAGAGGGCGATCTGGAGGATGCCCGCGCCCGGATGGAGCGCGCCCGCGACCGGCTGGAAGAGGCGATGCGCAACGGTGCCTCGGACGAGGAAATCGCCCGCCTGATGCAGGAACTGCGCGACGCCACCCAGGACTACATGCGCCAGCTGGCGCAGCAGCAGGCGCGCGAACGTGCCAATGACCCGAACCAGCCGCCCATGGACATGGAAAATGCCATGCGGATGACCCAGGACGACATCCAGCGCATGATGGACCGTATCCAGGAGCTGATGGAAGAAGGCCGCATGGCCGAGGCCCAGCAGGCCCTGGAAGAGCTTCAGCAGATGCTGGAGAACATGCAGATGACCCAGGGTGAGAGCGGCGGCGAAGGCCAGCAAAGCCCGGGCGAACAGGCGATGGAAGGGCTGGGCGAGACCCTGCGCGATCAGCAGGAACTGTCGGACGAGGCCTTCCGCGACCTTCAGGACCAGTTCAACCCCGATGGTAACTCGGGCCAGCGCGGCCAGCAGGGCCAGCAGGACGGCCAACAGCAGGGGCAGCAGCAACAGGGCGGCCAGGGGCAACAGCAGGGCCAGCAGCCGGGGCAAAGCCAGGGAGGCGGCGGGGGCCAGACCGAGGGCCAGCAACAGGGCCAGGCGGGCCAGCAGGGCAACCCCGATGCGGGCGAGCTGAGTGAGCGCCAGCGCCAGCTCCGTCAGGAGCTGGAGCGCCAGCGCGGCAACCTGCCCGGCGCGGGCACCGAGGCGGGCCGCGCGGCGCGCGACGCGCTGGATCGGGCGGGCGAGGCGATGCGCGGCGCCGAAGAGGCGCTTGGTGCGGGCGATCTGGCCGAGGCCATCGACCAGCAGTCGCAGGCCATGGACGCGCTGCGCGAGGGGATGCGCAACCTGGGCGAGGCCATGTCACAGCAACAGCGCGAACAGGCGGGCCAGCAGGGCGAGGCCGAGGGCGACAACCCCGGCCAGCGCAACGATCCACTGGGCCGCAACGCGGGCACCAATGGGGCGCTCGGAAATGATCGCGAGATGTTGCAGGACCCCGATGTGCAGCGCCGCGCCCGCGACCTGCTGGACGAGATCCGCCGCCGCCAGGGCGAGGCCGAACGCAGCGACGAGGAACGCGACTACCTGCGCCGGTTGCTCGACCGGTTCTGAGCCGGGGGCTATGGGGCGCCCAGCCAGAAGATCGCGGCGCGGTCAGGCTGCGCGCTCGGCGGTGCTGTGCCGCACCCTGGCCACGCGCCGTGCCCTGTTGCCGATCCTGCCCTGCCTTCTCCGCGTGCGGCACACCGCCAGAAGCCCCCACGCCAAGGTGGGCCGGTCGGGTCGCCGCACGCGGCAGGTGTCATTTCCTGTGAGAGGCGCAGCGCTGCGCGGGTCAATGCCTGGCGCAGCAGCGGCGGGGCCTTTGGGATGCGCCGAGCGGTGCCGGGCGGAGCGCCGCACGAGGAGCAGGTCATTTCCTGAGAGAAAGCCCGGTTCTGCGCGAGGCATCGGCAGGCGCAGCGGCGGCGGGCGGTGCCCGCAGGCCGCGCGTCCCGAGGCTCAGCCTTCGCCGCCGGTCTTGTCTTCGATCCAGGCGATCAGCTCGCGGACATTGGCGTCCAGCCAGACCCGGCCCTGATCCACCGCGCCCACATAGCCGCGCAGCGCCGGGGCGGTCTGGGGCAGCTGTGCCGCGATGCGCGGCGCGTTGATGTAAAGCAGCACACCAAAGGCGGCAAAGAAGATCGGCAGGGTGAAACCGCGGCGGAAATTGCGTCGCACCGCCGGATCCTCGGCCTCGTATTCGGCCTCCATCTCGACCCGCTGGCTGCGGCTGCGCAGGGACGAGTTGATCTCTTCGATATCCGGCAGCAGGTCGCGGCGCGACGCGGCGTGAGGTTCCTCGGCCTGGGCATCGTCGCCGGAGTCCTGGGCGCTGTCGCGAGTGGGCTTGCCGCGCAGACGGGCCATGCGGGCGCGGGCCTCGCGCTCGCGCCGGTCCGTACTGCTTTCGGGGTCGGCCAGGCCCAGCTCGGGCTGGCTTTCCAGCCCGCCGCCTTGCTGGGCGCGCACCTTGGCCTCATGCTCGGCCTCTTCGCGCAACACGTCGCGCACCGCCGGGTCCAGCTCGCGCCGCCGGGCATTGGCGAAAAGCGGGGCAGGGGTGCTTTCTTCGTCCTCCTCCTCCTCCGCGTCGTCCTCGGGGGCAGCCGCGGGGGCGGGTTCGGCTGCCGCCTCGGTCCAGCTTTCGAGCGTCTCTTCGGGGGTGACTTCGGCTTCCGACGCCGCGGCGATCTCCTCGGGCGCGGGCTCGACCTCGGGCTCTGCCTGGGGCTCGACTTCGGGCCAGGTCATCGGCTCCGATCCGGGCTCGCCCTCGGGTTCGGGGGCGGGCGGCGTCTCGGCGCCATAGGGATCCGTGCCTTCGAAGCCCGCGCCATCCCCGGTCAGGCCGGGGGCGGCAGCCTCGTCAGGGCGCGGTGCGCTGTCGGCCTGGCTGCGCGGACGGCGCGGCGAGACGCGCGGGGCAGGGGCGATGCCGGGGGTCAGCGCGGGCGCCTCGACCGGGCCCGAAGCCCCGTCGGGCGGAGCCTGAAACCAGGTGTCGCCGCAGTTGGAACATTGCACATCACGCCCTGCCGCAGGGATCACCGCGTCAGGCACTTCGTACTGCGCACCGCAATTCGGGCAGGTTAACCGCATGAGGCCCCATCTCGACAGTCGGGCCAGAGGGGCGCATGGGCCACGCCTCCGGCTCTGGGGCTACCATATGTGGTTCGGCAATGGCGGAAAAGTGCTATTTCCGCCGGGGGGCACGATTGCAACAGGCCGTGCGATCCTGCAAAAGGAACCGGCACACGCGGGGGCTTTTCGTGATCGAACTGGACAATCTCGCCTATTCCTATGGCGGCGGAGAGTTGCTGAGCGACATCTCCCTCCGGCTGACGCCCGGCTCGTTCCACTTTCTGACCGGCCCCTCTGGAGCGGGCAAGACCACCTTCCTGAAACTGTGTTACGGCGCGCTGATCCCCACGGCGGGGCAGGCGGTGCTGTTCGGCAAGGACGTGCGCGAGATGACCCGCGACGAGGTGGCGACGATCCGCCGCCGGATCGGCGTGGTGCATCAGGATTGCCAGTTCCTGGACCACCTGACCGTGGCCGAAAACATCGCCCTGCCGCTGATGGTCTCGGGGCGCGACGTCACGGCGGAAGAGCAGAACCTGAAGGAGCTGATCGCCTGGTGCGGCCTGACCCAGCGGGCCGGGGCCCGCCCGCCCGAGCTGTCGGGGGGCGAGCGGCAGCGCGCCGCCCTGGCGCGGGCGGTGATCATGAGCCCAGAGGTGATCCTGGCGGACGAGCCCACGGGCAACGTCGACTGGGAAATGTCCGAACGCCTGCTGGCGCTGCTGGTCGAGCTGAACCGCATGGGCAAAACGGTGATGATCGCCACCCACGACCTGGGCCTGATCCGCGCCGCCAAAAGCCGGGTGCAGGCCCGTGTCCTGCGCATCGCCAAGCGGCGGCTGCAACTGGCGGGGGCGGACCTGTGAGCGTCCGGTTGTCGCCCCGGGCCCTGGCCGCGATCTCTCCGCTGGCGCTGCTGAAGGGCGAGCCGCAGGCGGACCGCGTGGTGCCGCCGACCGGCTTCACCGCCCGGCTGACCCTCTTTGCCGCCGCCGCCATGACCTTTCTTGCGGTTTTTGCCCTGGCCCTGTCGCTGGCCACGGGGCGCATGGCCGCCAGCTGGTCGCAGGAACTGGCGCGCAGTTCGACCCTGCGCATTTCGGCCCCCGCCGATCAGATCGCGGCCCAGACCGAGGCCGCGCTTCAGGTACTGGCAACCACGCGCGGCGTGGCCCGGGCGCGGGCCCTGGGCGAGGAGGAACAGCAGGCCCTGCTGGAGCCCTGGTTCGGCCCCGACCTGCCCGTGGGCAGCCTGCCCATTCCGCAGCTGATCGAGATCGTCGAGGCGGGCGAGGGCTATGACCCCGCGGGCCTGCGCCTGCGGCTGGCCGCCGAGGTGCCCGGCGCGGTGCTGGATGACCACGCGCGCTGGCGCCGCCCGCTGGTGCGCGCCGCCGAGCGGATCCGCGCCCTGGGCCTCTTGTCTCTGCTGCTGATCGGCGCGGTGATGGCGGCGATGATCACCCTGGCGGCCAATTCGGCCCTGGCGGCCAATGCCCAGGTGATCGCCGTGCTGCGCCTGGTGGGCGCGCGCGACGACTATATCGCCCGCGCCTTCGTGCGCCGCTTCACCTTCCGCGCCTTCTGGGGCGCGGCCCTGGGCATGGCGCTTGGCCTGGCGGCGCTGATGGCGCTGCCCTCGGCCCAGCCCGAGGGCGGGTTCCTGACCGGGCTTGGCCTGCGTGGCTGGCACTGGGTCTGGCCGCTGGTGCTGCCGCCGGTGGCGGCGGCCGTGTCCTTTGTCGCCACGCGCGCCGCCGCGCGCCGCATCCTGGGGAGGCTCGCATGATCCTGGCCTGGCGCTATCTCCGTTCCCTGATCTTCGTGGTGCAGATGTTCACGGTGATGACCCTGATGGGCATCGCCTTTCTGCCCTGGGCGGCGCTGGACCGCCGAGGCGCCTATACCGGGGCGCGCCTCTTCTGCCACTACGTGCGCTGGTCGGTGCGGCTGATCTGCGGGCTGCGCACCGAGATCCGGGGCCCGGTGCCCCGGGGCCAGGTGCTGATCGCGGCCAAGCATCAAAGCTTTCTCGACGTGATGCTGATCGTCTCGGCGGTGCCGCGGCCGAAATTCATCATGAAGGACATCCTGCGCTTTACACCCATCGTCGGCTTTTACGCCGCGCGGATCGGCTGCGTGGCGGTGAAACGCGGCCGCCGGGCCGAGGCGATCCGCGATATGATGGCCGGGGTGACCTCGGGCGATGCGCCGGCGGGGCAGCTGATCATCTATCCCCAGGGCACCCGCGTGGCGCCGGGGGTGCGGGCCGATTACAAGGTGGGCGTCGCCGCGATCTATGAGCAGACGCAGCAGCCCTGCGTGCCCGCCGCCACCAATGTGGGCCTTTTCTGGCCGCGCTCGGGCCTGCTGCGCAAGCCCGGCCTGGCGGTGGTGGAATTCTTGCCGCCGCTGCCTGCGGGCCTGCCGCGCGAGACCTTCCGCGCGACGCTGGAACAGCAGATCGAAGGCGCCTCGGACGCGCTGATGAGAGAGGGAGGGTTCGACCCCGATGGAGTATCTCGACCGGATTGAGGATCTCGAAGAGATCTACGGCACCAGCCCCGCCGCCGCCGCGCTGCGCAAGGTGGCGACCCGCATGACGCCCGAGTACCGCCGTTGGATCGCCACGTCGCGGTTCTGCGTCGTCTCGACCGTCGGCCCCGAGGGGGTGGACGGCAGCCCGCGCGGCGATGACGGCCCGGTGGTGCGAGAGCTGGACGAGGGCCACCTGGCGCTGCCCGACTGGCACGGCAACAACCGCATCGACACCCTGCGCAACATCCTGCGCGACCCGCGTATGGCGCTGATGTTTATGGTGCCCGGGTCCAACAACGTGGTGCGGGTCAATGGCCGGGGCCGGGTGACGGCGGATGCCGCGCTGCGTGCCAGCTTCGCGCACAAGGGAAAAGAGCCGCGCACGGTGGTGGTGATGCAGATCGACGAGATCTATTTCCAATGCGCCCGGGCGGTGATGCGCGCGGGCCTGTGGTCAGGGCGCGACGACAGCGCCGCCCTGCCGACCCCGGGCGAGATCCTGGCGGCGATGACCGATGGCGAAGTGGGCGGTGCCGACTACGACCGCGCCTGGCCCGAACGCGCCGCGCAGACGCTGTGGTAACCTCGGTGCCCGGGCGCCTCTAAGACCCTTCGTGGGCGGCCAGCCGTGCGGCGATGAAGCGGTAAAAGCTCTGCCCCGGGGCGGCGTCGCGGCTGTAGGCCGCGTTCAGCCGCGCCTTGTCGCGGAACACCTCGATCAACCGGGCACGCAGGGCCGGAGACAGGCCCGCGCTACCGGGGCTGCCCGCCTCGATCTCGGCGATATGGGCGTCATAGGCGCGCCCGACCCGGGCCGAGAAATCCGTCTCGGCGGTGGTCGAGCCGCCCCTGAGATGCAGCCGATAGGCCGCCCGGCCCAGAGGGGCGCTGCCGCCCAGACGGGCCAGCAGCTCGGCCGCGTGGCGCACGTCCTGGCTGAGGTGGGTGGTGAAGGCCCGCGCCAGGCGCCGGGCCAGAACCGGGTGATAAGAGGCGCCGGTGCGCCCCAGATCTTCAAGCCGCAGCACGTCGGCGGGGCCGGGGGGCAGGCGCAGGATCTCGGCCCCGTCCTCGATCACCGCCGTGCGCCCGAAGGCGGCGCCGTGGCGCTGTGCCAGGGGCAACAGGAAGGTCAGGTAGTCGGGTTCCCAGCTGTCATCGGCGTCGAGGAAGGCGATGTACTGGCCGCGCGCCTGGGCCAGGGCGCGGTTGCGCGCCGGCCCCGCGCCGCTTTGCACCGGGCCAAGGGGCGCGAAGGCATAGCGCGGGCCGCGGGGCAGAAGGGGCCGGTAGTCCTGGCCGTCATCCGAGGCCACCACGATCTCGACGGCATCCTCGGGCAGCCCGCAAGCCGCGACCGAGGCTACGGCGCCGGGCAGGCTGGCCTCAGCCCGGTAGGCGGGGATGATGACAGAGACGGTCGGGCGGCGCATCGAGCGGCCTTTTCGCGGTTGGGATGAGGAGGAGTGTAGGGCGCCGGGCGGCGATGAACAGGGGGCTGTGGCAATCTGTCGGATGCGCGCGCGGCCTCCTCCGCCCTGGCGGGCATCCTCGGCCGAGGGGCGCCTGGGCCATGAGAAAGCCCGCCGCGCGGGGGCGCGGCGGGCTCTGTTCGTTCAGCTGAAGGCGCGCGCGGCGCGCCCCGGGCGATCACATGTGGATCGGGCCGTCGCCACAGGCGAGCGCCGCTTCGCGCACCGCTTCCGAGAAGGTCGGGTGGGCATGGCAGGTCAGGGCCAGATCCTCGGCGGAGCCGCCGTATTCCATGGTCACGCAGACCTCGTGGATCAGGTCGCCCGCCGCCGGGCCGATGATCGAGCAGCCCAGGATCCGGTCGGTTTCTTTGTCCGCGATGATCTTGACGAAGCCCTCGGCGGCGAAGACGGCCTTGGCGCGGGCGTTGCCCATGAAGGAGAACTTGCCGACCTTGTAGGCGCGGCCCTCTTTCTTCAGCTCTTCCTCGGTCTTGCCGACGGCGGCGACCTCGGGGTGGGTGTAGATGACGGAGGGGATCACGTCATAGTTCACGTGACCGGCCTTGCCCGCCAGCACCTCGGCCACGGCCATGCCCTCGTCCTCGGCCTTGTGGGCCAGCATCGGGCCTGCCACGGCGTCGCCGATGGCATAGATGCCCTTCACGTTGGTCGCCCAATGGGCATCGGTCTTGACCACGCCGCGCTCGGTCAGCTCGACCCCCAGCTCGGCCAGGCCCAGCCCGTCAGTATAGGCGCGGCGGCCGGTGGCGACCAGCACCACATCGGCGTCCAGCGTGTGCTCGCTGTCGTCGGACTTCAGCTTGTAGCTCAGCTTGGCCTTGGTCTTGGTGGTCTCGGCGCCCTGCACGGCGGCGCCCAGGATGAAGGACATGCCCTGCTTTTTGAGGATCTTTTGCAGGTTCTTCTGCACTTCACCGTCCATGGTCGGGGTGATCGTGTCGAGGTATTCGACCACCGTCACCTCGGCGCCCAGGCGCGCGTAGACCGAGCCCATCTCCAGGCCGATGACACCGGCGCCGACGACGACCATCTTCTTGGGCACCTTGGGCAGGTTCAGCGCGCCGGTGCTGTCGACGATGATCCCCTTGTCGTTGTCGATCTCCAGACCCGGCAGCGAGGCGGGGACGGAACCGGTGGCGACGACGATGTTCTTCGCCTCGTGCACCTCGTCGCCGACCTTGACCTTGCCGACCTCGGGGATCGTGGCCCAGCCTTTCAGCCAGTCGATCTTGTTCTTCTTGAACAGGAACTCGATGCCGCCGGTGTTGGAGTTCACCACGTCCTGCTTGTAGGCCTTCATCTGGTCCCAGTCGACGGACGGCGATTTGCCCTTGAGGCCCATGGTGGCGAAGTTGTGCTCTGCCTCGTGCAGCTGGTGCGTGGCGTGCAGCAGCGCCTTGGAGGGGATGCAGCCCACGTTCAGGCAGGTGCCGCCCAGGGTCTCGCGGCCCTCGACACAGGCGGTCTTCAGACCGAGCTGGGCGCAGCGGATGGCGGACACGTAGCCGCCGGGGCCGGCACCGATGATGATGACGTCATATTGGGCCATGGGGTGGTCTCCTTTGTTCGTGGGGCGCGCGGGGGCGCGCCGGGAGTGCTTCGTTGCGGATCGGGGTGGGGGCGCTGCCCCCGCCGCTGGCGCGGCGCCCCCGGAGTATTTGGGGCCATCGAATGATCAGAAGAGCGCGGCGCAGATCATGATCACGGTGGCAAGGAGGCCAAGCGCCCAGAGATAGGATCTCCAGGGCGCCCAGCCGAAGGCATAGGCCGGAACGTAGAGGACGCGGGCGGCCAGGTAGGTCCAGGCGCAGGCCGCGGTCACGGCTGAAGAGGCCCCGGCCCAGGTCACCAGGGCCACGGCGATGGTGAAGAGGATCAGCGCCTCGAAATGGTTGTTCATTGCCCGGTGCAGCCGTCCGGTGCGGCGCGACATCAGCAGATAGGGGTTGCCCCCCTCGACATCCTGCGGATCCCGCGTGCCCATGGTCAGGCGGGGACCCAGTTCCAGGTTGGCGGGCACGGCCATCAGGGCGATCTGGATCACCTGCAAGAGGGCGGCGAGGCCGAGGATCTTTGCTTCGATGGGCAGGGGGGTCATGGGGCGGCCCTCAGAAGACAGCGGCGATATACATCACCGCGGTTGCCAGGAAGCCGGTCATGTAGAAGACCGAGCGCCAGGGGGTCCAGCCGAAGGCATAGGCCGGGATATAGAGGGCGCGGGCGGCGGCATAGATCAGCGCGCAGGTGGCGGTGACGCCGCTGGCGCTGTCCGACAAGAGCACGACGGCCACGGCGCCGATGAAGAAGGGGAAGTTCTCGGTATGGTTGGCAAGCGCCCGGCGCAGGCGGCCGGTGTCGCGCGAGAACTCGGGCAGGTTGTCGCGGGGCCCTGCGTTGCCTTCGGGGCCCACGTCGCGGGTCAGCAGCATCTGCGACCAGCCGACGAGGATGACGTGTTCCAGGGCCACGAGGGCGAGGGCGATCAGTTCGGGGGTCATGCGGTCACCTTCGGTTGCGAGGTTCGGCGCGGGCCCTTCAGCACGTCCGCTGCGGCAACGCAGGCCAGGGTGCCGATCAGCAGCTGGCCGATATTGGACAGCAGCAGCCCGCCGGAGATGGCATAGAGGTAGAGCGCGGCGCAAAGGATCAAGGTAGCGATCCGGGTGCCGCGACGATCCGGCGCCACATAGAGCGCCTGAAGCAGCCCGCCGCAGAGCGCCATTTCCAAAAGCAGCCGCCCCATGTCGCCGAAATCCGACCGGCCCGAGGCGATGCGGGCGCCGGTCAGCACGAAATGCACGGCGCCGGTGGTCAGGATCAGCCAGAAGGAAGTACGGGCAAGCGTCATCGCGAAAGTCCCAGGGCGGGGAGACCCCGCCCATCGGGGCGGGCGGGGTCGATAGCGTAGGGCGGGGTTTGCCCCGCCTTTCGGATCACAGATCCATCAGCAGGCGGCGGGGATCTTCCAGCGCTTCCTTGACGCGCACCAGGAAGGTCACGGCACCCTTGCCGTCGACGATGCGGTGGTCGTAGCTCAGCGCCAGGTACATCATCGGGCGGATTTCGACCTTGCCGTTGATCGCCATCGGGCGGTCCTGGATTTTGTGCATCCCCAGGATCCCCGACTGCGGGGGGTTCAGGATCGGCGAGGACATCAGCGAGCCGTAGACACCACCGTTCGAGATGGTGAAGGTGCCGCCCTGCATTTCCGCCATCGACAGCTTGCCGTCACGGGCGCGGGCGCCCTTCTCGGCGATGGCCTTTTCGATGTCGGCAAAGGACATGGCATCGGCGTCACGGATGACCGGAACCACCAGGCCCGTGGGCGTGCCGGCAGCAATGCCCATGTGGACGAAGTTCTTGTAGACGATGTCGGTGCCGTCGATCTCGGCGTTGACCTCGGGCACCTCTTTCAGGGCGTGGCAGCAGGCCTTGGTGAAGAAGGACATGAAGCCAAGCTTCACGCCGTGTTTCTTCAGGAACAGGTCCTTGTACTCGTTCCGCAGGGCCATCACCTCGGTCATGTCCACCTCGTTGTAGGTGGTCAGCATGGCGGCGGTGTTCTGGCTGTCCTTCAGGCGGCGCGCGATGGTCTGGCGCAGGCGCGTCATCTTCACGCGCTCTTCGCGGGCCGCGTCATCGGCCGAGCTGGGGGCGCGCGGTGCGGCGGCAGGGGCGGCGGGCGCGGACTTGGCGGCGGCCAGGGCCTTGGCCACGTCGTCCTTCATGATGCGACCGTCCTTGCCGGTGCCGGTGACGGCATCCGCCGACAGACCGGCCTCTGCCATGGCCTTCTTGGCCGAGGGGGCATCCTCGACGTCCTTGCCACCCTTCAGCTCGGAGACATATTCGGCGTCCGAGGCGGTCTTGGCGGCATCCGCCGAGGCGGGCTTGGCCGCGCCACCGGCGCCGGTGGTCATCTCGGCCAGCTGGCCGCCGGCCTCGACGGTTTCGCCTTCCTTGGCCAGGATCTTGGTCAGGGTGCCAGCGGCGGGCGCGGGCACTTCGACCGAGACCTTGTCGGTTTCCAGCTCGCACAGCATCTCGTCCGCGGCAAAGCTTTCGCCCTCTTTCTTGAACCAGGTGGCCACGGTGGCCTCGGTCACGGATTCACCCAGGGTGGGCACCATGATGGGCAGGCTCTCGCCACCGGCGGCGGCGGGTTCCTCGGCGGGGGCATCGGTGTGGCGCGGCGCGGGCTCTTCGGCGCCGGCGTTGCCTTCCTCGGCGATCATGCCCAGCAGGGCGTCGACGCCCACGGTCTCGCCTTCCTTGGCCACGATGTCGGCCAGCACGCCCGCGGCGGGGGCGGGCACTTCGACGGTGACCTTGTCGGTTTCCAGCTCACAGAGCATCTCGTCGACGGCAACGGTATCGCCGGGTTTCTTGAACCAGGTAGCGACGGTGGCTTCGGTAACGGATTCGCCCAAGGTGGGGACGCGGATCTCGGTGCTCATGGTCCTTACTTTCCTTCGATGGACAGCGCTTCGTCGACGATCGACTCCTGCTGCGCTTTATGCTGTTTGGCCAGGCCCGTGGCGGGCGAAGCGGAGGCGAGACGGCCCACGTAGCGCGGGCGCTGATGGGTGGCGCCGATGCGTTGCAGGCACCACTCGATATTGGGTTCGATGAAGGACCAGGCGCCCTGGTTCTTGGGCTCTTCCTGGCACCAGATCATCTCGGCGCCCTTGAAGCGTTCCAGTTCCTTGACCAGCGAGATCGCCGGGAAGGGATAGAACTGTTCGATCCGCATCAGGTAGACGTCGTCGATGCCGCGGGCGTCGCGCTCTTCCAGCAGGTCGTAATAGACCTTGCCCGAGCACATCACCACGCGCTTGATCTTGTCGTCCGCCGCCAGCTTGGTGTCGGAATGGCCGCGCTCGGCGTCATCCCACAGCACCCGGTGGAAGCTGGAGCCGGTGGTGAAATCCTCGGCCTTGCTGACCGCCAGCTTGTGGCGCAGCAGCGACTTCGGCGTCATCAGCACCAGCGGCTTGCGGAAGCTGCGGTGCAGCTGACGGCGCAGGATGTGGAAGTAGTTGGCGGGCGTCGAGCAGTTGGCCACGATCCAGTTGTCGCCACCGCACATTTGCAGGAAGCGCTCCAGACGGGCGGAAGAGTGCTCGGGGCCCTGGCCCTCGTAGCCATGGGGCAGCAGCATCACCAGGCCCGACATCCGCAGCCATTTGGATTCGCCCGAGCTGATGAACTGGTCGAACATGATCTGCGCGCCGTTGGCGAAGTCGCCGAACTGGGCTTCCCACATCACCAGGGCGTTCGGCTCGGCGAGGCTGTAGCCGTATTCGAAGCCCAGAACCGCGTATTCCGACAGCATCGAGTCGATGACCTCGTAACGGGCCTGACCGGGCTTGATGTTGTTCAGCGGATAGTAACGCTCTTCGGTCTCCTGGTTGATCAGGGCCGAGTGACGCTGGCTGAAGGTGCCGCGGGTCGAATCCTGACCCGCGAGGCGGACCGGGTAGCCCTCGGTCAGCAGCGAGCCGAAGGCCAGCGCCTCACCGGTGGCCCAGTCGAAGCCTTCGCCGGTTTCGAACATCTTGGACTTGGTTTCCAGCAGGCGGCCGACGGTCTTGTGCATCGGGTAGCCGTCGGGCGCGGTGGTCAGCGACTTGCCGACCTCTGCCATCAGCTCGGGCGAGATCGCGGTTTCACCGCGCTGGTAGTCTTCCTTCTCGCGCTCAAGGCCCGACCATTTGCCGTCCAGCCAGTCGGCCTTGTTGGGCTTGTATTCCTTCCCGGCCTCGAACTCTTCGTTCAGGTGGGATTGGAAGGCGGCCTTCATGTCCTCGATCTCGCCCTCGGGGATCAGGCCGTCCTTGACCAGGCGATCCGTGTACAGGCTCAGGGTCGTTTTATGGCCCTTGATGTTTTTGTACATGATCGGGTTGGTGAACATCGGCTCGTCGCCTTCGTTGTGACCAAACCGGCGGTAGCAGAAGATGTCGATCACCACGTCGCGGTGGAACTTCTGGCGGAACTCGGTCGCGACCTTGGCGGCATGAACCACGGCCTCGGGGTCATCGCCGTTGACGTGGAAGATCGGCGCCTCGACCATCAGGGCGATGTCGGTCGGGTAGGGGCTGGACCGCGAGAAATGCGGCGCGGTGGTGAAGCCGATCTGGTTGTTCACGACGATATGGATCGTGCCGCCGGTGCGGTGGCCCACCAGGCCCGACAGGCCGAAGCATTCCGCGACGACACCCTGGCCGGCAAAGGCCGCGTCACCGTGCAGCAGCACGGGGATGGTCGAGGTACGTTCCGCATCGTTCAGTTGCGCCTGTTTGGCGCGGGCCTTGCCCAGCACCACCGGGTTGACGGCTTCGAGGTGCGAGGGGTTGGCGGTCAGCGACAGGTGCACGGTGTTGCCGTCGAACTCACGGTCGGACGAGGCGCCGAGGTGGTATTTCACGTCGCCCGAGCCGTCCACATCCTCGGGCTTGAAGGAACCGCCCTGGAATTCGTTGAAGATGGCGCGATAGGGCTTGCCCATCACATTGGCCAGCACCGACAGGCGGCCCCGGTGGGGCATCCCGATCACGATCTCCTTGGCGCCCAGGTTGCCGCCCCGCTTGATGATCTGTTCCATGGCGGGGATCAGCGCCTCGCCACCGTCCAGGCCGAAGCGCTTGGTGCCCATGTACTTGACGTGCAGGAACTTCTCGAAGCCCTCGGCCTCGACCAGCTTGTTCAGGATGGCGCGGCGGCCTTCGCGGGTAAAGGTGATCTCCTTGCCGAAGCCCTCGATCCGTTCCTTCAGCCAGGCGGATTGCTCGGGGTCGGAGATGTGCATGTATTGCAGCGCGAAGGTGCCGCAATAGGTGCGCTTCACGATGTCCAGGATCTGGCGCATCGAGGCGACCTGAAGACCCAGCACGTTGTCGATGAAGATCGGGCGATCCATGTCCGCATCGCTGAAGCCGTAGGATTTCGGGTCCAGCTCGGGGTGGGCGACCTTTTCCTGCATTCCCAGGGGATCCAGGTCGGCGGCCAGGTGGCCACGGATCCGGTAGGCGCGGATCAGCATGATGGCGCGGATGCTGTCCAGCACGGCGCGTTTCACGGCGTCGTCAGAGACCTCGACGCCCTTCTGGGCCGCCTTCTCCTTGATCTTGCGGCCGGCGTCCTTGCCCTCGGCGGGGGCGGGCCACATGCCGTCCAGGGCCGCGGTCAGGTCGTCGTTGGGGGTCGGCGGCCAGTCGCTGCGCGCCCAGGAGGGGCCTTCGGCCTCGGCCACGGCATCGGCGTTGCTGTCGCCCAGGGACGAGAAGAACTCGGCCCAGGCGGCATCGACGGCGGCGGGGTCATTGGCCCAGCGGGCGTAAAGCTGCTCAAGATAGGCGGCGTTATGCCCCTGCATGAAGCTGGAGGCGTGGAAAAGGTCGTTGGGGCTCTGGTCGTTCATCTATGTCACCTGCGGGACGAAACGGAGGGTCATCTGGAATGCGGCGGGGGCCTGGGGCCCGGCGGGCGGCGCGGCGGCGGGGGGGCTGTGGCAGTCGAGGTTTCTCATCCGGTCCCTCCGGTCCAGGGGGCAGAGGGCGCGGCAGGGGCGGTGCCGGGGACGGGGCCCCAGCGGTTCGCGGCGGGCTCGGTCCTGCGGGTCAGCCACCAGATCACGATCAGCGGCGACAGCACGCAGACGATCAGCGCGATCACCAGCACGATCCCGGCCAGCCCTTCCAGCTGCTCGGCGGCGATGCCCGCGCCGAAGGGATCGGCGAAATCGAAGGCGCCGATGAAGCCCGCATAGGTCAGGGTGCCGATGACGGCGATGAAGGGGTAAAGCAGGAAGATCCCGCTGCGGCCGCTGTCATGCATCCGCCGCCAGCCCGCGGCGATCATCGGCAACAGCATGGCCAGGCTGAACAGCGAGGACAGCGGGCCATCGGACGAGGCGCTGACGCTGCCCGGGCCGGTCTCGATCTCGGCGGCGCCGAAGACGATCCCGTCGACGATGCCCAGCACGATCGAGCCCAGGATGTTGAACAGCACGAAATACCAGTATTCCGGGCGCGTGGCCCGGCCCGAGAAGGTCACGTATTTGCGCAGACAGGTACGGACGGCCTCGGCGAAGCTCATGACAGAAGCTCCTGGGGCAGGCACGGATCCGGTTCTGCTTGGTCTCGTGACATCGGTTTTCTCGTTTCCCCCGTACCACTTGGGGGCTCAGACTAAGGTGGCAAGGGCCGCATCACGCGATCGCGATGCGGCCCACGCCTTTACGTGGCGTGAGGCAGGCGTGGCCCGCGCCCGCGCATCAGCCCTTGATGGCCTTCAGCACGGCTTCGCCGAGGCCCGCGGGGCTGTCGGCGACGACGATCCCGGCCGACTTCATGGCCTCGATCTTGTCTTCGGCACCGCCCTTGCCACCGGCGACGATGGCGCCTGCGTGGCCCATGCGGCGGCCCGGAGGGGCGGTACGGCCGGCGATGAACCCGGCGGTCGGTTTCCAGCGGCCCTTCTTCTTCTCGGAGGCCAGGAATTCGGCGGCTTCCTCTTCGGCCGAGCCACCGATCTCACCGATCATGATGATCGACTCGGTTTCCGGGTCCTTCAGGAACATTTCCAGCACTTCCAGGTGCTCGGTGCCCTTGATCGGGTCGCCACCGATGCCGACGGCGGAGGACTGGCCGAGGCCCGCATCCGAGGTCTGCTTCACGGCTTCATAGGTCAGGGTGCCGGAACGGGACACGACGCCGACCGAGCCACGCTTGTGGATATGGCCGGGCATGATGCCGATCTTGCAGGCGCCGGGGGTGATGACACCGGGGCAGTTCGGGCCGATCAGGCGGGACTGGCTGTTTTTCAGCGCGGCCTTCACCTTCATCATGTCCAGAACCGGGATGCCTTCGGTGATGCAGACGATCAGCGGGATCTCGGCGTCGATGGCTTCCAGGATCGAGTCGGCCGCGAAGGGCGGCGGCACATAGATCACCGATGCATTGGCGCCGGTCTTTTCGACCGCCTCGGCCACGCCGTCGAAGACGGGCAGGCCCAGGTGCTCGGTGCCGCCCTTACCGGGGGTGACGCCGCCAACCATCTTGGTGCCATAGGCAATTGCTTGTTCAGAGTGGAAGGTGCCCTGCGAGCCGGTGAAGCCCTGACAGATCACCTTGGTATTTTCGTCTACGAGTACGGCCATTTTATTGACACTCCTGAAGCTTCGGAAGTCGGGGCCGGCGCCGCCGCGCCGACCGCTTCCTCAAACTAAGTCGAATGAGAACCCGTGGTCCTCGATTTCCTTTGCGTAGCGGTCTTGGATGATGGCGCGCGAGCGGTCGTCGTAGACCTCTCGCAGGTCGGTGTTGTCGCCGGTGTGCAGCATCTTCGGCAGCTCGATCTTGTCGAGGCCGAGGTCCTGCGCCACCTTGGCCAGGCCACCGCTTAGGTCCGAGAAGTACACGATGCGGTCCATGCGGACCTTGCCGTCGAAATTGGCCAGCCAGTAGTCGGCGGGGGCCAGACGGGTCCGGCCCGCGAACTTCTCGACGAAGTCCTGGAAATCGCGGATCGGTCCCCGGCGCCGCGTGTGATGCGCGTCGCGGATCACGTTGCGATAGCCGGAGTAGACGCGCGACCAGGGGTCGCGCAGGATCGTGAACTTGTAATACTCGCGAAACTGTCGCGCATTGACCCGGTACTTGTTGCGCGGGTTGCGCTGCGAACGGACGGCCCGCGCCAGGCGGCGCAGGATCAGCTTGCGGTTTTCGCGATCGGACAGGGCGGTCAGCCCACGGTACAGGGGTTCGATCTCACGCATCGTGCGGTGATCCTGCTTGAACCGGCCGTCGTAATCGGCGTGGTGGCCAAAGAAGGCCTCCACGCTCGTGCCGGCACATTTGGGAATGTGCACGAAGATCAGCTTGTGATCGTGAGAGATCATGATCCTGTTCCGTTGCCCCTTGCCATCATGCCTCGAAGATCAGCCTTTGACGGCCTTGACGATCTTCTCGGCGCCGTCGGACAGATCGTCCGCCGCAATGACGTTCAGACCGGAGTTCGCGATGATCTCCTTGCCCTGCTCGACATTGGTGCCTTCCAGACGCACGACCAGCGGAACCGCCAGGCCCACTTCCTTCACCGCGGCGATGACGCCCTCGGCGATGATGTCGCAGCGCATGATGCCGCCGAAGATGTTCACCAGGATGCCCTTCACGTTGGGATCCGAGGTGATGATCTTGAACGCTTCGGTCACCTTCTCCTTGGTGGCGCCGCCACCGACGTCCAGGAAGTTGGCCGGTTCCGCACCGTACAGCTTGATGATGTCCATCGTTGCCATGGCCAGGCCTGCGCCGTTCACCATGCAGCCGATCTCACCGTCCAGCGCGATGTAGTTCAGGTCGTATTTGGAGGCCGCCAGTTCCTTGGCGTCTTCCTCGGTCTCGTCGCGCAGGGCGGCGATGTCGGCGTGGCGGTAGACCGCGTTGCCGTCGAAGCCGACCTTGGCGTCCAGCACCTTCAGGTTGCCATCGGGCATGACGATCAGCGGGTTGATCTCCAGCTGTTCCATGTCCTTGTCCATGAAGGCACGGTACAGGTCGCCGATCAGCTTGACGCACTGCTTCATCGCCGCGCCCTTCAGGCCCAGGGCGAAGGCCACCTTGCGGCCGTGGAACGGCGCATAGCCGGTGGCCGGGTCGATGGAGAAGCTGAGGATCTTTTCGGGGGTGGCCGCGGCCACTTCCTCGATGTCCATGCCGCCTTCGGTCGAGCAGACGACCGAGACCGACGAGGTCTGACGGTCGACCAGCAGAGCCAGGTACAGCTCGCGCTCGATGTCCGAACCGGCTTCGATGTAGATGCGGTTCACCTGCTTGCCGGCGGGGCCGGTCTGGTGGGTGACCAGGGTCTTGCCCAGCATCTTCTTGGCTTCGGCTTCGGCCTCTTCAACCGATTTCGCCAGGCGGACACCGCCCTTTTCGCCAGCGCTCTCTTCGACGAAATGACCCTTGCCGCGACCGCCGGCATGGATCTGCGCCTTCACGACCCACAGCGGCCCGTCCAGCTCGCCCGCGGCGGTCTTGGCTTCGTCAGCCTTCAGAACCGCGCGGCCGTCCGAAACCGGGGCGCCATATTCGCGAAGGATCGCCTTCGCCTGATATTCATGGATATTCATGAACTCCGTCCCTCGTTAGCTACGATTGCCATCGGTAGTGGCACAGTCTTACCTGCCGATGAACCGATTTTTCAGGGGAATGGAGAAATTTTGCCGATTTTCTTGATTTTGTGATCACGCGTGGAAAAGCTGTGATCACAAGGCGTCGGGCCCGAGGGAAAAGCCAGCATGTCCGCGGCATCGCAAGGGATTCGCGGGCTGTGGCGCGCCATGTTTTCCGGGCGATCCTAGCAGGCCTGGCGCGGAACGGGTAGGGCGCAGCGCCCGGGGCGCCGCAGGCGGCGGGGGCCGAAACGCGAAACGGGCCGCGCGATCCCGCGCGGCCCGTTCGAAATCTCAGTCAGGCGCGGGCGCTCAGGCCAGCGAGCTGTCGATGCCCTTGCAGGCCTCAACCAGGCCTTTGACCGCGTCGACGGACTTGTCGAACATCTCTTGCTCTTCCTTGTTGAGCTTGATGTTCACGATCCGCTCGATGCCACCGGCGCCGATCACGGTCGGCACGCCGACATACATGTCCTTCACGCCCAGGTCGCCATCGCAATAGGCGGCGCAGGGCAGGACGCGCTTCTGGTCTTTCAGATAGGCTTCGGCCATTTCGATGGCCGAAGTGGCGGGCGCGTAGAA
Organism: Pseudooceanicola aquaeponti; assembly: GCF_050897975.1. Lineage (NCBI taxonomy): Bacteria > Pseudomonadati > Pseudomonadota > Alphaproteobacteria > Rhodobacterales > Paracoccaceae > Pseudooceanicola > Pseudooceanicola aquaeponti. The sequence goes on from NZ_JBPAXY010000004.1 coordinate 511,446, forward strand.
GGCCGAACCGGTCTTCAGCAGGCCGACGATCTCGGCGCCGCCGTCACGGGTGCGTTGCAGGATCGCGTCCAGCTTCTCTTGCGTGGTCCAGCCCATCTCGACCAGGTCGGGCAGCGGGATGCCGGCCACGGTGGAATAGCGCACCGACGGCACCATGGTGTCGCCATGGCCGCCCAGCACGAAGGCGGTCACGTCCTTCATGGACACGTCGAATTCCACCGACAGGAAGTGGCGGAAACGGGCGCTGTCCAGAACGCCGGCCATGCCGCAGACCTTCTCGGCCGGCAGGCCCGAGAATTTCTGCAGGGCCCAGACCATCGCGTCCAGCGGGTTGGTGATGCAGATCACGAAGGCATTCGGGGCATTTTCCTTGATGCCTTCGCCGACGGATTTCATGACCTTCAGGTTGATGCCCAGCAGGTCGTCGCGGGACATGCCCGGCTTGCGCGGCACGCCGGCGGTCACGATGCAGACATCCGCGCCCGCGATATCGGCGTAGGACTGGGTGCCCTTCAGCTTGGCGTCAAAGCCTTCCGAGGGGCCGGATTCGGCGATGTCGAGCGCCTTGCCCTCGGGGGTGCCTTCCGCGATGTCGAAAAGGACAACGTCACCCAGTTCTTTCAGGGCTGCGAGGTGAGCAAGGGTGCCACCGATCTGCCCTGCGCCGATGAGGGCAATCTTGGGTCTGGCCATTGTTTCTGTCTCCGGTCCGGTTGAAACGTCGAGGATGGCCTAGGCCCTTTGCGGTCCCGACGCAAGGGTGCAGAGGGTGGGGCAGGGGCGAAGATCCGTCACGGAATGGTGAAAGTTTGTGTCTTATCAAGCCTCTGTGCCGGGCTCCGCCGCCGGGCGGCGGGCCGCCCGGGCCCCCTGGCTGCCGGTTGCGCAGGCAGTTTTCGGGCCCTGTCCCCTGCGGGGGGCGGGCGCGGGTCGGGCCCTGCGCGATTCTGCGGCGCGTCGCGGGACGGGGGTCTGCGACGCCGGGCCGGCCCTGCGTGGCGGGCCTGTGCCTCGCGACGGCACGACAGTCCGCGCCCGCTATTGCGAGCCGCGTCACGCGTCCTGATCGTCGCCCGGCAGGGTCTCGTTCAGCCGTTCATAGGCCTGGCCGCTGGCGATCAGGCAGGTGATGCCCTGGGGTGAGGTGACGGTGATCGTCCAGGTGCCGCTATCGTCCGACGCGAAGACCTCGATCATGGCATTGTCGGAGCCCAGGCCGATGGATTTCCGCGTCTCGCCATAGCCTTCCGCAAGCCGGTCCAGCACCACGTCGCGCGGCGCGCAGGCGCGGGCGCCGCTGGTCAGGGTCTGGAACTGGCTCTGGGCAGGTGGAGGGCCGGGCAGGCCAACGCCCGCGCAGAACAGCGCGGCCAGGGCCAGGGCTCGGCGGATCCAGGACAGGCGGGGCGGAGAGGGATGCCGCAGGGCAAGGCGCAGGGCGGCCAGGATCGGCGGGGCGGGGGGCAGGGAATAGGTCATCGGGGCCCTTTCAAGCGAAGGCCGACCCCCGGCGTCAGGGCGCGGCGGCGGCAGGCAGGTGGCACGTCGGGGCGGGGGCCGCCCGGCGGGGTCATCCTCTGTCCGCGCGGCCCCGTTCCGGTCCGTCGCGGGATCAGCCTGCGGGCGAAAGTGCTGAAATCTGGTTAACAGCCCGGCCAAAGCCGCTATCCTTTGCCCGTGACCCGCCCGCCGCGGCGCCCGAATGCGGCGGCGCGGCGAAAAATCACCGGGGGATGCGGATTGGGCTTGAACTAATCGGTCCGATTGTGTCACCTCGGCGCAAGAAAATTACTCACCCGAGGTTCTCCCATGGATGCTGCCCTGCGCCCCTACCGCTCTTTGCTCTATATCCCCGGCTCGAAAGAGCGCGCCTTGGAGAAGGCCCGCAGCCTGGCCGTGGACGCGATCCTGTTCGATCTGGAAGACGCGGTGATGCCCGAGGCCAAAGAGGCGGCGCGGGACACCCTGGCCGCCGCCTTGGCCGAAGGCGGCTATGGCCCGCGGGCCAAGATCGTGCGGGTCAACGGGCTGGACACGGAATGGGGGCGCGGCGACGTGGCGGCGCTGGCGGGCGCCGATATCGACGCGATCCTGCTGCCCAAGGTCAATTCCGCCGCCGATATCGACGCGCTGGCGGCCCTGTGCGATGTGCCGATCTGGGCGATGATGGAAACGCCGCTGGCGATCTTCAACGCGCTGGAAATTGCCGCCCACCCCCGGGTGCAGGGCTTCGTTGCGGGCACCAACGACCTGGCGAAAGAGCTGAACTGCCGCACCCGCGCCGACCGGTTGCCCATGCAGATGGCCTTGCAGACCATCCTGATGGCTGCCCGCGCCCATGACGTGATCGCCGCCGATGGCGTCTACAACCAGTTCAAGGACGAGGCCGGGCTGGAGGCGGAATGCGAACAGGGTCGCGATCTGGGCTTTGACGGCAAGACGCTGATCCACCCCGCCCAGGTCGAGACCGCCAACCGCGTCTTCGCCCCGTCGGAGGCCGAGGTCGATCTGGCCCGGCGGCAGATCGCCGCCTACGAAGAGGTGCTGGCCACCGGCCAGGGCGTGGCCGTGGTGGATGGCAAGATCGTCGAGAACCTGCATGTGGACACGGCGCGCAAGACCCTGGCCAAGGCGGAGGCCATTGCACAGGCGGGCTGAGCGGACCAGTGTGGGGCCCGAAGACACCTGAAAGAGGCACCTCTCATGGCACTCATCCTGCTTGGCCTGGTCCTGTGGACCTGGCCCCATGTAATGAAGGAATACACCCCCGGCCTGCGGGCCGGGCTGTCCGATGGCACCGCCAAGGGGCTGGTGGCGGTCACCGCCGTGGTGGCTATCGTGTTGATGGTATTGGGCTATCGCTCGGCCGATGTCATCTTCGTCTATGCGCCGCCCGCCTGGGGGCAGCACCTGAACAACCTGCTGATGCTGTTTTCGGTGGCGCTCTTTGGCGCGGCCAAGGGCACCAGCCACCTGCGCGCCTGGGTGCGCCATCCGATGTTCGCGGGCACCATCCTGTGGGGCCTCTCGCACCTGCTGGTGCGCGGCGATGTGGCCTCGATCCTGCTGTTCGGCGGCATGATCCTGTGGGCTGTCGCGGGCTGGGTGATGACCAACCGCCGCCAGGCCGCGCCTGCGCCGATCGTGCCCTCGGCGAAGAAGGACGCGATCCTGATCGTCGCCACCCTGGTGGCCTATGCGCTGATCGTGCTGATCCACGGCCTTGTCGGCCCGAACCCCCTGCCGATGTGAGGCCCGCGATGAAGCTGTACCGTTTCCTGTCCGAAGACGACACCTCTGCCTTCTGCCACAAGGTGACCGCCGCGCTGAACGCCGGTTGGGAGCTGCATGGCGACCCGACCTATGCCTATGACGCCGCCAACGGCACCATGCGCTGCGGTCAGGCGGTGGTGAAAGAGGTCGACGGCACCTATTCCCCCGACATCAAGCTTGGAGCCTACTGACATGAAGACCAACCCGGGCCGTTTCTTCGAGGACTACACCCTGGGCGAGACCATCGTCCACGCGGTGCCCCGCACCGTCACCCCGGGCGAGCGCGTGCTCTATCACGCGCTCTACCCGGCGCGCGGCGCGCTTTACTCCTCGGATGAATTCGCCCGGGCCTGCGGATTGCCGGGGGCGCCGATCGACGATCTGGCGGCCTTTCACCTGGTCTTCGGCAAGACGGTGCCGGACATCTCGCTGAACGCGGTCGCCAACCTAGGCTATGCCGAGGGGCGCTGGCTGGCGCCGGTCTATCCGGGCGACACGCTGACCGCGCGCTCGACCGTGATCGGGCTGAAGCAGAACTCGAACGGCAAGACCGGGGTGGTCTGGGTGCGTACCGAGGGGCTGAACCAGCGCGGCGCCGTGGTGCTGAGTTATGTTCGCTGGGTCATGGTGCGCAAGGGCAACCTGGACGCGCCCGCCCCCGAAACCCATGTGCCCGCGCTGGCCGATGCCGTAGCCGCGTCGGATCTGCTGGTGCCCGCGGGGCTGGATTTCACCGGCTACGACTTCGCTCTGGCGGGGGAAGCCCACGCCTGGGGCGACTACGAGGTGGGAGAGCGGATCGACCATGTGGACGGCTCGACCGTGGAAGAGGCCGAACACATGCTGGCCACGCGCCTGTGGCAGAACACCGCCAAGGTCCATTTCGACGCCACCTTCCGCCCCGATGGTCAGCGGCTGATCTACGGCGGCCACGTGATCTCCATGGCCCGCGCCCTGTCCTTCAACGGGCTGGCCAATGCCCAGATGATCGTGGCGCTGAACGGCGGCGCGCACGCCAACCCCTGTTTCGCAGGCACCACGATCAAGGCCTGGTCCGAGGTGCTGGACCGCGCCGAGACCGGCGCGCCGGGCGTCGGTGCCCTGCGTCTGCGGCTGGTGGCGACCTCGGGGGGCGAGCCCTTCACCCTGCGTGGCGAGGACGGGAAATACCTGCCGCATGTGCTGCTGGATCTGGACTACTGGGCCCTGGTGCCGCGCTGAAAACTGGCCCGGACGCGGTCCGGGCCAGGCCTCTGGCGGGGATATTTCCGGCCAACAAATATCAGCAGGGCGGGCGCGGATCCGCGTGGGCGGGCAGGGGCCCGGCGGGCGCGCCAGCGGGGCGCTGCGGTGGCCCTTGCGCGCCCCGGTCCTGGCGATTTTCTGGCGTCAAATATCCCTGCCAGAGGCCCGGCCTTTTCGCCCGCAGGGGGAAAAGGGCGCAGAATCAAGTCGCAAAACCTAGCAAATCAGTCGGAATTTCGCGCTGCCCAATACGTGATCACAGCCTCATTTTCCGTGATCACAAGACGGGAAAGATATGGTTGCTTTGGTCAAATTCTCGGGACCATGCGCCCCGGAGAGGATGACAAGCGCACGCGATCTGCGTAAACCGGGGGCCAAGGGAAATCCGGAAAGGACATGCCATGGCCGATGTGAACCGGGGCAACCGCCCGCTCTCTCCATTCATGCTCGGGAAGCACTACAGGTTCCAGCTCAACTCCGTCACCTCCATTCTGACCCGGATCACCGGGAACGCGATGGTCGTCTCGGCGCTGCTGGTGGCCTGGTGGCTGCTGGCCGCCTCTTCGGGGCCCGAGTATTTCGCCGTGGCCGACTATGTGCTGACCTCGTTCATCGGTGACATCATCATGACCCTGTCGGCGCTTGGCCTGTGGTATCACAGCCTGGCCGGTGTGCGTCACCTGCTGTGGGACAACGGCTATTGCCTGGATGTCGAAACCGCCGACAAGCTCGGCTGGGGCATCATCGGCGGCTCGGTCGTCCTGACCCTGCTGACCATCATCATCGTCTGAGAGGAAAGCCAGCCATGCGTTATCTGACCGACCGCAAGCGCGCCGTGGGCATGGGCGCCTCGAAGACCGGCACCGAACATCACTGGTTCATGCAGGTCACCTCCTTCGCCCTGATCCCGCTTGTCGTTCTCTTCGTCTTCACCTTCGGCTGCGCCCTGGGCGGCAGCTATGAAGAGGTGGTGAGCTATTATTCCCGTCCCTTCCCGGCGCTGGTCGCCCTGCTTACCCTCTGGGTCGGGATGCTGCACTTCAAGTCGGGCGCGCAGATGGCGATCGAGGATTACATCCACGGTGCCAAGGGCCGCCTGACCATCATCGCCGTGACCTGCCTGGCCTATGCCATCGCCGCCACCGGCACCTATGCCCTGATCAAGCTCGCGTTCGCCGCTTCCGGCGTGACGATCGAGATCGACGTCTAAGACCCGAGGTTTCCAATGGCTGCTTACGAATACGAAACGCACGAATATGACGTGGTCGTGGTCGGCGCCGGTGGCGCGGGTCTGCGCGCCACCCTGGGCATGGCCGAACAGGGGCTGCGCACCGCCTGCGTGACCAAGGTTTTCCCGACCCGCTCGCACACCGTGGCGGCACAGGGCGGCATCGCCGCCTCGCTGTCCAACATGGGCCCGGATAACTGGCAGTGGCACATGTACGACACCGTCAAGGGCTCGGACTGGCTGGGTGACACCGACGCCATGGAATACTTGGCGCGTTCGGCCCCCAAGGCCGTCTACGAGCTGGAGCACTACGGCGTGCCCTTCTCGCGCACCGAGGAAGGCAAGATCTACCAGCGGCCCTTCGGTGGTCACACCACCGAGTTTGGCGAAGGCCCCGCCGTGCAGCGGACCTGTGCCGCCGCCGACCGGACCGGCCACGCCATCCTGCACACGCTCTATGGTCAGTCGCTGAAGAACAACGCCGAGTTCTACATCGAGTATTTCGCCATCGACCTGCTGATGTCCGATGACGGTGTCTGCACCGGCGTCGTCTGCTGGAAGCTGGATGACGGCACCATGCATGTCTTCAACGCCAAGATGGTCGTGCTGGCCACCGGCGGCTACGGGCGTGCCTATTTCTCGGCCACCTCGGCCCATACCTGCACCGGCGACGGTGGCGGCATGGTGGCCCGTGCGGGCCTGCCCCTTCAGGACATGGAATTCGTGCAGTTCCACCCGACCGGCATCTACGGTTCGGGCTGCCTGATCACCGAAGGCGCGCGCGGCGAGGGCGGCTATCTGACCAACTCCGAAGGCGAACGGTTCATGGAGCGTTATGCGCCCCAGTACAAGGACCTGGCGCCCCGCGACTATGTCTCGCGCTCCATGACCATGGAGATCCGCGAAGGCCGCGGCGTCGGCGAACATGGCGACCACATCCACCTGAACCTGTCGCACCTGCCCGCCGAAGCGCTGGCGGAACGCCTGCCGGGGATTTCGGAATCGGCCAAGATCTTTGCCGGTGTGGACGTGACCAAGGAACCGATCCCGGTTCTGCCGACCGTGCACTACAACATGGGCGGTATCCCCACCAACTATCATGGTGAGGTGCTGAACCCGACGGCAGAGAACCCGACCGCCGTCGTCCCGGGCCTGATGGCCGTGGGCGAAGCGGGCTGTGCCTCGGTCCATGGGGCCAACCGCCTGGGCTCGAACTCGCTGATCGACCTGGTCGTCTTTGGCCGTGCCGCCGCCCTGCGCGCCGGTGAGGTGGTGGACCGCGAAAGCGCCATTCCCGCCACCAACAAGGCCGGTGTCGAGAAGGCCTTCGAGCGCTTCGACTACTACCGCAACGCCAAGGGTGGCATCCCGACCGCGGAACTGCGTCTGGAAATGCAGCGCACCATGCAGGCCGACGCCGCCGTGTTCCGCGCCAGCGACACCCTGAAGGACGGCGTCGAGAAGATGGAAGCGATCGCGGCCAAGCTGCCCGACGTGCATGTGACCGACCGCTCGCTGGTCTGGAACAGCGACCTGATGGAAACGCTGGAACTGACCAACCTGATGCCCAATGCCATGGCCACCATCGTTGGCGCCGAAGCGCGCCACGAAAGCCGCGGCGCCCATGCGCATGAGGACTATGCCGAGCGGGACGACGAGAACTGGCGCGTGCACACCATCGCCCGCGTCGAAGGCCCCAAGGTCGAGCTGTCCTACCGTCCGATCGTCCACGATCCGCTGACGACCGAGGACGAGGGCGGCATCTCGCTCAAGAAGATCGCGCCCAAGGCGCGGACCTTCTGATGATGCGGCGGTCGGCCGCTGCACCGGGCCGTGTCGTCCCCTTTCGGGGCGCGACCGGGTCCGCGCAGCGGCCGACGGCCACCTCCGCGACAGGGGGCCGCGGCGCTGCCGCTACCCGGTCCCTTCGCCGCACCGCCTCTGCCGGACCGCGTCCGGCGGCGGCAGCCCCCGGAACCCGTGACGCCATGACGATGACCCAGCCCGCGCAGAGCCCGACCAAAGCCCCCGATGCCCGTTCCGGCACCGGCGCCGGTCCGCTGCATCTGCATCTGCTGGATACCTCGGTGGCCAGCGACAACATCGGCGACGAGATCATCGCCCGCCACCTGCGCGCCCAGATCGAGGCCGCCTTTCCCGAGGCCTATGTGACCACCTCGGCCTCCCATGACGGGCTGGGCCGCTTTGGCCGCCGCCAGGTCGAGGCCGCCGACAGCGTCTTTCTGCTGGGCACCAACGCGCTTTCCGCGAAGTGGAGTTCGCGCGGCGGGCTGCTGCCGATGTCGCGCGCCGATGTGCGGGCCCTGGAAGGCAAGCTGGTGCTCTTCGGGGTGGGGGCCAACCGCGCCTGGACCGGCCGCGCCGACCGCCGCCAGATCCGCCGCCTGGCGCGGATCCTGTCGCCGCGCTTTACCCATTCCGTCCGCGATGGCTCTGCCGAGAAGATCGTCGAGGCCGCTGGGCGCCGCGCCCTGAACGGCTCTTGCCCGACGATCTGGACCCTGCCGCGCCAGCAGGCCTTCGCGCCCACGCGGCCCGATCACGTGATCTTCTCGCTGACCGCCTATCGCGCCGACCGCGCCGCCGATGCGCGCTTCCTCGACTGGCTGCAAGGCCGCTACACGCGGTTCAGCTTCTGGGCGCAGCAGATCGAGGACATCGCCTATCTCGACAGTTTCACCAACCGGCCGGCCGCGCAGCGCATCGCGCCGAACCTGGCCGCCTATGACCGTGCCCTGGCCGATCCGGCGCCGCTCGACGTGATCGGCTCGCGCCTGCATGGCGGTATCCAGGGGCTGCACGCCGGACGGCGCAGCGTCATCCTGGCGGTCGACAACCGGGCCCGCGAGATCGGCGCCCTGACCCAGATTCCCGTGGTCGACCGGGCCGAGGCGCCCGACCGGCTCGACGCGCTGCTAGACGCGCCGATCGAGATCGACCTGACCGCGTCCCATGACCTTGTGCCGCGCTTCTTCTCGCAATTCGAGGAGCTGCGCGCCGCATGACACCCGCGTTCCGCATCACCCAGCAGACCGCATTCCCGATGGAATGCCGTGCCGCCAGAGACACCAAACCGGAGGCCTGAACATGGTTCAACTGACCCTTCCCAAGAACTCCCGTATGACCACGGGCAAGACCTGGCCCAAGCCGGAGGGCGCCACGAACGTCCGCAAGTTCAAGATCTACCGCTGGTCGCCCGAAGAGGGCGGCAACCCCCGTGTCGATACCTACTTCCTCGACATGGACAAATGCGGGCCGATGGTTCTGGACGCGCTGATCAAGATCAAGAACGAGATCGACCCCACGCTGACCTTCCGCCGCTCCTGCCGCGAAGGCATCTGTGGCTCTTGCGCGATGAACATCGACGGCCACAACACCCTGGCCTGTATCTTCGGCCTGGACGAGATCAAGGGCGACGTCACCATCTACCCGCTGCCGCATATGCCGGTGGTGAAGGACCTGATCCCGGACCTGACCCATTTCTACGCCCAGCACGCCTCGATCATGCCCTGGCTGGAAACCAAGACCAACCGCCCGGCCAAGGAATGGCGCCAGTCCATCGAGGACCGCAAGAAGCTGGACGGCCTCTATGAATGCGTCATGTGCGCCTCCTGCTCCACCTCCTGCCCCAGCTACTGGTGGAACGGCGACCGCTACCTGGGCCCGGCCGCCCTGCTGCACGCCTACCGCTGGCTGATCGACAGCCGCGACGAGGCCACCGGCGAGCGTCTGGACAACCTGGAAGACCCGTTCAAGCTGTATCGCTGCCACACCATCATGAACTGCGCCAAGACCTGCCCCAAGGGTCTGAACCCGGCGGCGGCCATCGCCTCGATCAAGCAGATGATGGTCGAACGCGCCGTCTGATCGACGCCGTACCGACAGATCCTGGAAAGCCCCGGTCGAAAGGCCGGGGCTTTTTGCGTTGCGGGCGGAGCGGGGCGCGCGCGCTCCTCGGCTTTGGCGCGAGTCGGACGGCCCGCGGTCGTTCAATGCCCAATAATCCGGCGGCGCCCCGTCATATCGGCGCAATCAAACGGCGCGATCGGCAAGAAACCGACCATGCACCGGAGTTTGACCGCAGAGGTTCTGCGGCGGCGCAGGCCGATCTGCTACTCTTGTGAGGAGAAATGAATTTTTCCTCTCCCCTATTGGTATAGTTGCAATGCAGAAAAACCTCGTTGGACTTGTGCGAAACGACCCTCGATTCAAACGGATCTATGACCGCGCCCGCGCCTCGCGCAGCCGGGTGACCTCGGTTTACGACATCTCTTCACGCTGTAACCTGTTCTGCGAAGGCTGCCTGTTCTTCAACCGCGATGGCACCTTCGAAGGGGACACCTCGGGCCTGACCGCGGCCAAGTACGATCAGATGTTCGCGGGCGAGAAACAGCGGGGCGTCACCTATCCGCTGCTGGCCGGGGCCGAACCCTCGCTGGAGCAGAAGACCCTGCGGATCGCCAGCACCTACTGGCAGAATGGCATGGTCCACACCAACGGGATCAAGCCCATAGACCCGGCCTTGCCCTTTCGCCTTTACGTCTCGGTCTGGGGCGCGCGCGAGCTGACGGCGAAATGGCGCGGGGCCGATTGCTATGAAAAGACGTTGAAAAGCGCCGCCGCCGACCCGCGGGCCATCATGAACTACACGATCAACAGCAAGAACATCGACGATATCTACACGGTCGTTTCGGATTGCGCGCGCCTGGGCCTTCAGATCACCTTTCAGGTCTACAGCCCGACCGCTGACTATTCGGACTATCTATCGGCCGAGGCCCCGGCGGAAGAGCATCTGTATATCCAGGGCGAGGACAGCAGCGACAACCTGATCCTGACCGAAGCCGACGACCTGCGCGCCCATCAGGCGATCTGTACGGTGATCGACGATTTCCCCGAGACGGTGGTCTTCACCAAGGCCCTGTCGCGCTGGATCTTTGCCAGCCCGGTCACCTTCGCCGATGTGCCCGAAGATGGCACCGCTCCGGCTGGCTGCTTTGCCGGGCGCGACCCGCAGCACCAGCATCGCCAGCTGGGGGGCAAGGTGGAAGATGGCAAAAGCTGTGGCCACCCGTCGATCAACTGCCGCACCTGCCGGGCCTATACGATGATCTTCCCGACCTTCTTCGCCGAGAAGCTGGCGAAGCCGATGAGCCGCGAAGAGGCGATGGATTTCCTCGATGCCCATCACGTCTTCGACGTGGTCTACGAGGGGCACCGGGGCGAGGTCACCTGGCACCCCCGTGTGACCCAGGCGGCGTGTCTTGAACTGACGGCCTGAGGCCCTGGCCTGGCGCAGCTGCCGTCGCCCCGGGGCGGCGGCGAAGACTGCATTGCACGACACTCGATCTTAACTCGGTTCTGCAAGTTTCTGCCCGTTCCAAGGCGAGACGATCTGCATGACCCGATGGCATAAGCCCCCTCTCTTTGTCCTGGCCCTTCTGATGCTCCTGCCGGGGCAGGGGGCAGAGGCCTATTCCCTGATGCCCGGCACCGAGGAATCGCGGCCCCTGCTGGTGGCCGCCGCCCGCCCGCTGGCCCCGGCCGCCGCAGCGGCGCCCCTTGCGGCATCCCCGGCGCGCCCGTTGGTGCCGCCCCCCGGCGCCGTGCCCGCCGCGGCCCGGCCCAGCCTCTTCCGCGACCGCGCCGGGGCCTCGTTCTTTGCGCCGCTGCCCGAACGCGCCCGGCTGTCGCCGCAGCGCCCCATGCCGCAGCGCCCGGGCACAGCCACGGCGCAGCTGCTGCACCTGATCGCCTCGGTCGAGGCGGATCCGTCGAAGGGCTATGATTCCGTACAGTTTCAGGCCCGGGTGAAACCGCCCAAGCCGCCGACCGCCATGACCCTGGACGAGATCCACGCCTGGATCCGGGCCACCCCGGGCCAGCAGCACGCCATTGGCCGCTATCAGATCGTGCCGCAGACCCTGCGCGGGCTGCAAAAGCAGCTGGATCTGCCCGGCCACCTGGTGTTCGACGCAGCACTTCAGGACCGGATGGCCGACGCGCTGCTGCGCTTTGCGGGCTATGACCGTTTCCTGGCCGGAAAGCTGTCGCGGCGCGGCTTCATGAACAACCTCGCCCGGGTCTGGGCGGCGCTGCCCAATTCCTCGGGGCGGTCCCATTACCACGGGCTTGCAGGCAACCGCGCCGCCTTCACCTGGGCCCATTTCACCGACCGGATGCAGGCAATCTTTCCCCGCTAGGGGGGGGGATCGGGGCAGGCGGGGCACCCGCCTGCCGCAAAGGCACCTTTGCACGTGCAGCATAGCGCCTCTTCCCACTTGCCAGACCTGCCCGTGTACGTGCCGTGGCATAAGCGGGTCAGGGAGGGGAGCCGCAGCAGACAAGAGGCAACCCGATGAATACCAACGCCCCCACTCGTGAAGAGCTGCGCCGCGCACAGGCTGCGCTGGACGCGCTGAACGTGGCTTACGAATATTTCACCCCCGCCCCGCGCCTGGTCGTTTCGACCGCTGCCGAGGCGAAGGATTACGAACCCTACACCGCCGCTGCCTGAGCCCTTCGGGGCCTCGCGGGGATGTGACAGCGCGCGGCGCCTCCCTCGGGGCCGCGCGCTTGTCTTTTCCGGGCCCCGGGTTCAGACCCGACCCATGGTCATTCTCATTCCCATCGGCTTTGCCCTGTTCCTTCTGTACATGTGGATCTGGGGCCCCTCGCCGACGAAATCCTGCCGCTGGCGGATGGACCGGTCGCGCGACCGCGACGGCGAAAGCTTCTACATCTGTCCGCTGTGCGGCGCCGAGCGGTTCACCGCTGATGGCAAACCGCCCCGCATCTGCGCCCGGACAGAGCCGCGCGACGGCCCTTGAAGGCAAAAAATCGGCCTGCGTCAGACTCTTGCAAATTTGCTCAAATTTACAGGGGGTTGCGGCGGCGGTGCGATGCCGAAAATTTCTTGGATCGCGCGAAAAATACCTCTTGAACGAATCTTCGATTGGCCCGATATGCGCGCTCAAGACGCCAACGCACGCGCCTCTGTCGAAAGGGCAGCCTCTGGGTCGCTGGGCCAACCGGTCCCGAACCTAGGCGAAACCTCTAAGGTTATGTAGCGACGGTAACGTCTCCCTTGGAACTGAGCGGTCATATATGGCCGGGTCTATTGGAGATGACCATGAACGCTTTTGCAGCCGAATTCTCGGCCAGCGCCGCTGTGCGCCCCACCAACCGTGTCGAGACCTTCATCCGCCAGAACGAATTCGAGCGCCCGACGCTGGTCCTCGATATCGCCCGCGTGGAAACCCAGTATCGCGCTCTGGCTGAAGGCCTGGGTCGCGCCCGCATCCACTATGCCGTGAAAGCCAACCCGCAGCGCGAGATCATCGAGCGCCTGGTGGCCCTGGGCTCGGGCTTCGACGCCGCCTCGCGCGCCGAGATCGAACTGTGCCTCAGCCAGGGTGCGGAACCCTCGCACATCTCCTTCGGCAACACCGTGAAGAAGCCGCGCGATATCGCCTTCGCCTTCCACGCCGGTGTCACCCTCTTTGCCGCCGATGCGCCGGAAGAGCTGGAAAAGATTGCGGAATTCGCCCCCGGTGCTTCCGTCTACATCCGTCTGATCGTCGATGCCTCCGAAGCCGACTGGCCGCTGTCGCGCAAATTCGGCATTGCCCGTGAAGGCGCCATCGGCCTGATGGACCGCGCGGTCGAGCTGGGTCTGACCCCGGTCGGTATCTCGTTCCACGTGGGCTCGCAAACCCGCCGCGCCGAGATGTGGACCGCGACGCTGGATCAAGTGGCCGCCGTCTGGCACGCCGCGATCGAGGCCGGTCACGCCCTGACCCTGCTGAACATCGGTGGCGGCTTCCCCGCCTTCTACGGTGAGGAAATCCAGGGGCCGACCCCCTATGCCGCCCGGGTGATGGAGCTGATCACCGAGCGCTTCGGGGACGTGGCCGAAGTGATGGCAGAGCCGGGCCGCGGCCTGGTGGCCGAGGCTGGCGCCATTGCCGCCGAGGTGCTGCTGGTGTCGCGCAAGTCCGAGAACGACCTGCACCGCTGGGTCTACCTGGACATCGGCAAGTTCTCGGGCCTGGCCGAAACCATGGACGAGGCGATCCGCTATCAGTTCCTGACCGAGCGCGACCACGAGGGCCACGGCCCCTGCATCCTGGCTGGCCCGTCCTGCGACAGCGCCGACGTGCTTTACGAAAAGCGCCCGGTGGATCTGCCCCTGGGCCTGCGCTCGGGCGACCGGTTCATCATCCGCAACTGCGGCGCCTATACCTCGACCTATGCCTCGATCGGCTTCAACGGCTTCCCGCCGCTGGACGTGGTGGTCCTGCAAGACTGATCCGGCAAATACCGTCATCTCCAGGGAAGGGGGTCGCCATTGGCGGCCCCTTTTCCTTTGGTTGGGTCTGTCGGGCGGGGTGGGGGCGTAGAAGGGGGGGCTCTGCCCCCCTTTCGCCTGCGGCTCAATTCCCACCGGGATATTTTGGGCAATGAGAAGAGGGGGCGGGACACCTGGGACGGGGGAGGGCGGTCTGGGGCGGCCTGCGTGGCAGGGGCGGGGGCCGGGGCGCTCGGAAGGGTGGGGCGGTTGGGCAGCGATCCTGGGGTAGGTCGGGGCTTGCCCTCTGGGCGCGGCTGCGGCTTCCTGTCGGGCAAAGGAGAGACCCATGACCCAGCCTGCCGACGCGGCCCGGCGCCGCGCCATTCCCCCCGTGATCTGCTATCCCACCGAGACCCTGCCGCAGCCCGATCTGGCGCTCTATCAGGCTGCCCTGGCCGGGGCGGAGGTGACCGAAACCCGGGTGGCGCCGCCGCGCGAGGCGACCATCTTCGAGGTGCCCGCCGGGGCGTTTTTCCGCATCCGCTCGGTCGAGGGGCCGCAGGTGGGGGATCTGAACCTGTGGAACGCCCGCGACCTGACGGAGCGGTTCTATTCCGGCAAGACCCGCGCCCTGCATGGCACCCATGTCACCACCGGCGACCGGCTGTGGTCCTCTTTCCCCGGGTTCCGGCCCCTGGCGACGGTGATCGAGGACAGTCTGGGCTGGTACGGGATGGATGAGCATGGCGGCTCGGTCCATGACGTGATCGGCACGCGCTGCGATCCCTACACCCACAACCTGCTGTCCGGCGGGCAGTATCACCATTGCTGCCATTCCAACCTGACCCGGGCGCTGGCGGGGCATCTGGGCGTCGGCGCGGCCGAGGCCGAGCCTCATGTGCATGACGTGCTGAACGTCTTCATGTGCACCGGGTTCACTCGCGACACGGGGCAGTATTTCATGAAGGCCAGCCCGGTGCGGCCCGGCGACCACCTGACCTTTTTCAGCGAGATCGACCTGTTGGGGGCGCTGTCGGCCTGTCCGGGTGGGGATTGTTCGGCCGAGCACAGCTCGGATGCCGCCGCCTGCTATCCGCTGGAGATCGACATCCTGACCCCGGTGGCGGGGGCGCTGGCGGGATGGAAAAGCCCGGCACCCTCGGGCTATGATCGCAGCCACGGCCTGTGATCCGGGACGTGCCCGGGGCGCGCCTGGGCGCCCCGGGGACAGGCCTAGCAGTAGCGTTCGATGGAATGCAGCTGATGATCGCCGTAGCGGTCGCCCCAGGCCCAGCCGACGGGCAGGATCTCGGCGATCTCTGCCAGTTCCTGAGGCCCCAGGCGGATGTGGCCCGCGTCCAGCCATTCGCCCAGATGGGCGCCGGTGCGGGTGCCGGGGATCGGGATCACGTGGCGGCCCTGCGCCATGACCCAGGCCAGCGCCGTGCCCGCCACGGTCCAGCCCTTGCCCTGGCACCAGGCGCGGAAGGCCGCGACCCGGGACAGGTTCCGGGCGAAGTTCGGTTCCATGAAGCGGGGGTTGTTCAGGCGGAAGTCACCGGGGCGCATGTCTTCGCGGCGCACCGAGGTCTCGCCCAGCATCCCGCGCGCCAGGGGCGAGAAGGCGACAAAGCTGACGCCCAGTTCGGCGCAGGTCTGGATCAGCCCCAGCTCGGGCTGGCGGGTCCAGAGGGAATATTCGTTCTGCACCGCCGTCACCGGGCGCACCGGATGGGCGCGGCGCACCGTCGAAGGGGCTACCTCGGACAGGCCGTAGCTGCGGGTCAACCCTTCGTCGATCAGCCGCCCCATGGTCTCGGCCACCTCTTCGATGGGCGTCTCCTGGTCGTGACGGTGGGCGTAGAAAAGATCGACGCTGTCCAGCCCCAGCCGGTCGAGCGAGGCTTCCAGCTCGGCCCGGAGGTAGGTGTAGGAATTGTCCACCCGCCGTTCGGGGCCGCCGATGATCGAGGCCTTGGTGGCGATGCGGATCCCCTGCGGTTTGCGCGCCGCCAGGTAGCGGCCGATCACCGTTTCACTGACGCCCATGCCGTAGATATTGGCGGTGTCCCAGAAGGTGATGCCCCCGGCGATGGCGGCATCGAGACAGGCGTGAGAGGTCTCTTCGTCGGTGGGCCCGAACATGCCGCCAAAGGACATGGCGCCAAAGGCCAGCTGCGGCACCATGATCCCGGTGCGGCCCAGTTCAACCTGTTGGAATGTCATGCGAAGGCGGCCTCCAGCGCGATTTCCACCATGTCGCCAAAGCTGCGTTCGCGGTCTTCCGAGGGCAGGGCCTCATGGGTCAGCAGGTGGTCCGAGACGGTCAGCACCGCTAGGGCGCGCACCCCGTAGCGGGCGGCCAGGGTGTACAGCTCGGCCGCCTCCATCTCGACCCCCAGGATGCCGTGGCGCTGCATCTGTTCGTTCAGGTCGGGGCGTTCGTCATAGAAGACATCCGAGGAATAGATCCCCCCCGCATGGACGCCCACGCCCTTGGCGAGCGCCGCGTCATGGGCGGCGCGCAGCAGGTCGTAATCGGCGCAGGGGGCGTATTTCAGCTCTTTGAAGATCCCGGCAGAGGGGGTCGAAATCGTGCTGGTGGTCATTGCCAGGATGACGTCGCGGATCTTCACCTTGTCCTGCATGCCGCCGCAAGACCCGATGCGGATCAGGGTCTTGGCGCCGTAGTCGCGGATCAGCTCGTTGGCGTAGATCGACAGCGACGGCATCCCCATGCCCGAGCCGTGGATGGTCACCCGATGGCCGCGCCAGGTGCCGGTAAAGCCCAGCATCCCGCGCACCTCGTTGACCAGCTCGGCCTCCTCCAGGAAGGTTTCGGCGGCCCAGCGGGCGCGGTAGGGGTCGCCCGGCATCAGCACGGTTTCGGCGATCTGACCCGGTTGGGCCCCGATATGTACGGTCATGTCATGTCCTTGCGTGAAAGGCGCGCGGGCGCGCGCGCGTTTGCCGCCAGACTACGCGCTGAAACGGCGAGGGCAAGGCAAGGCGCCGCCCGTTGGGAGGAACGGACGGCGCGTCGGCCCCGAGGGGCCTGCAATCGGGCGCCGGGGCGCCCGGAGGAAGGATCAGGCGGCGGCCTCGTCCGGTGTGGCCAGGGTGATCACATCCGCCATGATGGTGTTCAGGGCGAAATCCTTGGGCGTGTAGATCCGCGCCACGCCCATTTCGCGCAGGCGGGCCGCGTCGGCCTCGGGGATGATGCCGCCCAGGACCAGGGGCACATGCGACAGGCCCTCGTCCTGCATCCGGCGCAGCACCTCTTCGACCAGGGGCATGTGGCTGCCCGAGAGGATCGACAGGCCCAGCACATGGACGTTTTCCTCGCGGGCGCGGGTGACGATCTCCTCGGGCGTCAGGCGGATGCCCTCGTAGTGAATCTCCATGCCGCAATCGCGGGCCCGACAGGCGATCTGTTCGGCGCCGTTGGAATGGCCGTCGAGGCCCGGCTTGCCGATCATGAAGTTCAGCCGGCGGCCCAGCTGGCGGCTGACCGCATCCACTTGATCTCGCAGGGTTTCCAGCCCCTGCGCCCGGTTCGACACGCCCGCCGCGACGCCCGTCGGGCCGCGATATTGCCCATGCACATCGCGCATCGCCTGGGCCCATTCGCCGGTGGTGACCCCGGCCCGGGCGGCGGTGATCGAGGCGGGCATGATGTTCTCCCCCGCCCGCGCCGCCGCGCGCAGCCCATCGAGGGCCGCGCGCACCGCGTCCGCGTCGCGCGCCGCTCGCCAGGCCTCGAGGCGGCTCACCTGATCCGCTTCCACGGCGGGGTCGACGGTCATGATGCCGCCGTCCTCGCCGACCAGCGGCGAAGGTTCCGCCTCGGTCCAGCGGTTCACGCCGACCACGACGGTCTCTTCCCGCTCGATCCGGCCCACCCGGTCGGCATTGCTTTCCACCAGGCGCGACTTCATGTAGTCGATCGAGCCGATCGCCCCGCCCATGCCGTCCAGCACCTTCAGCTCCGCCCGCGCGCCCTCTTTCAGCGCCTCGACCTTGGCGTCAATCGCCGGGTTGCCGTCGAACAGATCGCCGTATTCCAGCAGGTCGGTCTCATAGGCCAGGATCTGCTGCATCCGCAGGGACCATTGCTGATCCCAGGGGCGCGGCAGGCCGAGCGCCTCGTTCCAGGCGGGCAGCTGCACCGCCCGCGCCCGGGCCTTCTTCGACAGGGTCACCGCCAGCATCTCGATCAGGATGCGGTAGACGTTATTCTCCGGCTGCTGCTCGGTCAGCCCCAGCGAGTTCACCTGCACCCCATAGCGGAAGCGGCGGAACTTGGCGTCCTCCACCCCGTAGCGGGTGGCGCAGATCTCGTCCCAGAGATCGACGAAGGCGCGCATCTTGCACATCTCGGTGACAAAGCGGATGCCCGCGTTGACGAAGAAGCTGATGCGGCCGACCACGGTGGGGAAATCCTCCGCCGGCACCCGCGGGCGCAGGGCGTCCAGCACCGCGATGCCGGTGGCCAGCGCATAGGCCAGCTCCTGCTCCGGTGTCGCGCCCGCCTCCTGCAGATGGTAGGAGCAGACGTTCATCGGGTTCCACTTGGGAACCTCCCGGTAGCAATATTCGGCCACATCCGCGATCATCCGCAGGCTGGGTTCCGGCGGGCAGATATAGGTGCCCCGGCTCAGGTATTCCTTGATCAGGTCGTTCTGCACCGTGCCCTGCAGCACGTGGCGCTCGGCGCCCTGTTCCTCCGCCACGGCGATATAGAGCGACAGCAGCCAGGGCGCCGTGGCGTTGATCGTCATGGAGGTGTTCATCTCCGCCAGCGGGATCTGGTCGAACAGGGTGCGCATGTCGCCCAGATGGCAGATCGGCACGCCCACCTTGCCCACTTCGCCGCGCGCCAGCACATGGTCGCTGTCATAGCCGGTCTGGGTCGGCAGGTCGAAGGCCACCGACAGCCCGGTCTGGCCCTTTTTCAGGTTGGAGCGGTAGAGCGCGTTCGAGGCCTGGGCCGTGGAATGGCCGGAATAGGTGCGGAACAGCCAGGGGCGATCCTTGGCCGGTTGTGCAGCGGTCTGGGTCTGGTCGGTCATCGGGCCCTCCCTCTGGTGCGGGCCTGTCTTAGGGCGCGCATCCGTAGAGCAATTAAATTACGTCATGCGATAGATAGGCGAAAGAATGTGGCGATGTCAATTCGCCGCGACGCAGCGTTTCGGCCCAGGCCCGGACGCGGGCGGGCGGGCCCCTGCCGGTCCCTGGTCGGTAGGTGTTCGGGGCGGCCGGGGCGCCGGTATAGAGGGCGTGCCACCGAGACAGGCCTTTGTAAGGACAGGGGGGACGGGGCTTTGGTGGGCAGGATTGGAAATAATCTTGCGCGACAGAAAATTTCACGAATGGTACGTCAGGCATTGCAAAGTTGCGTGGCGATATGTATCCCTCCTCTACACCCCGCGATTCTGCATCGCGGCAAATTGCTTGTGAGGAGGCCCAGATGGCTTTGGATACGGAAACCGGCATCGCACCCTATGACGCGCCGGAGAAGGACCTCTACGAGATCGGCGAACTGCCGCCCCTGGGCTATGTGCCCAAGCAGATGTACGCTTGGGCGATCCGCCGCGAGCGGCACGGCGAGCCCGAGCAGAGCTTCCAGCAGGAGGTCGTCGACACCTGGGAGATCGACAGCCACGAGGTGCTGGTCCTGGTGATGGCGGCGGGCGTGAACTACAACGGCGTCTGGGCGGGTCTCGGCACCCCCATCTCGCCCTTCGACGGTCACAAGCAGCCCTATCACATCGCGGGCTCCGACGCGGCCGGTATCGTCTGGGCCGTGGGCGACAAGGTGAAGACCTGGAAGGTCGGCGACGAGGTTGTCATCCACTGCAACCAGGACGACGGCGACGACGAGGAATGCAACGGCGGCGACCCGATGTTCAGCCCCACCCAGCGGATCTGGGGCTATGAGACCAACGACGGGTCCTTCTCGCAGTTCACCCGCGTCCAGGCGCAGCAGCTGATGCCGCGTCCCAAGCATCTGACCTGGGAAGAATCGGCCTGCTACACCCTGACCCTGGCTACCGCCTACCGGATGCTGTTTGGCCATCACCCGCATGAGCTGAAGCCCGGGCAGAACGTCCTGGTCTGGGGCGCCTCGGGGGGCCTCGGCTCTTACGCGATCCAGCTGGCCAATACGGCGGGCGCCAATGCGATCGGCGTGATCTCGGACGAAAGCAAGCGCCAGTTCGTGCTGGATCAGGGCGCCAAGGGCGTGATCAACCGCAAGGAATTCAACTGCTGGGGGCAGCTGCCCACGGTGAACACGCCGGAATACAAGGAATGGTTCGCCGAGGCGCGCAAGTTCGGCAAGGCGATCTGGGACATCACCGGCAAGGGCGTCAACGTCGACATGGTCTTTGAACATCCGGGCGAGGCGACCTTCCCGGTCTCCACCCTGGTGGTGAAGAAGGGCGGCATGGTCGTCATCTGTGCGGGCACCTCGGGGTTCAACTGTACCTTCGACGTGCGCTATATGTGGATGCACCAGAAGCGCCTTCAGGGGTCGCATTTCGCCAACCTGAAACAGGCGGCCTCGGCCAACCGGCTGATGCTGGAACGGCGACTGGATCCCTGCATGTCCGAGGTCTTCCCTTGGGCGGATATCCCCAAGGCCCATACCAAGATGCTGCGCAATGAGCATAAGCCGGGCAATATGGCGGTGCTGGTGCAGGCG
This sequence comes from Pseudooceanicola aquaeponti, assembly GCF_050897975.1. NCBI lineage: Bacteria > Pseudomonadati > Pseudomonadota > Alphaproteobacteria > Rhodobacterales > Paracoccaceae > Pseudooceanicola > Pseudooceanicola aquaeponti. The sequence continues at coordinate 532,212 of NZ_JBPAXY010000004.1, forward strand.
CCCCGGACCGGGCTGCGCACCGTCGAGGACGTGCTGGAAGCGGGGCGGTCTTAACACTTTCTTTGCGGATCGCGCGCAATATGGTCGGTGTGCCCCCGGGCCGCCGACCTTTTCGTGTCGGGGACGGGGGACCGGGCGGATCGGCCAGGGGCCGAGGGTCCGGTTGTCCGGGAGAGATCCCGGTCTGTCTGGGAGAGAGACGATGCCGACGAGCTATGACCGAAGCCTGGCGGGCGACTACGGCGCCAATCCGCGCGAGGCCGAATACCTTCTGTCGAAGATCAGCGCCGATCAGTGGATGATCGACGTGCTGGCCGATCTGCAAGAGGCCGCGCGCGAGCGGGCGCTTCACACCTCGGCCGAGAAACTGGCCCAGGTCGGCCGCGTCTTGCAGAACGAGATCACCCGCAAGCGGATCGACCGGATGCGCAGCGCCTTCCAAAGCGGAGAAGAGGCGGCGCGGATGCCCTCGATGCGACGGCACTAGGCCGGGAGACGTCGGGCCTTGCTGAGAGCGGCGGGATAGGCGGCGGAGGATTGCGGGGCAGGTCGTGCTACGTCAGGGCGAGCTTGCGCGAAACAGGGCAGACCTTGCGCGAAAGGTGACGGGGCAGGGGGCTCTGCCCCCTCTGGGGCCTGTGGCCCCATTCACCCCCGGGATATTTTTGGCAATGAGAAGCTGTAGGAGCGCCCGCCGCAGAGGTCGGGCTGCCGTTGGAACGGCGCGCGGGTTGAGAGGGGCGCGGTCTTTGGGGGGCTGTTCTAGCTGATGCAGGGGCTGATGGATGTCGGGTCTGGCTGGACGGGGGAAGCCTTGCGGACAGGCTCTTGCGCGGCGCCTGTGGGCGGGGGAGAGCTCTCGGCGAGAAGGCGAGAAGGCGAGAAGGCGAGAAGGCGAGAAGGCGAGAAGGCGAGAAGGCGAGAAGGCGTGTCGCTGGGCGCGGGCCGTCCGGGCGGCGCGCGGAAGGCGTCAAACCGGCGCGCTCTCTCTGGTGCTTCGCGCGGCGACAGGATAGCGTCGCGGCCATGAGCACCGTCCCCGCGCTGACCTTTTCTGACGACCAGGCCCAGGCCTGGGATCGCGTTGCCGAAACCCTGAAGGGCGCGGGCATCGACCTTGTCGATGGCACCACCCTGCCGCCGGTCGAGGGGCGCCAGCGCTCTCTGGCCGTGCTGGGCAAGGCGGGCTCGGGCAAGACCATGTTGCTGGCCCAGCTGTACAAGGCCTGCCAAGAGGCCGGGCTGTCCATCGTCTCGGGCGATTACGAACCCAAGCGCGACCGCGACGCCCGCACCCTGGCGATCCTGGCGCCCACCAACAAGGCCGCCGCGGTGCTGCGCCTGCGCGGCGTGCCCGCCACCACCATCCATCGCATCCTCTACAAGCCGGTCTATGACCCGGAGTACGAGAAGATCGCCGAATGGCTGGAAGGCCAGGGCGAGATGCCCGAGATCGAGGGCGTCACGCCCGAGATGATGGCCCGCGCCAAGGCCAGCTATGAGGTGAACAAGTCGATCCCCGCCGCCCTGGCCGTGGCGGGTCTGCGGGGCAGCGACTTCATCACCGGTTGGAAACGGCGCGACGATCCGCTGGACGTGGGGTTCATCGACGAGGCCTCGATGCTGGACGAACGCCAGTACGACGACCTGCGCGAGATCTTCCCCAACTTGGTCCTTTTCGGCGATCCGGCGCAGCTGGCGCCGGTGGGCCAGTCGGGCAAGATGGTTTTCGACAGCCTGCCCGAACCGGCCCTGCTGCACCTGGCGCGGATCCACCGGCAGGAGGCCGATAACCCGATCCTCGACCTGGCCCATGCCCTGGCCGATCCGATGGTCGATTTCTACGCCTTCGAACGCATGGTCGAAGAGAAGGCGCGCGCCGACGACCGCGTGGTCTTCGCCGGCCGGGTCGAGGCCGGGCTGATGGCCCGCTCGCCGGTGCTGGTCTGGCGCAACGCCACCCGCATCCGGTTGATCAACGCCTTTCGTCAGGTGCATGGCGCGCCTGAGGACGCCCTGCTGCCGGGCGAGCCGCTGATCTGCGATGGCCTCGAACTGCCGCTGAAGCACCGCAAGAAACGCCTCGACCTTGAGGCGCGCGGCCTGATCAAGGGCGCCCAGGTGATCTATCTGGGCCCCGGCAAGCGCGGCGGGTTTTCCCGGCTGCATGTGGTCGGCGCCGAGAACCCGCAGGTTTCCGCCGCCTCGATCGTCAAGATCGAGAAGCCGGATGAGGAAGAGCCCTTCATTCCCTATGCCGCGCGCATGGGCGCCACCTTCCTGCACGGGGCGGCGGTGACCATCCACAAGGCCCAGGGCAGCCAGTGGCGCGAGGTGCAGGTCTTTGCCCCCGACATCGAGGTCGCCTCGCGCATGGGCCGGGTCGAGGCGGGGCAGCCGCTTTGGAAGCGCCTGGCCTATGTGGCCATCACCCGTGCCGAGGAACGCCTGTACTGGGTGACCCGCAACCGCCTGTCGAAACCGACCGAGCCGCTGTCGGTGGACGACCTGCGCGCCGCCACCCCGGCCCCGGCGCTGGAGTTGCAGGCCCAGAGCGAGGCCGATTTCACCTGAGACCTGATCAGGGGGTCATGAATACCTGACTACCCTACGGCAGGGTTTCGGCGCTTTCTGATGGCATATTTCATCAGGAGTTTTCCAATGACGATCAAAGTCTTCACCGGCGCCCTGGCCGCCGGGCTCTTTTCCCTTGCCGGCCCTGCCCTTGCCGAAGGCCAGTGCGGCGTCGTGCAGATCAACCGGATCACCGCCATCAAGGTCAGCTCGGCCACCGACAGTTCTCTGAACACCGCCGTCTTCGACCTGATGGGCGCCATGGCCGAAGCCCAGGCCGCGGCCAACGCCGATCTGGCCGAGGGGATCCCCGCCTCGATGGGGCCCAAGGGCCAGGTCCTGAAGGCGATGCTGAAATCCTCGGCCGGGCTGAAGGTCGGCGCCGTCGCCTCGGACGGGATCCCGGGGCTGATCGAGTCGATCGCCGAGACCCGCAACGATGCGGACGACCTCTATCTGTCGCTGTCCGGCGAGCGCGGGGACGAGGCCGCCTTCTGGCCCGCGCCGAACGAAACCTTCTCGATCCAGCAGGAGCATTCCGAGGATATCATCGGGCAGAAATCCCTGGTGTCCGAGGTCATGGGGGTGTTCAACCAGACCGAACTGGCGATCAAGTTCTACGACTGGGACGGCGGGTCGCGCGATGATTACCTGGGCGAGGCGATCATTCCGCTGGATCAGGTCGGCAAGGGGCCGCAGACCACGCTGGCCATGACCGCCGACCATGGCGGGGTGATCTATGGGGTGCAGTACCAGGTGCTGCCAGTGGATTGCGACGGCGCCGCAGCGGGCATGTACAAGACGATCCGCCGGGCCAACAGCGGCGGCGGCCTGGAGGAACGGGAACGGATCAACATGCTTTGGGGGCCGGTGGCGCTGCAATTGCAGATCGAATGGATGACCCAGGGCGTCGAGGTGAAGCTCTGACAGCCAGGGGGGGCGCGCCCAAGCGGGCCGCGCCCGCAAAAGAAACGGGGCGGGATCTGCCGGATCCCGCCCCTTTGTCTTTGCTCGCCTGGCGCGCCTCAGCGCGTCGGCACCGGCGTTTCGCCGCGGTAGTCGTAGAAACCGCGCCCGGTCTTGCGGCCCAACCAGCCGGCCTCGACATATTTCGTCAGTAGGGGGCAGGGGCGGTACTTGGTATCCGCCAGCCCGTCGTGCAGCACGTTCATGATCGCCAGGCAGGTGTCCAGCCCGATGAAATCGGCCAGCTCCAGCGGGCCCATCGGGTGGTTGGCGCCCAGCTTCATCGCCTCGTCGATGGACCGTACGTTGCCGACGCCCTCATACAGCGTATAGACCGCCTCGTTGATCATCGGCATCAGGATGCGGTTGACGATGAAGGCTGGGAAATCCTCGGCGCTGGAGGCGGTCTTGCCCAGGGTTTCAACCACCTTCAGGCAAGCCTCGTAGGTTTCCTGGTCGGTGGCGATGCCGCGGATCAGCTCGACCAGCTGCATCACCGGCACCGGGTTCATGAAGTGGAACCCCATGAATTTTTCGGGCCGGTCGGTGCGCGAGGCCAGACGGGTGATCGAGATCGACGAGGTGTTCGAGGTCAGGATCGTCGAGGGTTTCAGATGCGGCAGAAGGTCGGCAAAGATCGCCTCCTTCACATGTTCCTTCTCGGTCGCCGCCTCGATCACCAGATCGGTGGGGCCCAGGTCGGTCAGCTTCAGCGTGGTCGAGATGCGCGCCAGCGCCGCCGCCTTCTCCTCCTCCGGGATCTTGCCGCGGCTGACCTGCCGTTCCAGGTTCTTGGTGATCGTCGCCAGACCGCGATCCAGCGCTTCCTGGCTGATGTCGTTCAGCAGCACATCATAGCCCGCCAAGGCGAAGACATGGGCAATACCGTTGCCCATCTGGCCCGCGCCCACCACGCCTACCGATTTGATCTCGACCACGTCAGCCTCCTTTGCGGTGTTCGCGCGCAATGTGGACCGGCAGCGCCCCCGCCGCAAGCCCCGGGCGCCCCTTAGGCCTTTGGCAAGCTTTGCCCGCCAGACTGGCGGATGGGTGACTATTGGTGGGTGTGATGAGCTTTGACAAACCGGGCCGGGCTGGCCTTGATTATCTTCCGTGCCGCTACGGGCGGTGCAAGACCCTGTTCCGGGGGCCGAAACGGCGGCTGGACGCGCCCTTTGTGGCCTATCTGGGCGGGGCGGAAACCTATGGACGATTCATCGCCCATCCCTATCCGGCGATCCTCGAGGAACGGCTGGGCCTGGGGGCGGTGAACCTCGGCTGGGCCAATGCCGGGGTGGATGCCTTCCTCGGCGATCCCGACCTTTTGCAGGTGGTGGGCCAGGCGCGGGTCGCGGTGATCCGCCTGCCGGGGGCGCAGAACATGTCCAATCGCTTCTATTCCGTGCATCCGCGCCGCAACGACCGCTTCGTCCAGGCCTCGACCCTGTTGCAGACGGTCTATCGCGAGGTGGATTTCACCGAATTCCACTTTACCCGCCACCTGCTGGGCGCTCTGCACGAGCGGGCCCCGGAACGTTTCGCCCTGCTGCGCGAAGAGTTGCAATCGGCCTGGGTGGCCCGGATGGGGCAGCTGCTGGACCGGATCCCGGTGCCAGTGGTGCTGCTGTGGTTCGCCGACCGTCCCCCACCCCGCGCGGAAGAGGCCGAGGGGCCGGATCTCGATCTGGACCCGCTTTTCGTCACCGACCAGATGATCGAGGCCCTGCGCCCCCGGGTCAACGCCCTGGTCCAAGTGGTGCCCTCCGAGGCCGCCCGGGCCGAGGGCACGCGCGGCATGGTCTTTGCCGCGATGGAGGCCCCGGCAGCAGCCGAACAGCTGTCCTCTGCCGCTCACGGTGAGGTGGCCGAGGCGCTGACCCCGGTGCTGAAGGCGATCCTCGAAAGCTGACCCCCCGGTGGTGCCGCTTCTGCGCCATCGAGGCGCCTCGGCGGCGGGGCGCGGTTGGCCCCGGTAGAGCTGTTCGGAGGGCGGGGTTTTGTCCGGGCCGTCGCGTTTGTTTTCGGCCCGTGCCGGGCCGAAGCCTCCGGCGGGGATATTTCTGGCAATGAGAAGCGTAAGGAGAGGGCGCCTGAAAGCCCCGATCGCCCCCCGGCTGAGATCTGGGCCAACGGCGGCGCTGGCACCCTTGTTGGCGGATTTGGCAGCCGGGGGCGGGCTGGGGCTTTGGCGTGCATCGCCCCCTCTCTTCTCATTGCCAAAAATATCCCGGGGGGAATTGAGCCGCAGGCTCAAGGGGGGCAGAGCCCCCTGCCGCCCGCTCAGACAGCAAAAGGCCCGCCGTGGGGCGGGCCTTTCGGGTGTCAAAGGGCGCTGACGCCTTACAGCTTCTCGACCAGCTCCGGCACGGCGTCGAAGAGGTCGGCGACCAGGCCGTAGTCGGCCACCTGGAAGATCGGCGCCTCTTCGTCCTTGTTGATCGCCACGATGACCTTGCTGTCCTTCATCCCCGCGAGGTGCTGGATCGCCCCCGAGATGCCGACGGCCACGTAGAGCTCGGGCGCCACGACCTTGCCGGTCTGACCCACCTGCCAGTCGTTCGGCGCAAAGCCCGAATCGACCGCGGCGCGAGACGCGCCCACGGCGGCGCCCAGCTTGTCGGCCAGTTTCTCGATCAGGGCGAAGTTCTCTTCGGACCCCACGCCACGGCCGCCGGAAACGACGATGCCGGCCGAGGTCAGCTCGGGGCGGTCCGAGGTCGCGACCTTGTCTTCGACCCAGCTCGACAGGGCCGGATCGGCGGCGGCGGCGACGCTTTCCACGGGTGCCGAACCACCGTCACCGGCGGCGTCGAAGGTCGAGGTGCGGAAGGTGATAACCTTCTTTTCATCCTTCGACTTTACCGTCTGAATCGCGTTGCCGGCATAGATGGGACGCTCGAAGGTATCGGCGTCGACCACGGCGGTGACGTCGGACAGGATCATCACGTCCAGCAGGGCGGCGACGCGGGGCAGGATGTTCTTCGCATCCGTCGTGGCGGGGGCCACGATGTGCGAATAGTCCGCGCCCAACGCGGCGACCAGGGCCGAGACGGGCTCGGCCAGGCGGTGGCCGTAAAGGGCGTCCTCGGCGACCAGCACCTTGGCGACACCGGCGATCTTGGCGGCCTCTTCGGCGGCGCCCTGGGCGCTTTCGCCGACGCAAAGCACGGTCACGTCGCCCAGTTTCGCGGCGGCCGAGACGGCCTTGGCGGTGGCATCCAGGCCCAGGGCCCCATCGGTGATTTCAGCAAGCAGAAGAACGGCCATTACACGATCCCCTTCTCTTTCAGTTTCGCCACCAGCTCGTCGACCGAGCCGACCATCTCACCGGCCTGACGGGCCTCGGGCTCGGCGGTCTTGATCACTTCGAGCCGCGGCGCCGGATCGACGCCCAGATCCGCGGGCGTCTTCTCGTCCAGCGGTTTCTTCTTGGCTTTCATGATGTTGGGCAGCGAGGCATAGCGCGGCTCGTTCAGGCGCAGGTCGGCGGTGACCACGGCGGGCAGTTTCACGCTGATGGTTTGCAGACCGCCGTCCACCTCGCGGGTGACCTTAGCCGCGTCGCCCTCGACGGTGACGGCGCCGGCGAAGGTCGCCTGGGACCAGCCCAGGAGCGCCGAGAGCATCTGGCCGGTGGCGTTCATGTCGTTGTCGATCGCCTGCTTGCCGGCGATGACCAGCTGCGGCTGTTCCTCATCGACGATGGCCTTCAGCATCTTGGCGACGGCCAGGGGTTCGATGTCGGTATGCACATCATCGGCGGCGACCACCAGGATGGCGCGGTCGGCGCCCATGGCCAGCGCGGTGCGCAGGGTTTCCTGCGCCTGTTTCACGCCGATCGACACCGCGACGACCTCGGTCGCCACACCCGCCTCTTTCAGACGGATCGCCTCTTCAACGGCAATCTCGTCGAACGGGTTCATCGACATCTTCACATTCGCAAGATCGACACCCGAACCGTCCGCCTTGACCCGGACCTTCACGTTGTAGTCGATCACGCGCTTGACAGGTACCAGTACCTTCATATGCGGTCACTCCCTTTGCATTTGGGCCCGGCTGGATTCGGCGCGGCCCTTCTTCTCCCCGGAGTTGATATAGGCTCCGTTCTCGCGTTGACAGGCCAAAAGGGACGCTCAGTGACACGGCAACGTCACGTTTTTTCCGCGATGCGGCGATTGTCCCGCTGCGCGGACAGGCTATGCGCGGCGCGCGACAGGTCATGCCGGGCGCTCATGATCCGGGCGACCCGGGGGCGTGTGACGGGGCCTTTGCGGCGGGGCAGAGGGCGAAAAGCGGCGCCGATCCGGGCCGAGGTCGCATTCGGGCGACTTTGCGTCGGCTGGACCCTTCGGAATCTGTCGGTCCTGCTAAAGCTGAGCCGGATAGCGTTCAGGCCGTGCTTCAGGGAAAGGTCATCATGAAAACCAATGTCAAAGCTCTTGTCGTCGGCGGTGGTGCCGTCGGCACCTCCATTGCCTACCATCTGGCCAAGGCCGGCTGGCAGGATGTGATGCTGCTGGAGCGGGACGAGCTGACCTCGGGCTCGACCTGGCACGCGGCCGGTCTGCTGCCGCTCTTCAACATGAGCTATGCCACCACCCACATTCACAAATACTCGGTCGATTTCTACAAGACCCTGGAAGAAGAGACCGGGCTGAATGCCGGTTTCTCGGTCGTGGGCAACCTGCGCATGGCGCAGACGCAAGAGCGCATGGACGAATACATGGTCTATGCCACTACCGCCGAAACCTGCGGTGTGCCCTATGAATGGATGAGCCCCGCCCAGATCAAGGAGCGGTGGCCTCTGGTCAATATCGAGGGGCTGAAGGGCGCGATTTATCACCCCACCGATGGCTACATCAACCCGGCCGACGTCACCATGGCCATGGCCAAGGGCGCCCGGCAGCGCGGCGTGACGATCGAGCGCAAGTGGCAGGTGGACGGCTATCATTGGACCGGCGAGGCCTGGGAGGTGACCTGCACCAAGATGGTGGAGAAGGGCGGCAACCTGGTGCCCTCGGACGAGCAGATCGTCATCACCGCCGAGCATGTGGTGACCGCCACCGGCAACCACGCACAGCGCACCGCGCGCCTGCTGGGCATCAAGATGCCCGCCATCCCGGTGGAGCACCAGTTCATCGTCACCGAACCCGACCCCGAACTGGTGGCCTATCGCAACGCGGGCGGCGAAGAGCACCCGGTGCTGCGCGATGCCGACGCCAAGTGGTACGTGCGCGAGGAACGCGGCGGCTGGATCCTGGGCCCCTATGAGCTGAACGCGCCCGCGCGCTTCCGTTTCGGCGTGCCCGACAGCTTCCGCGCCGACCTCTTCCCGCTGGATCTGGAGCGGATCGAGGAAGAGTATATGTCGATGATCCATCGTCTGCCCTCCTCGGAAACCGTGGGTCTGAAGGACGATTTCAACGGGCCCATCTGCTATACCCCCGACGGCAACCCGCTGGTCGGTCCGGCGCCGGGTCTGCGCAACATGTGGCTGGCCGAGGGCTTCTCCTTCGGGATCACCGCCGCCGGTGGCACCGGCTATTACCTGGCGCAGATGATGGTGGAAGGGGAGGCCGAGATCGACATGGCCTCGCTGGATCCCAAGCGCTACGGCAGCTGGCAGACCAACGACTGGGCCGTGGCCAAGAACGAAGAGGCCTACGAGCACGTCTTCATCCTGCACCACCCCGACGAGGAACGCGAAGCGGCCCGCCCGCTGCGCACCGCGCCCGCCTATGACCGCCAGAAGGCCGCAGGCGCGCAGTTCGGCCAGGTGAACGGCTGGGAACGCCCCAACTACTACGCCCCCGAAGGCTTTGACGATCACGCATCGCGCAGCTTCCGTCGCGGCGGCTGGTGGCAATATGCGGTGGAAGAGGCCAAGGCCGTGCGCGAGGGCGTGGGCCTGATCGACGCCACCGCCTTCACCAAGCACACGGTGACCGGCAATGGCGCGACCGAGTTCCTCGATCGCTTCACCTGCAACAAGTTGCCCAAGGTGGGCCGGATCAACCTGACCTACGCCCTGACCTCGGCAGGCACCACGCGCACCGAATATACCATCGTGCGCAATGGCGAGAATGCCTACTATCTGGTCTCGGCGGGCGCCTGGACGGCCTATGACCAGGACTACCTGGTGAAGGCCGCCGAGGACTTCATGGCCGAGACCGGCAAGCTGGTCATCGTGCAGGACGTGACCACCCAGTGGGGCGTCTTCGCCATTGCGGGCCCCAAATCCCGCGACGTGCTGAAGAAGCTGATCCGCGACGCCGAGCCCGAAACCGCGCTGTCCAACAAGCGGTTCCCCTGGCTGTCGGCGCGGCAGATCGAACTGGGCATGGTGCCGGTGAACGCCATCCGCGTGGCCTATACCGGCGAGCTGGGCTGGGAGCTGCATCACCCGATCGAGATGCAGAACCACCTCTGGGACCGCCTGGTCGAGGCCGGGGCCGAGTTCGACATGAAGCTGGTTGGCGCCCGCGCCCAGAACTGGCTGCGTCAGGAGAAATCCTACCGTGCCTTCGGCACCGAGCTGGGCCGCGACGCGACCCCGGCCGAGGCCGACCTGCCGCGCTTCATAGACCTGTCGAAAGAGTTCTTCGGCAAGGAGGCGATGGTGGCCAAGGGCATCCGCTCGAAATGCGTCACCCTGCTGATCGACGGGCCCGACGATGCCGATCCCTGGGGCCGCGAGGCGCTGTATCTCGATGGCACCAAGGTCGGGCGTCTGACCTCGGGCGGCTATTCGGTGGCCTTCGGCAAGTCCATCGGCATGGGCTATGTCGACCCGGCGCTGGCCACGGTGGGCCAGAAGCTGAAGGTGAAGATGTTCGACCAGCTGTGGGACGCCGAGATCGTCGAGGACAGCCCCTACGATCCGAAGAACGCCACCATCCGCCTGGACGGCTGACGCAGGCACTCGGGTATCGGCCCCCGGGCCGATGCCTCCGGCGGGAGTATTTTCGGCCATCGAATGGACAGGACGCGCGCGGGCAACCGGGCGCGTCTTTTCGTTTCGGGGCGCTGCCTCCGGGCGGCGGGCAGAAAAACGCCCCGGCGGAGGGATCCACCGGGGCGCTGCTGTCTGTCAGGCGGGGCCGCTTATTGCGGGACCGAACCTTCGATGCCTTCGACGTAGAACATCATGCCGCCCAGGGTGCCGTCATCGGCCACTTCACCCTCGGCCAGCCAGTCCGAGCCGTCCTGCTTTTTCAGCGGGCCGGTGAACGGGTGGTACTCGCCCGCGGCGATGGCGTCGCGCATGGCCTCGGCCTCGGCCTTGACCTCGGCGGGGACCGCCTCGGTGATCTCGCCGATGCCGACCATGCCGTCACCGATGCCTTCCCAGACCGAATGGCTTTCCCAGGTGCCGTCCATCACCGCTTCGACGCGGGAGATGTAGTAGGGCGCCCAGTTGTCGATGATCGAGCTGACGCGCGGGCTGGGGGCGTAGTCGGCCATGTCACCGGCCTGGCCGAAGCCGATCACGTTGCCCGCTTCCTGCGCGGCGGCCAGCGGCGCGGTGCTGTCGGTGTGTTGCAGGATCACGTCTGCGCCCTGTTCGATCAGGGTGCGCGCCGCGTCGGCCTCTTTCGCCGGGTCCATCCAGGTGTAGAGCCAGATGATCTTGAACTCGACGTCCGGGTTCACCTTCTTGGCGTGGATATAGGCCGAGTTGATGCCGCGCACGACCTCGGGGATCGGCACCGAGGCGATGTAGCCGATGACGTTCGACTGGGTCATGTGACCGGCAATGGTGCCCTGCACGGCGCGACCTTCGTAGAAGCGGGCCGAGTAGGCGGACATGTTGTCGGCGGTCTTGTAGCCGGTGGCATGTTCGAAGCGCACATCGGGGAACTTGCCCGCGACGTTCAGCGTCGGATCCATGTAGCCGAAGGAGGTCGAGAAGATGATGTCGGCGCCGTTCAGGGCCATCTGGGTCATCGCGCGTTCGGCATCGGGGCCTTCGGGCACGTTCTCCTGGTAGACCAGCTCGACCTTGTCCTCGCCGATGGCCTCGACCATTTGCAGGGCGGATTCATGGTGGTGCTGCGACCAGCCGCCATCGTTGATCGGGCCGACGTAGATGAAGCCCACCTTGGTCTTCTCTTGGGCGAAGGCGGCGCCGGTCGACAGCGCGGTCATCGCCGCGACAGTGGCGGCCCCGGCCAGGAAACTCCGTTTTTTCAGAAGCATAACAATCTCCCATTCTTGGTTTGTTTGGCGCCCTTGGGGCACGCGATTTTGCCAGGCCTCACTGCGAGGCGTGGAAGGTACGACCCAGAGAGGCAGGCGCCCCGCTGCGGTCGAAAGACATCAGGACCAGCACCACGATGGTGATCAGGTACGGGGACATGGAAAGGTATTCTGCGGGAATCGCAACCCCTGCCGCCTGAAGGTTCAGCTGCAACACCGTCACCCCGCCGAAGAGGTAGGCACCCAGCAGGACGCGCCAGGGCTTCCAGCTGGCGAAGACCACCAGGGCCAGGGCGATCCAGCCGACGCCGCCGGTCATCCCTTCGGTCCATTGCGGCACGCGGATCAGGCTGATGTAGGCGCCGCCCAGGCCTGCGCAGGCGCCACCGAAGAGGATCGCCAGGATGCGGATGCGGATCACCTTGTAGCCCAGGGCATGGGCCGCGTCGTGGTTCTCGCCCACGGCCTTCAGGATCAGCCCGGCGCGGGTGTATTTCAGAAAGGCCCAGGTCAGCGCCACCAGCACCAGCCCGGCATAGACCATCGGGTCATGGCTGAAGAGGATCGGGCCCAGCCCGGGCAGATCGCTGAGCGGGCCCAGATCCAGGCGCGGGCTGGCGGGCGGTTTGATCCCCACATAGCCCTGACCCATCAACGACGACAGGCCCAGCCCGAAGAGGGTCAGTGCCAGGCCAGAGGCCACCTGATTGGCCAGCGCGAACTGGGTCAGCATGGCAAAGAGGAAGGACAGCACCGCGCCGCCCGCGGCGGCGGCCACGAAGCCCAGCAGGGGCGAGCCGGTGCCCACGGCCACGGCAAAGCCGCAGATCGCGCCGGTGATCATCATCCCCTCGACCCCGAGGTTCAGCACACCGGCCTTTTCGACGATCAGCTCGCCAATGGCGGCAATCATCACGGCGGTCGCCGCCACCATCAGCGAGGCGATAAGCAGGGCGGGATTGATCGCAGAGAAATCCATCAGGCGGTCTCCCCCAAGGTAATGCGGATACGGAAGTTGGTCAGAACGTCGACGGCCAGCAGGAAGAACAGCAACATCCCCTGGAAGACCTGGATCGCCGCCGCGGGCAGCTGCATCGAGCTTTGCGCCGCTTCGCCGCCGATATAGGTCAGCGCCATCAGAAGGCCTGCCAGCACGATCCCCACCGGATGCAACCGGCCCAGGAAGGCCACGATGATGGCGGTGAAGCCGTAGCCGACGTTAAAGCCCGTGGTGATCTGCCCAGAGGGGCCAGCCACTTCGAACATCCCCGCCAGCCCGGCCAGGGCACCGGCGACGCCCATGCAGAACAGGATCAGCCGCGCCGGTTTCACGCCCGAGAACCGCGCGGCGCGCGGCGCCTCGCCGGTCAACCGGATCTGGAAGCCCAGAAGGTGCCGGTTCAGCAGCACATAGGCCAGGATCGCGGCGATGAAGGCCGCCGCCACGCCCCAGTGCATCCCCGATCCGGCGATGATCTCGGTATTATGGGCCGAGGGATATTGTTGCAGGTTGCGCGAGCCCGGAAAGCCGAATCCCTCGGGGTTCTTCATCGCGCCAATGGCCATGGAGGCCAGGAAGTTCTCGGCCACATAGACCAGCATCAGCGAGACCAGGATCTCGTTGGTGCCGAATTTCACCTTCAGGATGGCCGGGATCATCGCCCAGGCCCAGCCCCCCAGGGCGCCCGCCAGGATCATCAGCGGAAAGATCCACCAGGCCTCCAGCGGATAGAGGGCCAGGGCCACCCCGGCGCCCGCGATGGCGCCCATGATATATTGCCCCTCGGCGCCGATGTTCCAGATCCCCGCCTTGAAGCCAAGCGAGAGGCCAAGCGCGATCAGGATCAGTGGCCCCCCCTTCACCAGCAGTTGCGGGCGATAGTAGAAGGCGAACTCGCCAAACAGCGGATCCCAGAAGATGATGCGGATCGCCGCCACCGGATCCTTGCCCAGGATGGCGAACAGCAGCCCGCCCGCGACCATGGTGATCAGCACCGCCAGAACCGGCGTCACATAGGACAGCGTCTTTGACGGCTGCGGCCTCTTCTCCAGGAAAATCATGCGCGTCCCCCCCGGGTCGATGCGCCGACCCCCGTCTTCTCATTGCCAGAAATATCCCCGCCGGAGGCGCAGGTTGCCACGGGCGATACGGCCCGGATCCTCAGATCAGACATGGGCCACCTCCATCCCGTGGGCGCCGCCCATCATCAGGCCGATCTCTTCCATGCTCAGGCCCTTGGCGGGCTTGATCTCGGACAGGCGCCCCTCGTTCAGGGCGGCGAAATTGTCGGAGACCTCCATCAGCTCGTCCAGGTCCTGACTGATCACGATGACGGCCGCCCCGCCCGCGGCCAGATCCAGGATCGCCTGGCGGATGGTGGCGGCGGCAGCGGCATCCACGCCCCAGGTGGGCTGGTTCACCACCAGCACCTCGGGGCGCTGCATCACCTCGCGGCCGATGACGAATTTCTGCAAGTTGCCGCCCGACAGGGCGCGGGCCACCGTCTCGGTGCCCGGGGTGCGCACGTCGAAACGTTCGATGATCGCCTCGGCAAAGCTCTTGGCCTTGCCCCATTTGAGAAAGCCGTTGGACATCAGCCCTTCGCGTTCCGCCCCGGTCAGCAGGGCGTTTTCGGTCAGGCTCATGTTCGGCGCGGCGGCATGGCCCAGCCGTTCCTCGGGCCCGGTCAGCAGGCCCATGCGGCGGCGCGGCCCGGGGCCCTTGGCGCCGATCTGGGTGCCGTCCAGCACGACCATGCCGGGCGCAGAGGTGATCTCGCCCGAGAGCGCGGCCAGAAGTTCGTCCTGGCCGTTGCCTGCCACACCCGCGAGGCCCAGAACCTCGCCCGCGCGCACCTCCAGGGTGATGTTCTTCAACGAGGTGCCGAACTGGCTGGGCGAGGCGACCGACAGATCATTCAGCGCCAGGCGCACCTCACCGGGCGTCGTGGCTTCGCGTTCGGGGCGGTGCAGCTCGCTGCCCACCATCATTTCGGCCATCTGCGCCGCCGTCACTTCGCGCGGCGTGCAGGTGCCGACCTTCTTGCCCAGGCGCAGGATTGTCGCCTCGTCACACAGCGCGCGGATCTCTTCCAGCTTGTGCGAGATGTAAAGGATCGACGTGCCCTCGGACTTCAGCTTGCGCAGGGTGGCGAACAGGATCTCAACCTCCTGCGGCGTCAGCACCGAGGTCGGCTCGTCCATGATCAGCAGTTTGGGATCCTGCAACAGGCAGCGGATGATCTCGACCCGCTGGCGTTCGCCCGCGCTCAGGTCGCCCACCAGGCGCCAGGGATCCAGCGGCAGCCCGTATTGTTCCGAGACAGAACGGATACGCTCGGCCAGCTCGCTGGTCTTGGGCGGCTCGGCCATGCCAAGGGCCACGTTCTCGGCCACGTTCAGCGCGTCGAAGAGGCTGAAGTGCTGGAACACCATGGCGACGCCACGCGCCCGCGCTTCCTGCGGTTCCGAGGGCTCATAGGCGGTGCCCATGAAGGCCATGTCGCCGCTGTCGGGTTTGACCAGCCCGTAGATCATCTTGACCAGCGTGGACTTGCCCGCGCCGTTCTCGCCCAGCAGGGCGTGCACCTCGCCCTCCTGGATATTGAAGGAGACGTCGTCATTGGCGACCACCCCGGGATAGGCCTTTGTCAGGCCAACGATTTTCAGCAGCGTCCCCGTCACGCGGTTCTCCCCCTCTTGGCGTCTTGTTGCGCCCTGCGATCCAATATCTCGGCGGCGACGCCGACCGCAATCTCCTGCGGATGCTTCCCGAAGGACGGCTGACCGATCGGGCAGGAAATGCTCGCAATCCGGGCAGGCCTATGGCCAAGCGCGGCCAGGCGCTTGCGGAAGCGCGCCCATTTGCTGGCCGAACCGATCAGCCCGCAGGCGGCAAAGCCCCGGCGCAGCAGCGCGTCGCACAGCGCCAGGTCCAGTGCGTGCGAATAGGTCAGGATCAGGTGTTCGGCCTCGGCCGGTGCATGGGCGGCCAGCCGCGCCGGATCGGCGGCGGGCAGGATGGTCACGCCCTCGGGGATCTGATCGGGAAAGCGGTCGCGCGCGGTGTCGATCCAGGTCACCTCGACCCCCGGCAGGGGGGCCAGGGTGGCGACAATGGCGCGGCCCACGTGACCGGCGCCCCAGACCCACAGGGGCCGGGCCGTGCGGGCCTGGGGCTCGATCATCCAGCCGTCCAGCATCTGCGCCTCGGGCGGCAGGCCCTGGGCGCGGGCGGTGTTCAACAGACGGGTGACCACCAGGGGTTGCTCGGGCGGATGGCCGGGCAGGGGGCGGGCATGGGCCGCGCCCGCGCGCCCCTCTTGCGCCTCAAGCGCGGCCAGCTTTGCGGCGTCCCAGACCTCATAGAGCAGGGTCACCGCGCCGCCGCAGCACTGGCCCAGATCGGGGCCGAGCGCGCGCCGGTCCAGCAGGTCGGCGCCCAGGGTCCGGGCGCGGGTGATCGCCTCATGCTCCAGCGTGCCGCCGCCGATGGTGCCGTCCAGCAGACCGGCGGGGCCAACCAGCATGGCCGCGCCCACCTCGCGCGGGACCGATCCGCGGCCGTCCGCAACCACCACCCGCACCACGCGGGGGGCCTGCGCCAGGGCGCGCGCAAGGGCGGCGCGGTCAAGCATTCTTCACCCGGTCGATGGCGGCCAGAACCCGTTCCGGCGTGGCCGGCGCATCGAGGCAGGGATAGGTCGTGCCACAGGCCGCCACCGCATCCGACAGGGCCAGCAGGGCGGAAATGCCCAGCATAAAGGGCGGCTCGCCCACGGCCTTGGAGCGATAGATGGTGGCCGCCGGGTTCGGCTCGTCCCAAAGCGCCACGTTGAAGATGCGGGGCCGGTCGGAACAGGCGGGGATCTTGTAGGTGCTGGGGGCGTGGGTGCGCAGCCGCCCCTTGCCGTCCCAGACCAGTTCCTCGGTGGTCAGCCAGCCCGCGCCCTGCACGTAGCCGCCCTCGACCTGGCCCACGTCCAGCGCCGGGTTCAGCGAGGCGCCCGCGTCATGCAGGATGTCGGTGCGCAGGATGCGGTTCTCGCCGGTCAGCGTGTCGACGACCACTTCGGTCAGCGCCGCGCCATGGGCGAAGTAGTAGAAGGGCGTGCCAAAACCGGTTTCCCGGTTCCACTTCAGATCCGGCGTCTTGTAGAACCCGGTGGCCGACAGGCTGACCTGCGCCTTCCAGGCCAGCTCGGCCGCCTGGGCAAAGGTCATCTCGGTCTCGCCCAGGCGCACCATGCCCTCGGCAAAGATCACCTGGGCGGGGTCGCCCTTATCCCCTGCCACCACGCCCGCGATCCGGTCGCGGATCGTGTCGCAGGCAGCCTTGACCGCCATGCCGTTCAGGTCCGATCCCGACGAGGCCGCCGTGGCCGAGGTATTGGGCACCTTGGCGGTGTCCGTGGCGGTGATGCGCACGTCTTCCATCGCGATGCCAAAGCGCGAGGCGGCGACCTGCGCCACCTTCTGGAACAGGCCCTGGCCCATTTCCGTCCCGCCATGGTTCAGCTGTACCGAGCCGTCGTGATAGACATGCACCAGCGCCCCCGCCTGGTTCAGGTGGGTCAGGGTGAAGGAGATGCCGAATTTCACCGGGCTGAAGCCCAGCCCCTTTTTCAGCACCGGATTGGCCGCGTTCCAGGCCGCTACGGCGGCCTTGCGCGCCTGATAGTCGGCGCTGTCCAGCAGTTTCGCGGTCATCCGGTGCAGGGCGAAATCGGTGACCGGCATCCCGTAGGGCGTCGTCTGCACCGGGGCGGCGGCCTTGGCAGGCGTGTCGCCATCGGTCAGCGGCGCGCAATCGGCGTAGTAGTTCACTTGCCGCACCGCCACCGGATCCAGGCGCAGCTCGTGCGCGATATGGTCGAGGACGCGTTCGATCCCCACCACGCCCTGCGGCCCGCCGAAGCCACGATAGGCGGTGGCGGAACACATGTTGGTGCGCAGACGGTGGCTTTCGATCCGGGCGTTTTCCAGCAGATAGGCGTTGTCGGCGTGCAGCATGGCGCGGTCGGCCACCGCCAGGGTCAGGTCCTGGGACCAGCCCGCGCGGGTGTACTGGCGGAAGTCGACGCCCAGGATGCGGCCCCTGTCATCGACGCCGACGGTATAGTCGATGCGGAAATCATGGCGCTTGCCGGTGATCTGCATGTCGTCGTCGCGGTCATAGCGCATCTTGGCGGGCCGCCCGGTCAGCGTGGCCACCACGGCGCAAGAGATGGCCAGCGCATTGCCTTGGCTTTCCTTGCCGCCAAAGCCCCCGCCCATGCGGCGGCTTTCGACGCGCACGGCGTGCATGGGCCGCCCGATGGCCTCGGCCACCTTGTGCTGGATCTCGGTCGGGTGCTGGGTCGAGGAATTGACCAGCACGTCGCCGTTTTCCTGCGGCAGGGCCAGGGCCGCCTGGCCTTCGAGGTAGAAATGTTCCTGCCCGCCCATCTCGATCCGGCCCTCGATGATGCGCGGGGCGGATTTGATCGCCGCCTCGGCATCGCCCTTGGTCCAGACCAGGGCCGGGTATTCGATGTAGCTTTGCGCCTCTAGCGCCTCTTCCACGGTCAGGATCGGCGTCTCTTCGGCGATCTCGATCTTGGCCAGGGTCGCGGCCCGGCGCGCGGCGTGGTGCGAGGTGGCGGCGACCAGGAAGATGGGCTGGCCCACGTAGTTGACCGTGCCGGTGGACAGCAGCGGCTCGTCATGGACGGGGGCCGAGGCCACGTCATTGGCAAAGGGCAGATCGGCGGCCTCATAGACCGCGACGACACCGGGGGCGGCGCGCACCGGGCCCAGGTCAAGAGAGGTGATCTTGCCCCGGGCCACGGGCGAGGTGCCGAAGGCCAGGTGCAGCGTGTCGGCGGGCAGGGGGATGTCGTCGATATAGCGGGCGCGGCCCGTCACATGCAGCGGGCCGGAATCATGGGGCAGGGGCTTGCGGACTTGCTCGGTCATGCCTCGATCTCCAGCACGTCGACGGGCTGGCCCAGATCGGCCAGGAAATAGCGGCTCAGCATGTTGCGGGCGGCGGTCAGCCGGTAGGCGGCCGAGGCGCGCATGTCGGACATCGGCGTAAAGTCCTTCTCCCACTCGGGCCAGACGGCGCAAAGGGTGTCCTGGGTCCAGGGTTTGCCCAGCAGGGCGGCCTCGACATGGGCGGCGCGTTTGGGGATCCCGGCCATGCCGCCAAAGGCGATGCGGGCCTCGCTCACCCTGCCGTCCTCGACGGTGATATTGAAACAGCCACAGACGGCGCTGATGTCCTGGTCGAACCGTTTCGACAGCTTGTAACAGGCCAGCCGGTCGGGCTGGCGCGGAATGGTGACGGCCTCGACAAACTCGCCCGGCGCGCGGTCCTGGCGGCCGTAGTCGAGGAAGAAATCGGCCAGCGGCAGGGCGCGGCGGCTGTCGCCCTGGCGCAGGTGCAGCGTGGCATTCAGCGCGATCAGCGCGGGCGGCCCGTCCCCGATGGGCGAGCCATTGGCGATATTGCCGCCCACGGTGGCCGCATTGCGCACCTGGACAGAGGCGAAGCGGCGCAGCATGGCGGCCAGACCGGGATGATAGGGGGCGATCTGGGGCAGCAGCTCGGACCAGGTGGTCATGGCGCCGATGCGGATCGCGTCCTCGGTTACCGTCACGCCCTTCAGATCGGCGCAGCGGTTGAGGAAGGCGACCTCGCCCAGATCGCGCATCTGCTTTGTCACATGCAGGCCCAGGTCGGTGGCGCCGGCCACCAGCGTGGCCTCGGGATGGGCGGCATACCAGGCGGCCAGGTCGTCGGCGCTCTCGGGCTGGAAGGCGGGGCCGGGGGCGTCCACCGGCATCTTGAAACTGGTCGGCAGATGCGCGGGCGCGGGTTTCGTCGCCGCCTCTTCCGCGGCGCGGATGATCGGCGCATAGCCGGTGCAGCGGCAGAGGTTGCCCGCCAGGGTCAGATCGTGATCGGTCTCGCCGGTCAGCTGGGCGGTGGCCATCGACACGGTGAAACCCGGGGTGCAGAAACCGCATTGCGAGCCGTGGTGATCGACCATCGCCTGTTGCACCGGATGCAGCCCGCCCGAGGGCGGCGCCAGCCCCTCGACCGTGGTGACGGATTTGCCCTGCAACTGCGGCAGGAACAGGATGCAGGCGTTCAGCGCGCGCGGCCCGGCCTCGTCGGTGACCATCACCGTACAGGCGCCGCAATCGCCCTCGTTGCAGCCTTCCTTAGTGCCGGTCAGGCCCCGCTCGATCCGCAGCCAGTCAAGCAGCGTCATCGTGGGCTCGGCCCCGTGCAGGTCCACCCGGTCTCCGTTCAGGTGAAAGGAGAGTGTCATATCGGTCATCACCGCCGCGATACCCATTGCGCCTGTCGTGCCTCTCCGATGCGGCGTAGGAGTGGCGGCGTTCCCCGTAGTGTCGCCCAGAAAAGCGGCGCAGGGGCCGCTTGGCAAGCCTTTCCCGCCTGTATACTGCCGCTTTTTCGGGCGGCTGCCCACGGTTTGGCCTTTGTCCGGCGCCACGCGGCCGGGCCATGCGGCGGCGGGGCCCGGCCGCCGGGGCGGCGTGGCCCTTGTTGGCCCCCCGCGCCGCGCCTAGAACAGGAAGGATGAGCGAGCCCCGATTCATTCACCTCCGCGTCCATACCGAATACTCCCTCCTGGAAGGGGCCGTGCGGCTGAAGAAGCTGCCGGGCCTGTGCCAGAAGATGGACATGCCCGCGGTCGCCGTGACCGACACCAACAACTGCTTTGCGGCGCTGGAATTTTCCGTCACCGCCAGCGGGCAGGGCGTGCAGCCGATCATCGGCTGCCAGGTCTCGGTCGCCTGGCACGAGGCGCAGCCGGGCGAGAAGGTGCAGCCCCCCGGCCCGCTGGTCCTGCTGGCGCAGAACGAACGCGGCTACGAGAACATCATGAAGCTGAACTCGTGCCTCTACCTGG
Source organism: Pseudooceanicola aquaeponti (assembly GCF_050897975.1). Taxonomy (NCBI): domain Bacteria; kingdom Pseudomonadati; phylum Pseudomonadota; class Alphaproteobacteria; order Rhodobacterales; family Paracoccaceae; genus Pseudooceanicola; species Pseudooceanicola aquaeponti. The sequence goes on from NZ_JBPAXY010000004.1 coordinate 552,878, forward strand.
ACAAGCACGGGGCCCTGCCCACCGTCACCCTGGCCGAGCTGGAGCAGTATTCCGAAGGGCTGATCTGCCTGACCGGCGGCCCTGACGGCCCGGTGGGCGCGCTGTTGCAGACCGGGCACCGCCCCGAGGCCCAGGCGATGCTGACCCGGCTGGCGCAGGCCTATCCCGACCGTCTGTATGTCGAGCTGCAACGCCACCCGGGCGAGGACGGCCTGCCGCAGGCCGAACAGCTGACCGAACGCGGTTTCGTGGAAATGGCCTATGCGATGGAGCTGCCTCTGGTGGCGACCAACGATGTCTATTTCCCCACCACCGACATGTACGAGGCCCATGACGCGCTGATCTGTATCGCCGAGGGCGCCTATGTCGACCAGGCCGAGCCGCGCCGCCGGTTGACGCCGCAGCACTATTTCAAGTCGCCGCAGGAAATGGCGACGCTCTTTGCCGATCTGCCCGAGGCGATCGAGAACACCGTCGAGATCGCCCGCCGCTGTGCCTTCATGGCCTATCGCCGCGACCCCATCCTGCCGAAATTCGCCGATGACGAGGTCGAGGAACTGCGCCGTCAGGCCAATGAGGGTCTGAAGAACCGGCTGGAGGTGATCCCCCATGCGGTCTCGGTCGAAGAATACCAGAAGCGGCTGGATTTCGAGCTGGGCATCATCGAGGGGATGGGGTTCCCGGGCTACTTCCTGATCGTTGCCGACTTCATCAAATGGGCCAAGGATCACGACATTCCGGTGGGGCCGGGGCGGGGCTCGGGGGCCGGTAGCCTGGTGGCCTATGCGCTGACCATCACCGACCTTGACCCGATGCGTTACTCGCTGCTCTTCGAACGCTTCCTGAACCCGGAACGGGTGTCGATGCCCGACTTCGACATCGACTTCTGCATGGATCGCCGCGAAGAGGTGATCCGCTACGTGCAAGAGAAGTACGGCCGCGACAAGGTGGGGCAGATCATCACCTTCGGTGCGCTGCTGTCCAAGGCCGCCGTGCGCGACATCGGGCGCGTCTTGCAGATGCCCTATGGCCAGGTCGACCGGCTGTCCAAGCTGATCCCGGTGGAGGGGGTGAAACCCGTTTCCATCGAACAGGCCCTGCGGGACGAGCCGCGCCTGGCGGAAGAGGCGCGCAACGAAGAGGTGGTGAACCGCCTGCTGACCTATGGCCAGCAGGTCGAGGGCCTGCTTCGGAACGCCTCGACCCACGCGGCGGGGGTGGTCATCGCCGACCGGCCTACCGACCAGCTGGTGCCGCTGTATCAGGATCCGCGGTCGGACATGCCCGCGACCCAGTTCAACATGAAATGGGTCGAACAGGCCGGTCTGGTGAAGTTCGACTTCCTGGGTCTGAAGACCCTGACCGTGATCCAGAACGCCATCCAGCAGATCCACCGCTCTGGCCGCGACCTGCATGTGGCCGCCGATGGCACCCAGCTCTATGAACCCACGCCCGGCGGCGAGAACCAGATCAACCTGATCCCGCTGGACGACGAGAAGACCTACAAGCTTTACGCCCGCGCCAAGACGGTGGCCGTGTTCCAGGTGGAATCCACCGGCATGATGGACGCGCTGAAGCAGATGAAGCCGACCTGTATCGAGGACATCGTGGCGCTTGTGGCGCTCTATCGTCCCGGTCCGATGGAGAACATCCCGGTCTACTGCGAGGTCAAGAACGGGCTGCGCGAGATCACCTCGGTTCACGAGAGTATCGACCACATCCTGGCCGAAACCCAGGGCATTATCGTCTACCAGGAACAGGTGATGCAGATCGCCCAGGTGATGGCGGGCTATTCGCTTGGCGGCGCCGACCTGCTGCGCCGCGCCATGGGTAAGAAGATCAAAGAGGCGATGGATGCCGAACGGCCCAAGTTCGAACAGGGCGCGGCCAAGAACGGCGTCGACAAGAAGAAGGCCTCCGAGGTTTTCGACCTGCTGGAGAAATTCGCCAACTACGGCTTCAACAAATCCCACGCCGCCGCCTATGCGGTGGTCAGCTATTACACCGCCTGGCTGAAGGCCAACCACCCGGTCGAGTTCATGGCGGGCGTTATGAACTGCGATATTCACCTGACGGACAAGCTGACCATCTATTTCCAGGAGGTGAAGAAGGGCCTGGATCTGCCCTATGTGCCGCCCTGCGTGAACCGCTCTGATGCGATGTTCAAGGTGGTGGACGGGGCGCTGGTCTATGGGCTGGGCGCGCTGAAAAACGTCGGTGTCGAGGCGATGCGCCTGATCGAGACGGGCCGCGTGGTGGACGGGGTCGAGAAGCCCTTCGCGACGATCTTCGACTTTGCCCGCCGGGTCGAGCTGAAGAAGGTCGGCAAGCGCCCGCTGGAGATGCTGGCCCGCGCCGGCGCCTTTGACGAGCTGGACCGCAACCGCCGCCGGATCTTCGAAAGCCTGGAGGGGCTGGTGTCCTACTCGGCCGCCCATTGGGAGCAGAAAAGCTCGAACCAGGTGTCGCTGTTCGGCGATGCGGGCGACGATTTGCCGGAACCGCGCCTGGCCCCCGTGAACGACTGGATGCCCGCAGAACGGCTGGCGGAAGAGTTCAAGGCCATCGGCTTCTACCTGTCGGGCCACCCGCTGGACGACTACATGGGCGCGCTGAAGCGCAAGCAGGTCAAGACGCTGGACGAGGTGCACAAGCTGGCCATGGACCAGCCGGTGATCGCCAAGCTGGCGGGTATCGTGACGGGGCGGCAGGAACGCAAGTCGGCGCGCGGCAACCGTTTTGCCTTTGCCCAGCTCAGCGACCCGACAGGGGCCTACGAGGTGACGATCTTCTCGGAAACGCTGGAGAAATCCCGCGACTTCCTGGAGAACGGCGAGAAGGTGGTGATCCAGGTCGAGGCCAATGTCGAGGCCGATCAGCTAAAGCTGCTGGCCCGCTCCATCGCGCCGATGGACGGGGTGGTGACCGAAGCGGGGGCCGTGGGGCTGAAGATCTTCGTCGAGGCGGCGGGGGCGATCCCCTCGGTGGCCAGCGTGCTGGAAGGTTCGGCCGAGACGGTGCGCGGGGTGACCAAGGGGCCGATCCTGTTCTGCCTGATGGATCCGGCCCTGCCCGGCGAGGTCGAGGTGGACGCCCATGCCGAATATCCGGTGACGCCGCAGATCAAGGGGGCGATCAAGTCGCTGCCGGGCGTGCTGGCGGTGGAAGAGGTCTGACCGGGCCGGGGCGCGCGCGCTTGGCGATGGCGTGGGCGCGCCCTCCCGGGGTCGATCTGGCGGCCTGCCCCGCAGCCGGGCTGCGGGGCAGGGCGCCTTTGGTTCAGTAGTGGGGCGGGCGTTCATCCCCGACAAAGACACTGCCCGCCGAATTGGCCTCACGCTCTGCTTCCCGCTCCATCAGCATCTGCACACGACGGGTCAGCATCATGATCTCTCCCTGCTGTCGCGCCACGGCATCGGACAGGTCATCGACCGTCCGTGTCAGATGGGCGATCTGCTCTTCCAGGGCATTCATTCGTTATCCTCCGAACCAGTTAACTGCGCCGTACCTTCGGGCAGGGGCTGCGATGGTAACACGTATGGGCGTGGGCGCTAAGGAAATCTGACGTTGACGTATGTGTGCGGGGGAGGGGCGGACCTGCCGCCGCCCCGGCTTGCTCCGCCCCCGCCCATGGGCTATGCCCCGGGCGCGATAACCGCGAGGGAAAACGATGGCCAAGGTGAAGAAGACCCCGCGCCCCAAGGCGGAAACCCCCAAGGGATTCCGGGATTACTTCGGGACGGAGGTGACGGAGCGCACGGAGATGCTGGCAAAGATTGCCGCCGTCTACCATCGTTACGGCTTCGAGGCGCTGGAAAGCTCGGCGGTGGAAACCGTCGAGGCCCTGGGCAAGTTCCTGCCCGATGTGGACCGCCCGAACGAGGGTGTCTTTGCCTGGCAAGAGGGCGAAGAGGAAGGCAAGGGCGACTGGCTGGCCCTGCGCTATGACCTGACGGCGCCGCTGGCGCGGGTCTATGCGCAGCACCGCAACGACCTGCCCACCCCCTACCGCCGTTTTGCCATGGGCCCCGTCTGGCGCAACGAGAAACCCGGGCCGGGTCGTTTCCGCCAGTTCTACCAGTGCGATGCGGATACCGTCGGCGCCGCCACCGTGGCCGCCGATGCCGAGATCTGCGCCATGCTGGCCGACTGCCTGGAAGAGGTCGGCATCCCGCGCGGCGATTACATCATCCGGGTCAACAACCGGAAGGTTCTGAACGGTGTGCTAGAGGCTATGGGCGTCACGGACGAGGGCCAGGCCGCCGACGTGCTGCGCACCATCGACAAGTTCGACAAGGTCGGCGAAGAGGGCGTGCGCCAGCTGCTGGGCAAGGGCCGCCTGGACGCCTCGGGCGCCTATATCGACGGCGTCGGGCTGGACGAGGCACAGGCCGAGCCGGTCATCGCCTTCCTGACCTCGAAGGGTGCCACCGTGGCCCAGACGCTGGAAAACCTGCGCGCCGCCGTGGGCGACAGCGCCGTGGGCGCCGAAGGCGTGGACGAGCTGGCCGAGATCGCCGGTCTGGTCGCGGCCCAGGGCTATGGCGATGACCGCATCGTCATCGACCCCTCGGTCGTGCGCGGCCTTGGCTACTACACCGGCCCGGTCTTCGAGGCCGAGCTGACCTTCGAGATCCTCGACGAGAAGGGCCGCAAGCGGCAGTTCGGCTCGGTCTCGGGCGGCGGGCGCTATGACGGTCTGGTGAAGCGGTTCACCGGGCAGGAAGTGCCGGCGACGGGAATCTCCATCGGCGTGGACCGCCTGCTGGCCGCGCTGCGCGCCAAGGGCCGTGTCGGTGGCGGGGCGCAGGGGCCGGTCGTGGTCACCGTGATGGACAAGACCCGCATGGGTGACTACCAGGCCATCGTGTCGGAACTGCGCCAGGCCGGGATCCGCGCCGAGGTCTATTTGGGCAACCCCAAGAACTTCGGCAACCAGCTGAAATATGCGGACAAGCGCAACTCGCCCGTCGCCGTGATCGAGGGCGAGGACGAGAAGGCGCGCGGCGTGGTGCAGATCAAGGACCTGATCCTGGGCGCCAAGATCGCCGAGAACGCCACCCTGGAAGAGTGGAAGGAACGGCCCAGCCAGTTCGAGGTGCCCCGCACCGAGATGGTGCCGAAGATCGCCGAGATCCTGGCCAGCTATGCCCCTGAAGGGACCGTCTGATGCCCTATCGTTCCCCTGACCGGGCCCGCGTCAAGGCGCGCGCCGCCGATCTGCGCGCCGGGTTCGAGGCCGCGGGCGCCGCGGTGGTCGACGCCCCGGTGCTGCTGTCGGCCGAGGCGCTCTTGGATCTTTATGGCGAGGACCTGCGGGCCCGCGCCTATACCACCTCGGACGCGCTGCGCGGCGAACAGATGCTGCGCCCCGACTTCACCGTGCCGGTGGTGCAGATGCACATGGCCGGAGGCGCCGAACCGGCCCGCTACACTTATTCCGGCGAGGTCTTCCGCCGCCAGGAAGAGGATGAGGCGCGGGCCAACGAATACCTGCAAGTGGGCTTCGAGATCTTCGATGGCTCGGACACCGAGGCCGCCGATGCCGAGGTCTTTGCCCGGATGCGCGACGCGGTCGAGCCGCTGCGCGAAAAGGCGGGGCTGCGCGCCACCACGGGCGATATCGGCATCCTGTCGGCGGCGGTCGAGGGGCTGTCGACCTCGGAGGCGCGCAAGCGCGCCCTGCGCCGCCACCTGTGGCGCCCGGCGCGGTTCAAGCAGCTTCTGGATCGCTTCGCCGGTCGCACGCCCTTCCCGCCCAGCCGTCAGGCGCTGCTGGCCAAGGCCGACCCCTTCGCGGGCGCGGGCCCCGAGATCGGGCTGCGCGATCGGGCCGAGATCGAGGCCCGGCTGGAGGCGCTTCGCGCCGATGCTGCCGAAGGACCGCTGCCCGGGGTCGAGATCGAGCTGATCGAGGCCATCCTGTCGCTGCGCGAGACCCTGCCCAATGCGCTGGAGCATCTGCGCGACATCGCCGTCGACATGCCCGCCATCTCGGGCGCGGTCGAACGGCTGAACCGCCGCGCCGGGGCCCTGGCGCAGTACGGGGTCGACGTCGAGGCGCTGGAGTTCGAAGCCAGCTATGGCCGCACCCACATGGAATATTACGACGGCTTCGTCTTCGGCTTTGTCGTCGCGGGCCGGCCGGATCTGCCGGCGGTGGCTTCGGGGGGGCGCTATGACGCGCTGACCCGCGAGCTGGGCCGCAGCGCGGGCAAGCCGCAGGGCATTCCTGCCGTGGGCGGCATCCTGCGCCCCGGCCTGATGGTCGAACTGGAGGACGCGGCATGAGCCTGAAGCTGGGTGTGCCGTCCAAGGGACGGCTGATGGAGAAGACCTTTGACTGGTTCGGCAGCCGGGGCATCACCTTGGGCCGGGCAGGCAGCGACCGCGAATATGCGGGCAAGGTCGAGGGGATCGAGGGCGTCGAGCTGGTGCTTCTGTCGGCGGGCGAGATCCCGCGTGAGCTGAACGCGGGCCGGATCCACCTGGGGGTGACCGGCATCGACCTGGTGCGCGAGAAGCTGGGCCAGTGGGAACAGCGGGTCGAGGAACTGGCCGAGCTGGGCTTCGGCCATGCGGATCTGATCATCGCCGTGCCGCAACTGTGGGTCGACGTGGACACGCTGGACGACCTTGACGAGGCCGCCGCGGTCTTCCGCCGCCGCCATGGGTTCCGCCTGCGCATCGCCACCAAGTATCACCGCCTGGTGCGCGATTTCCTGAAATCCCACGGGGTGGCCGACTACCAGCTGGTGGACAGTCAGGGTGCCACCGAGGGCACGGTGAAGAACGAGACCGCCGAGGCGGTGGCCGACATCACCACCACCGGGGAAACCCTGCGCGCGAACCACCTGAAGATCCTTGGCGACGGCCTGGTGCTGAAAAGCCAGGCGACGCTGTTCCGGTCGCGCAGTGCGCCGATGGATGAAGCCGACCGTGCGGTGCTGGCGCAGCTGATCCGCCGCCTCGACCTGGACTGATCGCAGCGGCGCGGGGCCCGGCCTGTGGCCCGGTCCCGCGCGGGCGCAGAAGGTCCCGCGCGCCCCCTCAGCCCCGCTTCCGGCCCGGCTCCCGACTCTGGGCCCGTCTTCGGGGCGCGTCGCGCCGGGACGGGCGTCTTCCCTTTGTTCCAAGCTTTGACTGCGCGGTCTGTCGCAGGCCCCTGGGCTCTTCTCGGCGGGATTTTGCCGGAATTAACCATTTTGGGCGGTGCTCTGCCGAGGGGGGTGCTCCCAATACGTGATCAATTTGCAACGACGCCGCGAATGCGCGTCAGGCGGTGCTTCTCTTCGGTTCGCAGCTGCGCCTATCAGGGGGCAGAGCGGAGGCAGAACGCCGCCGGTAAAAAGACTATTTAAGAGGTTCTCGAGATGACTACTCTGATCAAAAGCGTTGCATTTGGTGCGCTGCTGTCCGGCCTGGCCGGTGCGGCTGCCGCGCAGATTTCCTTCGATGGTGCCGTGACCCTTGGCTATGCCTGGGGCGAGGGCAAGGGCCAGCTGGACGGCGCCCCCGACATCAATGCACCGACCCTGGACGTGGCGGGCACGCTGTCCTTCGGCAACGGGTTTGATCTGGGCATGGGCCTGACCGTGGGCACCCTGGACATCGACGGTGTCAGCACCGATCTGGACCTGAGCTATGTCGGCCTGACCCCGACCTACACCTTCAGCAATGGCGCCTATGTCGGTGTCTACGCCGAACGCACCAAGCTGGACCTGGGCTTTGCCGACGCTTCGGCCACCTCCTTCGGCCTGCTGGGTGGCTACACCACCGGCGCGATGGACGTCTCGGCCTTCATCGGTCAGACCGAAACCGACCCGGATTTGCCCTCGGGCGTGGACGTGACCGACTGGGGTGTCAGCGGCACCTACCTGGTGTCCGAAGACCTGCTGGTCGGCGGTGGCCTGGCGCGCAGCCGCCTGGACATGTCGGGCACCGAGATCGACATGGACATGCTGAAAATCGGCGCCGCCTATGACTACAACGGCTTCACCGTCTTCGGTGGCGGTGCCTTCGGCAGCGTCGAAGTGGTCGACGTGACCATCCTGGGTGTCGGCGTCGCCTATGACATGTCCTCGATGATCAACATGCCGCTTTCGGCCAGCGTCGAATACACCAGCAACGAAATCGACATGCTGGGCACCGACGGTGGCTATGACGTGTGGAAATTCGGCCTGACCTTCCCGCTGGGCGACAAGTCCGGCCCGGTCGTGCCGCAGAACTCGGTTGCTGCCGGCGCCTTCGACCCGCGCTCGAACTCGCTGCTGGACGCGATCAACACCGCCTTCTGATCGGCCCCGGCCCGACGCCGGACCCGATTGCGAAAGAGATACAGAAAACGGCCCGTGCGATGCGCGGGCCGTTTTTCTGTGCCTGGGGCAGGGGGGCAAGGGCAGGGCGCCCGAGGGCCCTCAGATCACGCCGATTTCGGCCAGGGCGGCGTCCAGCTCGGGCGGCAGGCTGTCGTCGCCGCCGCGCGTGGCGGGCAGGTCGCGGGGGGCGTCCTCGGGCTTCAGGTAGCGCCAGCCCTGGAAGGGGCGCCGCTGGCTGGGCGCCACGCGGTAGATCGTCGGGTCCAGCACGATGGCGCAGCGCCGGATGCCGTCGCCCCGGTCGACCTCTTCCAGCGCGACGACCTTCTGTCGCGCCTGGATCTGGCCCTTGATCACCCAGTAGATCGACCCGCCATCGAGGATCTCGGCCTCGCGCTTGGGCCACATGCGGGTGACATGGCGCGGCGCCTGTCCGGTCTGCTCGATCCGCAGGGCCTGCCAGGCGGCCAGATCCTCGACCGAGTCGGTGCCGACACTTAGCTTGATCAGATGGACAGTCATGGACAACCTGTTTCACTTTCTTTGACGCGGCGGCGCCCGCGATATATGGTGGCGAAAACGCAACGGAATGCAATATGTGGTGTGCGTTCGCAGGCTATTCTTCGTTGCAGCCGCCGAATGAGGCGACTAGGAAGGTAGCTCGCCCGCCCGGGCGCGCAAGTCTCCGCTGCTGGAGGCTGGCCGCCAGCGGGTCGAAGATGTAATCCTTTCGCTCGACACCTGCCACCCGGAAAGGGACCCCGATGAGCCGCTTTGCCGCCCCGATCGCCGAACAAGTCTGGGACATGAAATACCGGTTCAAGGAGGCTGACGGCAGCCCCGTGGACCGCAGCGTCGAAGACAGCTGGCGCCGCATTGCGCGCGCCCTTGCCACGGTGGAAAAGGACGCCGATCACTGGGAAGAGGTGTTCTATGGCGCGCTGGAGGATTTCAAGTTCCTGCCCGCAGGCCGCATCACCGCAGGCGCCGGGACCGAGCGCAAGGTGACCCTGTTCAACTGCTTTGTCATGGGCACCGTGCCCGACAGCATGGCCGGCATCTTCGACATGCTGAAAGAGGCCGCGCTGACCATGCAGCAGGGTGGCGGCATCGGCTATGACTTCTCGACCATCCGGCCGCGCGGCGCGGACGTGAAGGGCGTGGCCGCCGATGCCTCGGGCCCGCTGTCTTTCATGGATGTCTGGGATGCCATGTGCCGCACCATCATGTCCGCAGGCAGCCGCCGCGGCGCGATGATGGCCACCATGCGCTGCGACCACCCCGACGTCGAGAAGTTCATCGAGGCCAAGCGCGATCCGGCGCGGCTGCGCATGTTCAACATGTCCGTGCTGGTGACCGATCCCTTCATGGAGGCGGTGAAGGCCGATGGGTCGTGGGAGCTGGTCTTTGACAGCAAGGTCTATCAGACCCTGCCCGCGCGCGAGCTTTGGAACAAGATCATGCAGGCGACCTATGATTACGCCGAGCCGGGCGTGATCTTCATCGACCGGATCAACAAGGCGAACAACCTGCAATACGTCGAGACCATCGCCGCCACCAACCCCTGTGGCGAACAGCCCCTGCCGCCCTATGGCGCCTGCCTGCTGGGCTCGATCAACCTGGCCCGCCTGGTGGCCCAACCCTTCCAGGATGGTGCCAAGCTGGACCTGGCGCAGCTGGACGGCCTGGTGCGCACCGCCGTGCGGATGATGGACAACACCGTCGATGCCTCGGGCTTCCCGCTGGAGGCCCAGGCGCGCGAGGCCGAGGCCAAGCGCCGCATCGGCCTCGGCGTCACCGGTCTGGCCGATGCCCTGCTGATGGTGGGCCAGCGCTATGGCAGCGACGCGGCCGCCGCCCAGACCGAGGAATGGCTGCGCCAGATCGCGCGCTCGGCCTATCTGGCCTCGGTCGACCTGGCGAAGGAAAAGGGCGCCTTCCCGCTCTTCGACCGCGATGCCTATCTGGCCTCGGGCACCATGCAGGCGATGGATGAGGACGTGCGCGCGGCGGTGGCTGAGCATGGCATCCGCAACGCCCTTCTGACCTCGATCGCCCCCACGGGCACGATCAGCCTTTATGCGGGCAACGTCAGCTCGGGGATCGAGCCGGTCTTCGCCTATGAATACACCCGCAAGGTGCTGCAAAAGGACGGCTCGCGCACCGAGGAGAAGGTCGTCGATTACGCGGTGCAGATGTGGAAGGACGTGAAGGGCGACGCGCCCCTGCCGGACTACTTCGTCAACGCCCAGACCCTGGCCCCCGCCGATCACGTCAAGATGCAGGCGGCGGCGCAGAAATGGGTCGACTCGTCCATCTCCAAGACCATCAACTGCCCCGAGGACATCAGCTTCGACGCCTTCAAGGACGTCTACATGCAGGCCTATGAAACGGGCTGCAAGGGCTGCACCACCTACCGTCCGAACGACATCACCGGCTCTGTCCTGTCGGTCGAGGACAAGAAGGAAGAGGCCAAGCCCGAGATGCCCCAAGAGGGCGGCGAGGTGGTCTACATGGCCGAACCGCTCGACCGTCCGGCGGCGCTGGAGGGCAATACCTACAAGCTGAAGTGGCCCGACAGCGAACACGCCATCTATATCACCATCAACGATGTGGTGATCGGCGGCCATCGCCGCCCCTTCGAGGTCTTCATCAACTCCAAGAACATGGAGCATTACGCCTGGACCGTGGCCCTGACGCGGATGATCTCAGCGGTGTTCCGGCGCGGCGGCGATGTCTCCTTCGTGGTGGAAGAGCTGAAGGCGGTCTTCGACCCGCGCGGTGGCGCCTGGATCAAGGGCAAGTACATCCCCTCGATCCTGGCGGCGATCGGCGGCGTGATCGAGACCCACATGATCGCCACCGGCTTCCTGGAAAGCGAGGGCCTGGGCCTGAAAAGTGACCCGGCTGCCAATGTGGTGGGCCTGGACACCGGCGCGGGCGGCACCAGTCCGAAGCGCGGCAAGGCCTGCCCGAGCTGCGGCCAGTACACCCTGGCGATGATCGAGGGCTGCATGACCTGCACCAGCTGCGGCCACAGCAAATGCGGTTGAGCTGAAGGGGGGGCGATCCCGCTTGTGGCGTGCCACGCGACATGACCTAACCGTCTCACAAGGTCATTTTGGCTGAGATGATCAAGAAACGGCCTCGGAGAGTACCCGAGGCCGTTTGCATGTCTGGCTGTGGCGACGGCTAGCGGTGTCTTGCGAGGGCGGCATGCCGAGGAGGACAGCCGAACTTCATTGCGCGTGGTGTGATCGTATGAGGGAAGGCAGGCGCAGTAAGTTGATGCGATTCCGGGTACATTCGTTCTAAATTCGCCAAGAAATTTCGGCCCATACCAGACGCTCATATCGGCCTCATTGCCGCAGGTCAGCTTGCCGGAAGCGGACATTGAATGCTACCTGTAGTGAAGCAAATAGTGATGGTTAACGTCCAGCAGGAGGCGACGGTTTTGGCGGGTGTTGAGGTGAACTATTCAAAGACCAGTGAACACCCGGCACGAGCCGACCGGCTCTTCAAGGTCATGATGCGCCTTGAATTTGGCCTCAAAGAGATCGGCTATTGTCAAACCGCAAGAAACCAGAACGCTGAGATTGATTGGGACAGGTTTGCCAATGAACGTCTTGGCGCACCGTTTTTTGATGCGATGAAGGCGGCAGGCAACGTGAACGTTCTACTCCAGACGTCGCCAAAGCGGCAAATCGTCGACGGGCAAGGCTACCTGAATTGTAACCGACCGATTGGGGCCGCCTGCCTGAGGCTGGGGTTCCGAGGTAAGACACGTGCATAACGACGTCGTTATGCACGTGTCTTATTCGGAGGAGCCATGCTGGGCGAGGTTCTGGGTGT